>NZ_JAPYKQ010000023.1:0-55589 GCF_037179625.1 Mesorhizobium sp. Cs1299R1N3 | reverse complement strand
AGAAACGCACCGTCGAGGACACGTGGCGCCACATCGGACATCTCGTCGAAACCATCGAGGCAGCCGAATGTAAGAACTACTTCGAAAACGCAGGATACGCTTCCGTCAAAACGTGAAAGGCTCTAGGGAAAGCGCTACGCGCTTTTCCGGGGAAAACCGCTTCACACCTTTCCTGGAATTGCTCAGGCGTCAGCCCATCATGTTGATGATCGGCGCGATCTCGACGTTGCAGTTCGGCTCCATCAGGATCGGACACTCCCTGGCCTTGCTGGCAGCGTCATCGATGTCCTTCGCCTCGATGATCGAATAGCCGCCGGTCGGGTTGCTGCCGCCATTGTTCTCGACCTTGCCGCCGGGCAGCACCGTCTTCGACATGCCGACAGGATTGCCGCGCTCGACCACGGCCGAGCCGAGTTTTCCGAACCAGCCTGTCCAGGCGTCGGTCATTGCTTTGCGGTCCGCTTCGTTCGCCGGCATCTTGCCCGAGCCATGATAGATGTAGAGAAACTTTGCCATGCTCTCCTCCCTGATCAGCGGCATCGAACCGACATGCGGTCATGCCGCCTGCCGATCATCGGACCAAAATGACCAGCAGGCAATGAAAATTCGCCAGCGCTAATATTCGTCTCCGTGAGGTGATCGCCATATGCTACTGGACCGTCCTGAAGGTGGGCATCGGTTCCTGGATACCCGCCTTGCGGCGGCTTTCATCACTTGGGCAGAACGCCGGCCGTCGGAAAGGCGGCACTCTTCGGCGCCTGCGGTCCGCCGGGATAGAATTTCGAGGCGGGGTTCTCCTGCATGAAATCATAGGCGACCATGCCGAGCGGCCGCTTTTGCCGTTCCGATGCCGCCTGATGCCAGGGGATCACCTGGCGCAGCGCCTCGAGTGCCGCGGTTGGCGCCTCACCGAATTTCCGCTGCGGGTTCTGCGCCTTGCGGATTTCCATCCAATAGCTTGCCGTCAACAGGTCCTGCGCCAGCAGGTGAAACGACACGTCGACCGCCTGGCGGGCGCGTTGCGTCTTGATGCGGGTCTGCGCTTCGAGGTCCTCGACGGTGGCGACGATGGCCTGGCCATTCGGCGTCACCGGCGTGCCGAGGTCGGCCAGTTCCTGCCAAAGATCGGTCGGCAGATAGCCGTCGAAGGTCGGGATATCGTTACGCTCTTCGGGCTTCAGCACATCGGCCGGCTTGACCACGGTGAAGAAGGGATTGCGGAAGCGCTCGATGCGCTGCGCCACCGCGACGCCAAGGTTGGTGAGAGAGATGGTGAAAGCCTCGACCTGATTGGCCATGGGATAAGGATCCCAGTTGGCGTTGGAGAAGATATAGCCGGACTTGCCGTTACTCAGCGGCCCGCCCTTGATGTAATATTTCATGAATTGCGGTGTGCTCAGCTCCGGCGAGCTCTGCGGCGTCAGGCCCGGCAGCACGGCCGGATTGTGATCCGACGAGTTGATGGAGAGCAGCACGGATTGGCGCAGATCCGCCCAGGCCTGCCAGACCGAGCCCTGGCGCTGGCTGGAGGCGCGCATGCTTTCCGGGTCCTGGATGATGCGGGCCGCATCCTCATCGAAGAGATAGCTACCCTTGATCATGTCCATGATCCTCGCCGCATCCCATGTCAGCCACGGGTAAGGCCGCATCGATTGCACCGGGACCGATATTGGCGTCACGCTGGAATTCATGCCGTTCAGCCCCATGGCGTAGCTGAGGTCGGTCCATTCCAGCAGTTTTCGCGCGTCCTCCAGCAAAAGCACCGCCTGTGCCTGCGCGTAGGCATTGCTGCTGATCAGCGCGGCCTGATCGGCGGCGAACGGTTCGAGCGGCTTCAGGCCGGCCTGCGAAAGGGCCTGCGCGGCCGGCATGCGAACGCCGTTGAGGTAGGCCTCGCCTTCGCCGACCATGGCCGCGCCGATATTGCCGAGTGTCGCGAGGTCACCTTCGCCGAGCGTGCCGCGCGATTGCACGACCGGCGTCACCCGCTTGTTCAGCATGTCGAGGAGCATATGCGTCAGCTGCGGGCTGGCGGCTTCGTAGGACATGGTGTTGGCGCGGATCGCCATGATCGCGCGCACAAGCGCCTCCTCCTGCAGCTCCGGCCCGTAGCCTCTGTTGACCCCGCCCTTGAAGCGGGCGAGCTGCTGATCCTTGAGGAGCTTGCTGTTTTCCGGCGTCGTCGGGTCGCCGGAGAAGATCACCGTTTCGCGCTGGTCGCCGGCGCCACGGTTGAACCAGTAGATCGTGATACCTTCGGCGGCACCCTCGAGCAGCAGGCCGTAGGCATCCGCCGAGCGCTGCAGCGCTTCCGGGCTGAGCTCGACCTTGGCACCGTTGCGGGCGATGTCGATGACCTGGTCGATGGTCAGGTCGTGGCCGGTCAACGTTACTGTCCTGGCCGCCGCCGTCTCGAAAATGGGCTGGTAGGCTGTCGCCGCCTCGAATGCATGGGCGGGTGGGGATGCGAGCGCCAGCGTCATGGTCAGGGCGCAGAGAACAATCGTGGGTTTGGCAATTCGGTCAAGCATAAAGGCTCCCATTCTCGAAGCGTTAGCCTCGGGCACGAAGTTTCACCCCTCGGAAAGTTTGTTTCCCGGAAACCTAGCCGGCAGTGTCTGCCTGTCAACGCTTGATGAGAACCAGGACCGATGGTGGAGCGCGCGTGGCCCTATCGCGCCATGACGTGATATTCGTCGTTCGGCCGCATGTCGATCGCGGCCGCGACACGATTCGACATGTTGAAAAAGGCCGCGGTCGAGGCGATGTCCCAGATGTCGCGATCGCTGAAGCCGGCCTGGCGTAGCGCCGCGCGGTCGGCCTCGACGATCCTGGCCGGCTCTTGCGTCAGCTTGACGGCGAATTCGAGCATCGCCGTTTGCTTCGGGGAAAGGTCGGCGGCGCGGAAATTCATCACCATCATCTCGCCGAGCAAGGGATCGCCGGAGAGCTGACGCACCGCAGCGCCATGCGCGGTCAGGCAATAGTAGCAGTGGTTGATGGAGGAGACGGCGACAGCGATCATCTCGCGTTCCAGCTTCGACAGGCCGGATTCGCCCAGCAT
Source organism: Mesorhizobium sp. Cs1299R1N3 (assembly GCF_037179625.1). NCBI lineage: Bacteria > Pseudomonadati > Pseudomonadota > Alphaproteobacteria > Hyphomicrobiales > Phyllobacteriaceae > Mesorhizobium > Mesorhizobium sp. Cs1299R1N3. Next base: position 52,525 of record NZ_JAPYKQ010000023.1, on the reverse strand, counting down.
CAGGTCGTTATACATGTCGGTGAAGGCGCGCAGCTTCTTGTCGTCGAAGGCATAGGCCCTGAGCACGTTTGGGACGAGGCCGAGCTTTTCCTCGCATTTGGCGAAATAGGCTTTTGTCGGCTCGCTCAGCTCTCCCGAGGCCAGGTCAAGCGCGGTGATTTTGCCGGTCATGGATCATTTCTCCTCGTCAGGCGATGCCTCGCCGCCGAATTCCGACAATTCTTGGCAAGCCGTCAAACCTTTGTCGCCAAACAGCGGTCATCTGCTACCATAGTCGCAAAAGCATGCGACGGGAGGGAAGAAGCGTCATGGCCAGTGTGAAGTCCGCAGCCAAGTCGAAGAAGAAGGCACCTGCGGCGAAGATCGAGGACAGACCAGCCAGGCTTGCCGATTACCTGCTCGCCCGCGCGCCGGCGGAGGATATCGCCGCCTATGACGTGACGGACCTCGAACGTGCCGCCGATCTCGCCGGCCAGGCGGTCGCCGTTCACAAAAAGAGTGAGTGCGTCGTCGCCGTCGAAGCCGATTCGGGCGTCGTTCGCGAAGGCCGCCCGGTAACCGTCATCACGGTCGTCAACGACAACATGCCGTTCCTGTTCGATTCCATCCTCGGCGAGGTCACAGAGACATCAGGTGAACCGACCCTGGTCACCCATCCGGTGATCGCGGTTCGCCATGGCAAGACGGGTGTGGACGAAATCCTCGGCGACGGCAATTTCGCCAGGGATGACGGAAGCCATGACCGGCTGAGCGTGATCCATGTCCACATTCCCCGGCTGACGCCGGAACAGGCAAATGGCTTGACCGAGCGGCTGCGCAAGATGCTTGGACAGGTCCACGCCGCGGTCAACGACTGGCGGCCGATGCTGGCCCGGCTCGATCAGGCAATCTCCGAATTCCGCTATTCGGCGGTGCCGCTCGACAAGAAGAGCGTCGCCGAGGCCATCGCCTTCCTGGAGTGGCTGCGCGACGACAACTTCACCTTCCTCGGCATGCGTGAATTCAAATACACCGGCGGCGAGGAAAGCGGCAATCTGGAACGCGCCGAAAAGCCCGGCCTCGGCATCCTGACCGACCCGGACGTGCTGGTGCTGAGGCGCGGGACCGAGGCGGTGACGACGACGCCGGAAATCCGTGCTTTCCTGCACGGACCGGAGCCGCTGATCGTCACCAAGGCCAATGCCAAGTCGCTGGTGCATCGGCGCATCTATCTCGACTACATCGGCGTCAAGACCTACACCGCCAAGGGCGCGTTGGCGGGCGAACTGCGCATCGTCGGCCTGTTCACCTCGACCGCCTATACGCGGTCGGTGATGAAGATCCCGTATCTCAGGTCGAAGGCCGAAACCATCATCGCCAAGTCCGGGTTCGACCGCCATGACCACTCCGGCAAGGCGCTGATCAACGTGCTGGAAAGCTACCCGCGCGACGAGCTGTTCCAGGTGCCGGTGCCGATCCTGCGCAAGCATGCCGCTGCCATTCTCGGCCTGGTCGAACGGCCGCGCGTGCGAGCGCTGGTGCGCGCCGACCAGTTCGACCGCTTCGTCTCGATCCTCGTCTTCGTGCCGCGCGACCGCTACGACAGCGTCGTGCGCGAGAAGATCGGCGCCTATCTGAAAACCGTGTTCGAGGGCCGGCTGTCGGCCTACTACCCGGCCTTTCCCGAGGGCGGGCTGGCGCGCGTTCACTTCATCATCGGCCGCTCCGGCGGCAAGACGCCGAAGGTCGAGCAGGCGACGATAGAGGCGGCGATCCGCGACATCGTGCGCACCTGGGAAGATGCGCTTGCCGATGCGGCCGAAGCCAGCGGCAGCGACCCGGCGTTGAAAGCTATCGCCGCGCGGCTGCCGGAGAGCTACCGGGATACGTTCAGCGCGGCGGTGGCGCTGGCCGACGCCGGACGTATCGCCAAGATCAGCGCCGGCAATCCGATCGCTATCGACTATTACCGCCATGCCGAGCAGAAGCCGCACCAGGCCGCGCTGAAGATCTATCACCATGGCAGCCCGGTGGCGTTGTCGCGGCGCGTTCCGGTGCTGGAGAACATCGGCTTCCGTGTCATCAGCGAGCGGACTTTCGAAGTCGGCGACGAAGCCTCCGGCATGATCAATAGTGATCAGCCTGGGATGGTCTTCATCCACGACATGGAGCTGGAGAACAGCTACGGCAAGCCGATCGACCTCGCCGACGGCGGCGCGCTGTTCGAGGACGCTTTCCTGTCGGTATGGCGCGGCGATGTCGATAATGATGGCTATAATGGCCTTGCCCAGACCGCCGGCCTGTGGTCGGGCGAGATCACGATCCTGCGCGCCTATGGCCGCTATTTGCAGCAGGTCGGCATTCCGCAGAGCCAGGATTTCATTGCCGCGGCGCTCAACCGCTATCCCGAGATCGCGCGCGGCCTGCATGACCTATTCATCGCGCGGCTCGGCCCGACGGCGGAAACGGAAGGCGTGGTGGCGGCCAAGCACCTCAAGGCCAAGATCAGGGATGCGCTGGAAGATGTGCCCAACATCGACGACGACACCATCATCCGCCGCTATTTAAATCTGATCGAAGCCTCGCTACGCACCAATCATTTCGTTGCCGATACGAACGAGAAAGGCCAATCGCTGGCGATCAAGCTCGAATCGCAAGCGGTCGAGGGATTGCCGGCCCCGCGGCCATGGCGGGAAATCTTCGTCTACGGCTCCGAGGTCGAAGGCCTCCATCTGCGCTTCGGCCCGGTGGCGCGTGGCGGCCTGCGCTGGTCGGACCGCGCCCAGGACTACCGCACCGAAGTGCTCGGCCTGGTCAAGGCGCAACAGGTCAAGAATGCCGTCATCGTGCCTGTCGGCGCCAAGGGCGGCTTCTATCCCAAGAAGCTGCCGATGAGCGCCGGCCGCGACGCCATTTTCGAGGCCGGCACCTCGGCTTACAAGAACTTTGTCTCCAGCCTGCTGTCGATCACCGACAATATCGGTCTGGACGGCGTCATTCCGCCGGCCGGCGTGGTGCGCCGCGACCAGGACGATCCTTATTTCGTCGTCGCCGCCGACAAGGGCACGGCGACCTTCTCCGACACCGCCAACGCCATCTCGGAGAAGCACGGCTTCTGGCTCGACGATGCCTTCGCCAGCGGCGGTTCGGCCGGCTACGACCACAAGAAGATGGGCATCACCGCCAAAGGCGCCTGGGAAGCGGTCAAGCGGCATTTCCGCGAGATGAACCGCGATGTCCAAACCTCGCCGTTCTCTGTTGTCGGTGTCGGTGACATGTCGGGCGACGTGTTCGGCAACGGCATGCTGTTGTCGCCGAAAACGCGGCTGATCGCCGCCTTCGACCATCGCGACATCTTCATCGATCCGGATCCTGACATGGCGGCCTCGATGGCCGAGCGCGAGCGTATGTTCGCGTTGCCGCGTTCGAGCTGGCAGGATTATGACAAGACCAAGCTGTCGGAAGGCGGGGTCATCGTCTCGCGCAGCCAGAAGTCGATCACCTTGCCGGTGGCCGCGGCGGTCGCGATCGGCCTCGCCAAGACGACCGCCACGCCGGTCGAGATCATGACCGCCATCCTCAAGGCGCCGGTCGACCTGTTGTGGTTCGGCGGCATCGGCACGTATCTCAGGGCGTCGACCGAAACCAATGCCGAGGTTGGCGACCGCGCCAACGATGCCGTGCGCATCACGGCGCTCGACGTGCGCGCCAAGGTGATCGGCGAGGGCGCCAATCTGGGTGTGACGCAGCGCGCACGCATCGAGTTCGGCATGAGTGGCGGCCGCTGCAATTCCGACGCCATCGACAATTCGGGCGGCGTCAACTGCTCCGACGTCGAGGTCAACATCAAGATCGCGCTGGCGTCCGCCATGCGCAAGGGATCGCTGACGCGTCCGGCGCGCAACAAGCTGCTGGCCGAGATGACCGACGAGGTCGGCGGCTTGGTGCTGTCCAACAACTACCAGCAGACGCTGGCGCTTTCGATCGCCCGCAAGCGCGGTCTCGCCGACATCGCGCATCAAAGCCGCTTCATGACGGCGCTGGAAGCGCGCGGCCTGCTCGATCGTGTGGTCGAGACGTTGCCGTCGCCGCTGGCCCTTGCCGAGCGCGAGGCACGCGGCGAGCCGCTGACCCGGGCCGAGCTTGGCGTTCTGCTCGCCTATGCCAAGATCGTGCTGTTTTCCGACATCGTCGCCAGCGACGTGCCGGACGATGCGCATTTCGACCGCGACCTGATGGGCTATTTCCCGGACCGGATGGCGAAGAAATACGCTTCCGAGATCCACGGTCATCGGCTGCGCCGCGAGATCATCGCCCGTGTCGTGGCCAACGACCTGGTCAATCGCGGAGGGCCGTCCTTCGTCAACCGGCTGCAGGAAGCGACGGGGCGCACCGCCGCCGATGTGGTGCGCACCTTCGCCGTGGTGCGCGATGGCTTTGCGCTGCCGGCGCTCTATCGCGAGATCGACGCGCTCGACAACCAGATCGACGGCCAGGTGCAGCTCGATCTCTATCAGATGGTGAGCCGGCTCATCTATATGAGCAGCGGCTGGTATCTGAAGAACGATGCCGGCACAGCACCGCTCGGCCAGCGCATCGCCGAACTGCAGGATGCGCGCAAGGCGCTGGAGCCCAAACTGGTATCGCTGCTGCCGGCTTTTTCCCGCGAGCGGATCGAGGAGAAGCGGCACGGGCTGTTCAAGGCTGGCGCCCCGGAGAAGCTGGCCGAGCAGCTGGCGATGAGCGAGGCAGCGGAGCTCATCCCCGACATCGCGCTGACGGCGCGCACCGCCGGTGCCGATATCGTCGCGGCCGCCAGGGCGTTCTTCGCCGTCAGCGATGCCTTCCGCATCCCGCGCGTCGAGGATGCGGCGCGCTCGATCACGCCTTCGGACTATTATGATCAACTCGCTCTGTCCCGCGCCACCGACACGATCGGCGCGGCACGGCGCGGCATCGCGGTCGCCGCCCTCACCGGCCAGTCCAAGGCGGCCGATCCGGTGGCGGCCTGGCTCGAAGCCGGCGGCGAGCGGGTGGCGCGCATCCGCGATCGGCTACAGGCGCTGACGGAAGGCGGCGACATCACCGTGTCGCGGCTGTCGGTTGCGTCGGGCCTGATAAGCGATCTGACGGGAATGTGAGCCAGCGCTTGTCCATTTGCATGAACATTCGAAACATGCAGACATGGCGCCCGAAATGGGCGGAGCGGGTGCCGGGGGAATCATTATGGCGGTAGACACAGTGCAGCGCGCGTCCGGGCGCGGCATCTGGGGGTGGATGTTCTTCGACTGGGCGGCGCAGCCCTTCTTCACGGTCGTCACCACCTTCATTTTCGGCCCCTATTTCGTTTCGCGCATGGCGGGCGATCCCACCACCGGCCAAGCCGTCTGGGGCTATGGCATCGCCGCTGCAGGGCTGGTCATCGCGGTGCTGTCGCCGATCCTCGGTTCGATCGCCGACCAGACCGGACCGCGCAAGCCATGGATCGCCTTCTTCGCCGCGATCAAGGTCACCAGTCTCACCTTGCTCTGGTTCGCCGCGCCCGGCTCGAACCTGTTCCTGATCGTGGCGCTGTTCTCGCTGGCGTCGGTGGCGGCGGAGTTTTCCACCGTCTTCAACGATTCCATGATGCCGCGCCTGGTGCCGAAGAGCGAGATCGGCCGCATCTCCAACGTGGCCTGGGGCCTCGGTTATCTCGGTGGCATGATCGCACTGATCTTCGTCGTCACCTGCCTGGCCGGCTCGCCGGAAACCGGCAAGACGATCATCGGCATCACCCCATTGTTCGGTCTTGACCCCAAGCTGGGCGAGGATGCCCGCGCCACCGGGCCGCTGTCGGCCGGTTGGTATTTCCTGTTCATCCTGCCGATGTTCTTCTTCACGCCCGACGCCATCAAGGGCATCGCGATCGGGCCGGCGGTGCGCGAAGGCCTGTCGGAGCTGAAATCGACGCTGGCCGAGGTGCGCAAGCGTGGCGGCATCTTCCGCTTCCTCGTCGCCCGCATGATCTACCAGGATGGCGTCAATGCGCTGCTGGCGCTGGGCGGCACCTTCGCGGCGGGCATGTTCCAATGGTCTATCACCGAGATCGGCATGTTCGGCATCATCCTCAACGTCGTCGCCATCTTCGGTTGCTGGATCGCGGCGCGGCTCGACACCGGCCTAGGTTCCAAGGCGGTGGTGATGATTTCGCTGGTCATGCTGTCCATCGCCACCATCGGCGTCGTCTCGACCGGGCCGGGCTTCACGCTGCTTGGCCTGATCCAGCTTTCGACCGCCGACTCGGGAGGCCTGTTCGGCACGGCGGCCGAAAAGGCCTACATCATGTACGGCCTGCTGATCGGCCTGGCTTTCGGGCCGGTGCAGGCGTCGTCGCGCTCCTACATGGCGCGCAGCGTGACCGCAGCCGAATCCGGCCGCTATTTCGGCATCTATGCGCTGGCCGGGCGGGCAACCAGTTTCCTGGCGCCGTTCATGGTGGCGACGATTACCGCCACCAGCGGCTCGGCGCGGCTCGGCATGGCGGCGATTATCCTGTTCCTGGCCATTGGCATGGCGATCCTGGTTCGCACACCGTATCCGGCGGATCGGCCAGTTGAATAGCAGCGCCTCTTCCTTCTCCCACAACAAGGGGAGAAGGGAAGAAGCTCCTCAATGCCGGAAATGCCGCACGCCTGTGAACACCATGGCGATGCCGTGTTCGTCGGCGGCGGCGATGACGTCGTCGTCGCGCATCGAACCGCCCGGCTGGATCACGGCGGTGGCACCGGCTTCGATGGCCGACAGCAGGCCGTCGGCGAAGGGGAAGAAGGCGTCCGAAGCGACCACCGAGCCCTTGGTCAAAGGCTCCGCCATGCCTGCCGTCTCCGCCGCGTCGACCGCCTTGCGCGCGGCGATGCGTGAGGAATCGACCCGGCTCATCTGGCCGGCGCCAATGCCGACGGTGGCACCGTCCTTGGCATAGACGATAGCGTTCGACTTGACGTGCTTGGCGACGCGGAAGGCGAATTTCAGATCGGCCATTTCGCTGGGCGTCGGCGCGCGCTTCGTCACCACCTTCAATTCGAGGTCGTCGACCACGGCGTTGTCGCGGCCCTGGACGAGCAGGCCACCGGAAACCGACTTGACCGTCGTGCCTGCCGTGCGCGGGTCGGGCAGGCCGCTGGTGACCAGCAGGCGCAAATTCTTCTTGGCAGCTATGATTGCCGCGGCCTCGTCGGTGGCGTCGGGGGCGATGATCACCTCGGTGAAGGTTTTCACGATTTCCTCGGCCGCCTCGGCGTCAAGGGTGCGGTTCAAGGCGACGATGCCGCCGAAGGCCGAGATCGGGTCGCAGGCGAGCGCCTTGGCGTAGGCCGCTTTCAGCGACGTACCTTCGGCCACGCCGCACGGATTGGCGTGCTTGATGATGGCGACGGCGGCCGAGCGGTTCGGATCGAACTCGCCGGCCAGTTCGAAGGCGGCATCGGTGTCGTTGATGTTGTTGTAGGATAGCTGCTTGCCCTGCAGCTGCCGCGCCGTGGCGACGCCTGGCCGCTTGTCGCCATTGACGTAGAAGCCGGCATCCTGATGCGGGTTTTCGCCGTAGCGCATGACCTCGGCAAGCCTGCCGCCGAAGGCGCGCCAGGTCGGATGCTCGATCTCCAGCGCCTCGGCGAACCAGCCCGAGATCGCCGCGTCATAGGTGGCGGTGCGGGCGAAGGCCTTGGCCGCCAGCTTCTTGCGGAAATCCAGCGACAGCGAGCCGATGTTCATCTCCAGCGCGTTGAGCACCGCGGCGTAGTCGCCGGGATCGGTGACAATGGCGACATAGGCATGGTTCTTGGCCGAGGCGCGGATCATCGCCGGGCCGCCAATGTCGATATTCTCGACGATCGCCGCGTACTCGGCGCTGGAGCGGCGGACTTCCTCGAACGGATAAAGGTTGGAGACGACAAGATCGATCGGCTCGATGCCGTATTTGCGCATCGCCAATGCATGCTCGGGATCGTCGCGCACGCCAAGCAGCGCGCCGTGCACGGACGGGTGCAGCGTCTTGACGCGGCCGTCCATGATCTCGGGAAAACCGGTGAGCTCGGAGACATCGCGCACCGCCATGCCGGCTTCGGCGATCGCTTTTGCCGTGCCGCCGGTGGAGACGAGCTCGACACCGGCCGCGGCCAGTGCCCTGGCGAAATCGATCAGCCCGGTCTTGTCGAAGACGGAGAGCAAGGCACGGCGGACGGGAACGAGGTCCGGGACGGGAATATTCTTGGCGGCGACGGCCATTGGCTGGCGGCCTTTCACGGCTGGTGTGATGGATGCCCGCGCCGTAGCATATGAGGCCCGGAAATCAAGCGTCGCGCGTCATTCGGCGGTTTCATATGAAATTGAGGGCATCCAGTATAGGCTCATCTGCTCGCGATGGAGGAAAACCTATGGCATTCGTGCGTATTGGCCAGTTCATGGCGTTGCCAGACACGACGGAGCGGTTGCGGGAAGTCTACGAGGCCGAGGCGATCCCCGCCATCCGCGCTGCCGAGGGCAATATCAGCGCCGTGCTGCTGCAGCAGCACCAGGCGCGCGACACGTTCATGGCAATCACCGTTTGGAGCACGGCGGAGGATGCCGAGCGCTATGACCGAAGCGGCGAGGCGGCGGCGATGGTCGACAAGATCCGCTTCGCCTTCGCCGGCCCGCCATCGCTCAGCACCTATGACGCCTTCGGTATCCCGCGGCAGGCTTGAGCCGACTGGTTTGGCGGCGGGTCAGTTGTTTTCGGGATAACCGGCGATCTTTGTCCGCGTCAGCTGCCAATGGACTTCGGCAATTTCGGACGCCTTGAAGGCGAGCACGATCTGGCGGCTGCGGCGCGGCCCGCCCAGACCGGCGAAATAGATCGATTCCTCAACTTCGGGCACCACTTCGTCCGAGGTGAACACCCAGGTGTCGGCTTGGTCGGCGGTCAGCACCAGCCGCTCCTGTTCGTCCTGCAGCAGATTGATGTCCGGATGGACGTGAAAGCGCACGGTGATGAAATCGCGGCCGCTGTTGCGGATCGCGGCGTTGCCGGGCCGCTGGAACCGGTCCCGGCCCGCCAGCACATTGCCGTCCGAAGAGAGTTTCAGCTCGCGCTCGTGCAGGAAGCCGAAACGCTGCAGATAGCCGTCATGGCGGGCGATGAAGCCGTGGACGCCCTTCTGGTCGATCCGCTTGCACTGCACTTGCTGCGGGCCGCCGATCAATGGTGAACCCAACTGGTCGTTGACCCGCAGCGCGTGGGTGAAACGCGCCGAAGACGTGTCGTTGATGGTGGCTGTCGAATGCGCTGCGGTAGCGCGGGCCAGTGGCCGGAACTCGGCGGCGCCGTAGGTGTCGATGCCGGCATTGACGATATAGTGCTGGCGGCCCGACGACAGTTCGAACGCGAGGCAGCCGGCATGGGCCGCATTGGACACGTCGACCGGCGGCGGCAGGCCGGTATCGGCGATCACGGTGGTGCCGCCGATTGCCAGCCGTTCATAGCCCGAATGCGGCGCATGCAGCAGCGGGGAGCCGGCGGTGTCGTCATGGCGCAGGATGGTGGCGATGCGGTCATGGATTGTGGCGCCCATGCCGTTGAAGCGGGCGAGGCTGCCATCCTGATGGCGGAAGAAGCGCAGCGCCGGCAGCATGCGGTCGATGGCGCCGATCAGCGCCTGCGGCGGCGCTTCGGCCTGGTTGGCGTAGGTCTGGCGCAGCGGCAGGAGGTCGGCGAGGATTTCCAGCACCGCCATTGGATTGCGCGAGATATGGCCGCCGTCGGCAAGGATCTGGCGATTGAGTTCCCCGGCAAGGTTGCGGGTGGCGCCGCGCAGCGCGGAAGCCGGCGCCGGCAGGGACAGTGCCGCGAAGGCCAGCGCGATACGGGCGCGCAGCCGGTCCTTGCCGTCGGGCATTTCGCGCGCCATCGACCTGAGATAGCGGATCTGCATGGCCAGCGATTTCAGGAAAGCGCGGTAAAAGGGGAACTCGGCGCCCTGCAGCACGACGGAAGAATGCTGCAGCCAGGCGATGATGCGTTTGGCCGTCGTGCCTGGCTCCCAGGCGATGCCTGAAATATGGTTGCCATGCATGGCGATCCAGTCGGAGACGAGCGCGCGGGCGTTTGCCGCGGCGAGCTCCGTGCCGGCGGCACGCATGTGGCGCAGCCAGCGGAAGCCATGCAGCGTCTTCTGCCACCCGTGATTGGGGACATTGATCTGGAAAGGGGATTTGCCGCCGGTCTCGACCAGATGGCCAGACAGGGGATAGCGGCCGTAATAGATCTCGAGTGCGATCTGCGGGTCGGCGAGGCGCAGGTCCGGCGGCGCGATCAGGACACGTTCGGGCGTGCGGCCGGAATAGCGCCAGCGATAGACCGGGCTGGCACGCAGGCGCCGGCGCGTCTTGCGCCAGAACTCCTTCGCGACCAGCGTCCACAGACGCGTCGTGTTGCTGGCAGCCAGTGCCAAAACCCCTCCTGATCGTCCTCTACCCCAAGCACAAGCTTATATGATTCAAGAACTTATGCGAAGGCGAATTCCATAGGACGGCGCCGGGTCCCCTGCTTTTGGACCGGTTCCTTCCTAAAAAAATCTGCAAATCCCAGTGCTTAGGCCGAGGTTCGACGCATGCGCGCGGCGAAGAAGCCGTCCAGCCCGGAGCGCTCCGGCGCGCCGAGGTCAAGATCGGCGGGCGTGGTGCGCAGTGTGCCTTGCGGCGTCAGGAACGAATCGATGCCGGCGATCTCGCCTTGCCGCAGCGGATCGTCAATGACCGCAGCCGTGTCCTTGAGAAAGGAACGATGCAGTTCTTCGCCTTCGAGCGGGTCGAGCGAACAATTGGAAAAGACGATCCGGCCGCCGGGCCTGACCAGCGTAACGGCGCGGGCGAGCAGCCTGCGTTGGAGGTCGGCGAGTTTTTCGACGTCCGCCGCCGTCTTGGTCCACGGCACGTCCGGATGTCGCCGCACCGTGCCCGTCGAGGAACATGGCGCATCGAGCAGCACGGCGTCGAACAATTCGCTGGGCTCGTATTTGAGCAGGTCGGCCTGGACGATGTCGGCGGAGAGGCCGAGGCGGTCGAGATTCTGCGCCAGCCGCGCCAAGCGGTTCTTCGAGGTGTCTACCGCTGTGACCCTGGCGCCAGCGAGAATGAGCTGCGCGGTCTTGCCGCCGGGCGCTGCGCAAAGGTCGGCGACGCGCAGGCCGGTGACATCGCCGAACAGCCGGGCGGGAAGGCTGGCCGCCGCATCCTGGACCCACCATGCCCCCGCCGCGAAGCCCGGCAATTCCGTGACGGCGCAGGCTAGCTTCTCCACCCGAACCGTTCCCGTGGGCAGGACAATGCCGCCGAGCTTTTCGGCCCAGAGTTCGGCATCGGCCTTGACCGAGAAATCGACCGGCGCCTCGTGGCGATGGGCAGCCAGGATCTGCCGGGCCTTCTCGGTGCCATAGGCGGCCTTCAGCCGGTCGGAAAACCATTTTGGCGCTTCGTCTGTGGCGGCAAGCGCGGCCGGAAGCTCGGCTTCCTTGGCTCGCGCCAGCGTGCGCAGCACGCCGTTGACCAGGCCGGAAAAGCGCTGCGTGCGGGGGTCGGACTTGGCGTGGGTCACGGCAAGGTCGACGGCGGCGCTGTCGGGGATGTCGAGGAACAGGATCTGCGCCGCCGCCACATGCAGTATGTGCGACAAGGCGGTCGCGTTGGGCGGCAGCGGTTTTTCCAGGCGCCGCGCCAGCAGTCCCGATATTGTCATGCGGTAGCGCAGCGCGGTGACCAATATGGCGCGCACCAGGCCACGGTCGCGCAAATCGAGTGCCCTGTATTGCGGGTGGCCGTTCTCGTGATCGGTCAGGCCGTCAAGCGGCGTGCGGGCGTCGATGACTGCGGCCAGCAGCCGCGCCGCAGCCTTCCGCGCGGGGAGGCCGGCAACGAACTCGCCGCCGGCATTGTGTTCCTGATCGCCTGAAACCGTGCGTCGAGGTGCTCTGCCCGCCACGCTCACGACCACCGGCCCTTGGGCCCCGTCGGGTTGCGACCCCACGGATTGGATTTCGGGCTGGCCGGTTCGGCCGGCTGCTCCGGTTCGGCCGGCTTGCCCCACGGTCCAGCCGCTTGCGGCTCGTCCGCTTGCGATGGCGTCGGTGCCTGGCGCTGCGCGGTTCGCGGAGCGCCATCGCCCATCTGCCGCGCCATTGCCTGCAGGGCGGCGATGCGGTTGTCGGTGCTCGGATGGGTGGAGAACAGACTGTCCATGCGCTCGCCATGCAGGGGGTTGATGATGAAGAGATGCGCCATCGCGGGATTGCGCTCGGCATCGGGGTTGGGAATGCGTTCGGCCCCGCGGGCGATCTTGTCAAGCGCGGAGGCCAGCCATAGCGGGTGTCCACAGATTTCGGCGCCGCGCCGGTCGGCCTCATATTCGCGGGTGCGGCTGACCGCCATCTGCACGATCATGGCCGCGAAGGGCGCGACGATCATCGCCGCCAGCACGCCGACAAAGCCGAACGGGTTGTTGTCGCGGTTGCCGCCAAGGAAAAAGGCGAAATTGCCGAGCATCGAGATGGCACCGGCAAAGGTGGCGACGATGGTCATGGTCAGCGTGTCGCGGTGCTGGACGTGGGCGAGCTCATGCGCCATCACGGCGGCGACCTCTTCATGGGTCAGCCGCTGCAGCAGGCCGGTGGAGGCGGCGACGGCCGCGTTCTGCGGATTGCGGCCGGTGGCAAAGGCATTCGGCTGCGGATTGTCGATCAGATAGGTTTTCGGCATCGGCAGCCCGGCCTGCTTGGCCAGCGCCTGGACAATGGCGTAATATTCCGGCGCGTTCTTCTCGTCGACCTCGACGGCGCGGTTCATCGACAGCACCATCTTGTCGGCGTTCCAGTAGCTGAACAAATTGGTGCCGGCAGCGACCAGCAGGGCGATCATCATGCCGCCCGAACCGCCGATCAGGAAGCCGACGCCCATGAACAGCGCAGTCATGGCGGCGAGAAGCATGGCGGTGCGAATGGTGTTCATCGTCTGCTCCTGTCCGGATGGTGGTGAAAAAGGGTCGATCCTCGTGACGTCATCGTTATATGATGGGAAACGCCTGTTCCTGTTTCAATCCGCTCGAGATATCGCATGAACGATGAAACCAGTAAAACGCCAGCCGGCACGGATGACGGCGAGCCGCCAAAAGAGCTGACGCCCGCCGCCCGCCGCGCGCTGCAGGAAGCCGAGGCAAGACGGCAAGACTACCGCCGCAAGGAAGCAGCACTGCCCCGGGAAATCGGCGGCCGCGGCGGCAAGGAACCCGGCCGCTATGGCGACTGGGAGGTCAAAGGCCTGACCAGCGACTTCTAGAGTGTGTTGATATTCAGGTGAGACTGCAAACGGAAGCTGCCTGCGCTTCCGTTGCTCCCGTAGCTCAGTACGCTCCGCTCCGGTTCTCGGCAGCTTCCGTTTTCGACTCGGCCTGACCTGAATCTCGGCACACTCCAGGCCGCGCTGCACTCTAAGCTGCGTTGCGCCGGGGCTCGAGCGCGACCCAGCCGCGTTCGTCGAAGGTGATGTCGATTTCGTCGTAACCGGCGATCGCGGCATGCTGTGTTGCCAGGGGATGCTGGTGCGTGGCGTTGATCACCATGACCGACGCTCCCGCCGCCTCCGCCGCCGCGATGCCAGCCGGGGCATCCTCGAACACCAGGCAGTCACGCGCGTCGAAGCCAAGGCGTCTTGCGCCGAGCTGGAAGCAGTCGGGCGCCGGCTTGCCACGGGAAACATCCTCCGCCGCGACGAGGACCCCAGGGACAGGAATGCCGGCGACCTTCATGCGTGCAAGCGCCAACGAGCGTGGCGCCGAGGTTACGATCGCCCAGCGCTCCGGCGGCAGCGCGTTGAGAAACGCCACGGCACCGGAGATCTGGAGGATGCCCTCGAGATCGTCGGCCTCGGCCTTCAGCAGTAGATCGGCTTCGTGTGTCGGGTCGACGCCCGGGAGTGCAAGGGCGGTGATGGTCTCGATCGCGCGCACGCCATGAATTGTCGGCAGGAAGGCCGCGACGTCGAGGCCGTGGCGCAGCGCCCAGTCGCCCCAGACCCGCTCCGCCGAGGCGATGGAATTGATGAGCGTGCCGTCCATGTCGAAGAGGAAGGCGGCGAATTTTTTGCCAGCAAACATGATTTTCCTTGAAGTCCGGGGGAGGGTGTCGAGGGAGGACGCAACCGTAACGCCAAGGTGCCGACATGGAAAGGCGCGAGCGCTTTTGGGTCGCGGTCCAGGGAACCACCGTCACCTTGCAACGTTTGAAACCGTACAATTCCCATCGCGCGAACCAGGGGACGACGCCCATGCTGATACGCCTCGGCTACGAGATCGCGATTGAATGCGCCGAGGCAACCCCGGTGATTTCTCTGCTCGAAATCCACAAGGACAGGCGGGCCGACATCAAGCGGCAGACACGCGTGCTCATCTCGCCATCGGTGCCGACCAGGCTCTATCACGACCTGCATGGCAATGCCTGCCGCCGTTTTACCGCGCCCGCCGGCGGCTTTCGCATCCTCTACGACGCGGTTGTCGAGGACAGTGGCGAGACGGACGAGGTCAACACGCTGGCCCGGGAAATGCCGGTCGCCGAGTTGCCCGACGAGGTGCTCTTCTATCTGCTGGGCAGCCGCTATTGCGAGACAGATCATCTGAGCAATCTCGCCTGGCAGCTTTTCGGCCATCTTCCGTCCGGTTGGGCGCGGGTGCAGGCGATTGTCGACTATGTCCACAACCGCCTGTCCTTCGGCTATGGCTATGCGCGTTCGACCCGCACCGCCGCGCAGGCGCACGAGGAACGCGTCGGAGTGTGCCGCGACTTCGCCCATCTGGCGATCACGCTTTGCCGGTGCATGAACATTCCGGCACGCTACGTGAACGGCTATCTCGGCGACATCGGCGTGCCGGCCGATCCGGCGCCGATGGATTTCTCGGCCTGGATGGAAGCGTTCCTCGACGGCAAGTGGTACACGTTCGATCCGCGCCATAACCGGCCCAGGGTTGGTCGGGTCGTCATCGCGCGCGGCCGCGACGCCACCGACGTTCCCTTGCTGCACAGTTTCGGCCCGCACCGGCTCACCTTGTTCAAGGTATGGACCTACGAACAGGAAGGCAGGCTGTTCAATCCACCCCACCGCGGTATCGACAGGACAGTCAGCGCGCAGGTGCTGGCCTAGCTCTCGGCGTCAGCCATTTTCGAGTCCGCCTGACCTGAATCTCAACGCGTTGGCTAATGCATGTCGCCCGGAAGTGTCCTCGGTTCCGGGACAACGACATGCATTAAATCAGAAGCCTACAGCAGGTCGGGCGCACCCATTCGCCGCGACATGCTGTAGGTTTGTGCCATGCCTCGCAACCCTGGGACAGTTGGTCCGCTTCGGCACAGAAGGCCTGTGCCGCAACAGGACGTCGCCAAGGCTTCGGCGATTACCTCGTCTCGAGCATGGTAAGCGCCTGGTAAACGCGGCGACGATCGTGGTTTTTCGTTTACCAGTCGTTCACCTTTGCGAAGGTCGAGAGCAAGCAAAAACAACGGTTTGATCTCTGGCCGAAGGTGTTGCGGCCGGAGGTGGCGTCATCCGGCTGGAATCCTGCATTGCCCTGTCCGCGGCGACGAGGCCGAGGCAAGCGGAGGCGGTTGGATGCGGAATTACGGGGGTCTTGTTCACGCGGTCGGCGGGTTCGCCAGAGATCGCGGTGGAAATTTCGCGGTCCTGTTCGGCTTTGCTGCCTCGGTCTTGGCGCTGGTCGCGGGCTTCTCGGTCAATGTCACCCAGCTCTACAATGCCAAATCGAGCCTGCAGGGCGTCGTCGACGCGGCGGTGACATCGACGGCACGTGACCTGACCACCGGCGCCATCAAGGAGGCCGACGCAAACAAATCCGTGCAGGCCTTTCTCGACGCCAACGCTACCGCCGGAATTCTGCAGGCCGGCCAGATCGTGCTCGACAAGCTGATCGTCGACAGGACCGCCAATACGGTCCAGGCGGATGCCCACGTCGATGTCGGCCTCTATTTCCCGCTGTTCAGCACCGGTGACATGCAGCGCGTCGGCGCTTCCACCACAGCGCTCTATTCCGACAAGCAGATCGAGGTGGCCATGATGCTCGACATAACGGGATCGATGGCCAAGCGGGGCAATGTCAACAAGATCGGCGATCTGATAGCCGCTGCGAGAAATGCCGTCCAGACGATGCTCGAGAACCAGGACCCGAAGAACCCCCGCGTCCGTGTCGCGATTGTGCCTTATGCATCTGGAGTGAACGCCGGCAAACTGGCCGAAAACGTCTATGCCGAAAAGCAAGGGAGCTCTGAACTGCCACCCGTCGCCGGCAGTTCGCTTCTCGTTGCCAAGACGGGCAAAAATCTGCTGCCGTCCTTCAGCGACTACATCTCCATTGTTGGTGCGGCCATGCCGCGCCCGGATAGTTGCGCTACCGAGCGCAAGAACCAAAACGGCGATGCGGATTTGAGCGCCGACGGCCCAGACACTGTTCGCACCGACAGGAACGGCAAGAAATATTATGCCCTGGTCAATCGGGATGATCATCTCGGCGGCGAGGGAATGAACAGGTGTCCTGACGCACAAGTGATCCCGCTGACCGCGGATTCCGATGCATTGCTTGATTCGATCGACGACTTCCGGGCCGGTGGTTATACAGCCGGCGCGATCGCCATTCAGTGGACCTATTATATGCTGTCGCCGCAATGGCGCACTGCGATCAAGAATGCCGGCCTCGGCAACGGCGCTTCGAATCCCAATGGGAAGAAGATTGCCAAGGTCGCAATCCTGATGACGGATGGCCAGTTCAATACGGCCTTCGCGGGTGTCGCCGGGAGCTACAACAGCCAGGGTAACCTTGCGCGCGGCAATGCCGAAACGCTGTGCGGCAACATGAAAAATGACGGCATCGAGATTTTCACCATCGGCTTCGACCTGAACGACAAGGACATGTCGGCAACCGAGCGGGACCAGGCAAAGGCGGTGCTAAAGGATTGTTCGTCGAAAGACGCCTCCGCCGCCGAGAGACATTATTTCGAGGTGTCCACCGGAGGTGAATTGGACGATGCCTTTCAGGAAATCATCCGCAACACCGAAAAGGTCATACTGACCCAATAATCCATGAAACGGAAAAGGCCGCCGCTTCTTTCGAAGCCGGCGGCCTTCCGTGTTTCCGTCCATGGCGCGGCTCAATGGCGATGACGTTCGCGTCACCCGCCGCGCATCTCGCGCCTTAACGGGAAGACTGCTTCCCGAAAGTGCAATCCGCTGAGGCCACGTTCTGGAAAACGAAATCACTCGACATCGGATCACCTCCTTTCGATTTGTTGAACACACCCTCATGATGGGGTGCGTTGCAGCAAATGACAAGTGCCATGCTGAAAAAGGCGTCTTTGCCGGAAGAAGGCGCCGCATGCTTTGGCTTGCGATCCAGGTCCCGAACGGACAAGATTGAGCCATCGACAGCGGGGAAGGGTATGGACGCCACCGAAAGAGCTGCGCGCATCGTTCGAACGGTAGTCGAGGCGGTGAAGCCCGGCTTCGCGGTCAGGCTGTGGACCGGCGAGCGGATCGGCCCCGCCACCGGCCCCGTGCTCGTCATCAACGACCACGACATTGTCTGGCAGATCGTTCGCCGACCGTCCCTGTCGACCCTTATCGAGATGTGGATTTCCAAGGCAGTCGACATCGAGGATGGATCGCTGTTCGATTTCTACGCCCTGCCTTCGACGGGCAAGTTGCGGTCGAAGCTGAAGGCATTGCCGAAACGGGCTCTTCTGCGTGACTTGCCGGCGGTGCTGTTTTCGAGAAAGCAGATGGCGTCGCGGGTTGATCTCGCTGGTCGCAACCCGTTCGTCAGCGGCTCCAGCAAGGAGGCGATCCAGCATCACTATGATATCTCGAATGCCTTCTACGGGCTCTTTCTCGACGAGCGCATGGTCTATAGCTGCGGGTATTTCCAGGATTTCGCAAATGGCATCGACGAGGCGCAGGTCGACAAGCTCGACCATATCTGCCGCAAGCTTCGGCTGAAACCGGGTGAAAGATTGCTCGACATCGGCTGCGGCTGGGGCGCGATGCTGATCCACGCCGCGAAAAATTATGGTGTCGTCGGACACGGCGTCTCGCTGTCGCAGGCCCAGACCTCGCTAGCCCGCGAGCGCATTCGCGCCGAGGGTCTGGAGGACAAGATCACCATCGAGATAAAGTCCTACGCAGAGCTCACCGGCACCTTCGACAAGATATCGTCCATCGGTATGTTCGAGCATCTGGGCCTGGCAAACCATGCGGCCTACTTCTCCGCTGTCCACCGGCTGCTGAAACCGGGCGGCATCTATCTGCATCACGCCATCACAAGGCGCAGCAAGGGCGACATCAAGAAGACCCTGCGCAAGGGGCCGGAATACAAGGCGCTGATCAAATACATTTTCCCGGGCGGTGAGCTCGACACGATCGGCATGACGCTAGGCAATCTCGAAGCACACGGCTTCCTCGTCTACGATGTCGAGAATTTGCGCGAGCACTATGCCCGCACCTGCAGGCTATGGGCCGAGCGTCTGCAGGCGCGGTTCGGCGAGGCGATCGCCGAGGTCGGCGAAGCCAAGGCGCGGCTGTGGCTGCTTTACCTGAGCGGCTGCTCCATCACCTTCGAACGCGCCTCGGCGCAGATATTCCAGACCGTCGCCACCAAACGCGCGCGAGGCCCGAGCGGCCTGCCACCGACGCGGGCGGATCTTTATCGGTAGGCTTGGGTCGGCAGGTCAGACAAACCGCATCGGCGCGCCGATCTCGACACGGCCAGGCTGGTCGACGGTGCAATAGACGCCGAGATTGTGGGCGTTGTGGCGGACCAGATTGCGCAGGATCCCCGGATCATTGTCGAAACCGTCCTGGGCGATGATGGTGAAGCCGCAGCGGCGGCATGGCTCGGAGATGGTCAAGACGAGGTCGCCGATGGCGAGCTTGCGGCCGATCCATTCGGTTTCGGGAAACGAGCCGTCGACCGGAGCGATGTCGACGACGATGTTGGGGCGGAAGCGGCGCGGATCGGCGGCCCCTTCCGGATGCAGTTCCTCCAGCCGCGCCAGCGATGCCGTGGTCAGGAGATGGATCGGCGCCTTGCGATACCGCTCCGTGGTCAGTGGACCGTCATAGCCTGCGGCATTCTCCCTGCGGAACGGCCGGATCGAGGCGCCGAAGCCGAGATAGGCCGACACGGCGCGGTCGCATTCGGCGCTGGGTGCGGCGAGCCAGTCGCCATCGGGGATGGCGATTTCCAATTCGCCGCCGCGGCTCAGCCGGGTGCGGATGCGCGGCACCTTGTGCCATTTGGCGTCACGATCGGGTCGGGCGATCTCGTTGTCCGAGATGTCGACGAGGCCGAACATACGGTCGCCCTCGATGCTGTCGGTGCCGATCAGGATGGCGCCCTGGCGCTCGCCGGCGAGCGAACTCGCCGGATAGCGCCACAACTGGGTGACGGTGCCCAATGCCGCGTCTTCCCGCATCAGCCCTTCTTGTTCTGCCGGTTGGCGATGAGGTCGTCGACCACGGCCGGATCGGCAAGCGTCGAGGTGTCGCCGAGTGCGGAAAAATCGTCCTCGGCGATCTTGCGCAGGATGCGGCGCATGATCTTGCCCGAACGCGTCTTGGGCAGGCCGGGCGCGAACTGGATCTTGTCGGGCGTGGCGATGGCGCCGATCTCCTTGCGGACATGGGCGACGAGTTCCTTACGCAACTCCTCGCTCGGCTGCTCGCCGGCCATCAGCGTGACATAGCAATAGATGCCCTGGCCCTTGATGTCATGGGGATAGCCGACCACGGCGGCCTCGGAAACCTTGTCATGGCTGACCAGAGCCGATTCGACCTCGGCCGTGCCCATGCGGTGGCCTGAGACATTGATGACGTCGTCGACGCGGCCGGTGATCCAGTAGTAGCCGTCCGCATCGCGGCGGCAGCCGTCACCCGTGAAATATTTTCCCTTGTAGGCGGAGAAATAGGTCTGCACGAAACGGTCGTGATCGCCATAGACGGTGCGCATCTGGCCCGGCCAGGAATCGGTGATGCAGAGGTTGCCGTCGGCCGCACCGTCCACCACCTTGCCCTCGCTGTCGACCAGTTGCGGCTGGACACCGAAGAAGGGCCGTGTCGCCGAGCCTGCCTTGAGGTCGGTAGCGCCCGGCAGCGGCGTGATCAGGATGCCTCCGGTCTCGGTCTGCCACCATGTGTCGACGATCGGCACCTTGCCGTCGCCGACGACGTTGAAATACCACTCCCAGGCTTCCGGGTTGATCGGCTCGCCGACCGAGCCCAGCACGCGCAGCGATTTTCGCGACGTCTTGGTGACATGCGCGTCGCCGGCGCCCATCAGCGCGCGCAGCGCTGTCGGGGCGGTGTAGAAGATGTTGACCTTGTGCTTGTCGATGACTTCCCAGAAGCGCGACTGCGAGGGGTAGTTCGGCACCCCCTCGAACATCAGCGTGGTGGCGCCGTTGGCGAGCGGTCCATAGACGATGTAGCTGTGGCCGGTCACCCAGCCGACATCGGCGGTGCACCAGTAGATGTCGCCGTCATGACAGTCGAAGACATATTGGTGCGTCATCGACACGTAGACGAGATAGCCGGCGGTGGTGTGCAGCACGCCTTTCGGCTTGCCGGTCGAGCCCGACGTGTAGAGGATGAACAGCGGATCCTCGGCCTTCATCTTCTCCGGCTTGCACTCAGGCTTCACCGTCGCGGCTTCGTCGTGATACCAGACATCGCGCCCCGGCGCCCAGCCGATCTTGCCGCCCGTGCGGCGCACGACCACGACGGTCTTGACCTCGACATGGTGCTTGGCGGCAACGTCGATCGCCTTGTCGGTGTTCTCCTTCAGAGGAATGGGTTTTCCTCCACGCAGACCCTCATCGGCGGTGATGACGAAGGTCGATTCGCAGTCGACGATGCGGCCGGCCAAGGCATCCGGCGAAAAGCCGCCGAAGACGACCGAATGGATGGCGCCGATACGCGTGCAGGCCAGCATCGCGTAGGCCGCCTCCGGGATCATCGGCATGTAGATGGTGACGCGGTCGCCTTTCTTGACGCCGTGCTTCTTCATCACATTGGCAAGCCGGCAGACATGCTCGTAGAGCTCGTTGTAGGTGACTTTCCTGTCGTCGTAGGGATTGTCGCCTTCCCAGATGATGGCGGTCTGGTCGCCGCGCTTCTTCAGGTGGCGGTCGATGCAATTATGCGAGACGTTGGTCTGGCCGTCCTCGAACCACTTGATCGAGACCTTGCCGTCGAAGGAGGTGTTCTTGACCTTGGAGAAGGGCTTGAACCAGTCGATCCGCTTGCCGTGCTTGCCCCAGAACTTGTCCGGGTTCTTCACGCTGTCGGCATACCATTTGAGGTAAGTGTCATTGTCGATCAGCGCGTTCTTCTTCCACGCCGGCTGGACGCGATGGACATGAACCTCGGACATTTCTTGGCTTTCCTCCCGAACCAATCCGCGGGCTTGAAACGCCCGCGGGATCGCGGTCACGCAGCCGCGAATTCGGCGGCATTATTACCAGTTCCGCCGCGACGGCAACATTAGACGTTGGATTCGCGTGGCGGGATGCCGCAGGGACGCTTTTCGAGGCTGTCAGCACTCGACGCGGTTCGCTGCTAACTGCATGTTTTTGTAGGAAAAGTTCGTTCTGCGATCAAGAAAAATCAATAGACAGTTAAGTAACGGCGCGCACAATTGGTGCTTGGGAGGACAGGAGAATCAACCTTGGGGACCGCAATGCGCGACCATCTTGAAATGGACCTGATGCTCAAAGGCTACGGCCTGACCACGGCCAAGATTCTTTATCATTTTCCCGACCACCCGCATCTCCTGCAGAGCTTCGTCTGGCAGGACTACGACATCGCTCCGACATTTCCGGTGCTGATCAGGTTCATCGAATTCTGGAAGGCCAAGCTCGACGGGCCGCTGCATTCGGTCAGCTACACGCACCAGAAGCTGATCGCGCCGAACGAATGGCGCAAGGTGGATGGCGAGTTCGTGCTGCACTGAACGATGGCAACGTGACGATGGCTGTTGAGGTAGGCACCCTACGGCGCCCCCCTCTGTCCTGCCGGACATCTCCCCCTCAAGTGGGGAGATTGGCTGGTTCGGTGATGCCGCCGCTCTGTCAACGTTCGACATTGGCGAAAGCCATCGCGGCATCCGATCTCCCCCCACGAGGGGGAGATGGCCGGCAGGCCAGAGGGGGGCGCTGTCCCTCGGCCTACCTTGTTAGCGGCCTCAATCAAACCGCGGGCGGGTTCAGCCGGGCAAAGCCTTCCTGACGCCGATAAGGGAAATAGGGGTAGGGCGCGGTGACCTCGCTCGCGGCGTCGAGCTTTTTCACCTGCTCGGTCGTCAGCCCCCAGCCGACGGCGCCGAGGTTCTGGCGCAGTTGCTCCTCGTTGCGGGCGCCGATGATGACGGAGGAGACGGTCGGGCGCCGCAGCAGCCAGTTGATCGCGATCTGCGGAACCGTCTTGCCGGTTTCCTCCGCCACCGCGTCGAGCGCATCCATGACCCGATAGAGATGCTCATCCTCGACCGGCGGGCCGAAGCTCGCGGTCTCGTGCAGCCGGCTCTTTTCCGGCAAAGGCTGGCCGCGGCGGATCTTACCGGTCAGGCGACCCCAGCCGAGCGGACTCCACACCAGCGCGCCGAGGCCCTGGTCGAGGCCGAGCGGCATCAACTCCCATTCATAGTCGCGGCCGAGCAGCGAATAGTAGACCTGATGCGCGACATAGCGTGGGTAGCCGTGCTTCTCCGCCAGCCCGAGCGACTTCATCACTTGCCAGCCGGAGAAGTTGGAGACGCCGACATAGCGCAGCTTGCCGGAGCGAACGAGGCCGTCCAGCGTCGACAGAACTTCCTCGATCGGCGTGCCGGCATCGAAGGCGTGTAGCTGCAAGAGGTCGACGTAGTCCGTGCCGAGGCGCTTCAGCGCGGCGTCGACCGATTTGATCAGCCGCGAGCGCGACGAGCCATAGTCGGCCGGCCCGTCGCCCATCGGCAGCGTGGTCTTGGTCGAGATCAGCACCGCGTCGCGGCGGCCCTTGATCGCTTCGCCGAGCACCTCCTCCGAGGCGCCGTTCGAATAGACGTCGGCGGTGTCGAACAAATTGACGCCGGCCTCGAGGCAGATGTCGATGAGGCGCCGCGCTTCGCTGGCGTCGCTGTTGCCCCAGGCACCGAACAGAGGGCCGGAACCGCCGAAAGTTCCGGCGCCGAATGAGAGCGCCGGCACATTCAGGCCCGATGCGCCGAGACGTCGATAGTCCATTTTCTTGCTCCTGGTGGTTTGTGAAGAGTGAGGCGATTCGGGTGTCGGCTGATGTCACGACCGGACGGTGGCAGGCGCGCCTGATGTGGTGCCACGATCGAGGCGAAGCGCCAGTCCGGCCACGGCGAGTGCCGCCAGCGGCAGCAGGGCGGCGACCCAGGTGAGCGAATCCAGCCCAAGGCCGTGGGCGATGACCGTGCCGCCAAGCCAGGCGCCGGCCGCATTGCCGAGATTGAAGGCGGCGATGTTGAACGATGAGGCCAGGCTTTGGCCGGCGCCTTGCGCTTTCTCCAGCACCCACATCTGCAGCGGCGCCACGGTGGCGAAGGCGGCCGCGCCGAGCAGGCCGACATAGATCACGGCCATGACCTGGCTGTGGATGGCGAAGCTCATCGTGACAAGCACCAGCGCCAGCACCACGAGGCTGCCGAGCACCGCCGGCACCAGCCAGCGATCGGCGACCTTGCCGCCGGCGAGATTGCCGGCGATGAGGCCACCGCCGAAGACGAGCAGGATCGGCGACACGGCTGCTTCCCTGAAGCCGCTGATCTCGGTGAGCAACGGGGCGATGTAGGTGAAGACGGCGAAGACGCCGGCATAGCCGAGCACCGTCGTGGCGAGGCCGAGCAGCACGGGCGTGCGGCGCAGCACGGCGAGATCGGTGCGCAAATCGCTCTTCTCGAGCGCTACGTGGCCGCGCGGCACCAGGGCCAGGATGACGGCGAAGGCCGCGAGGCCGACGGCGGTCACCGCCCAGAAGGTCGCGCGCCAGCCAAAGGCCTGGCCGAGCCAGGTGCCGAAGGGCACGCCGAGGATGTTGGCGATGGTGAGCCCAGTGAACATCAGCGCGATCGCCGAAGCCTTCCGGTTGGGCGCGACCAGACCGGTGGCGACCACCGAGCCGACGCCGAAGAAAGTGCCATGGGCAAAGGCGGTGACGATGCGGGCGCCCATCAGCGTCCAATAATCGGGCGCCAGCGCACAGGCGAGGTTGCCAATCGTGAAGATCGCCATCAGCGCCAGCAGCACGGTTTTGCGCGGCCAGTTGCCTGTAGCGATGGTCAACAGGGGTGCACCGATGACAACACCGAGCGCGTAACCCGAGATCAATTGGCCAGCGGCCGAGATCGACACACCAAGATCCTTACTGACATCTATGAGCAGGCCCATGATGACGAATTCGGTGACACCGATGCCAAAGGCACCGGCAGCGAGGGCATAGAGAGCAAGAGGCATGGCGGTCGGTCCCATCTGTCAGCAAAGGACGCCCAGTCCGCGCCCGGCCCGGAAGATCGTGATCCGCCATGTTGTGAACCAGACTTGCCCAAGGCATATTTCCTGTGAAATAGATTCACAGATGGCCAGGCCCGATATCAACCGCTCCGGCGAGATCGAAGTCTTCGTACGCGTCGTCGAAGCGGGGAGCTTCTCGGCCGCGGCGCGGCGGCTGCGCATGACACCGTCGGCGGTGAGCAAGCTGATCGCGCGGCTCGAAACACGGCTTGGCGCGCGGCTTGTCAGCCGCTCGACGCGCAAGCTCCAACTCACGCCGGAAGGGACGGCCTTCTACGACAGCGGCGTGCGCGTCCTGGCTGACCTCGATGCCGCCGAGCGGGAAGCGGCGGCGGGTGCGGCGCCGCGCGGGCGGCTGAGGGTCAATGCCTATGTGCCGTTTGGCCAACATCGGCTAATGGCACTGCTGCCGCGCTTTCTGGAACGGTATCCGGAGATTTTCGTCGAGGCTGTGCTGACCGACAGCGTGATCGACCTGTTGGAAGAGCGCGCCGATGTCGCGATCCGCGCCGGGCCGCTTCGCGAGTCACGACTGGTGGCGCGCAAGCTCGGCCAGAGCCGGATGGTGGTGGTTGCCGCGCCTGCCTATCTCGAAGCGCGCGGCACGCCGCTAACGCCCGGCGATCTCGGCCGTCACAACATGCTTGCCTTCGGTTTCGTCCGATACATCGACGGCTGGCCGTTCATCGACGCGGCCGGCGCACCGGTCATGGTCCCGATCGCAGGCACTGCCACGGTGAGCGACGGCGAAGCGATGCGGCTGTCCGCCCTGTCAGGAGCGGGCATTGCGCGGCTGGCGCGCTGGCATGTCGAGCCCGACATTGCCGCCGGCCGGCTGGTGCCGCTGCTGGAAGACTTCAACCCTGGCGACGAAGAGCCGACGCATGCCGTCTATGTCGGCCAGGGCAAACACCTGCCTGCACGGGTGCGGGCCTTTCTCGACTTTCTCGCCGAGGCCGTCCGGCTGTAGTCGAAGCCGCGCGTCCATGGGACACGCGGCGTCGAAAAGGCTGGCTTGCCAGCGGTAGGGCTATGCCTTCGGGACGAAAGGCGCCGGACGACGGCCGGCGCCCTGGCGTTCGACCATCCAGCCGGGATATTCGGCCGGCAAGGCGCTCACTTCGTCCAGCCTGGCGAGGTCGTCGGCATCGAGCTTGAGGCTGGTGGCGGCGAGGTTCTGCTCGAGCTGCTCCATGCGGCTGGCGCCGATGATCACACTCATGACGAAAGGCTTGGCCAGGACATAGCCGAGCGCCACGGTGGCGACGCTGACATCATGTTTCTTGGCGACCTCGCGCATGACGGCGACCGCTGCCCAGGCGCGGTCCTCGTTGACCGGCGGGAAGTTGAAGGACGCGCGGCGGCCTTCGCCGTTGCCCGGCGCGCCGGGGCCGTATTTGCCGGACAGCAGCCCGCCGGCCATCGGCGACCACACCATCAGGCCGAGCTTCTCCTCGTTGATCAGCGGCACGATCTCGCGCTCGAGGTCGCGGCCGGCGATCGAATAATAGGACTGGATGGTCTCGAAGCGGGCAAAGCCCTTGCGGTCGGCGATGCCGAGCGCCTTGGCGATGCGCCAGGCCTGCCAGTTGGACACGCCGACATAGCGAACCTTGCCACTTGCGACGAGATCATCGAGTGCCCGCAGCGTTTCGTCGATCGGCGTCACCGCGTCGGTGCCGTGCAACTGATAGAGATCGATGTGGTCGAGCTGCAGCCGTTCGAGGCTGGCATCGATCGAATCCATGATGTGGCCGCGCGAGGAGCCGCGCTGGTTCGGCCCGTCGCCCATGGCGGCATGGACCTTGGTGGCGATGACCACGTTCGACCTGACAACACTGAGATCCCTAAGCGACTGGCCGAGCAGGCGTTCGGACTCGCCGACGGAATAGACGTCGGCCGTGTCGAAGAAGTTCACGCCGGCGGCGATCGAGCGGCCGACGATTTCGTTGACGCCCTTCTGGTCGAGGCTGGCGATCAGGCCCCATTGGGCGTTCTGGCCGGCGGCGCCGAAGGTCATGGTGCCGAGGCAAAGTTCGGAGACGAAAAGCCCGGTATTTCCAAGCTGATTATAACGCATCGTGTTGCTCCAGGAGGATGTGTGGTGACGTCGGGACAAATAGGAACGGTACGTTTCGTTTCAAGCACTGGGGCAATGAACTAGGCGGGCTGGCCTAAGAGACTAGCGGTTGCCGAAGATCGCCGAACCCACGCGGACGCTGGTGGCGCCGAAGGCGATCGCGGTCTCGTAGTCGCCGGACATGCCCATCGACAGTTTGGCGACGCCGGCCTCTCTCGCCATTTTTTCCAGCAGTGCGAAATGCGGGCCGGGATTCTCGTCCGCCGGCGGAATACACATAAGGCCTTCGATGGCGAGGCCATGAACTTCCCGGCAGCGCTTGATGAAGGCGACCGCCTCGCGCGGTTCGATGCCGGCTTTCTGCGGTTCGGAACCGGTATTCACCTGGACATAGAGCTTTGGCGCACGGCCTTGCCTGGCAATTTCCTTGGCGAGCTCGGCGGCGATCTTGTCGCGGTCGATGGTCTCGATGACGTCGAACAGCGCCACCGCCTCCTTGGCCTTGTTCGACTGCAGCGGGCCGATCAGGTGCAGTTCGATATCGGGGAAAGCCTTCTTCAGCGCTGGCCATTTGCCTTGTGCTTCCTGGACGCGGTTCTCGCCGAAGACGCGTTGGCCGGCCTCGATCACCGGCTGGATATCGACGGCGTCGAAGGTCTTGGAGACCGCCACCAGCGTCACCGCGCCGGCTTCACGGCCGGCCTCCTGCTCGGCGGCGGCGATTTTCGCCTTGACCGCGAAAAACTGCTGAACGGTGTCGCCCATATGCAAATCCCGCTGTTTGACCCGCGTTTTTGTCAGCCGCGATGCCCATATGGTTGACGGGTTTGCCAAACCATGGTGAACACCCGGACCACATTTCGTGAACTGCCGGGCTCTTGCCCGCAGTTCGCATGCTTTTAAGTGAAAAACGTCCCATGGCAACCGAACGATACAATCCGCGCGCGTCAGAACCCAAATGGCAGAAGGCCTGGGCCGAAAAGAAGCTTTTCGAAGCGCACAATGACGATCCGCGCCCAAAATACTACGTGCTGGAGATGTTCCCCTATCCGTCGGGGCGTATCCATATCGGCCATACCCGCAATTATACGATGGGCGACGTGGTGGCGCGCTACAAGCGGGCCAAAGGCTTCAACGTGCTGCATCCGATGGGCTGGGACGCCTTCGGCATGCCGGCCGAGAACGCGGCCATGCAGAACAAGGTCCATCCCAAGGAGTGGACCTACCAGAACATCGCCACCATGCGCGAGCAGCTCAAGGTGATGGGCCTGTCGCTGGACTGGGCGCGCGAATTCGCCACCTGCGACGTCGATTACTACCATCGCCAGCAGATGCTGTTCCTCGACTTCGTCGCGAAGGGGCTGGTGACGCGCAAATCTTCCAAGGTCAACTGGGACCCGGAGGACATGACGGTGCTCGCCAACGAGCAGGTCATCGACGGGCGCGGCTGGCGCTCCGGCGCGCTGGTCGAACAGCGCGAGCTGACGCAATGGTTCTTCAAGATCACGGACTTTGCCCAGGACCTGCTGGATTCATTGGACGGCCTCGACGAATGGCCCGAAAAAGTGAAGCTGATGCAGCAGAACTGGATCGGCCGTTCGGAAGGCTTGCTGATCCGCTGGCCGCTGGCCTCGGAAATTGCCGGCGAGCATGAGCTGGAAGTCTACACGACGCGGCCCGACACCATTTTCGGCGCCTCGTTCATGGCGATCGCCGCCGATCACCCGCTGGCCAAGAAGGCTGCGGCGACCAATCCGGCGCTGGCGAAGTTCATCGACGAAGTGCGCCATATGGGCACTTCGGTGGCGGCGCTCGAGACGGCCGAGAAGAAGGGCTTCGATACCGGTATCCGCGTCGTTCATCCCTTCGACGATACCTGGACGCTGCCGGTCTATGTCGCCAATTTCGTGCTGATGGAATACGGCACCGGCGCCATCTTCGGTTGCCCGGCGCATGACCAGCGCGACCTCGACTTCGCCAACAAATACGGCTTGCCAGTGGTGCCGGTGGTGATGCCGGACGGCGAGAATCCGTCGGCTTTCCAGATCATCGACGAGGCCTATGTCGACGAGGGCGCGATGATCAATTCGCGCTTCCTCGACGGCATGAAGCCGGACCGGGCTTTCGACGAGGTCGCGAACCTGCTGGAACAGAAGACGATCGGCAACCGGCCGATGGCCGAGCGCAAGGTGAATTTCCGCCTGCGCGACTGGGGCATTTCGCGCCAGCGCTACTGGGGCTGCCCGATCCCGATGATCCATTGCGAGGATTGCGGCGTGGTGCCGGTGCCGAAGGCCGACCTACCGGTCAAGCTGCCGGACGACGTCGATTTCGACCGGCCGGGCAATCCGCTCGATCGTCACCCGACCTGGCGGCATGTGAAATGCCCGCAATGCGGCAAGGACGCGCGGCGCGAAACCGATACGATGGACACGTTCGTCGATTCGTCCTGGTACTTCGCCCGCTTCACGGCGCCCTGGGCGCATGATCCGACCGATCCCAAGGCAGCGAACGAGTGGCTGGCGGTCGATCAGTATATTGGCGGCATCGAGCATGCGATCCTGCATCTGCTCTATTCGCGCTTCTTCACCCGCGCCATGCGCGAGACCGGCCATGTCGACCTGGCCGAGCCGTTCAAGGGCCTGTTCACGCAAGGCATGGTGGTGCACGAAACCTACCGTGTCGGCTCGGCATCGAATGGCCGCTGGCTGGCGCCGACCGAAGTGCGTCTGGAGGAAGTCGACGGCAAGCGCCGCGCCATCGACATCGCCACGGGCGAGGCGGTCACCATCGGCCCGCTCGAGAAGATGTCGAAGTCGAAAAAGAACACGGTGAGCCCGGAAGACATCACCGATGGCTACGGCGCCGACACGGCGCGGTGGTTCATGCTGTCGGATTCACCGCCCGAACGCGATGTCGAGTGGACCGACGAAGGGGCAGCCGGCGCGCATCGCTTCATGCAGCGCATCTGGCGCCTGGTGTCGACGGCGGCCGAGACGCTGGCTGGCATCGCACCCAAGGCGGCCAATGATGGCGAGGCCGGGGCGGTTTCCAAGGCCGCGCACAAGATCCTGAAGGCGGTCGGCGAAGACATCGAGAAGCTCGCCTTCAACCGTGCCATCGCCCGCATCTATGAACTGGCCAACGCGCTGACCACCCCGCTCAACGAGGTGGCGGAAGCCAAGGCCGATCCAGCGCTGAAAAACGCCTGCCGCGAGGCCGTCGAGATCATGGTGCACCTGATCGCGCCTGTGATGCCGCACCTTGCCGAAGAGTGCTGGGAGACGCTGGGCGGCAGCGATCTGGTGGCCGAACGGCCGTGGCCGGTCTTCGATCCGGCGCTGGTCGTCGACAATGAAGTCACCTATCCGGTACAGGTCAACGGCAAGAAGCGGGGGGATTTGACAATTGCCCGCGACGCGGACCAAGGTGCGGTCGAAAAAGCGGTCTTGGCTCTCGACTTCGTGCAGAAGGCACTTGAAGGCAAGGCTCCGCGCAAGGTGATCATCGTGCCGCAGAGGATCGTCAATGTCGTTGCCTGATCGGGAAAAGACAGAGTTGAGCCGTTTGCTGCGCCGCATCGCGCTTGCCGGTCTTGTCGGTTCGCTTGCGCTCGTCTCGGCCTGTCAGGTGCGGCCGCTCTATTCGAGCGCGCCGCTGTCGACCGGCTCCACAGCCAATGCCGAGATGGCGTCGATCGCCGTCAAGCCGGTCCGGACGCGTTATGCCCAGCAGGTGCGCAACAATCTGATCTTCGGGTTCGGGCGCGGCGCCGGCGAACCGGCTTCGCCGCTTTATTCGCTCGATCTCGGCGTGACCGAAGCAGTTGAATCGTCGGCACTCGTCCAGGTTGGAACCGATCAAGACGAGCCGACCGCCGGTTCGGTGACGCTGACCGCCGGCTACACGCTGACCGATGCGAAAACCGGCGCGGTGATCGCGGTCGGCAGGCGGGCGATCACCTCGTCCTTCGACAGGCCGCGTCAGGAATTTGCCTCGTACCGGGCGCAGATCGACGCCGAGAACCGTGCCGCGCGCGAACTGGCCGAAGCCCTGCAACTGTCCATCGCGCAGGATCTGGCCCGTCACGGCAAGGCAGCCAGCTAGCGCCACTCTTCGTTCACGAAAGACGTCCTCTCGATCCTGGTGCCCCCGGCTGTTTCCCGATGGCCAAGGGCCGGCGCGTGCACTTGCTCGGCCCGCATACGTGGACGATCGTCGAATACGATCCAGCGCTCGAATCCGTATCGTTCGGCATCGCCGCGAAAGATATTTTTCGCTCGCTCCAACGGCGCTGACGGAAGCAACTGTTAACCACTCGCTCCCTATTGCTCAGCAGACGTTCCACAGTGAGTCTTGAGCATGGAAGCCAGGCGTTTTTCTCGGGTCAATTCGTTGCACGCAGCTTCGCCCGATGACCCCGAAAGAGAGCGCTCCGGCGGCCCGCGCGGCAAGGTGGATGTCCGCCAGTCCGGTGCTTCCCATGCGGGCCATTCCGGGCGGGTAACCGATCCCGGCGACGACCGCGGACCCTCCGTGGGGCCGAATGGGAAGCCCGCGGCGGACAAAGCTTTCCCGCACGGCGACACCGAAAGCCCTGCCTGGCAAGAGTATTTTTTCCTTGCGCCCAATGTGCGTTTTACACGCACGCCGGATTACGAGCCCAAGCATCGCCAGCCGAATGACGAGGTTGCCGAGCAGGGCGGCCCGCAGGCACTCCCTACAGAGCGGGTCGGGCCTGGCGCCGTCATGCATCGCGGACCGTCACCGGCCGCGTCCGCTCAGCCGGCGCGCGGCGGCGAGACGTCGCAAGGTGTTCAGCCGGCGGCTCTGAAGATGCCCGCAACGGCACGAGCGGCCGCGCGCCCGGCGCCCGTTGTCGTGAATGGCGCGCCGGTCAAAACAGCCACCGCTGAAAAAGCCCGGCGGCCCTATCTTTCGGATCACGCCTTCTTCGAGGGCTTGGCTCCCCTTCTGGTTGACGTGACGTCGCCGCCCCGCTCAGTCAGCCCGGTTTCGCGTGTACCGGTCGCGGCTGCGCCGGTCGCCGCGGCCCGGGCCGACATCTCCGCGTCCGCCGTGGCCGATGTCACCGCCTTGTTCCGTGTCATCGAATGCCTTCCGGGCCAGGCCTCGTCCGCGCTGCCGGACGTCTTTCCGGCCAACTCCAACAAGGCCTTGGTCGAGCCGCCCGTTCCGGCGGGCAGGGCTGTCCGGCAGGCTCGGACGACGTCAGTGGTCGCATCTGCCGCAAGCAGCGCCGCCCCACTTGTGCAGCGCGTGGAGGAAACCGTTGCCACCGTGCGCGGGCCGTCGCTGCCCATGGCTGGCAAGGTTGCGCGGCCGGTGACGGGCGAAAGCTACGAGCTTCCCTCGGAGGAACTGCTGCAGCAGCCGCCGGAAGGGCAGGGCTTCTACATGTCGCAGGAGCGGCTCGAGCAGAATGCCGATCTCCTGGAAAGCGTGCTGGAGGATTTCGGCGTGCGCGGCGAGATCATCCACGTTCGCCCTGGCCCGGTCGTTACCCTCTATGAGTTCGAGCCGGCGCCGGGTGTCAAGTCGTCGCGCGTCATTGGCCTCGCCGACGATATCGCCCGCTCCATGTCGGCGGTCTCGGCGCGCGTCGCCGTGGTGCCCGGCCGCAATGTCATCGGTATCGAGCTGCCGAACGAGACCCGCGAAACCGTCTATTTCCGCGAACTGATCGAATCGCAGGGCTTCCGCAAGACCAGCTGCAAGCTGGCGCTTTGCCTTGGCAAGACGATCGGCGGCGAACCTGTCATTGCCGAGCTGGCGAAAATGCCGCACCTGCTCGTCGCCGGCACCACCGGCTCCGGCAAGTCGGTCGCCATCAACACCATGATCCTGTCGCTGCTCTACCGGCTGAAGCCGGAAGAATGCCGGCTGATCATGGTCGACCCGAAAATGCTTGAGCTCTCCGTCTATGACGGTATCCCGCACCTTCTGACCCCCGTCGTCACGGATCCCAAGAAGGCCGTTACCGCGCTCAAATGGGCGGTGCGCGAGATGGAGGATCGCTATCGCAAGATGGCGCGGCTCGGCGTGCGCAACATCGACGGCTACAATGAGCGCGCCGCCCAAGCCCGCGACAAGGGCGAGACGGTCGTCATGACCGTGCAGGCCGGCTTCGAGAAGGGCACCGGCGAGCCGCTGTTCGAACAGCAGGAAATCGATCTCGCGCCGATGCCCTACATCGTCGTCATCGTCGACGAGATGGCCGACCTCATGATGGTTGCCGGCAAGGAGATCGAAGGCGCCATCCAGCGCCTGGCGCAGATGGCGCGCGCCGCCGGCATCCACCTGATCATGGCAACGCAGCGGCCTTCGGTCGATGTCATCACCGGCACGATCAAGGCCAATTTCCCGACCCGCATCTCCTTCCAGGTCACCTCCAAGATCGACAGCCGCACCATCTTGGGCGAGCAGGGCGCCGAGCAGCTGCTCGGCCAGGGCGACATGCTGCACATGATGGGCGGCGGGCGCATTGCCCGTGTGCACGGCCCCTTTGTTTCCGACGCCGAGGTCGAGCATGTCGTGGCGCATCTGAAGGCGCAGGGCCGTCCCGAATATCTGGAGACCGTGACGGCCGACGAGGATGAAGAGGAAGAGGACGGCGACCAGGGTCCGGTCTTCGACAAGGGAGCCGTTGCCGCCGAGGATGGCGATTCCAGCTATGACGAGGCGGTCAAGGTGGTGTTGCGCGACAAGAAATGTTCGACGTCCTACATCCAGCGCCGCCTCGGCATCGGCTACAATCGCGCGGCTTCACTGGTCGAACGCATGGAGAAGGAGGGTCTGGTCGGCGCACCCAACCATGTCGGCAAGCGCGAGATCATGGCGGGCAAGCGCCCGTCGCCTATCGCGCCCCCCGACGACGGCATGGACTGACCGGGCGGTCAGCTCTTGATCCGCAGCGCATGAAAAAGGCCGGTTGCCCGGCCTTTCTTCGTATCTGGTGTGGGACCGCTCAGCCGATCTTCTGGCCGGTCTTGGCCCAATCGGCGAGGAAGGCGGCCAGGCCCTTGTCGGTCAGCGGATGGTTGACCAGCGCCTTCAGCGTCGCCGGCGGCGCGGTGATGACGTCGGCGCCGATGAGAGCCGCCTGCTTGACGTGGTTCACCGTGCGCACGGAAGCGGTCAGGATCTCGGTCTGGAAATCGTAGTTGTCGTAGATCTGACGGATCTCCTGGATCAGCTCCATGCCGTCCGAGCCGGTGTCGTCGATGCGGCCGACGAAGGGCGAGATGAAGGACGCGCCGGCCTTGGCCGCGAGCAGCGCCTGGGTGGCCGAGAAGCACAGCGTGACGTTGACCATGCGGTTCATCTCGGTGCGGATCGTCTTGCAGGCCTTCAGGCCGTCCAGCGTCAGCGGCACCTTGATGGCAATATTGGGCGCGATCTTGGCCAGCACCTCGGCCTCGGCCATCATCTGCTTGAACTCGGTCGCCACGACCTCGGCCGAGACCGGGCCTTCGACGATGTCGCAGATCTGCTTGGTGACCTCGATGATCTTGCCACCCGATTTCAGGATCAGCGAGGGATTGGTGGTGACGCCATCGAGCAGTCCCAGATCGTTCAGTTCCTTGATCTCTTTGATATCGGCGGTGTCGGCAAAAAATTTCATGGCGGGTCTCCTGACGATTTCGTCGTGCTTGGGAAGGCACGTTCAGCGTTGCTCTTTGATCTAGACCAAAGTCAGGGCAAGGTCACGCCTCATGATCGAAGATTCGCCCTTTGTCGCGGCCGCGCCGGTGCTGGTGCCGATGCCGGCCGAACGCCCCTACACCTATGCCGTGCCGGCCGGCATGCGCGTGGTGCCGGGTTCGATCGTGCGCGTGCCGCTTGGGCCGCGCCAGGTCGCCGGCATTGTCTGGGACGGCGCGGTCGAACAGGTCGATGCCAGGAAATTACGTCCGATCGAGCAGGTTTTCGACTGTCCGCCAATCGACCGCGCCATGCGTCGCTTCGTCGACTGGGTGGCGCAATACACGCTGTCGCCGCCGGGCATGGTGGCGCGCATGTTGCTCAGGACGCCGGAGGCCTTTGATCCCGAACCCTGGATCGAAGGGCTGCAGCGCACCCTGCTCGTGCCTGACCGGATGACCGATGCCAGGGCCCGCGTGCTGGAGACGGCCGAAGGTGGCCTTGCCTGGACGCGATCCGGCCTCGCGCACGCCGCGGGCGTGTCGTCGACGGTGATCGAGGGGCTGAAAGCGCAAGGCGTGTTCGAGACGGTGATGATCCCGCCGCGCCCAGTGGTGGCCGCGCCTGATCCCAGCTATGCCGTTCCCGAACTGATGCCGGACCAGAACGAGGCCGCGTCGATGCTGCGCGCCAATGTCGCGGCCGGCGAGTTCAATGTCGCGTTGCTCGACGGCGTCACCGGTTCGGGCAAGACGGAGGTTTATTTCGAGGCGGTGGCGGCCGCGCTCGAGCAGGGCAAGCAGGTGCTCATCCTGCTGCCGGAAATCGCGCTGACGCATGCCTTTCTCGAACGCTTCCAGCAACGTTTCGGCGCCAAGCCGGGCGAATGGCATTCGGATTTGCCACCGCGAATGCGTGAAAAGGTCTGGCGGCAGGTGGCGGAAGGCGGCGTGCGCGTCGTCGCTGGCGCGCGCTCGGCGCTGTTCCTGCCGTTCCGGGAGCTTGGCCTGATCGTGGTCGACGAAGAGCACGACCCCGCCTACAAGCAGGAAGACCGCGTCTTCTACAATGCGCGAGACATGGCTGTCGTGCGCGGCCACATAGGCGGCTTCCCCGTCGTCCTGGCGTCCGCGACGCCATCGGTCGAGAGCCGGGTCAACGCCAGCCAGGGCCGTTATGCCAGGGCTGTGCTTTCCGCCCGCTTCGCCGAGGCGGCACTTCCCGATCTCAAATCGATCGACATGCGCCGCGCACCGCCCGCCCGTGGCGGATTTCTGTCGCCGGTGCTGATCGACCATATGCGCCGGACGCTGGAGAAGAAGGAGCAGTCGCTGCTGTTCCTCAACCGGCGCGGCTATGCGCCGCTGACGCTGTGCCGGGTCTGCGGCCATCGCTTCGGCTGTCCGGTGTGCTCGGCCTGGCTGGTCGAACACCGCTTTCGCGGCCAGTTGGTGTGTCATCACTGCGGTCACAACGAGCGCCGTCCCGAAGCCTGCCCGGAATGCGGCACACTCGACCATCTGGTGGCTTGCGGGCCGGGGGTCGAACGCATCGCCGAGGAGGTCGTGACGCATTTCCCGGAGGCGCGCACCATCGTGCTGTCGTCGGACATCATGGGCGGTGTACGACGGTTGCGGCTGGAGCTGGAGGCAATCGCCAATGGCGAGGCCGATATCGTCATCGGCACGCAACTGGTCGCCAAGGGCCACAATTTCCCGAACATGACGCTGGTCGGCGTCGTCGACGCCGATCTCGGCCTTGCCAATGGCGATCCGCGGGCCGCCGAGCGCACGTTTCAGCTGCTCAGCCAGGTGACCGGCCGTGCCGGCCGCACCGGCAAGAAGAGCCTTGGCCTGCTGCAGACCTTCCAGCCCGACCATCCGGTGATGCGGGCGATCGTCTCAGGCGATGCCGAATCTTTCTACCAGCGCGAGATTTCGGAGCGCGAACGCGCTGCCTTGCCGCCCTTCGGCCGGCTGGCCGGCGTCATCGTAAGCGCGGTGACGCGGGCGGAAGCGGAAGGCCATGCACGCGGCCTGCGCCGCGCGGCACCGGAAGCGTCGGACCTGTTCGTGCTCGGGCCGGCGGAAGCCCCGCTGTCGCTGCTCGGCGGCCGCCACCGCTTCCGCCTGCTGATCCAGGGCGAACGGCGCGCCGACATGCAAGGCTTTATCAGGGCAATGCTCGCCAACGGACCGAAGCCGCGCGGCTCGGTCCGGGTGCAGGTCGACATCGACCCCCAGAGTTTTTTGTAGGGACGCAATTCAGCTACAGTTGTCTCGGCGAGAGAAACGGAAAGATCACATGAAAACCCTTGGCCTGCTCGGCGGCATGAGCTGGGAATCGACCGCGATCTACTATCGCCTGCTCAACGAGATCGTGCGCGAGCGGCTGGGTGGGCTGCATTCGGCGAAGCTGCTGCTCTGGTCGTTCGATTTTTCCGACATCGCGGAGCGGCAGCATCATGGCGATTGGGACGGTGCCGGCGCGCTGCTGACCGATGCCGCGCGCAAGCTTGAGGCCGGCGGCTCGGAAGGTCTGCTCTTGTGCACCAACACCATGCATAAGCTGGCCGACCCGGTGCAGGCGTCCGTGTCGATCCCGCTGATCCATATTGCCGATGCCACCGCGGCCGCGATCAGGCAGGCCGGTTTGCGGCGCCCGGCGCTGCTGGCGACGCGGTTCACCATGGAGCAGGACTTCTACAAGGGGCGGCTTGCCGACAAATATGGCCTCTCGCCAGTGGTGCCCGATGACGTCGGGCGCGACATGGTCCATCGCGTCATCTACGAGGAACTCTGCCAGGGCGTTGTCTCCGAAGCTTCGAAGGCCGCCTATGTCGCCGAGGCAAACCGCCTTCGCCGCGAAGAGGCCGCCGACAGCCTGATCATGGGCTGCACCGAGATCACCATGCTGATCGGCCAGGGCGATTTCGACATTCCGGTTTTCGATACGACGCGCATCCATGCCGAGGCGGCGGTGGAATTCGCGCTCGGTTGATGCGCGCCTCCTAAAGTGCCTGGAGCCATCTGGCGCGGCATTTTTACTCCGCTAGAATGCCCGCGATTTCAAAGCAGACTTTTCGAGGGGACACGATGGACTTTGCGCTTCCATGGCCGACGAGCCAGGGCGAATGGCTGGCCTGGTCGAGCGCGGTCTTCACCGTGCTGCTCGGCCTTCTGTTCTTCCTGGCGCCGGGCCTGGCGTTCCGCATCCTGCGCCTGCAGGCCAAACCCGAGAAGGCGGCGGCGATCGCCGAAGGCCGAGGCCGCATGTCGGGCTTCTATCTAGGGGTCGGATTGTGCTGCATCCTGCTCGCGCAGCCGCTGGTCTACATGGCGCTCGGCTTCTCCTGGCTGTTCACCGCCTTCGGCCGGCTGCTGTCGATGATGTCGGATGGCGCCAATACACCTTTCAATTGGGTTTCCATCGTGGTGGAACTGGCGCTCGCGGCCTTGCCGCTCGCCTTTGCCTTCGGCTTTGTGCCCTGAATCCAAGGGTATTCCGGCGCGCAGGACCCGAGTCTTTCGCCGGATGCGACAATAGTGCCTGAAAACCATGCGGAACGACGCATTGCGGTCTTAAAATGCCTGTGCTAGACGGCAATCGACTTTCGGCCGGGGATAGCGGAAGCCGCGCCTCCGTGCTTGGAAAAATGCAGTAAGGTCAAAGATTTAGCCAGAGTTTTTGCTCGCGCCAACAATCTGCGGCCTGTCAGACAAGAGAAAAGACGGTCCGTGGCCCAATCGTCATCGCCAATCTCAGGTGTCGCAGAGCGCTATGCCGGTTCGCTGTTCGAACTGGCATCGCAGTCAAATTCCGTGGCCAAGGTCGAGGCCGACCTGAATGGTTTCGAGGCCATGCTGGCGGGCAGCGCGGACCTCACCCGGCTGATCAACAGCCCGGTATTCTCCAGCGAGGACCAGGCCAAGGCCATCGCGGCGATCGCCGACAAGGCCGGCATCACCGG
This sequence comes from Mesorhizobium sp. Cs1299R1N3, assembly GCF_037179625.1. NCBI lineage: Bacteria > Pseudomonadati > Pseudomonadota > Alphaproteobacteria > Hyphomicrobiales > Phyllobacteriaceae > Mesorhizobium > Mesorhizobium sp. Cs1299R1N3. The sequence goes on along the minus strand of NZ_JAPYKQ010000023.1, from coordinate 14,196 downwards.
CCTGACGGGCAATTTCCTGCGCGTCGTCGCCAAGAACCGCCGCCTGTTCGCGGTGCCTGGCATGATCAAGGCATTCCGCCAGATCGCCGCTGAGCACCGTGGCGAGGCTGCTGCTGAAGTGACGTCGGCGCATGAGCTGACCGCGGCCCAGCAGACCGAACTCAAGGCGGCGCTGAAGAGCGTTGCCGGCAAGGACGTGGCCATTTCCGTCACCGTCGACCCGTCGCTGCTCGGCGGACTGGTGGTCAAGATGGGCTCGCGCCAGATCGATACGTCGCTCAAAACCAAACTCAATTCGCTCAAGCTTGCACTGAAGGAGGTCGGCTGATGGACATCCGCGCCGCGGAAATTTCCGCAATTCTGAAAGACCAGATCAAGAATTTCGGCAAGGAGGCCGAGGTCTCCGAAGTCGGACAGGTGCTGTCCGTCGGTGACGGTATCGCCCGCGTCTACGGTCTCGACAATGTCCAGGCCGGCGAAATGGTCGAATTCCCCGGCGGCATCCGCGGCATGGCGCTCAATCTCGAAGCCGACAATGTCGGCGTCGTCATCTTCGGCGCCGACCGCGACATCAAGGAAGGCGACACCGTCAAGCGCACCGGCGCCATCGTCGACGCGCCTGTCGGCCCCGGCCTGCTCGGCCGCGTTGTCGACGCGCTCGGCAACCCGATCGACGGCAAAGGCCCGATCAAGGCGATCGAGCGCAAGCGCGTCGACGTCAAGGCGCCCGGCATCATCCCGCGCAAATCGGTGAACGAGCCGATGTCGACCGGCCTCAAGGCCATCGATGCGCTGATCCCGGTCGGCCGCGGCCAGCGCGAGCTGGTCATCGGCGACCGCCAGACCGGCAAGACCGCCATCATCCTCGACACGATGCTCAACCAGAAGTCGGTGCACGACAACGGCCCCGAGAAGGAAAAGCTCTACTGCGTCTACGTCGCCGTCGGCCAGAAGCGCTCGACCGTCGCGCAGTTCGTCAAGGTGCTGGAAGAGCGCGGCGCGCTCGAATATTCGATCATCGTCGCCGCCACCGCGTCCGATCCGGCGCCGATGCAGTTCCTGGCGCCGTTCACGGCCTGCACCATGGGCGAATATTTCCGCGACAACGGCATGCATGCGCTGATCAGCTATGACGATCTGTCGAAGCAGGCCGTCGCCTATCGCCAGATGTCGCTGTTGCTGCGCCGCCCGCCGGGCCGCGAAGCCTATCCGGGCGACGTCTTCTACCTGCACTCGCGCCTGCTCGAGCGCGCCGCCAAGCTCAACGACGACCTGGGTGGCGGCTCGCTGACCGCGCTGCCGGTCATCGAAACGCAGGCCAACGACGTGTCGGCCTACATCCCGACCAACGTGATCTCGATCACCGACGGCCAGATCTTCCTCGAAACCAACCTGTTCTTCCAGGGCATCCGTCCGGCCGTCAACGTCGGCCTGTCGGTGTCGCGCGTCGGTTCCTCGGCGCAGATCAAGGCGATGAAGCAGGTCGCCGGCTCGATCAAGGGCGAGCTCGCGCAGTACCGCGAAATGGCTGCTTTCGCGCAATTCGGCTCGGATCTCGATGCCGCCACGCAGCGCCTGCTCAACCGCGGCTCGCGCCTGACCGAACTTCTGAAGCAGCCGCAGTTCTCGCCGCTGAAGACGGAAGAGCAGGTCGCGGTGATCTTCGCCGGCGTCAACGGCTATCTCGACAAGCTGCCGGTCAACCAGGTCGGCAAGTTCGAGCACGGCCTGCTCAGCCACATGCGCTCGGCCGGCAAGGACGTCCTCGACGCCATCCGCAAGGAAAAGGCGCTGTCGGACGATCTGCGCGCCAAGCTGAAGGCCGAGATCGACGCCTTCGCCAAGACCTTCGCCTGAGCGAAGTGCAAGACGGGATCAGGTTTGAAGCATGCCTTCATTAAAAGACCTTCGTAACCGTATCGCCTCGGTCAAGGCGACGCAGAAGATCACCAAGGCGATGCAGATGGTCGCCGCGGCGAAGCTGCGCCGTGCGCAAGAGGCGGCGGAAGCGGCGCGTCCCTATTCGGAGCGCATGGGTTCCGTCCTGGCCAACATCACCCAGGCTGTCGGTGGCGGTGGCGATGCCCCGGCGCTGATGGCGGGAACCGGCAAGGATGACGTGCATCTGCTCGTCGTCTGCACCGCCGAGCGCGGCCTGTGCGGCGGCTTCAATTCGCAGATCGCCCGTCATGCCCGCGACCATATCCGCCGGCTGCTGGCCGATGGCAAGCAGGTCAAGATCATCTGCGTCGGCAAGAAGGGTTTCGACATCCTGCGCCGCGACTATGCCGCGATGATCATCGAGCGCGTCGATCTGCGCGAGGTCAAGACGCTCGGCTTCGTCAATGCCGATGCGATCGCCCGCAAGGTCATCCACCTGTTCAACGAGGGCGCCTTCGACGTCTGCACGCTGTTCTATTCGCAATTCAAGTCGGTGATCAGCCAGGTTCCGACCGCGCAGCAGATCATTCCGGCAGCGTCCGCCTCTTCGGCCCGACCAGAGTCGGCGGATGGCGCCAGCGCCGTCTACGAGTATGAGCCGGAGCCGGGCGAAATCCTGTCCGACCTCATCCCGCGCAACATCGCGGTGCAGGTTTTCCGCGCGCTGCTCGAAAACGCGGCGGGCGAAATGGGCGCCAAGATGAGCGCCATGGACAATGCGACGCGCAACGCCGGTGAGATGATCAACAAGCTGTCGATCACCTACAACCGCCAGCGGCAGGCGCAGATCACCAAGGAACTGATCGAAATCATTTCGGGCGCCGAGGCGCTCTAGGCGCGGTCCGCGGGTCATGGCCCGCGAACCGGACCGCGTGAGAAACAAAGGACGAAAAGGGTAAAGACGATGGCGAAAGCAGCGACCCCCCAGAAGGCAGCCCCGAAGACAGCAGCCCCCGCCAAGGCGGCCAAGGCAGCGGCAGCAAAGGCGGCTCCGGCCAAGGCAGCAGCAGCGCCGGCCAAGGCCGCCGCTGCCAGGACCCAGGCCGTGGCCACCAGGGCCACGGGCGTTGTCGGCAAGGTCCGCCAGGTCATCGGCGCGGTCGTCGACGTGCAGTTCGGCGAGCACCTGCCGCCGATCCTGAACGCGCTCGAGACCAACAATGTCGGCAACCGGCTGGTGCTCGAAGTTGCCCAGCATCTCGGTGAAAACACCGTGCGCTGCATCGCGATGGATTCCACCGAAGGCCTGGTGCGCGGCCAGGAAGTGCGCGACACCGGCGGCCCGATCGCCGTGCCGGTCGGCCCGGGCATGCTCGGCCGCATCATCAACGTCATCGGCGAGCCGGTCGACGAAGCAGGCCCGGTCGACGCGGTCGAATTGCGCTCGATCCATCAGCCGGCTCCGGCCTATATCGAACAATCGACGGAAGCGCAGATCCTGATCACCGGCATCAAGGTGCTCGACCTGTTGGCTCCCTACGCCAAGGGCGGCAAGATCGGCCTGTTCGGCGGCGCCGGCGTCGGCAAGACCGTGCTGATCCAGGAACTGATCAACAACATCGCCAAGGCGCATGGTGGTTACTCGGTGTTCGCCGGCGTCGGCGAGCGCACCCGCGAAGGCAACGACCTTTACCACGAGTTCATCGAATCCGGCGTCAACAAGAAGGGCGGCGGCGAAGGCTCGAAGGCGGCGCTGGTGTACGGCCAGATGAACGAGCCGCCGGGCGCGCGCGCCCGCGTCGGCCTGACCGGCCTGACGGTTGCCGAATATTTCCGCGACCAGGGCCAGGACGTGCTGTTCTTCGTCGACAACATCTTCCGCTTCACGCAGGCGGGTTCCGAAGTGTCGGCGCTGCTCGGCCGTATCCCGTCGGCCGTGGGCTATCAGCCGACGCTCGCCACCGACATGGGCGCGCTGCAGGAACGCATCACCACCACCACCAAGGGTTCGATCACCTCGGTGCAGGCGATCTACGTGCCGGCCGACGACTTGACCGACCCGGCGCCGGCGACCTCGTTCGCTCACCTTGACGCGACGACGACGCTGAACCGTTCGATCGCCGAAAAGGGCATCTATCCGGCCGTCGATCCGCTGGACTCGACCTCGCGCATGCTCGACCCGCTGGTCGTCGGCGACGAGCATTATGGCGTCGCCCGCCAGGTGCAGTCGATCCTCCAGCGCTACAAGTCGCTGCAGGACATCATCGCCATCCTGGGCATGGACGAGCTCTCGGAAGAGGACAAGCAGACGGTGGCTCGCGCCCGCAAGATCGAGCGCTTCCTGTCGCAGCCCTTCTTCGTCGCCGAAGTGTTCACCGGCGCACCGGGCAAGCTGGTCGACCTCGCCGACACCATCAAGGGCTTCAAGGGCCTCTGCAACGGCGATTATGACCACCTGCCGGAAGCCGCCTTCTACATGGTCGGCGGCATCGACGAAGCAGTCGAGAAGGCACAGCGCCTCGCGGCTGAAGCGGCGTAATTCAAGCGAATAGCGAATAGCGAATAGGGAGTAGCGAATAGGGTAAATGTGAGCCGAGCGAGTTTTCTTCCCTACTCGCTACTCACTATTCCCTACTCGCTAGATAATCATGGCTGAAGCTTTCAAGTTCGAACTGGTCTCGCCGGAGCGCCTGCTGGTTTCCGCCGAGGTCGAATCCGTCGTCATTCCAGGCGCCGAAGGCGAGATGACCGTCCTGGCCCATCACGCGCCGGTCATGACCACGATCAAGCCGGGCGTCGTCACGGTGAAGAACGCCTCGGGCAGCGAAGAACGCTATGTCGTGTTCGGCGGCTTTGCCGATATCGTGCCCACCGGCTGCACGCTGCTGGCGGAATCGGCCGTCGCGGTGAAGGATGTCGACCGCGCCGATCTCGCCCGCCGCATCCAGGAAGCCAGGGAAGACGCCGTCGACGCCAAGGACGACCAGGCGCGCAGCAAGGCGGAGCAGTTCCTTGGCCAGCTCACCACGCTGGAAGGCGCCATCCTGCCGGCCTGAGGTTCCATTCAGAAGCGAAGTGAAAAGCGGGGCACTTGCCTCGCTTTTTTGTTTTGTTTGAGCGGCGAGAATTCAGCTATGGCGGCGATGTAGCACCGGCGTTAAGTCCTCTATCGCCTGCTGATCCGTGCCAGCTTCGCCTTACGGCCCTTCGCCCTCTATGCCGAGCGCAGCAAAAGCCAAAGTCGGGCCGTCCCGTCGCAGATGGACGAGATGGACGGCCACGAGTTCGATCAGCGTCTGGCGTTCGGCGTGATCCCTGGCGAAGCCGGCCAGATCGAACACCGTCGTCACGGTTTCGTTCGCCGGCAGTTGCTGGTTCAAAAGCGCAGTCAGCGGAGCATCGAGCGGGTCGGTGAAATGGCCCTCCGGCAAGCTCTTTCCGCGCGCCGCGCAGGCGGCGATCCAGGCTGCCACCACCAGCGTGAGATGGACAAGTTCGGTGCCGGCTTCGAGGCACTCGATGGCCGAAGCGATGATGCGCTGCGGCAATTTCTGGCTGCCGTCATTGGCGATCTGCGCCGTGCGGTGGGCAAGTGCCGTGTTCGAAAAACGTTCGGCGAGCTCGGCCGTATAGGCTGATGTGTCGAGGCCGGCATCATCCGGCAATGTCGATTTGGCCTCCTCCCACAGTGCATCGACGAATTGCCTTATCGCCGGATCGGCGAAGGCGCGATCGACCGTGGCGTGGCCGCTGAGCAGGCCGAGATAGGCGATGCCCGAATGCGCGCCGTTGAGCAGCCTCAGCTTCATGTCCTCGAAGGGAGCGACATCGCCGACCATGGTGACGCCGAATTTTTCCCAGGCAGGCCGGCCGGCCGGGAAATCGTCCTCGATCACCCATTGGCTGAAGGGTTCCGTCATCACGGGCCAGGCGTCCTCGATACCAAGTTCGCCCGATATCCGCGACCTGTCGGCATCGGTCGTGGCCGGCACGATGCGGTCGACCATGCTCGAGGGAAATGCGACATGACCTGCGATGTGGCCGGCGACCCCAGCATCGCCCGCCGAACCAGGACTGGCATCGCGCAATCTGGCGAATTCGATCAGCAGCCTGTGCAAGGTGGCGCCGTTGGCCGGCAGGTTGTCGCAACAAAGCACGGTAAAAGGCGGCGTGCTGGCGGCCCGCCTGCGGGCGAGCGCTTCAGTCAGAAAACCATGTGCCGTCTTCGGCTTTCGCGGATTGGCCAGGTCGTGGACGATGTCGGGGTGCGTCGCGTCCAGCCCGCCACCGGCCGCCCGCAAATAGGCTTTCTCGGTGATCGTCAGCGTCACGATGCGGGTGCGCGGATCGGTCAGCGCCGCCAGCACCGCGGCCGGGTCTTCCGGCGCCACCAGCATCGAACCGATGGAGCCGATGACATGCAGCTTCTCGCCGCCGCTGCCGCGGACCGCCAGTGTGTAAAGCCCATTCTGCGGCGCCAGCGCGTCGCGCGTATCGGCGCTGCGCAATGACACGCCGGTTATGCCCCAGCCCGTCTCGCCGGCCGTCAGGCATTCATCGATATAGGCGGCCTGGTGGGCGCGGTGAAAGGCGCCGACGCCCAGATGCACGATGCCCGGTGTAACCGCACCGCGATCATATCGCGGCGCGGCGACCTTGGCCGGTAATGCCGGCGCCGTGCCGTTGGAAAGGCGGCGGTCTGTCATCGGTTCGCGCACTCATCTCGTGAAACGGCTGGTTATGGAGCGGCTGGTATCCGGAGGCGGATCGCAAGCCGCAGAACACTGGCGGCGTAACACCGGCGGCGTTCGCCGACAATGCTCAGCTTTGCTCAAAACTCATCATACAACAATCCAATTTTTGTATGTTGACATTATTTCTGCTCAACCCTACCGATAGGATCGATGGCCGTGGCACTGATCAATGCGGATTTGCTGTTTCCAGCCGAGGCGCGTCCGCTCTCGATCGCCCGCGATCTCTATGCCGGCATCAAGGACCTGCCCATCATCAGCCCGCACGGGCATACCGATCCGCGCTGGTATGCGCTGAACGAGCCGTTCCCCGATCCCGCGCAGCTGCTCATCGTACCGGACCACTATATTTTTCGCATGCTGTTCAGCCAGGGCGTGCGGCTGGAGGCTCTCGGCGTGCCGACCCTCGATGGTGCGCCCGTCGAGACCGACGGCCGGGCGATCTGGCGGCTGTTCGCTGAACATTATTACCTCTTCCGTGGCACGCCGACCCGGCTGTGGTTCGACCATGTGCTTGCGCATCTGTTCGCCATCGAAGAGCCGTTGAGCGCCGCAACCGCCGATCGCCATTACGACACGATCGCGACGGTGCTGCAGTGGGAGAACTTCCGCCCTCGCGCCCTGTTCGAGCGCTTCAACATCGAGGTCATCGCGACGACCGAAGGCGCGCTCGACGACCTCAGATGGCACCAGATGATCCGCGATAGCGGCTGGGAGGGCCGCGTCGTCACCGCCTATCGGCCGGACGCCGTCGTCGATCCCGATTTCGAAGCCTTTTCGGCCAATCTGGATCGGCTCGGCGAGATCACCGGCTGCGACACCGGGACCTGGGCCGGCTATCTCGACGCGCACCGCCAGCGGCGCGCCTTCTTCAAGAGCTTCGGCGCGACTTCATCGGACCATGGCCATCCGACGGCGGAGACCGCCAATCTTTCCGACGCGGCGGCGCAGGAGCTGTTCAACCGGATTCGCGCCGGCTCGGAAGATGAGCGCGAACGAAAGCTGTTTCGCGCCCAGATGCTGACCGAAATGGCCAAGATGAGCCGGGATGACGGGCTGGTGCTGCAGATCCATCCGGGCTCCTGGCGCAACCATTCGCCTGGTGTTTTCCAGAAATTCGGCAGGGACAAGGGCTTCGACATCCCGACGCGCACCGACTATGTGACTGCGCTGAAGCCGCTGCTCGACTGTGTCGGGCTGGAGCGTGACCTCACCGTCATCCTGTTCACGCTGGATGAGGCCGGCTATACGCGCGAACTGGCGCCGCTGGCCGGCGTCTACCCGGCGCTGAAGCTCGGGCCGGCCTGGTGGTTCCACGACAGCCCGGAAGGCATGCGCCGTTTCCGCGAGATGACCACCGAGACCGCCGGCTTCTACAACACGGTCGGCTTCAACGACGACACCCGCGCCTTTCCGTCGATCCCGGCCCGCCACGACGTGGCGCGCCGCGTCGACTGCGCGTTCCTGGCGCGTCTCGTCGCCGAGCACCGGCTGCGCGAGGACGAGGCGCATGAACTGGCGAAGGAGCTTGCCTACACGCTTGCCAAAAATGCGTACCGGCTCTGAGCCGGACGTTTCGATTTTCAAAGGGAGGAAGTCATGTTGCATATTTCGAAATTGACGGCGGCCACGTTTGCCTTCGGCTCGCTGCTGATCGGTATTGCCAACGCCGAAACCGTGCTGCGATCCTCGGATACCCATCCGGATGGCTACCCGACCGTGGAGGCGGTCAAGTACATGGGCGACCTGATCAAGCAGCGCACCGCCGGCCGCTATTCGATCGAGGTCTATCACTCGGCGCAACTCGGCGAGGAGAAGGACACGATCGAGCAGACCCAGGCCGGCGTCATCGACCTCGACCGTGTCTCGATGGGACCGTTCAACGGCATCGTGCCGGAGACCGCGGTGCCGTCGCTGCCCTACATGTTCCGCTCGGTCGAGCACATGCGCCACGTCATGGACGGCCCGATCGGCGACCAGATCCTGAAGGCGTTCGAGGCGCACGACCTTGTCGGCCTCGCCTTCTACGATTCCGGCGCGCGGTCCTTCTACAACACCAAGAAGGACATCACCTCGATGGCCGACATGAAAGGCATGAAGTTCCGCGTCATCCAGTCCGACGTGTTCGTCGACATGGTCAACGCGCTTGGCGCCAATGCGACGCCGATGGCCTATGGCGAGGTCTATTCGGCGCTGCAGACGGGCGTCATCGACGGCGCCGAAAACAACTGGCCGAGCTTCGAATCCGCCAAGCACTACGAAGTGGCCAAGCATTACACGATGGACCAACACCAGATCGTACCGGAAGTGCTGGTCATGTCGAAGGCAAGCTGGGACAAGCTGTCGCCGGAAGACCAGGCGATCGTGCGGCAGGCGGCCAAGGACAGCGTCGTCAAGATGCGCGAACTCTGGGACGCGCAGGAGAAGAAGTCGCGCGGCATCGTCGAGGCCGCGGGGGTCAAGGTCAGCGAGATCGACAAGCAGCCGCTGATCGACGCGATGAAGCCGGTCTACGACAAGTATCTGTCGACGCCCGAGCTGAAGGACCTGGCCGCCCGCATACAGGCCGAGAAATGAACGGCACGGGCAACGGACCGAGCAGCGCGGAGGCCCCCGCGCTGGCTTCGGGCGCGTCGGCCATGCGAGGCTTCTGGCTGGGTGCGGAGCGCATCCTATCAGGACTAGCCAGGCTGGCACTTTGGATCAGCGGCGCCGGCCTGACGCTGATGACGATCATCATCTTCTGGCAGGTGTTCTCGCGCTACGTGCTGAACCGCTCGCCGAGCTGGACGGAATCCTTCTCGGTGCTGCTGATGGGCTGGTTCATTTTTCTCGGTGCCGCCGTCGGCGTGCGGGAGCGTACGCATCTCGGCTTCGACGTGCTGCTCTATGTCTTGCCTGCCTCGGGCAAGGCGGTGCTGCGCAGCATTTCCGATCTCGTCGTGCTGGCCTTCGGCGCCGGCATGATCGTCTATGGCGTACAACTGGCGAGGCTGACCTGGAACACGGTGATGCCTTCGCTCGCTTTGCCGGGCGGCGTCAGCTTCCTGCCGGTCATCCTGGGTGGCGCGCTGGTCTGCCTGTTTTCCTTGGAACGGCTGGCCGGGCGTTTTGCCGGCCTGCCCGTCGACGTCGACATCCATGCAGCCGGCGAGGAGCCCTGAACCATGGCGCTTATGGTCCTCTTCGGCACCTTCGTGTTCCTGCTGGTCATCGGCACGCCGATCGCGTTCTGCCTCGGCGTCGCCAGCTTCGCGACGATCCTCACGCTCGGGCTGCCGCCGGTCGTGGTGTTCCAGCGGCTCAATTCCGGCGTCAGCGTCTTTTCGCTGATGGCCATCCCCTTCTTCATCTTCGCCGGCGACCTGATGGTGCGCGGCGGCATCGCCGCGCGGCTGGTCGCACTGGCAGGCTCCCTGGTCGGCCATTTGCGGGGCGGCCTGGGGCAAGTCAACATCGCTGCGTCGACCATGTTCGGCGGCATTTCCGGCTCGGCGGTGGCGGATGCGTCGGCGGTCGGCGGGCTGATGATCCCGCAGATGAAGGCGCGCGGCTACGGCATCGACTACGCCGTCAACATTACGTCGGTCGGCGCCATCATCGCACTTCTCATTCCACCGTCCCACAACATGATCATCTATTCGATTTCGGCCGGCGGCCGTATCTCGATCGCCGACCTGTTCACGGCCGGCGTGCTGCCGGGTCTGCTGCTGGCGCTGTCGCTGATGATAACGGCCTATTGGGTTGCCAGCCGCCGCGGCTATCCGACGGAGCCCTTCGCCGGCTTCGGCCGGGCCATGCAGCTGCTTGTCGCCGCCATTCCCGGCCTCATCCTGATCGCCATCATCTTCGGCGGCGTCAGGTCCGGCATCTTCACCGCGACCGAGAGCTCCTGCATCGCCATCGTCTATGCCTTCCTGGTGACGCTGATCATCTACCGCTCGATGAGCTGGGGCGACTTCGTCGCGGCGACGACGGCGTCGGTGCGCACCACCGCCATGGTGCTGATGATCATCGGCTGCGCGGCGGCCTTCGGCTGGCTGCTCGCCTATCTCAGGGTGCCGGCGGCGCTGGTCGCCTTTCTGCAGTCGGTGTCCGACAACAAGCTGGTCATCCTGCTGCTGCTCAATCTCATCCTGCTCATCCTCGGCACCTTCATGGACATGTCGCCGCTGATCATCATCACCACGCCGATCTTCCTGCCGGTGGTCATGGCCTATGGCGTCGATCCCGTGCATTTCGGCGTCATTCTCATCCTCAATCTCGGCATCGGGCTTTGCACGCCACCAGTCGGCGCGGTCCTGTTTGTCAGCTGCGCCATCGGCCGCATTCCGATCTGGACCGCGATGCGCTCGATCTGGCCATTCTACGGCGCCGCCTTCGCCGTGCTGATGCTTGTCACCTACGTACCGGAAATCTCATTGTGGCTGCCGGGCCTGTTCCATTAGGAGATCGCCACGTGTCCGTCAGTCCCGATCTCAAGGTCGAACGAAAACCCAAGCTTTCTGAAAGCGTGATCACGGCGATACGCAAGCAATTGCTGGCGGGCGAGATCCTGCCCGGCCAAAAATTGCCGACCGAGGGCCAGCTGACCGAAACCTTCGGCGTCAGCCGCACCGTCATCCGCGAGGCGCTGGCGAAGCTTGCCGCCGACGGCCTTGTCGAGCCGCGGCAGGGCGCCGGCGTCTTCGTCACCGAGCACATTTCGACCATGTTCGGCGCGCTTGCAGCCGACATGGGAGCCAAGGATTCCATTGCGCTCAACGTGCTCGAGGTGCGCCTGGCGATCGAAATCGAATCGGCCGGCCTCGCCGCCATCCGCCGCAACGCAGCGCAGGAAGCGGCGATCCAGGAAGCTTTCTTCGAGTTCGAGCGGATGCTGCTCGACAGCCAGCCGACCGGACCCGCCGACCTTGCCTTCCACCGCGCCATCGCCAGCGCCACCAACAATCCGTTCTATGTCGAAATGCTCGACGTGCTCGGCCGGCGCGCCATTCCGTGCGACGTGACCTCGCCCTGGTCGACCGAACTGGTGCAGTCCGACAGCTACCAGCGCGGGCTGCAGCGCGAGCATCTGGTGATCCTGAATGCGATCACGGCGGGCCATGCCGAAGCCGCGCGCGAGGCGATGCGCACCCATCTCGGCGCCAGCCAACAGCGCTACCGCGAGCGCCTGCAGGCGCGGCAGGCCTATTACGCCAGTTCGGTCAACGCCGCCGGCGAATGATCCACCAGAAGTCAGGACAGAGATGAGCCAGAACCACACCGACTACACATCGCGCTTCGCCATCGACCCGGCCGCCGCCGCCGCCATGGGAACGGACGAACTGCGCCATAATTTCCACATCGAAGACCTCTTCCAGCCCGGCCGCGTCAGCCTGACCTATACCCACTACGACCGCATGATCGTCGGCGGCGCCATGCCGGTGGCGACGGCATTGCCGTTGGAAGCGATCAAGCCGACCGGCACCAAAGGTTTTCTCGACCGGCGCGAAATGATCGCCGTCAACATCGGCGGCGCCGGCTCGATCGAAGCTGGCGGCCAGTCCTTCGACCTGCGGGCGCGCGACATGCTCTATCTCGGCATGGGCACCAGCGATGTGTCATTCGCCTCCGCCGACAAGGCCGCGCCGGCCAAGTTCTACCTGCTCAGCGCGCCGGCGCACCAGGTCCATCCCAGCCGGCTGATCCGCCTCGATGACGCCAAGCGCCTCGATCTCGGCAGCAAGGAGGCCTGCAACGAGCGCTCGATCTTCCAGTTCATCCATGACGGCGGAACAAGAACCTGCCAGCTCGTGGTTGGCATGACGCAACTGGCGCCGGGCTCGATCTGGAACACCATGCCGTGTCATGTGCATGACCGGCGCATGGAGGCCTATCTTTATTTCGACCTGCCCGAGGCGGCGCGCGTCTTCCATTTCATGGGTGAGCCGGACGAGACACGGCACATCGTCATGCGCAATGAAGAGGCGGTGCTGTCACCGGGCTGGTCGATCCATTCGGGCGCCGGCACGTCCAACTACGCCTTCATCTGGGCGATGGCCGGCGACAATGTCGACTACACCGATGTCGACCCGGTGGCGATGGACGATTTGCGGTGAGCGACCTCACAGCCTTCAGCCTGGCCGGCAAGCGCATCCTGGTGACCGGCGCCAACACCGGCATCGGCCAAGGCATCGCGGTCTCGATCGCGCGCGCCGGCGGCGCGGTGATCGGCGTCGGCCGCTCGTCGATGGAGGAGACGGCGAGCAAGGTCGCGGCTCTGGGCGGCCAATTCGAGACGGTTGCCGCCGACCTTGCCGACATGGGCGCGGCCGGACCGATGCTCGATCGTGTCTGGGACGAAAACGGGCCGCTCGACGGGTTGGTCAACAATGCCGGGATCATCCGGCGCGCCGATGCCGTCGATCTCAGCGAAGCCGATTGGGACGATGTCATCGACGTTAATTTGAAGGCCGTCTTTCTGCTCTGCCAGGCCTTTGCGCGGCGCGTCCTTGCCGGTGGTCGCCGGGGCAAGATCGTCAACATCGCCTCGGTGCTGAGTTTCCAGGGCGGCATCCGCGTTGCGTCCTACACGGCGTCAAAGCATGGCGTGCTCGGCATCACCCGTCTGCTCGCCTGCGAATGGGCGGCGAAAGGCATCAACGTCAACGGCATAGCGCCGGGCTATATCGAGACCAACAACACGCAGGCGCTGCGCGCCGATCCCGACCGCAGTGCGGCGATCCTCGGGCGCATTCCCGCCGGCCGCTGGGGGGAGCCCGGAGACATTGGCGATGCCGCCGTCTTCCTGCTGGCGCCGGCCTCGAACTATATGCATGGCGCGGTGGTGCCGGTGGATGGCGGCTGGCTGGCGCGGTGAGGAGATGACGATGACCGAGCCGAAGATTTTCGCGCAAGCCGGCGAGACTGCCTGGACTCCGACCCCGGACGGCAATCGCCGGCGCGTGCTCCTATCCACCGACGAGCTGATGATGGTCGAGTTCGGCTTCGACAAGGGCGGCGTCGGCGCGCTGCATTCACACCCGCATGTCCAGGCAAGCTATGTCGCCGAAGGCCGTTTCGAGGTGACCATCGACGGACGGACCGAAATCCTGGAGACCGGCGGCAGCTTCATCGTTCCCTCCGGGCTGGTGCACGGCGTCAGGGCGCTGGAGGCCGGGCGTCTGGTCGACAGTTTTGCGCCGCACCGCGCCGATTTTCTCGCCTGACCTTCTCGGCCAATGAAAAACCCGCGCCTCCAGGGAAGCGCGGGTTTGTTGCCTGGGCGCCAGAGCGTCTCTCCGTTTCACAGAAACGGCGAAACGTTCTATCTCTGTCTGACGCAATTCCGGACGGAAAACCGTTTCACACTTTTCCTGGAATTGCTCCAATGACGCCGCGGTACTCAAAACATCACCGCAGGACAGGAAACCTGCCGCATCATGGTGAAAATAAAGGTTGTGTGCGTCAAGTTCTGCAAAATTGGGCGGCCATGGTGCTGGTCATGCGGCTTGGCGTAGAGCGAGTTTTTTGTGCTCGCGCAGATCGTCCATATTGATGTATCGGTTGGCCTCCATCCAGT
>NZ_JAPYKQ010000022.1:0-71869 GCF_037179625.1 Mesorhizobium sp. Cs1299R1N3 | reverse complement strand
CCTCTGCCAGCCTGTTCGCCGTCTTCACCTACATCAAACCCTACCTCACCGACGTGTCGGGCCTGTCGACCGCGGCGGTCACCTGGGTGCTTCTGCTGTTCGGCGCCGGCATGACCATCGGCAACATTATCGGCGGCAGGCTGGCCGACTGGAAACTGATGCCGACAGTCGTCGGAACGCTGCTGTTGCTGGCGCTGCTGTTCGTCGCCTTCACCGAATTCGGCGCCATCGCCACGGTCGCGGTGGGCATCGTCTTCCTGTGGGGCCTGCTCGTCTTCGTGGTGGTGCCGCCGCTGCAGATCCGCGTCGTGGAAGCCGCTTCCGAGGGGCCGAACCTCGCCGCCACATTAAACCAAGGCGCCTTCAACGTCGGCAATGCCAGCGGCGCCTGGATCGGTGGCGTGGCCCTCTCCTGGGGCGTTTCCTACGCCAACCTGCCGCTGGTCGGCGCAGTGCTCGCTTTGCTGGCGGCGTCCGTCGCGGTGCTGCTGCGGTCACTTGATGGGCCACTGTCCTCCAGACGCGACTCGCGTCGGCAGCATGTCGGCATCACCCGTATCCTGCGGGATCAGCCCCTCTTTCTGCCCCTGAGCCAGCAGGCTCGGGTCAGAATGATAGGAGGGATTGGTCTCGCTGCAGCCGAGAAGGATCTGAGGGCTATGCTGAACAGGATCTGGGCGTTCGTGGAGTCGCAATAAAGCAACCGACCGACCGCCGGGCCGATCCGGCTCCCTGCCCGCCAAATAAGATTCCTGCCCCAAGCTTTCGTTCGAATCTAGCAACAAAATGAATGACTGGCGTGAGATCATGAGACGAAGTGTTTTCCTAGGGGTTTTTGTGTGTGCCGTCGGGGCAGCTGTCTGGGTCGCTTCAGCGCCAAGCAGGCAGCCGTCCAGTTCGACCCCGGTCATTACTGTAAGACGGGGCTCGCTGGCGGACGAGGTAAATGCAATGGGTGTTCTGGAGCCCTCAAGGCTTGTGCAAATCGGTGCGCGAGTCTCGGGTCAATTGACTGCCTTTCATGTCAGCTTGGGGGACGAGGTTCACGCAGGCGATCTTATTGCGGAGATGGATTCTTTCGAGCAGCAGAACCGGTTGCGTCTGGCAAGGGCCTCGCTTTCCAAGAAGCAGGCAGCCCAACATTCGAGCCAATTCAAGCTCGACCGGGCAGAGCGAGTCCTGACGCGTCAGCGGCACCTCTCTGCGCGCCAGGTCATTTCGAGCGCTGCTCTTCAGGATGCCGAAATTGCCGTCCGAATTGCCCGCGCCAAGCTCGACGAGTCGACAGCGCAAGTCGAAGAAGCGACTGCCGGGGTCGAAAAGGCCCAAATCGACCTCGGCTACACACAGATCGCCGCCCCGATAGACGGACGGGTGATCGCCCTGGAGGCCAAGCCCGGACAGACGGAGCCCTCGCGCGTAATTGCTGTCGTCGCGCAGACCGACACGATGAGAGCGCGAGTGCAAGTTTCCGAGGCAGATGTCCAACGCATCAGGGTCGGGCAGCCGGTGCATTTCACCACCGTCGGAGACAGAAAGACCAACCGGGCTAGCCGGGTTATGGCAGTGGAGCCCGCCCCATCTTTTCTTCTGACGAACCAGGGACCCACCGGCGGCCAGCTAGGCGGCGGCTCGGGGCAAACGCAGACGGTCTATTACAACCTGTTTTTTGAGGCATCCAACAAGGACGGGGAGCTTCTGCCAATGATGACCGCTGAGGTGACTATTACGGTGAGCACGGTTGATGACGTGTTGCTTGCCCCATGGGGTGCGCTCGTCGGCCCTGATCCGGAGGGTCTCTATCGCGCGAGGGTAGACACAGGGAACGGCGCGACCGCAGCACGCCGCGTGCGCGTGGGGCTGGTGAACCAAATGGGCGCCGAGATCGTCGATGGTCTCGCGGAGGGCGAAAAGATCATTCTACGAAAGGACAGCGGCATTACCGACACGCACAGACCGCTCCCTGGCAACGCCGAAACACAATCCTAGCGCTGGCGGGGAGTCCGTAATAGGACCTGATCTCGCGGGGGTCCTGTGCCATCTCTCTCATGGACTGCTCGAGGCCAATTGCCGCTGGCTGAGCCTGTCCGGGCATCCAACATTGTATCTCAGTTCTGGATCGAGGTTCGGTTGTGGCAATCGTCACCGGCACGGCGGCGGGACTGTGCATGGCACGTCTCCATTGTCCCGCCGGACCTCCTCGCAAAGCCTACGGCAGCTTGCCTCCTGCCGTCGACCTTGTCAGTTGACCGACCGAGCAGCCGAAGCGAGAGGGCCCAGGATGGGACCATCTCTCCAAGATGCCGGAGCTCACAATACACCACTCCAATCCGAAAAGTTCCTCCGCATTTGTCGAGCACGCGCGGGCGGACGTCTAATCCGATCCGATGCCGCTGCCTATAATCAAGGCCGATCGTTTCGACGCGCGCGTGTAGCGTATAGAAAACCTCCTTGACGGCGCGGGCCGGGCAGCATGGCGCGAAAGTGCAACAATGTCGGACATCGGATGTAGCCAGTCCGGTGAACCCAATTGTGATTAAAGCGGTTATGCTTTGGCACGCTTAATGCACCTGGTGATCCGTAACACGGGACCCACCGACAATGACGCTCATTCAGACTCTCTGAGACTCCTCATTTCTCGAAAGCTGCCTCGTCCAGTCGACTCTCGTGCGCGTGGCAATCGACTTAACCGACATGATCGTCACGGCGCCGATAAGTGGAGTGGTGGAACGCCGGTGCAGTCGGGCCTGCCGGAGAACGCGTTCAGTCGCACGCGCGGCGGCTAGCCGCCTCCTCGTACTCATCGCGACGGTTTGCCCGGGTGAGCCGGAGCCCGAGCCTCGGAACAGAACAGCTGGAGACGCCATGACGGACCGCGAACGGATCGAGGAAGAACCACCGGCGACGCCGGCAATTCTATTTTCACCCTGGAATTCCTGTGCGTGGCGTCGGGGCGCTATTTGGGGCGCGAGCTTTTCGGAGCCAAGCACGCCTTCTTTCAATCCGGCCTTGGTGGACCGTCGAACGGGCTCGCTTGCGGCCCGAACCGGGGTTCTGGAACAACCCTCAGAGCGCCAGTTTGGGCCAAGAAAGCGCGGCACGTCGTAACTTTGGTTGTGTAATTTTCAGCGGCGCATGGCATTTTAACTTGCGGTCGGAGGATTTGTCGAATTGGAAACTTTCGAGAGACTAGAAGCGTTGATCGATGCGCCCAGCGCCGAAGCCGTCGATGAGGCCCGTGTGATGCTGCGTCAGTTCGAGTCCGCCCTGACTGCCGACGCTATCCATCAGTTCCTGCTTGACCTGATGACCTTCGTCTTTGTCCCGCAGTCTGCTCGTCACAGTTCTCACGCCTCGGTGCGGAGATCGGCTAAGGTTAGGCTTGCGATCCTCAGGACACTTTGCGGAGTCTCGGACGGCCCGAGCACAAAGGCTTGCAGCGAAGAACCGCGATGAGCCAGGTCACCAACGGACGAAATTGGGGCCTGCGCCAGTGTATGCTAGCGGACAAACAGCAACACAGGCCTTGTCCGCGCGAACTCTCCCCCGCAACAGCTGCTGGCGCTCCGACAGCTTTTGCGCTTGCCCGCAGCGTGGACGCTAGAGTTGCCACTTTCGAATCGGCGCGCTGGGCGCACACGTTTTCTCCACCTAGCTATCGCGGGCGGCTTCCACCCCTTTCGGCCACTGGAATCAAGAGATGAGTCGGTATTTCATCCTGGCGCGCTCAATCGGTATGGGTGCCGCAGCGAGTTACGCACGCTCCATTTCACCAAGGAAGATAATATCATCCGGAGGTTGAAAGTCCGGGCTGGAAATTTGCCTCCGCATCGCTGAATTCTTGGCTTCCATTCCTTCTCCTGTAAATCGAAATCCGCTCTTGTAGAAAAACACTGAAGCTTCTTCAGATTGAGAACGAAGAGTCAGACTGCGAAGGTTATCTAACGCTCTGAACCGATCGGCGATATTGATCATGACCGTCCCGAGCCCTTTGTACCTCGACCGCTGCTTATTGTGTATCCAGCCAATTCGCATGCTGCCATCCTGCTGAGCAATGGTCAAAGTCCCCATCTCGGTTTGGTCAACGTCAGAGAAGAAAGAAATATTGCGGGAACCGCCGATGTAATCGATTGTCCTGTTCAACCTGACTGACTCTCCCCGGACCCTGTCAAAGATGGAATCGACTGAGCGGCTCGCCTCCCTAAGGTCCAGCACCTCATTGGGCATGTGAGTCGATCGGGTCGCACCGCGATCGCGGTCTTCAGGTCTATGTCTACTTGTATAGCGATCCATTGTTCAGGGCTCCTTTGATTTCTAATCGTAGCGCCTAGGAGCGATCCGCCGAACTGATTTCGCGTTACATTTGCCATCTAGCAGGCTTCCCTGATTGGTACGCGGTGTTTCGGAGCCAGCTTTCGGGAGTGATCGCGATCTGTGAGGTTGTCGGTCCTGTAGTGGCGACTTGGCTGTGTCCGGGAGTGACCTTACGCTTGACCCGGAGCGGCAACCGCGGCGTTTCAAAGTGATCAACGGTGCTGGCGGCCCGCCCTGGTCGATGGGCGACAAGGCTCGGATCGTCGTGAAGACGCTGGAACCGGACGCTTTGCCTTGCGCTTCGCAGGCTTTATCCCTGCCCAGTTGCCGCAACGGACTTTGCCCTATGGTTGGTCGCTTCGCGCAAAGCCCGGTGGTCTACTGGGCTCCTCCGATCATTTGGGACACCGATGGGTCTTATCCAAACAACCAATTTTACCAATCTACGAAAATGCTGCATTGCACATCCTCGAAGCGCGCCGCTATGCCGGCGGAACAATCGCCGTTTGAATGCCCTAAAAGGAAATCTGCATCACCTGACTACATGCAATTCGTGACTTCGATGCCGAGTTTACGGCGGCGCTGAGACTCACAATATTGGTCTCGCCTGACGAAGACGACTGCGTTGATGACAGTCACTCCGACCTGAGGTTGGAGCATTGAACGATTCGCCGGAGCAAACAAATGCACGTTTTCGACGTTAACCAGATGACTCAGATATTCGTGAAGTCGCTTGAGCTGGTTGTGATTTTCGCTACCTTTTGCGCCGCGCTGGAACTGATGTTTCCGGCTTATCGATACAGTTTTGCCTCATATCTTCGCGGCGTGCGGAATTGGATTATTCGGCTCGGATGCGGTGCCGTTATCTGGCACCTCTACGCCGTGAGCCTGGACTGGTTAGGGATAAAGCCGCTCGTAACGATCAATTTCGGTACGATGCTTCACTTTGACAATGCCATCGTCGACAGCGGATTGGCCGTCTTTTCAGGCGTCTTGGTCGCGATTGCTGGTGACTTCTTCTACTACTGGATGCACCGCGCTCAGCATGCTGTTCCATTCCTCTGGCGCATGCACGCTACTCACCACTCGATCCGCGAATTGACGGCATGGAATTGCCATCATCACGTTTCCGAGCCACTCGTTTACGCTGGGTTTGTAGCCCTACCACTCACGCTGTTCCATTTCGAATCTGGCGTAGTGCCCGTTGTTGCCGTGACACTGATTACCTTTCAGGCCCATCTTTCGCATTCGAGCACCCGGATCAATCTTGGGCCGCTTCGATATATTATTGGCGACAATAAGTTCCACCGCATTCACCATTCGCTGGAACCGCATCACCGGCGCCGAAACTATGGGTTCTTTACAACCATCTGGGACACGGTTTTTCTAACGGCATACTGGCCAAAAAAGAATGAGTGGCCGGAAGTTGGCCTCCGAGACCAGCCCGAGCCGCTCACCGCGCGCGATTACATTTTTTTCCCATTTGATCGACGTCGCTGGCGTAGAGCTAAAGTCGGAAGTGATGTAGAGGCTGGGCATGAACAAGCGGAGAGCCCCGGCCTGCTTCCTGCGCAGGACTGAAAGCCGCCGTTGGTCCTGCCCAGCAGGTTGCGCGCGCTCTTCGGGGTCGTGAGATCATACTCCTCCTGCTTTTTTTGATGGGAGAAAAGCTGCCTGGCGGCGTCAGCCTCTCGCATTTGGTCGCACACTCTGGACGATCCGGGGTTGCTGTGCGGTCGAGCCGGAATGGGCGCAGGAGTGCAATTCGCTCAGGCAATCCGACCAGGTTCGGCGCGCCGCGACCGCCTTGGCATCATCCAAACAGATCTCAGGCGCATTGATCCCTTTGAGGCGAATGCGGTGGCCCGATCGTGTGGCCGGCCTTGCCGATTTTACCAGTGCAGGACCGACCACGGTCGCACGCCCATGGTTGCCCTTTAGCGCTACTGTGCATAGAAAGCATTCTGCTTGGGGCCGAAAAAAATTGGGATACGAAGGGCGTGAGCTCTAAATTCGAAAAGCTAAATAGGTTGCGCGAGTCTCTGCGCGAGTCCAACCATGATTTCCGAGCGAGCACCCAGCTTTTCAGCAGCTTGGATGTCACCAAGATTGATCGGGACATGAATCTCGCCGGTCGCGGCAAGGAGCGTGGCGAGGCAAACCAGCCCCCTAAGAGCGCCAAGAATCTCGACGATGTTGAACATGCCGTCATCGAACGCGTCGAGGACGAGAAAAAGGCATCCTATCATACTCTTGAGGACAACCTGCATCTTCTCAGCGGGCGTCTTGCCGGACTCGACTTCGAAGAACAATTTGGTCTCATCCGTCAGGCGAACGCAGCCAGCGTGTCGGATTTCAAAGCTTCGGTTGCTGTCGGCCTGGATGAACTCCACGGGTTGAGGCGCGCTCTTAGGGACGCTGAGAAAGAGCACGCCTGGTTCAAGGCGAAGCACGAATTGGTTCGCGCGGCGCGCGTTCAGCATGGCGCGGCTCACCTTTTGCGCATTTCGCTGCTGCTGTTCCTGTTTCTCATCGAGACAGCAATGAATGGCAGTTTCCTTGCCAAGGGAAACGAACAGGGGTTTTTTGGCGGCATCCTTGAGGCTGCAGCATTCTCCTTCATCAACATCGGCGCCGCTTTGCTCCTGGCGCTTTTCTGCGCCCGCCTTGTCACCCACCGATCGATTTTTGGGAAGCTAGTCGGGATGTTCTCGATCCTTGTCTATATCGGTCTGGCCGTGACCTTAAACCTGGCGCTGGCGCACTATCGCGAGGTGAGTGGCTCGCTCGCGGACGGTGCCGGTGCAGAGGTCATCCGAAACATGGTCGGCAATCCGGCCGGGCTCACAGATGTGAAGTCATGGCTACTGTTTGCTATCGGCCTCATGTTTTCGATTTTCGCATTTATCGACGGCTGGTTCGTACTCGACCCTTATCCCGGTTACGCGGGCGTCGAAAATCGCTTGGTTCGTAAGCGGGAGGACTATATCGAGCGCAAGCGGGAGTTGATCGAAGAGCTGCAAGACGTTCGCGACGACCACAACGAAAAGGTTGAGGACATCGTCAAGGAACTCGGCAGTCGTCGCAGGGAGCATCGTGCTATTGTCGATCATCGCTCGAGGCTTGTGGCGCTCTTTGCGCAGCATCAGGACCAGCTCGAGCGAGCCTGCAATCAGCTTCTCTCCAAATACAGGGAGGCGAATATCCAGGCCAGAACGGAGCCTGCGCCCAAGCATTTCGGAGCACCTTACAAGCTTGAACGCATCAAGCCTCACATCTCGGCCGACGGGGAATGGAGCGAGGGCGACGTTGGAGCATCGATCCGCCAAGCGCAGGAGGAGCTCAACGCTCAAGTCCGCCTGATTGGGCAGGAATGCGAGCGCGGAATTGAGCAGTATCGCGACCTCGACAAGCTTCATCCGGACAGTGTGAATGGCTAGGCGGGTTCGCAGGCGCAAGAAGGGCCAAGCCGGCTCAATCGTTGCGGCTCTCGCTCTTGGGGTGCTCTCGGTTGCAATGTTGGGCGGCTTTGCCTGGATGTGGTCAAGGTCTGGCAAGGGCCAGATCGACGCAAACACAAATTGCCCGATGGACGGTCCCGTTAGCCTGACGGCGGTTCTCATTGACGCCACGGATCCGGTTTCGGCAACGACCATGGCGGATCTGAAGAACGAGTTCCGCAAAACCATCGGGCGGGTCGAGCCGGGCGGCTATGTGAGGATCTATACGCTGAATTCGGCCCCCGGCGACCTGACGGTGATGTTCGATGGATGCAATCCAGGCGACGGGTCCACGGTAGACAATTGGACGAACAATTCGGCGCGCCGTCAGAAGAAGTGGGAAAACGCCTTCGGCGACCCCTTGAAAAACCTTCCTGACCAAATTCCGAACGCTGACTCGGCCAGCCAGTCTCCGATCATGGCCGGCATCCAGAAAATCAAACTGTCGCTGTTTGATAGCAGCTTGGCGAAACCGGGGGGCGCAAAGCGGTTGGTGGTCGCCTCCGACATGATCGAGCATACGGCGCTTTATTCGCAGTACCGGTCTGGTCTGGATTACCAGAAATACCTCAGTAGCGCCGCCGATCGGACCTACGGGACGTCGCTCGACGGGGTGGCAGTCACGATCCTCTATATCGACCGGAAAAAGAAGCCGTTTCAGTCGCTGGATCACGCTGAATTCTGGACGCAATGGGTCCAAAACCATCACGGCGAGTTCGAAAAGCTGGTTGGCTTGGAGGGGTTAAACTGATGGCGAGGAACCGCGACAATTCCCTACTGGGGCATCGAGGCTTCCCACTCCTCGTGTTTGCGATATTGACGCTCGGCGGCTGCGTCTTTATCGCCATCGCCAAGCTCTCGGGCGTAAACCCGATCGTGGCGGCGGGTGCACCTGTCTGCCTGATGCTTTTTTATCTCGGTGTATCGATCTTCACCGGGAAGCTGCGCCTTAGCGATGAGCAAACCGGCGACAATCTCTACTATATGGGCTTCCTTTTCACGCTGACGAGCCTTGGAGTGTCGTTGTTCCAGTTCGGGTCGGAAGGCTCGACCGATGCCATCGTCAGGAACTTCGGTATCGCGATTACGTCCACGATCACCGGCATCGCGCTCAGGATCTTCTACAACCAGATGCGGCGCGACCCTGCGGATATCGAGCGGACCGCCAGGCACGAACTCGCCGACATGACTCGGCGAGTAAGAGCTGAGATGGAGAGCGTCACAAGAGAGTTTGCCGACTTTCGCCGTGTTAGCCATCAGATGCTCGAGGAAGGCTTTGCTGAGATTGCCGTCCAAGCCGAGCGAAACGGCGAGCATATCAGATCCGCCTTGGACAAGATCGCCATGGAATCGATCAAACCGGTCCAAGAGGCGTCTGGAAAGCTCAGTGACGCGTTGAAAGACAATTTCGGGCAGGTCGAAAGTCAGTTCTCTTCGATTGCTAAGCGTGTCGAAGCTGCCGCTGATTTGCTCGACAAAGCCAACAGCTCGATGTCCTCGTCAGTTAGCAAGCTCGGCGAACAGGCTGACACCGTGGCCACCAAGCTGGAAAAAGTTGTCGTTCCTGAGGAGGTGCTGAAGAACGATCTGGCGCCGATGGTAAAGCTTCTTGGCAGCGCTGTCGCTCAATACGCGGTCAAGACCGAGTCCGCCTCGCAGGAGCAACAAGCTCGTATGATCGGTCTCGCTGACGCAGTGGCGAAGGTGGCGAGTGGTGTAGAGCGCGCCGCAGCCGCGGCAGAGAGGACAGCAGGGAGTGTTCAAGCCCAGCAGCGCCTAACCGAGGCGCTTGCGGCAGTGGTGCAAAAGCAAAGTAGGGACACGAGCGAACTCATTGCCACGATTGCAGAAAAGAGTCTCCAGGCGGCTCGCGGCAGCCATGCTGCCAACGACGCAATAGCGATCGATCCAGCACGCGCAGTTACACCTGCCGGCGCTGATGGTGAACAGGCGATAATCAAGATCTCCGAAGATCAGCAAGGCGATTCCTTCCAATCCTTGGGCGCTGTCCCAGAGAAGGCTGAGCCGCCGCGAAAAAGCGGTTGGTGGGGCAGGTGAGCGAGACGGGCGCAACAGCGGTCGCTTATGAGCGCAAGGGCTACGGCCGCGGGCTGATCCTGGGCCTGACGATGGCCGAGACGATGCTGCTTCTGGTGTTCTGCCTTTTGCTTGCAGCCGGCGCAATCATCGCCAAGAAGCAGAAACAGACCGCAGAGGCGCAGAAGATTGCCCAATCCCTCAAGCAGGAATCGCGTAAGCTCGGCGAGGAAAACAAGCGGCTCCTTGCCCAGCTGAATGAGATGGTCAAGCCCGCGACAGGGCGCAACGTGCCCGACCAGCAGTGGCGCGAATTGGTGTTGGCGAACGAGACCATCGAAACAATCAAAAACGCAGGAGTTTCGGTCCAAGAACTGGTGAAGAACGCCCCGGTCACCAAGATCCTGTCCGACAATGATGTCGACGCCGAGCAAGCCCGGGCGATGATCGAGCGCACGAACGTGTTGAAGGAGTTTGGTTACGTTGGTACGGCCAAGACCTTGAAGGACCTGTCAGATGCCCTGAAGAAGGCAGACGCGCCTGTGATGGCCGCCAAGCCGCACGATTGGCCACCGATCATCAGCCTCAGCGAACTCGACGGTTATAATTTCGATATCGGAAGTGCGGAGCTTTCCGATCGTTTCAGGACGCGGCTGCGCGATCTGTCCAAGACGATTGCGGGCATTGCAACGTCGTACGGCGTCGACGTCATCGAGGTGATTGGACACACGGATGAGCAGGCCATGTCCGGTCAGTCGTCGAACATGGACAAGGGTCTTCAACCCGTCCTGGCTGGCAAGGTGGAAATTGGTACGCTTCATCCCGCCGATAACGCCGGCCTTGGACTGGCGCGAGCAATCTCGGTCACGAGCATACTTCGCGAGATGCCTGAGCTGAAAGGGTTCACCATTCTGCCGATGTCGGGTGGCCAGTTGATACTTCCTGGTGACCATCTGACCAACGGAGCGCAGGCTGGCGATGTGAAGGCAAGGCGACGAATTGAAATCAGGGTGAGGCAGCGCTCCCGCGAAACCGACCTCGCGGCGGGTGTCGGATCGAAGTTATGAGCGCAAAAAAATGCTGGTGAGTTAGCTCACAGCATTGAGTTGGGGGACTCAAGGGATGGGGTTTTACGTTCGAAAATCGATCAGCGCGGGGCCGTTCCGCTTCAATTTTTCGTCGGGTGGGGTTGGGGTCTCGGTTGGCGTCAAAGGCCTTCGGATAGGCACGGGTCCGCGAGGCCACTACATCCACGCAGGCAGAGGTGGTCTCTACTATCGCGGCACACTCGGAAAGGCCGGCACAAAAAAGGGGAAGCAGCAAGCTCAACTGCAACCGTCGGCTCCGCAATATGTGACTGATGGCGTCCTGATGAGAGAGATCGAGTCAGGCGACGTAATGGCCATGCGCGATGAGACATTTGCCAATGTCATTGATGAAATCAACGCCAGACAGTCGCAACCACGCCTCGCCGTGGTGCTGGGAGTGCTGTTCGGGATAGCCGGTTTCCTTGTTTGGAAAGCACTCGGAGGCGCGGCGCCTGTGCTTGGGGGCGCCGCATTTCTACCGGGCATGCTGCTCGGCAAATGGTTTGACGGCTATCGCCGGGTGAGCGTGCTCTATTACGACCTCGAGCAAGATGCCGAAGCTGCCTATGGCAGGCTGGTTGCCGCGTTCGAAACGCTTACTCGTTGCGCAGGAACATGGCACGTTGCGGCCGGGGGCAAGATTGAGGATCTGACGACTTGGAAGCGCAATGCCGGCGCCAGCATGCTGGTCGACAAAAAGCCCACGGCGCTCACCAGCATATTACCCGCCGTTGTTCGCAGCAATGTTATACCGCCCTCGATCCAGGTAGGCCGGCAGGTGCTCTATTTCATGCCAGATCTGGTCCTTGTGAAAGACGCAAACCGGTATGGCGCCGTTGCATATGCCGATCTTCGTACACAGTTTGCGCCGACCAATTTCATCGAGGCGGGAAAGGTCCCGTCTGACGCTGAGGTGGTTGGACACACCTGGGCGCACCCCAACAAAAGCGGTGGGCCGGATAGACGGTTCAAGAACAATCGTCAGATCCCCGTCTGCCGTTACGAAGCCTTGCGCCTCTCCAGTGCGACTGGACTGAACGAACTGGTGGAATTCTCCAGGACGAACGTCAGTCAGCCGTTTTGCCAGGCGCTATTGGCCCTCGCGCAATTGCATCGAAACTCCAGTCGCCCGACGGTATCGCTAGACTCACGTTCGAGTAGGTGAGCTTGCAGACCAGATTCGCTGTGGCCGGCACCGATGCACTCTGCGTTCCCGGCTTAAACGTCCACACCACATCCATCTTGTTGCCAGCCTCGGTCAACACATCACCACATCGGCCAGATAGAAGTGCCGAGCGACCGGCAGGGGTGAAACGCCGGCCGCAAGCTTCTGATCTGTCCCGCCTCGTCGCAGAAACGGTGAGCTGCGCTGCAGAGGATTGAACGAGAAACCAGCAGAGGGGGCGAACTTCCGTGACCGACTGCCAATTGGCCGAGCATTTGCGACGATAACCACGCGGTCGAGTTGACTTCCTTACGACCGGTGAACACAGCCTCGGCCGGGACGGCTTTTGGAAACCAGTAAACGCCAGTCTGACGAATCCTGTCTACCGACTGAGCGACTTGCATCCGCTCGCGTTCAAACTCGGCAACGACATAGGTGCTCGGTTTTCTGCCCGCTGCTTTGCTTTCCGTCCATCAGCTGGACGCCCCTCAGGCTCTCTGAATTGAACGGCGCAATGTGGCATTGAGGCGCTCTAAATCCGTTCCGTACTCTGACATCGTCTTTGTTCAAGACCCGACACATCGACGCGCTTGTATTCCCTCCGCGCGCCACAAACCGTCTGGTCCTCTCCTTTTGCTCCCACCACCTCCGCGGTGGCACGTGGATTGCACGGGACATGTGAAGGCTCGCCGATCAAACGAAAATGCAGACGAAGGAACATGACAAACGGGAAGGGACAGCCGATGCGGAGTTGCTTGGCTGGAAATCAACCGGTTCGGGCAGGGTCGTTCGGAGTTCGAGGACGCGAGCAGGCCGAAAGCGTAGTTGGGGCATTGGAAAAGGGCGGCCATCAGACGCTGCAATGCGAAGGCGATAAGAGACTGCTCCCGAGCTAGAACGGTTCATGCCACCCGATCCCCAAGCTCATGACGTAACTACGAGTCCAACGATCAACGCATAGGGAATCGCCATGTACATCGCCATGAACCGCTTCAAAGTCCAGAACGGCGCGGAATCCGATTTCGAGGACGTCTGGAAAAACCGAGATTCCAGCCTTGCCGATATGAAGGGATTCCGAGAGTTCCATTTGCTGCGTGGCGCGATCGACGAGACCGAAGGTTACACCCTATTTGTCTCGCACACAGTGTGGGCAAGCCACGACGATTTCGTCGCTTGGACCAGATCAGACAACTTCCGCGCCGCCCACCGGAATGTCGGCATGACGAAAGTTCTCTACCTCGGTCATCCGCAGTTCGAGGGTTTTTCCATCGTCGAGGGTGCGGCTGAAAGGCGGAAGAGGTAGTCGCGCCGGCAATCGAGCACGGCAGTGAAACCGCCGACCGCCCAGACGGTCGCCACCCAGGTACGCTGCTGGACGAGAGGCAGCCCGGAGAAAGGTGCGGCCGTCGAAGTTACAACAAAGCGGACGCACCATCGTGACATGCGCTGAATGGAGAGATCCACAGCGGCCTTTGAGTCAAAGCCTAATGGTATGGCACGCAACCGGCGTTTCGAAGCGCCGCAACGAGCAGATCGATGTGCCCTTGGACCTCATTGTGCGCCTTTTCGCGCAGCGGCAGACTGTCCCAGTTTTCCAATGGATCGATAAAGCTGGCGAGCTCGCTATTGGCCGTGAAGGACACGACCGCCAGCCCGTCCTTGCTCAATGCAAAGAGTCCGGTTGTTCCGGTCGTATAGCGGATGGCGGCAATGCGCTGAAATTGAGGATCACCGTCGATCCGAACCTCAAAGAGAAACCGCCCTGAAGTCTGTCGGGCTATCCTGGCTGCCTTGTCGCCAAAGCTCAGGGCCAGCATCCGAACGCTTGCGGCCGCCATTTCGAACAACAGAGCATCTAGGTCAATGTCTGACGCCATGTGCAAACTGTGCGCGAAGCCGCAGCCAGTGCAATCAGGCCATGCAAGTTGTTCACAACGTACCTCATGGCTGTGAACGCGAGAACTCCAATGGCCATGCAACCGTGACAGGCAATCGCAAATCGGCAAAGCGCGACGACCTGGAACAGCAGTGCCGGCACCAGCATGCTGGTCGGCAGAAAGCCGACGTCACTTGCGAGCACGTGCCGCAGGGTTGTTCGCAGCAATTTCTGCAGGACTGGTCAAGCTGTACCCTCCAAATAGAAGGATAAGGCAACATTATCGTTCGTTTTGTTGCTCCGACAGGCTGTGCGTTTTAGGCCGAAATCGATGGCGAAAAGCGCACGCGCGATTTACCCTCGAAAGTCATGATTCGCCTCGATCCCACGACCGCCAGCCCCGCCCCGGCGCCAGCCGTTCCGGCCTGGGCGCTCGCAAGCGCCGGCACACCGAGCGACGGTGATGCCGCTTTCCGGGCTCGGCGGCATCATTGTTGCCTCGTTTGGACCGCTGACGGCGTTCGCCGTGGCGACGCTGACCTACTTGGCGATCCTGTGGGCCATAGGGAGCCGTGAATGGAGTGGTAGCCCTTCGCCTCTTCCTCGTGAGTCGCTGACCACCGCCATTCATGACGGAGCGCGCTTTACTGCGCTTTCGTCGGAGATCAAGGCCGCAATCGCGCGCGGAACGCTTTTTGGCCTGACAAGCATCTCGATCCTGGCACTGCTGCCGCTGGTCGCCCGCGATCAGTTGGGGGGAGGCCCGATCGCTTATGGCATTCTTATGGCCGGCTTTGGGGCGGGCGCCTTGTGCGCCGGCATCTCTAACAACGTGCTTCGACGGTCGCTGTCACAGGAGCGGCTGACAACACTGGCGTGCGTCTCCTGCGCGGCGTGCTGCCTGGCGCTTGCATTCACGCCCTCGCTGGCGGTAGCGGCACTCGCCTTGACGTTCGGTGGCGCGGGCTGGGTTGTCACCTGGACGGGGCTGGACGTCAGCGTGCAATTGTCGAGTCCACGCTGGGTCGTCGGTCGCACGCTGTCGATCTACTCTGCCCTCTCGTCGGGCGGCATCGCGGCCGGCAGCTGGCTGTGGGGCATGGTAGCCGAGACCTATTCGCTCACCTTGGCGCTGGAAAGCTCCGCTGGCGCTCTCTTGCTGGTTGCTGCCACCGGGTTGCTGCTGCCAATCCGGCAATGGAAAGAAACCGACCAGGATCCATTTGGCTTTGAAACGCCGCAGCTCGCCCTAGACCTGAAGTCAAGAAGCGGCCCGATCCTCGTTAAGATCGAGTACTCGATACCGGAGGCGAATGTCGAAGCCTTCCTGGACCTGATGCGGGAACGCCGCCGGGTGCAAAGCGGCGTGGGCGCCCGGCACTGGAATCTCCAGCGCGATCTGCAGGAGCCGTTGCTTTGGACAGAGACATTCCGCACCCCGACCTGGATGGATTACCTTCGCCTCAACCATCGCCTCACCGCGGCGGACAAAGAACTGGATCAGAATCTGCTCGAACTGCATGTGGGAGAGGGGCCACCTCGCACCAGGCTTTCGATTGAGCGTCCAACCGGAGCAAATCGAAGGCGTCATGATTCAACTGGCTTCTTTTTGCGGCGTTGATCGCGTCGCAGTTTAGCTACACACGAGGCGGGATGATGACCCAAGCCTACCTGAGCTCCTTTTGATAGGCAGGTCCGAACATTGCGCTAGAAATGGGCAGTTCCGGACAGTTTTGTATTGATCTCAACGCACTGGCCGGTCCAATAGCCGAATTGCAGCGGAGTGGCGACGACGACGCGAACGGTGGTCGTGCTGTTTCGACGTATCCAATGTCTGCCTCGTTTAGACCGACGCCCACTGGTCGCCGTTCTCGACGCCTCACCGACCTCAGTGCCGCAAATTGCCTTAACGCCCGACCATACCGTTTACGTCGTCGCCTTACCGACTTCGGTCAGAAAAGCTCTCTGAATTTGCGCCCATTGTTACGACCATGCTGATAGTCTAGCTGATCAAAGCAGGATCAAATGGGCAGTTTGTCAGGTTTTCAAACCCACTTTCTGTTATGAGCACCTGCTCCTCCAGCTTGACGCCTTCGCGTCCACCAACGGCGCCAACATACGCCTCAACACACAGGGTCATCCCTGGTTGAAGCGAGTAGTCAAATGCGCCGGGTATGAAGTCCTCGGGATATAGAATCGCGGGATACTCATCACACAATCCGATGCCATGCATCATCACGCCATATCGCTGTTCGACGAACTCCGGAGGGAGTTTATGGCTACGTTCCGTAAGCTCAGTGAACGAGACCCCAGGCTTCAGCATGGCCATATTTGTCATCACGTGCTCATAAGCGATAGCGTGCAACTTTCGCTGTTCGTCGGTGGGCCGACCGTCGCCACAGTACCAAGTGCGAGAGAAATCCGCGCACATCCCATAGGGACCGACCATGTCCGTATCGAACGCAACGAGGTCCCCTGAAACAATTCGCCGGGGCCCGGCCTCCTGCATCTATGGATTCGTACGGGGGCCCGACGTCAAAATGCGTGTTTCGATCCACTCGCCTCCACGGGCGATGTTCTCGGCATGAAGAACTGACCACAACTCTGTCTCAGCGATGCCTGGCCGCAAGCGCTCGCGCATTTTGGCTACAGCTATTTCGCAGGTGGCGAGGGAACACCGCATCGCATTGATTTCGTCGATTCCCTTGATGGCGCGGGCGTGTTCCATCATCTGCATGCCGTTGCAGACCTCGATGCCCAATTTATCGAGCGCGCGCAGTCCGGGAATTTCAATCTTGTCGATCGCGAGCCGCCTGTTACTAGCCCCGGCACGGCGCAAGAGCTCGTCGATTTGGGCCGCGAACCCTTCGGCAATTGCTTGCTCCTCATCTCCTGCCACAAAGTAGTAAAATCCTGCCCCGCCATCCCGAATTTCGTTGATTAGGGGAAGGTGTGTCGAAAGGTGGCTGCATCGATGGAAATCCCAAAGAACAACATGCCCGTCTGCCGCAATGAACACTGCTCGCGATGGGTTGTGCATGGTCCAGATATGCATGTTCGAAGAATCCGACGCATACCTTATATTCAAGGGGTCAAAGCAAAGTACGCCTGCATAGTCCCTTTGCCGGAGTTGTTGCACGATACGGTCAAGCCGCGTTCCGCGCATGCGTTCGAGGTTCGGCGTTGTCAGGCCAAGAGCGGCCCACTCGGCGAACGCTACATCCGTAGGTCCAATCTCAGCTCGATCGTTGTCATCAACGCTTCCATCGGGCTTCAACCCTGTCCCGCCACGCGTCGGATCGATCTTGTGGTTAGCGATTGAGAACGAGGACATTCAGGCTTTCCAGGAGAGTGATGAGAGGGAGGATCTAGGCCCAGATTGATAGGATCCGACAGGCGGAAAAAATAGCGGCAGACATAAAGCCTATTCATCCGGTGCTAGGGTTTCCGTCAAATTCTTGGTGGCTCGTTCAGCTCCGGCAGCCACTAGGATTCAAGCCAAATGCATTCCGGAAACATTTTGAGAAATGTGAGGCAGATGCGAAGCCACAGGCGATTGCGATCTCGACAACCTGCAACTCCGTTTGTTCGATTAGCCTCTTCGCGCGTGCTAATCTTAGATGAAGATAGTATCGCATCGGCGATGAGGAGACCGATCGATGGAAAAGCCGCTCGATCTGACGTTGTGACAGGCCGACGCATTTCGCGATGTCGCGCAATGGCAGAGGATCCTCGATATGCTCTTCCATGATCCGGATAACCTCGGCGATCGGCTTGAGAATACCTGTGCCATTCGCATGGTTCGTCCCGTGGCTCGTCCATTGTCTGTCAGAAGCTGAGCGCCAATGTCCGGCAGTCGTGTGCCGGCATACAGCCAAAGCGGTCTCTCTCCCGAGACGTTCTGCGATCAGTTCCATCACAAGATCGAAGGACGCGAATTCCCCAGCGCAGGTTACCAGGCGCGTATCTCGCACAAACAGTGTGTCGTTCACATCGATGCGAACAAACGCCTCGGAAAGCGCGGCTCGCTTGTCCCAGTGAATTGTGCATGTGGTATCGTCGAGCAATCCCGTCTCCGCGAGAAGCCAGGTTGCGGTGCCCAGAGCTACGATCGGAATTCCCTGCCTATTGCAAAGGCGAAGTGTTTTGCTGAGGGATGCTGATGTCTGGTTCTCGACGTGATCTCCGGCGCAGACAATCACCATGCTTGGCCCGTCGAGCGCCTGAATGCATTTGCCCAGGCTGGCGAAATCGGCGCCAACCGACAGGTTGAAGCCACTTGCGCACTCCACCGGCCGGCCATCAGCACTAGCGACCGTCCATGCGAAGGACGGTCGGCCAGAGACTGAATTGGCTAGCCGCAGAGGATCCACGAAGGATGAAAGGCTAAGCTGTGAAAAACCGGGCAATATCAGGATGACTAGTCGAAATATGCTTTCCCCAGTGTCGATAACGGGTCGGCGATGAGGCCTCACAATCCGCGAACGCTCTCCAGCTGAAAACGGGGCATTCATGAGCAAATCTCTCTCGTTCGCGCGTGATTAACCGCGGACGTTGTGCTTGCGCTTCATAAAGTCCTTTGCCGTCTCGACAGCCACCGCGGCGTCGCGGCAATAGGCGTCGGCGCCGACGGCCTTGCCGAATTCCTCGTTGAGCGGCGCACCGCCGACCAGCACGACATAATCGTCCCGGATGCCCTTTTCCTTCATCGTGTCGATGACGACCTTCATATAGGGCATGGTCGTAGTGAGCAGCGCCGACATGCCGATAATGTCGGGCTGGTGCTCCTCGATCGCAGCCATGTATTTTTCGACCGCATTGTTGATGCCGAGGTCGATGACGTCGAAGCCAGCACCCTCCATCATCATGCCGACGAGGTTCTTGCCTATGTCATGGATGTCGCCCTTGACGGTGCCGATGACCATCTTGCCCTGCTTGGGCGCGCCGGTGGCGGCGAGCAGCGGGCGCAGGATGAACATGCCGGCCTTCATGGCATTGGCCGACAACAGCACTTCGGGCACGAACAGGATGCCGTCGCGAAAATCCTCGCCGACGATACGCATGCCTTCGACCAGCGCCTCGGTCAGCACCGTGTAAGGCACCCAGCCGCGCTCGAGAAGGATATGCGTTCCTTGCTCGATCTCTTCCTTCAACCCGTCATAGAGGTCGTCGTGCATCTGCTGCACCAACTCGTCATCGGAAAGCTCGGAAAGAACGATCTCGTCGTCGGACATAGTGAAACGCCTCGCAATGTGTGAATTACAAAAAATCGGTACCCTTCCGCGTTGAAGAAAGGGTACCGATCAGGCTTCCGGCTCAGCCTTGGGAGTTCGTCAGGCTGCCAGCCAGACTTTTTGCAGATCCATCTGGAAAGTCTGGTGGATCGCGTAATTCTGGACCTTCTTGCCCATATGGCCGTAGAGGCTTTGCCAGAACGGTTGGATGATGACACCGGAGTCCTGCATGATGGTTTCGAGTTCCTTCATGAGTTCTCTCCGCTTGGCGGGATCACTTACCGAGAAGGCCTTCTTCAGTTTTGCGTCGAAGTCGGGATTGGAATAGGCCGTCTCGTTCCATGCCTCGCCGGTCCGGTAAGCCAGCGCAAGCACCTGAACGCCGAGCGGCCGCATGTACCAGACCGTCAGCGAATAAGGGTACTTCGACCAGTCGTTCCAGAAGGTCGAGCCCGGCAGGACGGTGCGCTTCACCTTGAAACCGGCCTCACGCAATTGAGCCGCGATCGCGTCACCGGTATTCTTCTGCCAGTCCTCGTCGATCGAGATCAGCTCATGCTCGAAGTCGGCATGTCCGGCCTCAGCCATCAGTTTCTTCGCGCCCTCGAGGTCACGGGTCTTCTTGGGCAGCGCATAATACTCCGGATGGATTGGGCTGACGTGATGATTTTCGCCGACTGTGCCACGTCCGGCGTATCCGAGCTGCAGGACAGCATTGTTGTCGACCGCCATTTGCAAGGCATTTCTGACCTTCTTGTCGTCGTATGGTTTGTTGGCGGTGTTCGTCCGGCATACCAGTGTCGTTGCGGTGGCGACCTCCGATTTGACGACATTCATCTTGTTCAAAATGTCAACGAAATCCGCCGGCGTTTCGAGATTGACATCGATTTCCCCGGAGTCGAATGCGGAGACGGTCGCCTGGAAGTCGGTGCCGTAGTCTATGAACTGAACACCATCAAGCAGGGCTTCGCCGCCCCACCATTTGCCGTTGCCACGGCGCTTGACTTCAGCCTTGCTGCCGACCGAGTACGAAACCAGCTCGAACGCCCCCGTTCCGATCGGCTTTGCCACAGGGTCGGCACCCGTCGAGTCGAAGCTGTGATGCACGACCAGGCCGGGGTAGTCGGTGAAGTTGGCTATGATCGCTATGTCCGGTTCACTGAGCTTTAGCTTGACCGTATGATCGTCGACCTTGACGATTGCACCGTCTCGAGCCTTGCCCGATTTGGTGTCGATCAGACCACCGACGCGGGCCGCCATCGAGTTTCCGGAAACGCCCTTGTCACACCAGCGCGTAAGGTTGAAAATCACATCGTCCGCGTTGAACGCGTCGCCATTATTCCAGGTTACACCCTTGCGCACATGGAACACGTATTCCGTTGCGTCCTCGTTGACCTCCCAGCTCTCAAGCAGGACTGGTTCGAATGTGAATTCATGCGTGTAACGGACCAGAGGCTCCAGCCAGCAACGTGAGATGTTGGCCAGTTCGACCCAGTCATAGGTGCGCGGATCTTTCTGCGCCTTGACAGGCATCGACACGCGCAGCGTGCCGCCCTTGGTTGGCTCCGCGGCGTAAGCGGCCTTGGGTAGCGTCACGCCCATCAGGCCATAAGCCATAACGGCAGAGGCGCCGAAGGTGCTTGCAAGCGCCAGGAATTCGCGCCGATCCATCCTGCCGGCCTTCACCTCGTTCGCCATCGTCGCGACCGAAGCGGGGACACTGTCCCCGTTGCTTCTGAAAAATCCCATTTCCTGCTCCCTTTGTTATGTTCCCAATAGATTTTCGGAGGCTAGGCGAGGCTTGGCGAAATTTCCTCCTGGCGTTTCGCCACAAAGGCGTCGAGCTCCTCCCGCACGGCCGGGTCCATGGAGGGTTGTTCATAGCCGGCGATGATCGCCTTCGCCTTTTCCCGACAGCGTTGCGCCATGTCCCGCGACCCTTTCACTTTCCACTGTTCGTAGCTGAGGTAGTCGAGGATCTCGGGTGCGATAAATGCGTCCTTAAAGCGTTTGAGGGTGAAGGCATCCCCGAGATAGTGCCCGCCTGGACCGATGCGCCGGACCGCCTCGAGCGCGTCATCAAAATGATCAAAATTTATCCCCCGAGCGTATTTCTCCATCAGAAGGTTCTGTTCAGCATCGGCGACGAACTTGGCCATACAGCAGACGAGGCCGGCTTCATCCCAGCCGCCCGCATGCATCATCAGGTTTGCGTTGGCGCTGGCGCCCGACATGTAGGCAACCGCCGATTCGTAACCGGACTGAGCATCGAAGGTCTTGGCGGACGATTGGGAAGCGGTGGTCCGCCACGGTATCCCGTATCGTCGGGCAAGTTGGCCGATAACCGCGTTGATGAGCGTAACCTCCGGCATCCCTGACATCGGCGCGCCGCTGCGCATCGACACTGAGACCGAGTATTGGCCGTAGATCATATTCGCCCCAGGCCTGACCAACTGGGTGTAAGCAAGGGCGGCGAGCGCCTCTGCATTCAGTTGGGCGATCGTCGCTGGGATGTCGGCCGGGGTGTTAGCGGCCCCGAGTACGAACGGGGATAGCAGCACCACCTGGTTTGCTTCGACGAATGCGCGAAGTCCTTCGAGCATAGTGGCGTCCCAGACAAGTGGCGAGTTTCCCGACACGTGTCCCATCATCACCGCATTCTGGTCCATGAACGCTTTGCCGTGGACGATCTGCCCCATGGCAATGGAGTCTTCGGCACGCTGCTGCCCGGTCGTAAGACCGAAGAACGGCATGTTGGTCTCAACGAGACTTGAATGGTTGATGTGCAAGTGCCGCCAGGGCACCGCAATATCGGTTGGCTCACAGGTGAAGCCGCCCGCGATATGAAATCCGGGCAGCATTTGCGTTAGCCGGTTCATGTTTCGCAGATCCTCGATCGTCGAGGCGCGGCGTACGCCCTGCAGGTCGCGGACATTCGGCGCACCCTGCATCGCCCCGAATGTCATTGTATCGAGCGCAATCTCGAAACGCTGCGACGGGTCGCGTGAGGTCATCTCGAAACTTGAAGGAGCCTTCGAGATAAGGTCCATGACCATCTCGCCTTCAAGGCGAACGCGGTGATCGCGGACATCGGCGCCAGCCTCTTTCCACTGCCTGATGGCAGTCTCGTCCCGGAATTCGATTCCGATTTCGCGCAAGATGGCCAGAGACGCTTGGTGAATGCGCTCTAACTGCGCAGCGGTCACCGCTTCAACGGGGCGAATGCCGTACCTGATGGTCGAAACCCGGGGCCGCCTCTCTGCTTCACGGGTGGCCACGACCGATGCACGTCCACCTCGGCGTCGGCTTAGGGGAGCATCAGTGTCCATTGTTCGGCCTTCCCAAATGCGGGCAACGCTCCGCGCCACAAACCGGCCATCGTCGCTGCATCCAAGGCGCGAGATGACACGCTCGTGATGATATTGCGACGGGAGAGTTCTGAGAATGAGCAAAAGTTTTCGCTGGTCTTCAATCCAGTTTATACCTGAGCATCTTTAAGGCGCTCACCGTCAGCGCCGATCGTTCGCTTGACGGCCCCGTCGTGCAAGCTAGGCGTTGTTAGGACCGGATTTCACTCGTCTGCTCAAGAAACCAGTCCACCAGAAGCTTGCTCCTCTTGTTTCTGGCAGGATCCTCGCTGGTCAGCAGGAAGAAAGCTCGATCTGTTTTGACCTCGACCGGGACCGGTCGGATGAGAAGCCGATTTTTCAATAGGTGTTGTGCCGTGAGGGACCATCCCAACGAGATGCCTTCGCCAGCAAGAGCTGCCTGGAGGGTCAGTTGGTAGTCATTGAAGACGATGTCTGTTTTGATTTCAGTGGGATCGCCCCCCGCCAGCTCGACCCACTCTGGCCAACCCATCCTCTTGCGGAAAGCATCAGACGAGTGGATCAGCTGATGTTGGAGGAGATCATCGACCGACTGAGGGGACGGATGTGACAAAAGATAGGCAGGTGAGCAGACTGGAAAGACGATTTCATCACAAACAAACCAGCTGTTTGCCCTGCTGAAATCCCGCGGCCGCACCCAAACCGTCACGTCAACTTCATGATCGGGTTCGGCGTCCCGGTCCGTGGCGACAACTTTGATCTTAACGTCTGGGTGCTCCTGTTGAAAGTGATACAGCTGGGGCGCAAGCCAATGGGCCGCCAAGGAAGTGGACGCCGCGAACGTGACGTACTTCGTCCCGCGATCGGAGATGACCTCGAGCCTCTGCTCTAGCCGGCGGAAACTCGTTCGCACTTCGTCATAGAGCTGGCGTCCGGCTTCGGTCAGCTGAACTCCACGATTGTCGCGGGCGAACAGGAGGATCCCACAATGCTTTTCGAACATCTTGATGGAATGTGAGACGCTTGGCTGCGTCACGTTCAATTCCCGGGCTGCACTCTTGAAACTGAGCGTACGAGCGGCCGCTTCGAAGACGAAGAGCGAATGCGTCGAGGGAACCAGACTGCGAAGCGTGGACATGAAGCAGCTCTATATCAGCCGCGATCTTTTCCGTCTACGAGCCTCCTCTCTGATGGTCTATTCGAGCACTGAGACAACACGAACGTGACCGTCACAGGTCACCATCACAGAGCGAGTTGGCAGTGAGTTCGAGCGACCAGAATTTGGGAAAGCGGATACCCGTCGAGCCGCCGCATCCGGAGCCTACTCGGTCAGGGTGGTATATAGCTTCCGGACCAGAATTGCCCCTGGTTCCGCAGGCAGGTGATCGAGCCTGTGATTGCTTGGTGATTGGCGGCGGCTGGATGGGGCTGCACGCAGCGCGTCGATATGCAGAGCTCAATCCAGATAGCTCCGTGGTTCTGGTGGACGCCGGTCGCATCGGAGATAATGCATCCGGCCGATGCATGGGTTTCGTCATCGATCTGGCTCATAACCCCCGCAAACAGGACTTTGTCGAAGACATCAGGGGCAACAAGGAGGAGTTGTTCGTCAACCTTGATGGGATCGCCTACATCCGCAGCGCGGTTGAAGAACAAGGGGTCGATTGTGACTGGGATCCGCAGGGCAAATATCATAGTGCTGCCACCCCGCACGGTGTTGAAGATTTGAAGCGCTTTTCCGAGGCGCTGGACAAGCTAGGACAGAATTACAGCTGGGTTGAGCGCGAGGAAATTCGTTCCATTACCGGGAGTAACCATTACATTCGGGCTTTGCACCATCCTGGTACTATCCTATTACAACCCGCAAAGTACCTCAAGGATGCCGTCAGGCGCCTGCCTTCGAATGTGGTGGTGCATGAAAATACGCCGATAACCTCGGTTCAATTCGGCGCTCCCAAGCATGTCTGCGAGACCCCCACGGGGACGCTGCGTGCGTCCAGGGTCATAATCTGTGCCTCTGGTTATCTGACAAGATTTGGCTTTTTCGAAAATCGTGCAATCCCGCTCTATACGTTCGCGAGCATGACGCGGCAGCTGACAGAAAATGAGCTCTCGCGCGTCGGCAGCAAAGCGGCCTATGGACTCATTCCGGCAAACAGCTTTGGCACGACGGTTCGACGTACGATCGACAACCGTCTATTTCTTCGCAACGTCTACGCCTATGCCACAGACTTCAAGACCACGCGGCAAGACGTGATGAAGGCACGACGGGAGCAACAGATCGCATTTGATCGCAGATGGCCTGAACTATCACCAATTGGCTTCGAAGCCAGCTGGGGCGGTCTTCTGACCCTTGCTCAAAATGGTGGGATGGTTTTTGGCGAACTTGACCGGAATGTTTATGGGGCTGCTTTCTGCAACGGCACCGGTGTTGCGCGAGGGGCCGCCTTTGGCAAGGCTATCGCGGAAATGGCGTCGCTGCGAACGTCGCCCGTAATTGATATCTTGAAGACGCGGGCAAGCCCGAGCAAGCCCTACCCAAAGCCGGTGACGGCTATGGGAGTTCGTATTGTAACCGCATTCCGCTTCAGACAAGCCGGTGCTGAAGTCTAACGCCGGAGGGAGTAGTCATGGCGGACCTGAAGGGTATCAACCTCGCGATGCAAACGCCATTCGATGGAAATGGCGTGATCGACTTCGCTGTATTTGAGGAGCTTATCGATAAGTACGTTGAAGCTGGTGTTCATGGTTTGGTTCTTGGTGCGGGAACCGGCCAGCATCCGTACCTGACGGAAGCCGAATGCAATCGCCTGTACGAGGTGGGCGCAAAACGGATCGCGAGGCGATGCAACGTCATCTGTCAGACGTCTGCCCTCAACATGGATGAAGTGATACGGCGCTCGCAGCATGCCGAGTCAGTTGGCGCACAGGCTTTGATGATTTTGCCTCCTTACTTCGAGGGTCCGAGCGATGATGATGGTATCTTCGAATTTTATAGGGCGGTCGATGCAGTCGTAGGCACGGACATCATCGGATATAACATACCCCAGGCCACGGGCATTTCCGTGTCACCGCAGTTGCTTGAGCGACTTTTTCAGCTGAAAAACTTCAATTATATCAAGGATAGCGCCGGCGATTTCACCGTCCATCAGGAGTTTCTCCAAAAAAGCGGGACTGTTCTAAACGGTGCCGACCCCACGACGGTATATGCTCTCATGGCTGGAGCTCGCGGCGTGATTTGGGGTGCCGCAAACTACATGCCTATCGAAGCTGTTGAACTTTATGATCTCGTCAGCGGCGGCAAGTACGAGCAAGCCTTGGCTTTGTGGCAGCGCATGCTGCCGTCGATTCTCTTCATATGGCGCGCGCCCTACACGCCTTCCGTTCTTCGCGCCGCTCAATTGCGTGGCTATGGAACGGGTAACGTACGTCGTCCGCTTAGGAAGCTGTCGGCAGACCAGGAGGCTCTTCTGCGGAAATCCCTTGAGGCCTTGGGCGTCTAAGGGGGTCAACCAGCATTGCGTCAGTGAGGCCCGCGTGAAAATTGTCCATATAGGCGCCAGCGGCGTGATTGGCAGGGCCGTTGCCGCGGAACTTGGCACCCGGCACGAGATAGTCGCGGTGAATCGAGGCTCCGGCGACTATCAGGTCGATATTGCAGACCCTTCGTCCATCGCGCGGCTGTTTAACCAGACAGGTCACTTCGACGCCCTGATTTGCACAGCTGGTGCGGTCCACTTTGCGGCCCTTCAAGAGTTCTCGGTCGAGCAATATTCGATCGGGTTGAAAAGCAAGCTTATGGGACAGGTCAATCTCGTCAGGTCCGGACGGAAGTATCTTCGTGACGGTTGTTCGTTCACCCTGACGTCCGGTCCTACCAATGAAGATCCAATTCCGCTTGGTACATCTTGGCTGGAGACCCCCGCGCTCCGGCGCCGCTGTCAGGCGGGTCTCAACAAGAGCGAACAGCGGCACGCGCTCTCCCAGGCTATATGCACATTCCGCGATAGCCCATCTGCGATCAGCCGGCGAGTCTGTTCCTGGTCATCTGGCGTCGCAGACCTCGCTGGTGCGATGGGAGCACTTCGCCTTCTCCGGCGATTTCCTCTGGGATTCGCGCCGCACAGGCGACAAACCGCAAGCCACTCAATTTGGCATCAAGAAAGCAGGCTGCCTGACTGTTCCCTTTCCTGTTTCACCCTTGGCGTTGTTTAGCGTACTTTCAATGCGATGCCCTCTCGATGGTCTTCTTCGATGCCTAGGAAAAGAGCCCGGCCCGAAGCCGGTCAAAACTTGCGCGGTGAAGGGAGTCACCGCGCAGGGGAACATCTCCCAATTTGCAATCGTAGGCAGCTAACTCCCACATTCTCCATCTCCATCTCCATCTCCATCTCCATCTTTATCGCGACCGCCCATTTTCTAACAGCGACGTCATCGAAAAGCTCGAGATACCAGGGTTTGCTGTAGGCTGTCAGAAGCTTGCCAGTGGTTCGCCGAATATACCTTCATCCGGTACGACTCCCAACCCTGGCCCGTTTGGAAGCTGAATGTGACCTCCTACGATTTCCACGCCGCTTTTGCTGTCGTAATGCCCTTCGATATACGGTGAAGCTAGCCACGCTCCCTCGAAATTGGCGGAATTCACGGTTGCGCCAGCATGAGTACAGGCGGCGCTTATGATGTCGCCACCCCACGCATCGTCAGCGGTATGGG
This sequence comes from Mesorhizobium sp. Cs1299R1N3, assembly GCF_037179625.1. Classification (NCBI taxonomy): domain Bacteria; kingdom Pseudomonadati; phylum Pseudomonadota; class Alphaproteobacteria; order Hyphomicrobiales; family Phyllobacteriaceae; genus Mesorhizobium; species Mesorhizobium sp. Cs1299R1N3. The sequence goes on along the minus strand of NZ_JAPYKQ010000022.1, from coordinate 44,613 downwards.
GCAGGTTCCGGGCCGCGCATATATCCCTGAAGATCGCATAGTTGTGGAGCCCGCCGATCCGTGTAACTTTCATCCCAAACCCATCTACGAGGTTCGTGCCAACGGCCGTTATTACAGTGTTCAGATTAACGCTGTTCTCGTCCATATAGATTCCATGGCCTATCTGCGGACGGATTTTCCGCAAATCCTCAATATTGTTACACGGCTGCTCCATGATAAACGGAATATCGGGGCATTCACGGCTCATGCGGAGGGCATCCCGCGTCGTCCATCCGCGATTTGCGTCAACCGCCAAGCGCATGCCGGACTTGCCGATGACCTCCCAAACCCGTCGCACAACCTCGACGTCCACTTCCACGGGACGACCGCCGACCTTAATCTGTAGGCGAGGATAGCCTTCTCCCATTTTATCTCGGGCTATGCGAGCGATCTCATCCGGGGTGCCTATCCCGCTGGCATAGTAGGACGGAATACGCTCCGTGGCGGCTCCACCAAGGATTTCTGCGACACGCACGCCGAGCTTCTTTCCGATGAGGTCATGAGCTGCGATATCAACGGCGGCCTTGGCGTAGTTGTGACCATTAAGCAGCCCGTTCATGGTACGCTGGAGCGAAAGGGGCCAAACGTCCGCTCCTATTAGCCCAGGCCCCATCTCTATCAAGGCAGCAACGGCACCGCCTGCGTGAGCTTCTGCATAGGTCGGTCCATTCGGGCAGGTTTCACCCCAGCCTTCCACGCCGTCATCGCTTGTTATGCGGACCAGCACCGATTTCAGCGTCCATACGAAGCCTGAAGCCATTTTGTATGGGCCACTTTTAACCGGCAGATCGTGGGTGAAGATGTCGAGCTTCTTGATCTTCATGTGAGTCTCACTTGGGATGATTATGAGTGAAGATGTGTGACACATCCAATCTTTACTCGGCAGCCGACGGGTAGAGCCGCTTAATGCTCGTGTTTCCTATGGACTCCATGAACGGGCGTGTGACCGTGACCTGCGCCCAACTTGTGGAGTTGTTGGTGCAAACGGTGATGGGCAAGTTCGAGTGTTGCCCTCATCTTCGATCGTCTCTGTTCGTCCGTCTTCGGCGACACCGTATCAAGATAGGCCAACGTTCCCTCGATTTGAGCCAAAACCGTCACCGCGTCGGAAGTCGCGAAGATCGGCTTGTCACCGACTTCGACGAAGACGGCGCTTGTATGCGCTGCGATGTCTTCGTCGCGGCCCGCGACGCTTCCACGAACACGGATAGCCAGCCATGAAGACTCTAGGATGTGGACCGATGCATGGCCACTCAGCCTCATTTTGTCACAGTTTACTTCGCCGACGATTATGCCACTCTGAAGAATTTCAACACGTTTGGGCGGAACGCTAACCGATTCTACTTGCCAGTTGACCACGACTGTACCGCCTTGTGCGGCGAGCCGAATCTTGCTCCCCGGGCATTTGCCTTCTACCGTCATCCTTACGAGTGGTCCTACGGTTATGAATGTGTCACCGCCACGGATTGCGTCCATCCAGGTTCCGTAGGTGAACTCTTGCGGTCCAAGGTGAGCGTAAGTCCGTATCCCACCTATAATCGAGGCGGCGTCCATTTTGTCGGAACCCGCGACCAGCGGGACCTGGTAACCAATGTTAAGATATCTATACCAGTCGGCGATGGCGAAGACACCGATCTGCCATCTGCGCGGATTGAATGTCATCACTTCGATAGCGTCCACAAGTCCAAGCACAATATCAGCAGCCCGCTCACCCTGAGGACTAGGCGCATGGGGCATTACAACCAGCCCTCGTTGATCGCGGCAGCGCTCCGCCCATTGGGCAAGGGTCGTATCAAGTGGGTCGCCAATTGCACCTTCATCAGCTCCACCGGCGCACAGCGGGTCGATGATCGGTCCTTCGTACCCAAGAAGAGATATGTGACCTAGTACCTGCATCCTGTTCTCAGTTCCAACTCGCACCAAAAATTCGCCGTCGCCACCAAATTCCTTTGCGCCGAGTGTTGTCCGCCCATCGAAGTCGGTTGCGTTCTGGATGAGTTCGCCCCATTGAGTCGCAAGCAAATTGACGACGTTAACGCCCTCTGCTTGCCCTTCAAGAAGCGCCGTATGCGGGTTCAGGTAGTGCACGTGCGTATCCGAAGTTACCCACCCTTTCTCACGCCACTGAAGAACGTCGTCCAATTCGAATGTCAGGGTCTCCGTTGTCGGCAGGATGTCCACAACTCGACGAATGGGCTGGAATTCAAATCCTCTCGAAATTTCGATGAAGACCGGACCGGTCGGTAGATCGACCGTGCAATCTCCTTTTACATATGCATACTGGTTGAGATCGTTGGCCAGTTCACCGAATCTGGCTTGAAAGACTCCAATGTTCACTTTTCGATGGTATCCCCTTGGTGGCAAGTACTCCCCATGCTGCCCATGGATATGGAGCCGTGCCGCAACTTTCTGACCCGAGCTCTTCTCGACGATGGAAATCTTGACTGGCTTGTTGGCAGGCTGGATCGATCTCGCGTCAAGATTCGCGTTCGGGACCGAATTCCGCGCTTCAATCGAGCGCAGTGCGATATTCAAGAGATCGCCGTCTCCCGACCGAACATACAGATGGGCGTCCGGATGGGCTGAGTACTCGACAATAACCTCTGTATTGGACTTCCTGGGCTGAACATCATGGATATTGCTCTTCCACTCCTCGGTCGAATATTCAAGGACCGCGCGCGCCGAAATCACGGTGCCGAGGTCGATACCGATCTCGTCACCTCGATCATCTGTGTCCAGCTCTCCGAGCGCGTTCAAGTGAACCCCCTCGGGGAGCCGAAGCCGCAGCTTCGTTCGATTTTGCAAACGCAAGGGGTGGTCAGCGAGGCCCGTCGTCGAAATCGCGTAGACAATCGACTCTTCCTGTTCAGCCCGCAATTGGACCGCAGCCAACTCCTTTTGCGGATGCGGATTGGGCAACGCATAAATCCATAAGTTCTCCCTCCCGTTGCTGAGGCGACCGGATTCGTTGCGAGCCTCGGCTATATCGTAATCGACCCGCGGCGCTCTACCCAGGATAAAGTCCTCTCCATGAGTTGAGTGAACATGAGGTCCTAGCGCGGGCATCGCAGCGAATGGGCTTGCCCCCCAAGAAATGTGTCGTTGCTGGATCGCTATTCTTCGGTAGACGGGTACGTTCTCTTCGCTGCCGTCGGCGTATCGAAGTACGTAAGTTGATACCAGGCCGCTAACATCATTGCTCTCGATCGGCGATCTATATGGGCTGTCAACTGGAAGTGCGTCCCTGAATGACTTCAGTTTTCCCGGCGGCCGATCTGCCACGGCTTGGACAAAAACAACGTAGGTGGCCAGGCGAGAAGGGAATTCCACGCAAATGTCGGGTTCTCCGGGACGAAGTAAGACGACATCAAACCCCGGCGACACACCGAAAAGGAAGGGGATACCGCGCAATGCCTGCGGCCCCGTGAGTCCATCGCTCCAATCGCTGTCGAGAGGCCCTTTTGCGAAACCTGCTCCTAAGTTTTTTCTGGAGCGGTTGAAAGAATTCGAAAGCTCTAGAGCACGGAAATGTGGGGACGGGGGCGTTATCATGGAGATTTTCCGCGGTTAGATTTCGGTAGTCGGACACATCACTAGCGGATATTAAGTTGCAATCTTCGATTCCTGCGAGCGTACAGGATTGCCGAGACGGGTCTGTCTTGTTTGCGGTCAACGTTCGACGTCGCGCCACTATCGCGTCGTGGCACCTCGCCGAAGGAATGTCGAACGCCTACCTCTGGCTAGATCACGCCTGTCAAGAGTCCGAACCCCAGAACGGCAACCGCGCCGCCCATAGACCGGATCAGCATGCCGTTACCGCGTTCACTTCGTTTTCCAAGCAATGATCCGAGGCTGATACCAATGAGATGGAGCAAAACAGTTGCAGCGATAAAGCCCGCCGCGAAGGAAGTTCCGCTATGACTTTGCGGGATCTCTGCGCCATGAGCATATCCATGAAAAATCGCAAACACCCCGACGATCGCTGCAGCCAAGGCAGCCGGAGTCTTAACGCCGAGTGCTACAAGCACACCGATCACGGCGACGGATAGAGCGATCCCGCTCTCAACCCACGGCAAGCCAAGTCCGACAATGCCCAGAGCACCCCCCGCGGCCATTGCTAGAACGAACGCAAGCGGGACCAGACACAGGCCACGGCCACCGATCTTGTACGCCAACACGCCTACAGTCGTCATCGTGAGCACGTGATCGAGGCCGAAAAAGGGATGGCCAAATCCGTGAACGAATCCGACCGAGTCAGCCAGTCCAGTATGAGCTGACGCGATACTTGGTGTCATGATCGCAGCGATCGACAGGCAACACGCGAGCATTTTCTTCATCGTGTTGTTTGAGACTCCACGTTCAATCTCGTTACTTTCATATCGAACCTCTTCCCAAACTAAGTTCGCCCTTCGATGCATCCGCGATCGCGGGGCATAATAATGACGCTGAATGGTCGAACAGGAATCGACTCCTCAGCTCGCTATCGCCCTCTCACCCACCAGATCGCTCTCAACCACCGCGTCGATCGATTGATCTATTATGTCGAGCGCCTCATCGATCACATCATCTGAAATTGTGAGAGGGACCAAGATGCGGATTACGTTGAAGTGCCTACCCGCCGATGCAAGCAGCAATCCACGTTTAGATGCTTCCTTGATAACCTTCCCGACGAAGGCCCGCGCAGGCGCGCGTGTTTCGTCGTCTTCAATAAACTCCACGCCGATCATCGCCCCTAGACCGCGAATATCGCCGATGACAGAGCGGTTTTTCTTAGTTTGCATTCGTTGGAAGCCGCGCACGAGACGCGCTCCGACCTCGTTGGCGCGATCGATCAAGGCTTCCTTGTTCAGAATGTCGATCACGGCAAGGGCGGCGGCGCAAGCCAATGGGTTGCCTGCGTAAGTTCCCCCAAGCCCGCCGACATCCGCGGCGTCCATGATCTCGGCCTTGCCTACCACTGCCGCGATCGGGAGACCCGCCCCCAGGCTTTTGCCCATGGCAATGAGATCGGGCGCAACCCCGGTATGTTCGATCGCGAAAAGGCGGCCCGTTCTTCCAAAACCCGACTGCACTTCGTCGGCGACGAGGACGATGCCGTGCCGGTCACAAATCTGCCGGATGGCTTCCATGAATTCGGTCGGTGCCGGGATGAATCCGCCCTCGCCCTGAAGCGGCTCGATGACGAAAGCCGCGACCGCACCTGGTTCGATCTCGCTTTCGAAGATCGTGCCCAGCGCCGCAAGACAATGTTCGACGCCGACACCGCGATAAAGGTCGGGGAATGGCGCGCGATAGATGTCGCCCGGGAAGGGTCCGAACGCCTTCTTGTAGGGGTTCACCTTACCCGTCATGGCCATCGTCAGCAGGGTGCGGCCATGGAAGCCTCCGCCGAAGACCACGATGCCACGTCGCTTCGCGTGGGCTCTGGCGATCTTGACTGCGTTTTCCACCGCCTCCGCACCTGTGGTGACGAGCAGCGTCTTGGCCTTCGCTCCGACACTGCAGCGCTCGTTCAGCTTTTCCGCGAGCTCCACGTAGCTTTCATATGGAGCGGTACCGAAAAAGGTATGGCTGAAACGGGTGAGCTGCGCCTGGACGGCGCTCACGACTGCCGGATGGGAATGGCCTACGGCGAGAGCACCCATGCCTCCCACGAAATCAATGTAGCGCCGCCCCTCGACGTCCCAGAGTTCCGCGTTCTGCCCACGGTCCGCATAAATCGGAAAGGAGCATGACACTCCTACGGGGAGAGCAGCTTTTCGGCGCTCGTCCAGAGTAATATTCGATGACATCATGAAACTCCCGACAGCATTGTTGTCTGCAAGTCCAGGCCTTGCGGGTTGCTGCGGTCTTAGGACCAGCTTCCCGCCGTATTGGCTTGATTCATCACCGCCCATTTAGGTCGGCAGGTTGAAGCGGGTCCAGGCCAACCTGGAACCGCTCCTGTCACACCAAGTGCTCACTTGGCTGCGCATGCCTTATCGACCCAGCCGTCGAAGGCACTCTGGTGCTGGGCGATCCATTCGTCGGCGTGTTGCTTGATCTGGTCGATCTTGCTTTCGCCCTGCTGTTGACGCGACGCCTCAGCGGAAACGTCGTTCACGTTGATCGATACGTTCTCGAAGAGGGTTTTGACGGCGGGGTTTGCTTTCAGGAACTCGTTGTTGACCAGAAAGCTAGCGTAGTCGATGCCGAAGCCGAGGTTCTTGCCTTCGAAGTCGGTGTAGAGCGCCTCGTCCCCTTCAATTTTGGGAACGGCGATCCACTCGACGTCTTTGCCTGGGACGAGCACGCCAGTCACCCAATATGGTGTCCAGGTAAAGAAGACGATCGGATGTCCGCTTTTGTAGCGGGCGATCACATCTGCCATCATGGCATCGTATGCGCCTTGATTGTGGGTGACCGTGTCGCGCAGTCCGAGCTTGTCCAGGTGGCGTTCGATGACCTTCTCGCAACCCCAACCCGGCGCGCAGCCAGCCAGGTCTGCCTTGCCGTCACCATCGCTGTCGAACTTCGCCGCGACTTCCGGCTTCTTGAACTCTTCGAGGTTTTTCACCCCCGCGTCGTAGGACTTCTTGTCGACGAGGTAGCCCTGGACCGCGTCGGAGATGAGCCTGCCGACAATGGTCATCTTCTTGGCCCCGCCAGCTTCGTCATATAGGGGCTTGTGAAGCACATTCCAGTGCGATGCGGTGAAGTCTACGTCGCCATTCGCGACCGCGATGTGGATCGTGGCGTACTCGGCCTCTTCAGGCTGGGCAACCTCATAACCCAACTTCTCGAGCGCCCGAAAGGTGATGTCATGGAAGAAAATCTCCGCAAGCGAACTCGGCTGCATAGGGCGGATTTTCTTCCCCGCGCCGACTTCGCATCCGGACGCAAATGCGGTCCCTGCGGTGAGTGCCAGCACAGTGGCCGCGACGATGGTTCTCTTAAACATTTGCATTCCCCTTTCTTGTTGTGAAGGTCGTGAATTCTGACCGCGCGATGAATGGCGAGATTGTCGCTAGGACATTCGCCGCGAGGTTTTTGAGGTTGTAGCCACCTTCCTGGGTGAACATGGTCGGTCTGTTCAGCGACGCGATCGCTTCACCGATCCGCGAGTAGCAGTCATGGGAGAGGGCAAAGAGCGGATTGGGTTCCTCGATGTGCCCATCGACCCCGAGCGCGACGACGAGATATTCTGGGTCGAACCTCGCTATGTGTTCGAGAGCGACCTCGAGAGCATCGAGGTACTCCTGATCCGCCGTGCCAATCCGCAACGGGATGTTCCGAGTCGTACCTATTCCCTCGCCCCAGCCAATTTCCACCTCGTGGCCTGTGAAAAATGGATACGAGAATGTTGGATCGGCATGGATCGAAACGTGGAGCACGTCCGGGCGTTCGTAGAAGATGGACTGCGTCCCGTTTCCGTGGTCCGCATCGAGGTCGAGGATCGCGACCCTTTTTCCGCCCTTGGCAAGAAATTCCGCCGCCACCGCGGCGTTGTTGAAATAGCAGTATCCGCCGCCATAGTCGGCATGGGCATGGTGCCCGGGCGGCCGACACAGGGCATAGGACGCAGGTCCACCGGACTTGAGAATGTGCGCCGCCGTGATAGCGCAGTTCGCCGCGCCGAGGGCCGCGCTCATTGTGCCGTGGCTGATCGGCGAGTACGTGTCGAACATATGCCATTCGAGTTGGCCGATAAGGGAATCCGGATAGACGCTCGCGTTGCCCTTGCGCGTGATGGTCGGTACCAATTCGCTCGACGCAGGCATCGACGACTCTAGGTATTCGTCCGCTCTTTGAAGAAATTGCAGATACCGTTGCGTATGGACGTTGAGCACCGGACCCAAGCCGAAGTTAGTCGCGGCTCTTATTTCGATTTCGGCGGTTCGGAACGCCGACAACAACGTCTCCGCGCGTTTTGGGTGGTCGAGACTGACGCCGAGCTGGCCGTTCTTGATGTAAAACTGGGGGGCGTGCCTGGTCTCGCTTTGGTCGTAGATGACGGAGAACACTTCGTTCCTCATAAATGGGCGGCGGCTGCCATCTTTGATAGCTTCCTAGCCCACTCATGACGAACCCAAAGAATTCAGGGGGGCATTGAGGAAAATTCACGGGGCACACGGTCCGGCGCGTGAAGCAAGTAAGTCAGGCTCGGGCGGGACCCGGCGCGACGTGTTCCGCGATATCGCGGTCTCCGAGTTCGCGGCTAAGCCACGCACGAAACGCCTCCACCTCGGGTTTTTCGACGCTTTCGCGGGAGATGACCAAATAGTAGCCAAGCCCCTGATCGACGATTAGGTCGAAAGGCATGACCAACCTGCCATCGGCCAATTCCTCTCCGACAAAATTGTAGTCCGCCATCGCGACGCCGAAGCCGCGGCACGCGGCAATCAGCGCTGCCTCAAGGGTATCATACTCTTGAGCGCTATCTGGTTCATCCCCCAACTCGCCGACGTCTTTGAGCCATTTCTGCCAGTAGCTCAGACCATCTTCGCGTTGCGAATCTTCAGGCATTCGCACCTTGATGATCGGAAGCGACAATAGTTGACCGGGCGACGTAAAGGGCCCGTTAGCGTCGAGGAACGCAGGACTGCACACAGGCGTGGTACGTTCGTCCATGAGAAGTTGCGAAATCAATCCCGTAGGAGGCGACTGCATCGTCAGGATTGCAGCGTCGAACTCATTCGATTTGACGTTCAGGGGACTGATCGACGTCGTGATCTTGAGTTTGATGCTCGGATTTGATTTCTGGAAACCATGTATCCGAGGCAAAAGCCATCTCGCCATGAATAGGGGCTGCACCCGGATGTGTAGATCGGGTTGGTGCCCTGACAGGTCCTGCACTGTGGTGGCGATGTCTGCAAATGCCTTCGTCAGGGTTGCAAGCAGCTTCTTTCCCTTGTCAGTCAGCGCGATGCCACCACTCAGTCTTTTGAAAAGCGGAAACTTCAACTCCTGCTCGAGTATGCTTATCTGGTGGCTAATCGCTCCGGGGGAGACGTTGAGCTCTTCGGCCGCGCGCGCGAAGCTAAGGCGGCGGCCGGCGGCCTCGAATGCCCGTAACGCACGCAGTGACGGCAAGCGCTGCACCTCAACCTCCGGAGGTTCTGACATTGTGGACGCGGTCTGAATGACGGCCCGGACGTTCCCCAAATATATTCATCCAGCTTTCGCCAATACTGCCCAGCGTCGCTCCTCTCAAGCCGCTCTACTGCGGAAGGCTGAGCTTGATCATCCGGCCGCCATCGATTGTCCAAACCTGTCCTGTGACAAATGACGACTCTGGTGATGCTAGCCACGCTACGAGGCTCGCGACCTCTTCCGGCCTGCCTGTGCGTCCGACCGGATGAATCTTGCCAATCTGTTGTCTGAAGCCCGCCGGGTCCGGCATGCTTTCGATGAAGTCGACATTCAGGTCGGTATCAATCCAACCAGGGGCCACGGCGTTGCAGCGCACGCCCTCGGCGCCATGATCGACCGCCACCGCCCTGGTCAGTCCATGGATGCCCGCCTTGGAGGCACAATAAGCCGTGTGCTTCGGATTGGAACCGAGGCCCTCGATGGAGCCGATGTTGACGATGGTCCCGCCTACCCTGCGAAGATGCGGCATGGCGGCTTTGATCAACATGAAGGGCGTGGTCAGGTTGACAGCAATTGTGCGTTCCCATTCCGCGAGGCTCATGTCCTCGGCAAGCGCTTCTTGCATGACTCCGGCATTGTTGACCAGGACATCGAGCCGGCCGGCAGCTTCTAGAACCGCGTCCACGGCCGCGCTAGCCTCGGTCGGGACGGTGAAGTTCACCGCGATGCACTCGAATTCCTGATCCTCCCCGCGCTGCGCCGTGAACACCCGCGCACCTTCGTCCCGAAGACGCCGCGCGATCGCTTGGCCGATGCCGCTCCGTCCGCCCGTCACCAGGGCGACTTTTCCCTCAAACCTGTTCATCCCACTGCCTTCCCACCGTTGACCTCGACTAGCGAACCGCACATGTAGCGCGAGGCGTCAGATGCGAGGAAGACAACGACCTCGGCGATGTCCTCCGGCTCGGCGATACGGCCGAGCGGAACTGTCTTGCCAAGCTCTGTGACGGCGGTATCCGGGTCGAAGCCACGCTTGGCAAATCCGGTTCTGAGCATCGGCGTATTGACCTCATTCGGGCAAACCGCGTTCACCCTTATGTTCTCATGAGCATGGTCCATGCCCATGCACTGAGTCAGCGAGGCGACCGCCGCCTTCGTCATGCAATAGACCGCGTGGTTCGGACCCGGATGGACGCCCCAGCAAGACGCGACATTGATGATCGCACCGCCACCGCGGTCGGCCATGATCGGGATCGCGGCGCGGCACACCCTGAACGGCGCTTCGACATTGACGCCCAACGAAAGCTTCCAGTCGTCATCCGTCGTTTCGGTGACCTTGCCACGGGTAATAACGCCTGCATTGTTGACGACGATGTCGAGCCCACCCAAAGACTCGAATGCCGCCCGGGGCAAACCGTCAGCATAAGCCTCATTCAACAGGTTCCCAGGCAGATGTGCGTCCGCGTCGATGCCTCTGACATCACGATCAGCGACAGCCACATTTACCCCCGCGGCCCGAAGCTGTCTGACGATTGCAGCGCCAATGCCGCCCGCGGCTCCAGTCACGAGCGCTTTCTTTCCCTCAAGATGTTCCATACTATTCCTGTGCAACGAATTTTCCGTTCAAAAAGGTCGCATGAGGGCGCTCTCTCAAGCGCCCCCTCACCGATGATTACTTTGAGGTTGAGCGAGCCGCCTTAAGCCAGGAGTCGTATTCGCTTCGATGTTTTTCAATCCAGTCATCCACGTGTCTGTCGATATCTGACATCGACTTTTCGCCTTTTTGAATCAACATGTTCTCTTCGGATACGTCATTGACCGGTATGGTTACCAACTCCATCAGCTTGCTTGCAGCGGGGTTTTTGGCAAGGAAATCATTCCGAGCCACAACGCGGATGTTATCGACGGGAAAACCAGTATTTTTGCCGTTCACTGTGGTGTCGGCCTTCTTGCCATCCGGTAGAGAGGTGTAGGGAACTGCTAGGAACTCGACATCTTTGCCGGGTACGAGCACACCGGAAACCCAGTAGGGTGTCCAGGTGTAGTAAAGCACAGGCTTCCCTATCTTCAGGCGTGCAATAGTATCAGCGATGATGGCGTTGTACTCGCCCTGATTGTGAGTGACGGTGGCGCGCAGTTTATACTCGTCGAGTTGGTGTTCGATAATACGCTCGCAACCCCAACCTGGGACGCAGCCCGCAAGATCCGCTTTGCCATCGCCATCGGCGTCGAACAGTGCAGCGACTTTAGGGTCCTTGAGCTGGCCGAGATTCTTGATACCCGAATCATAGGTCTTCTTGTCCACGAGATAGCCCTGAAGCGCTCCTTGGACCAAGTTGCCTACCTTGGTCATGACCTTCGATCCGCCGGCCTCTTCGAAAAAAGACTGATGCAGCTGGTCCCAGCTATCAGTGTAAAAATCAGCATCCCCAGTCCCGACCGCTAGGTGAGCCGTCTGGGCAATCGCTTCTTGTGGATCTGCGACTTTGTATCCAACATCGGTCAGAGCGCGAAGTAGTACTTTGGCGTAAAAGTACTCTTCAAGCACAGGCTCGATGATGGGGCGGACGGTGACGCCTTCGCCGGGCCTGTCGTTCGCCGAGACTGGCTGCGTCAGGAAGACTAACGCCGTTGCGCCCACAATTAAAAGTTGTTTCATTGTCTCACTCCCTTTTCATGTTAGTTACTCAAATGCCCCTATTTTCTTGGGTCAATCAGTTGCGTAACCAGGCCGATTGGACCGGTCCGCCACCAATTCGTGTGACCTTTTTCCCGGCCGGAGCGGCCGAGGCCCTGGGTGATGCGGTCGAGGACGATGGCCAGCATTACGATGCCAAGACCGCCGACGATCGCCTTTCCCGCATCAAGGCGACCCATGGCGCGCAGCACCTCGTTGCCGAGGCCGCGGACCGAGATCATCGACGCGATTACCACCATCGAGAGGCTGAGCATGATCGTTTGGTTCAGCCCGGCGTAGATGGTCCGCGTCGCCATCGGCAGTTCGACCTTGAACATGATCTGGCTCGGGGTCGCGCCGAAGGCCCGGGCGGCCTCCACTACGCTCGGATTGACCGACCGGATTCCGAGCGACGTCAACCGGATCAGCGGCGCGAGTGCGAAGATGATCGTGACGATAACACCCGCGACATTTCCGATGCCGATCAGCATCACGACCGGTACGAGATAGACGAAAGCCGGGATCGTCTGCATCGTGTCGAGGATCGGCCGCAACACGGCCTCGAAGCGGTCGCTCTTGCCTGCAATGATGCCGAGCGGCAGCCCGATCACCACGGCCAGGATCACCGATGCCACCACGATGGCGAGCGTCGTCATGGCGAGCGGCCATGCCTCGGGGGAAAGTAGTCCGAGGACAATGAGCGCCACCCCCACATAGATTGCTGTACGGCGGCCGGCCGCCTGCCAGGCGATCAGCACGATGACGATGAGCATGATCGTGGGCGGAACAGCGTGAAATGCACGCTCTATGGCCTGTATCAGGCTATCGAAGAAGAATTTGAAGGGCTGGATCGCCTCGCGGTGGTCGATCGCCCACTGCTTGATGCCATCGGAATGTTCGGCGATGCCGAGGTCGATGCTCTCGAAGGGGCTAAGCCAGTTGAAGCTCTTCTCGTCGGCCATCAGTGTGTCCCCCGCGCGCTGGAGTTCGTTTCGCCCTGTCCCTGGATGCCCCTGAGGAGGGCGTCCTTAGTGACGACACCGACAACGGCTTCTCCGTCTTTCACTAGGACCGGGTGGCTGGTTCCGATTGAAAGGTCTACTAATGTGTTCAGCTTGTCGTCAGGCCGGGCCACGGGCCAGTTCGCCATGTCATGGCCGGGATGGGCCTCACGATATTGCTCGAGCTGCTGCATGACCTTCGCCGCGGTGACGAGATCGAGCTTTGAGATGCCACCCACGAAAGCGGCGACGTAATCGTCGGCCGGGTTCGTCACGATCTCCTCTGGTGTCCCGACCTGGACGAGGACACCATCTTTCATGATCGCAATGCGGTCTCCGATGCGGATCGCTTCGTCGAGGTCGTGCGTGATGAAGACGGTCGTCTTGTGAAGCTCGGCTGAGAGCTGCATGAAGGTGCCCTGCAACTGGTACCGGATCAGCGGATCAAGCGCGGAGAACGGCTCGTCCATCAGGAGAATGGACGGGTTGGCTGCGATTGCGCGCGCCAGGCCGACGCGCTGCTGCATGCCGCCCGAGAGTTCATCCGGGTATTTCAGGTCCCAACCGGTCAGTTCGACGGCTTCGATCGCCTCTTGAGCCACTTTATGCCGTTTCTCCTTCGGCACGCCACGAACCTCGAGCGCAAACGCGACATTGTCGCGGACATTGCGATGGGGCATCAACGCCATGTTCTGGAACACCATGCCGATCTTTTCTGCGCGGAGCTGCCTTAGCTCCTTAGTGCCCATAGCGTTGACGTTCCGGTCTTCAATGTACACAGCTCCATCGGTGGGCTCGATGAGCCGATTGATATGTCGAATGAGGGTCGACTTCCCGGAGCCGGACAGCCCCATGATGCAGAATATCTCACCGCGGCCAACGCTGAAGCTTGCGTCGCGCACACCAACTATGCAGTCCAGTTCGTCACGGATTTGGGTCTTGCTCAGCTGTCCAGCCTTGACAGCACGGATAGCGTCTTTGGCCCTCGCTCCGAAAACCTTCCAGATTCCCTCGCATCGAATGACGGCCTCTTGAGGCGCTTTGCTCATTCCCTGTTCCCATTGTTATCGTCGTTTCTAGATCACTGCCGAACGACTGGAAGACCACGCTATCGAAAATTCGGCGCCGGCGGAGTCGAAATAATATCAAGCGTCAGGCTACTTTTTCGCCGTGGGGCCGCATAAGGGGATGGGCGCCAGGCGCGAGACTGTCGTCGACCTCGGAAACTTGGAGGCGCAGTCTGGGCTCACCGTTTGCGTGGTCTGGCCGCCGATATATTAGTCGCCGGCGAGCCACGATCGACTTTGGGGTCACCTGGAATCACCTCCTTGCTCGGACGAACTCCATGGCTCTTCCAAAATCCACCTGGCCCATAGGCAGAGGGGCAGAGAAACCCGGTTACCCTATGCGTATATACGGTAGCGAGGGCCGCGCAAAAAAGTATCCTGCCGCGTGACTTTATTTCGACTGCCGGCTGCACAAACCTTCCATATAACGACGAGCCTGAACCCGAACTGGAGCCAGGCCGATGTCGTTCAAAGGCATTATTCCGCCCGTCACCACACCCTATCATGCAGACGGATCGATCGACCGCGACGGCTTCTGTGTGATGGTCGAGCACCTGGTCGCAGCGGCCGTGCACGGCATCATCGTCGGCGGCACGACCGGCGAATACTACGCCCAGTCGCGCGATGAACGTGTCGGCTTGCTGAAGCTCGCCAAAACCGTGGTGAAGGGGAAGGTGCCGCTGATCGCCGGCGTCGGCGCCATCCGCACCGAAGACTGCATCGAATATGCGCTGATCGCCAAAGATCTGAAGTATGACGGCATCCTGATCGGAGCGCCGTATTACGCTGTTCCGACGCAGCTCGAACTGGCAAACCATGCGCTGGCCATCGACAAGGCCGCCAACCTGCCGGTGATGCTCTACAACTATCCGGGCCGCACCGGCACGATGATGGACCTCGAGTTCCTGGACCGGGTCGGCCGCAGCACCAACTTCTGCGCCATCAAAGAGTCCAGCGGCAGCATGAACCAGCTGCACGCGCTGGCGCGCGACTATCCGCATATCGATCTGTTCTGCGGCATGGATGACCAGGCGCTGGAATTCTTCGCCTGGGGCGCCAAGGGATGGGTGTGCGGCGCCGGCAACTGCCTGCCGGCCGAGCACATCGCACTCTATGAAGCATGCGTGATCGAGAAGGATTTCACTAAGGGCCGGCAGATCATGTCGGCGCTGCTGCCGCTGATGCGGGTTCTGGAACAGGGCGGCAAGTTCGTGCAGAGCATCAAGTTCGGCTGCGAACTCGCCGGCCTGCCAGCTGGGCCTGTGCGCAAGCCGATGCGGGGGCTCGACGACGAGCAGAAGCGGGAACTCGAGACGACGATCCGCACGCTCAAAGCGGTCATTTCGTCAATCACTGCAAAATCGCAAAAGGGGGCTTCCGAGAATGTCATCGCTATTAACGCGTGATGAGTACCAGAATCTGGCGGCTAGCCTGCCGCTGCCAACCAATGCGGTGATCGACGGCAAGGCACGGGCGGCACAATCCGGCGATACATTCGAGACGATCAATCCGGCGACCGGCCAGGTGATCGCCAGGATTGCATCCTGCGGTCAGGCCGACGTCGATCTCGCCGTCGAGAAGGCCCGGCTGGCGTTTGAATCGGGCGCCTGGTCGCGCGCGCACCCGAGCCAGCGCAAGCGCGTGCTGCGGCGCCTCGTCAAGCTGATCGAGTGCAACGTCCATGAGCTTGCGGTGCTGGAGACGCTCGAAAGCGGCAAGCCCATCTACGATGTCTCAACCATAGACATTCCTGAGGCCCTGCATTGTCTGGAGTGGCACGCGGAGGCCACCGACAAGCTTTACGGCCAGACGTCACCTTCGGGCGACGACGTCGTGTCGCTGATCGTGCGCCAGCCGCTCGGCGTGGTGGCCTGCGTTCTGCCGTGGAACTTCCCGATCCTGATGCTGGCCTGGAAGATCGGGCCGGCGCTCGCGACCGGCAACTCCGTCATCGTCAAGCCGGCCGAGCAGACCAACATGTCGACGTTGCGGATTGCCGAGCTGGCGCATGAGGCAGGGTTGCCCCCGGGCGTCCTGCAGATCGTCACTGGTCCTGGCGAGATCACCGGCAAGGCGCTCGGCATGCATCCGGATGTCGACATGGTCGCCTTCACCGGATCGACCGATGTCGGCCGAAAATTTCTGGAATATTCCGCCAGGTCCAACCTCAAGCGCATCGTGCTCGAATGCGGCGGCAAGAACCCGTGCATCGTGCTCGACGATGCCGAGAACCTCGACGTTGTCGCTCAGCATGTGACCCAAGCTGTCTTCTGGAACATGGGCGAGAACTGCTCGTCTAATTCCCGCCTTATCGTGCACGAGAAGATCAAGGACCGTCTTATCGAGGCCGTGCTTCACAAGCTAACGGAATGGCCCTTGGGCGAGCCGCTGGATCCGGGCAACCGGCTCGGCGCGATCGTGTCGAAGGAACAGTTCGACCGTATCATGGGCTACATCAAGAAGGGCCGTGCGGAAGGCGCCAAGCTCGTGGCGGGCGGCAATGCACACAAGCAAGGCAAGGGCTATTTCATCGAGCCGACCATATTCGACGATGTGACGCCACAAATGACGATCGCACGCGAAGAGATCTTTGGCCCCGTGCTGTCGGTCATCAAGGTGGCCAACGCCGACGAAGCGGTACGCGTCGCCAACGACACACAATATGGTCTCGCAGCCTCAATCTTCACCGCCAATCTTGGCAAGGCGCATCGCATCGCGCGCGATATCCGCGCCGGCACGGTGACCATCAATTGCTACGGCGAGGGCGACATCACCACGCCATTCGGTGGCTTCAAGCTTTCTGGGTTTGGCGGACGCGACAAGTCGCTTCACGCCCATGACCAGTACACAGAACTTAAGACCATCTGGGCGGACATTTCCGATCCGAAGGTCTCGCGCGTCATTGACTAAGCCGACAGCCACATGAGCCTCCATCAGGCCACTAGAACGCCTGCCGATATCAACCTGTCGGGCTGGTACGGAATTCTACCGCCTCCCAAGGCGCATGAGGTGCTGCGCGGCCGCCACGAGGCCGACTGGGTCATAGTCGGGGGCGGCTACGCCGGCCTCGCGGCCGCGCGGCGCCTCTCACAATTGGTACCGGAAGATCGCATCGTCGTGATCGACGCTCAACGGATCGGCTGGGGTGCTGCGGGGCGCAACTCTGGCTTCATGATCGACCTGCCCCACGAGCTAGGCGGCGAGAACTATGGCGGTAGCCACGGGCACGACCGCAAGCGCATTCGCATGAACCGCGCCGCGATTGAATTCTCAAGCTCGGCGGCGGATGAGTATGGATTGCATCGGTTCTTCATTCGGGCGGGCAAGTTTCATGGAGCTGCCACCGATCACGGCCTTGCTATTCTGCGCGAGTTCGAAAACCACCTAACCGGGCTGGCCGAGCCATTTGAGCAGTTGGACGCGCAGCAGTTGAAGAAAATCACTGGAACCGACTTCTTCATCGGCGGCACTTTCACGCCAGGGACGGTGATGGCTCAACCGGCCGGTTTCATCTGCGGGCTCGCCGAGGGCTTGTCGAGCCGCATCCGGATATTCGAAAACTCTCCAGTCACATCTGTGCAAACTGGCAAACTGCACATTGTCAAGACAGCCGAGGGCGAGATTTCTGCGCCGCGATTGATACTCACGGTCAACGGTCATCTCGAAAGCTTCGGATTCTTCAAGAAACGACTGCTGCATGTCTTCACTTATGCCAGCATGACCAGGCCGCTCGCCAAGAGCGAGCAGGCCACCCTCGGCGGTGAGCTGCATTGGGGCTTGATCCCGGCTGATCCGATGGGGTCGACCATCCGGCGCATCGGCGACCGCATCGTCGTCCGCAACACTTTTACCTACAACTCGGACATGTCGACGAGCGAGAAGCAGATCAAACGGATCGGCGCTGCGCACGACCGCTCGTTTCGGGCACGCTTTCCGATGCTGGGTGAAATGCCGATGGAGTTTCGGTGGGGAGGCCATCTGTGCCTTTCCCTAAACTCGGCGCCGGCGTTCGGAGAAGTCGACGAAAGAGTGTTCGTTGCCGGATGCTGCAACGGTTTGGGAACGGTGCAGGGCACGCTCTACGGGATGCTGACCGCCGACCTTGCCGTCGGCAGCGACGAACCCATGGTCGCGGAGGCCCTGCAGGAGCAAACTCCGGCTCGGCTTTATCCAGAACCGCTGATGTCAATTGGAGCGCCGCTGAAGCTATGGGCGATGCAGAGGCGCGCCGGCCGGGAGCTGTGAAAATCAGGTTGCTCGCTCTTGGGCTGAGACCTCTCTCAACCACGTCCGGAATATCTCGGCGGCGGGAGACAAGGTCCGATTATCATTCCAGGTAAGGGAATACCCCCCGGGAGCAGGCAACTCCAGATCTGTAATCCTGACCAGCTTACCTTCGCTTATCAGCGGCCCTACCAAGCGGTGCCACCCGACTGCAACACCTTGATTTGCCTGGGCGGCCTGCAAGGTCACGAAAAACTTGCCGAACCTGCGGCCACGGGGAGCGCCATGGGGAATTCCCGCACGGCGCAACACCTCATCCCAGTCAGCCCAATCAGGGTCGACCCAGTTGACGTGCAGGAGCGGAAGTTCGGACAGCGACTCTGCTGTGGCATCCCGGTGCATATGGGCAAAGTCAGGGCCGCAGACAGGATAGATAACATCGCCAAAAAGCGGTTCAGTGGTTTCGTCGGGCCACGCACCAAACCCATAGCGGATGCGAAGCTCCACTTCAGCGCGCCGGTAGTCTCGCGAATTATCAGATATGAGATGGTCGACGGCAATGTCAGGATAGCGGGTCCAGAAACCTGGCATGCGCGGGATCAACCACATCGTTGCGAAGGCATCTGAGCAGGCTACTGTCACGTTTTTGGAGCGGTCACCGCGTTTCACGGTTCTGACAACTTCAGAGGCTTTGGAAAAGCCGCTAGCCAGCACAGCGTATAAATCTTCCCCAGCACTGGTGAGGATGACGCCGCTTCCCAATCGGACAAATAATGGAACGCCGATTTCCTCCTCGACGGCCTTGATCTGCCGACTAACCGCGCCTGGCGTCACGTTGAGCTCGGAAGCCGCCAGCTTGAACGACAGGTGCCTGGCGGAAGCCTCGAACACTGCCAGCGCAGTCAAGGAGGGTAGGTCGTAATAGCGGCGAACCATCTCGAACTCCAAACATCGCGATGATCGCGCGCCGCGCTACCTTAGGCAAGAGGCGGTCAGCCGCGCACCTCGCGGCAATGCAAAAGCTGCATTGCTGCTGATAACGCCGCTAACTCCAAGGCAATTTTACCCATGACAGATACGGTGAAGATGCAGGCCACCCTACGCAGTTTACGACGCCATTCCATCATTATCCGACGTTTCCCACCATGATAAGCCCGTGAGATGTAAGTGCCGGCAAACCAACACAGGAGAAGTGACACTTTTGCTGGCTTAGGGCACAGTTCACAGAATATAAGCCACTTCCGTCAAGAGTGGCTCGCGGCATCGAGGAGAAAACCGCAGTGATAACAGGAGCGGCCGGAGGTGTCGGGCATGCGCAACTGCTATCGTGTGATTGCGGGCGCCGCCGACCAAGGCTGGCTTGGACTGGCTCAAGGCCGAGCTCAAAAGAAACAGGCGGACTCTCTCGAGCAAGGCCAGGATTTCAGGGACAAGGCCTATTGCGAGGATCTGGTCGATTATGCCGTCCAGGCCGTCGGGCGGCTGGACGTGCTTCTCAACAAGGCCGGGATCATTTCTAGGGGGCAACATCGCCGAGAAGACTGACGAGAATTTGGGAGCGGACGTTCGACAACAATCTCACGTCGATTTTCTGCGTGAAGGGCAAGGCGGCCGCGCGATTGTGAACATCGCATTTTGCTGGGCACTCTCCCGGCTCCGGACACACGGCCCATTGCGCCAGCAAGGCGGCCGCGGCGGCATTCAGGAATGTTTTTTGCCGCGAGCATGTCGGTAGCGGGATACGTGGATGCCGTGTGCCCAACGCGGTCAACGGCAATAGCGGAGCAAGACGGCCCCGCTCGGGCGCATTGCCGCCAGGCCCGGAATCGGCGCCGGTATCACGCAGCGTTCGCGGAGGAAGGCGGTTGCGATTGTGAAGGGGAACCGCCGCCTGAGACGTGCTCAACGAGAGCGTCATCTACGAGACGCCGGATCTTCGAACTCCGCGCATATTGCATCGGCCGTCCAGACTGTCGTCGAGCGCTTCGGCGGCTCGGACATCATCGTCAACAACGCCGGCATCTTGTTCGAGAAGACGGTCGACGACATAACCGAGGCGGACTGGGCCTAGATGATGGACACTAACCTCAAGGCCCTGCTCGTGATGCACCCATTCGGACGTCTGGGCGACCCGGGGGATGTCGGTAATCCGGCGGTCTGGCTTGCCTCGGAAGAAAGTGCCTGCGTGACCGGTCGGGTTTACGTCACCTACGGGGGCCGCATCACAAGCTATCCCTGCCTATCGCATAAACAGGCGAAGCCCTTATAAATCTGATCCGACAAAGCAGGATCCATTGCGTCCAATGCGTCCGGCGGGGGGCGAAGAAAACCTAGTGCTCGCAAAGTCATCGCTCCGATGATTGGGCCGACCGACATCGGCACCGACAAGCTGAAGCACGCCAGCAATAAGCTCTCGCCTAAGTTTTCTTTCAGAAGTCTCTTTAGAGTCAAGCGCACTCTAAAATCCCCAATCTTTGCCCTCTCCGTTGACAAGGGATTTATTTTCCGCGGAGCTTTAGTCAACAGCCGCGTGAGACTTTTGCAGTAGGTCGAATCCCACAGCGATGGCAATGTCGGGACGCGTTCGAGTTCAATCTGTGGAATTCCTGGAGACCGGCATGACTGCTCAACTACAAGCCTCCCGTAGAGGAGGACGGGAAGCGCGGCGGACGATCCGCACGGCGCCAAAGATCGACATGCTGCCGACGCTTAAGCGCGGCTTGCCGGTGGTAGAGCCAATGGATGCCGAGCAGGTCGAGCGCATCCACGAGGCTTCTCTTGCGATCCTCGAGGACGTGGGCGTGGTGTTTCGCGATCCGATCGCGATCGAGGACTGGAAGAGGGCAGGCGCCGACGTGCGTGCCGATGACCGCGTATACCTCGACCGCGGGCTCGTCATGGAACTTATCAAGACCATTCCTCCCAAAATCGAATATTTTGCGCGCGACCCGGCAAAGAATGTCAAGCTCGGCGGACCGAATTCCATTTTCGTGCCGATGACCGGCGCGCCCTATATGCGTGACCTCGATGATGTCAGGCGTGGGCCGACCATCGCCGACCTCGGCACCTTCCATAAGCTCGCGCACATGATGCCGGCACTCCATTCGTCCGCCCATCATATCGTCGAGCCGATGGATCTCGTCGTTGCGCACCGGCACCTGCACATCACCTATTCATCGATGAAGCACTCCGACAAGATCTTCATGGGCATGACCACCTCGCCCAAGAATGCCGAGGACGTACTCGACATGTGCGAGGTTCTCTTTGGCAAGGACTTCCTCGAGACCCACGCGGTCACGACCGGCAATTGCAACGGCAATTCACCGCTCGTCTGGGACCAGGTGATGCTGGGCGCTATGCGCGCCTTCTGCCGGCGCAACCAGCCGGTGCTGTGCTCGCCTTTCGTTCTCGGCGGGGCCAACACGCCGGCTTCCACCGCGGCGGCTGTCGCACAGTTGAACGCCGAGGCGCTTTCGGCGCTCGCCTATACCCAGGTCATCCGCAAGGGCTGCCCGGCGATCTATGGGCATTACCTTTCGACGGTGTCGATGCAGTCAGGCGCCCCGATGGCAGGAACGCCCGAGATCTCGTTGATGAATTTCATGATCGGCCAGATGGCCCGCCGGTACAATGTACCGTGGCGCACGTCGAACTTGCTCGGCGGAGCCAAGGTATTCGACGCGCAGGCTGGCTATGAGAGCGCCATGACCATGATGGCGGTGCTGATGTCGGGCGCCAATTATATCTGGCATTCGGCAGGCTGGAACGAAGCCGGCATGCACTGTTCGATCGCGAAGTTCGTCGTCGACGCGGAGGTATGCGACATGGGCTATCGCATGACAAAGGGCATCCAGTGGGACGACTTCGACGAGGCCCTGGCTGCCGTGCGGGATGTTGGCCCGGGCGGCCACTACCTTGGCCATCCGCACACGCAGGCCAACTTCGAGCGGGCCTTCTTCATCCCGAAGCTCTTCGACAACAACTCGATCGAACAGTGGAAAGCCGATGGTTCCAAGGACATCAAGCAGCGGGCTCTTGAACATGCCCGTCGGCTGCTGGCCGACTATGAAGAGCCGACGCTCGACATTGCTAAAGACGAGGAGCTGCGCGCTTATATCGACCGGCGATCTCGTGAGATCCCCGCCGTCGACGCGCTGAACGAGGAATACTGAGTATGCGCATCGATCGGATCAACGTCTACACGGCGCAGTTGCCCGTCAAAGGCGGAGCCTATCGCATGGCGAGCGACGACGTGGAGACGCTCGATAGTACCCTTGTCGAAATAGTTGCGAACAACGGTTTGATGGGTTGGGGCGAAACCTGCCCGATCGGCCCGGTCTACCAGCCGCACCACGCGCTCGGGGCCCGTGCGGCAATTGCCGAGATAGCGCCGGGCCTCATTGGTTCCGAGATAGCTTCGATCAGGCTGCTGGCAAAGCGGATGGACGAGCGCCTGAACGGACATGGCTATGCCAAGGCTGCGCTCGACATGGCCATTCTCGACCTCCTCGGACAGAAGCTCGGCGTGCCGGTCTCGACTCTGCTGGGCGGTGCTTTGACCGACCGCGTGCCGGCCTATTATTCGCTGATCGTCGGGTCGCCGGACGAGACGGCGAGGATTGCCGCCGACAAGGTGAAGGCCGGTTATCCGCGCCTGCAGGTCAAGATCGGCGGGCGCAACCTGGAAGAAGACGTCGCCGTCGTTCACAAGGTCTGGGAAGCGGTTGGCTACAAGGCGCGCATCGCGGTCGACGGCAACCGGGGCCTGACGGTCGCTGCCGGGATCCATCTCGACCGGCTCTGCCAGGCGATCCCGTTCGTTTTCGAACAGCCCTGCAACACCATGGATGAGATCGCGACGCTGAAAGGTCGCGTGACACATCCCGTCTATCTGGACGAGAGCACCGAAGACCAGAACGCGGTGCTGAGGGCAATCTCCATGGGCATCGCCGACGGTTTCGGCTTCAAAGTGACGCGCCTCGGTGGCCTCACCAAGATGACAGCAGTGCGCGACCTGTGCGCCATACGCTCGCTTCCGCACAGCTGCGACGATGCCTGGGGCGGCGATATCATCGCGGCGGCCTGCGTTCATCTCGCGGCGACCGTGGAGCCGCGTCGCATGGAGGGGGCCTGGATCGCGCAGGAGTACATCAAAGGCCACTTCGACGCGAAGAATCCGATCATTATCGACAAGGGCCACATCGCCGTGCCGCAGCGGCCGGGCTTGGGCGTCAAACCAGAACCCGGCATGTTCGGCAAGCCGGTCGCGATATTCGGACCCTGATGAACGCGCCAGCTAATCTTGCCGCCATGAAGTCGCTGGCCACGCCGGAGATTTCGGCGATGGCCGACCGGCCGTTTGATGTGGTCGTTCTTGTCCTGCCGGGGTTCTCCCACCTGGCGCTTCACGCCTACATGGAACCGTTCCGTCTCGCCAACACCGTATCGAGATTGCCGCTTTTTAGATGGCGTATCGCTGGCTTGGGAGCGGGCCTGGTCGAAGGCGCCAACGGGCTCGCAGCTCCTGTCGATGTCACCATCGACGATCTGGCTTCCCACTTGGACGATCATAGACCTGGCCAACTCGCAGTTGTTGCAGGCGAACCGGTAGAGCGGCAACTGACGCCACAACTTAATGGATTTTTGCGGCTGATGGCCCGTCGTGGAGTTGCTATATCTGCCTTCGGAACCGCGACATGGCTGCTGGCGCAGACCGGCCTTTTGACAGGTACGCGCTGCACGATCCACTGGTCGCGGCTTGCTGCCTTTTCCGAAGTGTTCAACCAGCCGCGCATACGCGACTCTCTCTTTGTAAAAGATGGGCAATTTTCGACCTGCGCCGGCGAGTTGGCAGGGTTTGACCTCGCGGTCGACCTTATCGCAACGCAGGCGGGCGCCTTCATCGCACAGGAAGTCTGCAGGCATGCGACGGTGGACGGGCAGCGTTCTGGTTCGAACCGTCAGACAGGCCCTTCGGGCATCGCCTTCGCTGGCGTGAGCGAAAGTCTCGTCGCAGCCATCAGGGTGATGGAAGAGAATATCGAGTCTCCGATAGCAATGTCAGACATATCGAAGCGCATTGGTGTTTCAAGACGCCAGCTAGAGCGGCTCTTTGGGACATATGTGGGTACCACGCCCGCCAAGCACTATCTGAGTCTGAGAGTCGATCACGCAAAGCGGCTGATCGAAGGCACCCGGCTGCCTCTGGTCGACGTAGCGATGGCGAGCGGCTTCGTCTCCTCGTCGCATTTCTCGAAATGCTTCAGGAACCTACACGGAGTCTCACCGCAACAGCTTAGATTGACCGTACCCGCGTGGATCGGTCGAGGGCTCGGCTAAGGCTCCTCGGCGAGCGGGGTATGCTCCTCGATGGGACTTGGCGCTCGCCTGGACGTCTAGCCGAATATACCTGTCGAATGCTCTGGGGTCGCAAGACCTCCACCGGGCTATCCACAGGGAGCAATCCAATCCCGCTTTATGCGATTGGCTTCCTCGTCTGTCCTCGGATCTTCCACGATCACCCGCACGGGTCGGCTAGCAAGCTGCTTCCGCTCGCTCATCACTTCGCAGTATCGTCACCGGCGCCGGGCAACGACGAAGCTCTCGACCGGGAATTGACCTGCTCCAGACAGAGCCTCAGATGTCGGATCTTGCCACCTGATAGAACAAGGCCGAAGTGGAGTCGCATCTCCTGGACCGCGTTTCTGACATTCAGTCTGACACCGTGCCGCCAAGGCAATTGCGCGCCCCGCAAAGCCGCCGAAGCAGGGCAAGAGTGGGGGCAGCCTAGGGCCGCGCAGGCTGGCCATGGGGTCGAGCCGCTAGAAGATGTGCCGGCGAGGCTTTGTCGTGCCGACACCGAACAGACACTGCTCGACCTTGAATTGTCACAGTCGCACAGAACATTGCGCGGTGATTGACGAGCGGGTACCGCCGCCAAAGTGAGAGTTTAACAAGTTGGGAGGAACGAATGAACGCGGAGGATTTCAGCAGCTCCATTTTCGTGAAACGTGCGACCTACATCGTACAAGAGATTGCGGGCCTTGCGGACGCCATCGATTTCCTCAATGACTGGCCTGAAGAGCAAAGGGACCTCATGCACCAGACTGCCCTTCGGGCATGCTATGATGCAGATGACGGGCACAATCCGTAAGCGCTGCGCACCACGCTTTTCTCGTCTTCACCAGGCGCGTCGACATTTTGGAAGATCCGATATTCGCCATGCAGTGGATCGCTGCCTGCAAAAAGCTGCGGGCGTAGCTGTGGTTTTCGGGGTGGATGAACTGCCGTCGCCCCTGGAGGTTATCGCCGCTATATTCATTCCAGACAAATAGATTAAGCTCTCAACCTTGCGAGCAAATCGCAAAATTCAAGCAGAGCACGAAGCGGTCAGCGCGTATGGCGACCGCCTGGCGCAAATCAAGGCTGAGCTGTGGAGTACGGCTCTACCCTCCGGGTGGGCTAGAAGGCTACCGAGCGGCCGATACCGCACGGCTTCGGGTGAGGGAAGATCTGGCTTGAACAGATTTGAGCGGCCAGTCGTAGTTCAGGTCAGCGGTCACGGCACAGAGCGTGTGGTGGTCGAGGTCAATGACGCGGCCGCTATCTTGCTGCGGGAACTCCCTCGTCAAACCGAAAAGCGGAAGGCAGCGATGGACGCTTGTCTGCGGGTATTGCGTGGCGAGAGCCATCCACCAGCCGCCCGCAGAGCATTTGTCGCAGCCGCGCTCGAAGCAAAGATACCGCGCGGCGACTGAGAATCAGGACTCTATTTCTCCGTTCATCCTCTTCGCCGCGCTACCTGCGCGAAGGGCGACAACTTCCGAACTCTGTGATGCGATCCGCCATCCGCCAGGACCTCCTGCGGGAAAGCCCTCGTGGCAGCGTGTGGGCTGCCCATAGGGATGGGGAGGGGCGTTTCACCGGCTGGGAAGAGCGCGGTCCTGAGTGGCGCGGCTTCGCGACCGGGGGCGCCAAGGTGCTGTTCCAATTCAGCTCCTGCGATGCCCCGCGCCTGTGCGTCACCGAGGCGGCGACCGACGCCATGAGCCTTGCGGCGCTGGAGGGTGAACGGTGCGACAGCCTCTATCCGACTGCTCGTAGCCCCGAAAGGTGTGGTGCTGATCGCTGCGACCGACACAATCCCCAAGGCGAGGTTTACGCCGATCGCCTTGAAGCGCTCGCCGGTGGGGCTGGCTGCGGCTTCGAACGTCTTCGGCCGCGCGAGGAGGACTGGAATGCTGAACTGAAGGCCAAGGGTGATGAGTAAGCCAAAGGCAGGAAGGAGAGAGGAGGAAGACCGCGGCTGCCGCATGCCCGCCGGCCGCGTCAAGGGTGAAGCTTTCGCCCGGCTTTGCCGGCCCTTGACCCACCGGGACGGAGAGGCCGCCGCGGAGGCGGTCACGTGGTGCCATTCTACCCTTCGATGACTCTTGCGAATGCGACAAGCGGACCAAAAAACGTCCACTTGAGGCTAAAGACTTTGCGGCAAAGCTTCCGAAAAAGGAACTGAGCCTCTTTTGCGTAGACATGGCTGGGGTTCTTGGAAGCTTTTCGAACTTTCTCGTCGCGCCCCAGCCTGAGTTGCGTGCGCTGATGGGAAGAATTCGGATATCAAAATCGGTTCTAGGGAGAATTTGACGAGGTATGGAGTCTTCTTGGACGGGGCCTTCCGCCCGGCTACCTGATTGAAATCAGATGCTGGAGGTAGCTCACCATCTTGTCGGTTGCCGACGAGTACCCCGACTGTTTCGTCAAAAAAAATGTTTCGACAAGCGGCGCATCCTCGACAAATTCCTTAATCACCAGGTTGGGTAGCTCAGCGTTGCGCACACATGATGGATAAAGCGTGATGCCAAGGCCTGCGGCGACCATGCTGAAGATGGTGGCACCATCCTGCGCCTCAAGCGCGATCCTCGGCACGAACCCCGCAGTTGCGCAGAATGCTTCCACGGTTGGCAAGTATAGCTCCCAGCCCTCGCGATCCCCCATAATGAAAGACTCTTCAGCTAGATCGCTCACTGAGATACGATCTTGTTGCGCCAGGCGATTGTGTCGGTTGATCACGGCAACCAACGGCTCTTGCGTGAACGGCCTTACTTTTATGTTGCCCTGAAAGCGGTGCCTCACGGCAAAGCCAACATCGATACGATTGGCGTTAAGATCGGTCGACTGTGCGTCAGATCGATGACGTTTTAAGCTGACTTTCACAAGCGGATGAGTCCGCTTGAATTCAGCAAGGAGGGGTACCATAGGACCGTGGATCGCAAAATCCATGTAGCCAACTCGCAGTTCGCCGGTGAGGCCGATCTCTGCCTCTTGCGTGAGCTGAACCGCCCTTTTCATTTGAGCGAGCGTATAGTGCGCTTCCGCCAGAAAGACTTTGCCGGCCAGGGTGACATGTGTCGATCGAGTCGTCCGGTCTAGAAGCTGCACGCCGAGCTTGGCTTCCAGCATGCTGATTGTCCTGCTTAAGGCCGGCTGGGCAACGTTAAGCCGCTTCGCAGCACCAACGAAGCTTAGCTCCTCTGCAACAGCCACAAAGGCACGAAGCTCCCTCATTTCAAGGGACGGAGATGCCATCCTAGTGTCCATACGAATACGATGCCGACTGCCGCTTATATCCCCCAACTCATAACAAATTCAATAACAATCGGTGCCCAAGTTGTATTGGGATGCCGATAATTCGGAAGCTAGAGTGGCGATGTTGAGATGCGATCGCCCGGACGAGAAACCCACAAGGGAACCGCCGTTGACGGCCGCCAAAAGCCAATGGGAGCTAACGATGGATTTTGGAGATTCGAGCAAAAGGCCGTTGCTCAAGCTTGATCGCAGAGCTTTGCTCCGTGGATCTGTAGGCCTCGGCATAGCCGGAGCTGTTGGCCGCATTGGACTCCCGACAACGGCCTTTGCTCAAACGCCGCGACGCGGCGGCAAATTTGTAGCCGGGGTCAAGGGTGGTTCGACGACCGATACGGTTGATCCTACGAATATGCCTTCCTCGGTCCCGCTGTTTGTTTCCTATCAGCTTGGCAACAGGCTGCTGGAGCGCACTACGGATGGAAAATTGGCCAGCGAGCTGGCTGAGAGCTGGGAGCCTGGCGACAACGGAAAAACCTGGACCTTTATCCTGAGAAAGGACGTCACCTTTCACAGCGGCAAAGCGTTCACCGCCAACGATATGGCCTACTCGCTCAACCGTCACCGCGGCCCTGACACGAAGTCGGGCGCCGCCGCCCTCATGAAGGCAATCAAGGACATCAAGGTGGACGGCTCTCACCAATTGACCGTGACCTTGTCTGCCCCCGACGTCAACTTCCCGTACCTGATGACCAATGCGGCGCTGATTGCTCAACCTGAAGGAGAAGATCCCGCCAAGGGAATCGGAACGGGACCGTTTATCCTTGAGTCGGCACAACCAGGCGTCCGCTATAACTTTAAGCGGAATCCGAAGTATTTCAGGCCAGAGCAGCCACTGTTCGACGAGCTTGAGATTCTGGTGATCAATGATGATATGGCCCGGGTGTCCTCACTCCTAGCCGGCTCAACGCACTTTGCCTCGGAACTCACACCGAACATTGTCGGGCGGCTAAAGAGCTCCCCGTCGATCAAGATCGACGTAGCGGATACAACCACGTTCAACTATTTCGTGATGCAGACGAACAAGGCGCCATTCGACAATCCCGACTTACGGCTAGCACTCAAATATGCGGTTGATCGGAATTTGATCTTAAAAACAACGCAGGCGGGATACGGCACCATCGGCAACGACAATCCGATCAATTCGATCTATCCGCTTTATTCCGAACTGCCTCAGCACACGTACGATCCGGATAAGGCCAGCTTCTACTACAAGAAGTCTGGCCAAAGCGGGGCGATCGATCTCTACGTGTCCGAGTCCGTGTTCCCCGGAGCGGTCAACGCCGCAGAACTCTTCCAGCAATCAGCGGCCAAAGCTGGCATTACTATCAATCCAAAGCGTGTACCGGCCGACGGTTATTGGAGCGACGTCTGGATGAAAAAGCCTTTCTGCGCCTCCTATTTCGGCAGCTTAGCCACAGAAGATCAGGCTTTTACCCAACCATTCGCAAGCGACTCTCCATGGAACGACGGTAACTGGTACCGGCCGGCGTTTGACAAGCTTCTCGTCCAGGCCAGGTCAGAACTTGACGTCGAAAAGCGCAAGTCTCTCTATCATGATGCTGCAAAAATGGTTCAGGAAGACGCGGGCCACATAACCTTGATGTTTTCAACATCCATCAATGGGCTAGCGAAGACCGTCCAGGGTTTCGTGGGAAATCACTTTCACGGCGAGGCGAAGAATTTCGCGCGTTGCTGGCTCGAGGTTTAATAATGACGCTTCTCCGCGCTCGAAATATTTTGAGCGCACGGAGGTTTTACGCTTTTGAATATATTTGGGTGAAAAGTGGCCAATACTTTGAATATTGAACGTGGAACAGCTCAAGCAGCACGAAAAATGCTTGCCGAGACCATTGTTTGGGACACGCATGCCGGCGTTGCTTGCCGTCCCACTTTGGATCTGAGTTTTCTCTCACGCTGGCGCGACGGGGGGGCGACGTTCATTGGTCTGAATGTGGGATGGGACGCCCTGTCGTGGCAGGAATCGCTCCGCTGCGCGGCGCACTACCGTAGGTGGCTCGAGCTTCATAGCGATGACTATGTGATCGTCGACCGGTTTGCCGACGTTGAACGTGCCAAACGAGAAGGTAAGCTAGCAGTTGCACTCGATCTGGAAGGCGCCAACGCTCTCGACCAGAACATCGAAATGATCGGCGCTTATCACCGTCTCGGCGTCCGCCAAATGAACTTGGCTTATAACAAGAACAACGCGTTCGCCGGCGGGTGCACCGATGAAGATATTCCTCTGACACCGCTTGGTCGGGAGGCTATTGCCGAGATGAATCGCGTCGGCATGCTGGTCGACTGTACCCACACCGGCTACCGCTCTTCGATGGAAATCATGGAGATTTCCAAGACGCCTGTCATTTTCACGCACTCTAACCCGCGGGCACTCTGGGATCACGAGCGCAATTTACGCGACGACCAGATCAAGGCCTGTGCGCGGACCGGCGGGGTGGTGGGTATCAACGGCGTCAGCAAGTACATGGCCGCTGATGAGGATTGTACGCCCGAGACGATCGTCAACCATATCGACTACGTGGCGAACCTGGTGGGCGTCGACCATGTCGGATTGGGGTTGGACGCCGTCTTGGATCCTGACGAGATGCCGAACCTGGTCAAGGAATTTCCCAATGTCTGGCCAGAATCAGAAGCCGACCAATGGGACTATTCGTCATGGCGGTTCATCCTCCCGGAGCAGCTCCCTGACATCGCTGAGGGCCTGTTGCTTCGTCAGTACAGCGACTCAGACATAAAGAAGATCATGGGGCAAAACTTCACGAGGGTGGCTGCCGCAGTTTGGATTTAGCCTACGCACGTTGCAACCAGTCATCGTTGCTCGGGGATGTCATCCTGAGCAAAGCCTCTGCTCGGAATTTTTATGAAGATTACCAACATCAAAGTCACACACGTCAACGTGCCGCTGTCGGCACCGTTATGGTGGACGGCGGGCCTCTACGGCGGCGCTTCCAAATCGATCATCGAAGTTGAGACTGATTCCGGTCTGGTCGGCCTGGGAGAAGCGCCCTGGTGGCACTTTGGCGAGGTCATAAAATCCGATATCGCTCCAGCCCTTATCGGGGCTGACCCGCTCGACCTTGCTGACTGCGAAGCACGCTGCGTCCCACCCTGGCAGATCACGGTCAACACAGGTGAAAACGCTGCCTCGATTGCGTTTGGTGCGGTGGAACTTGCGCTTTGGGACATTCGGGGCAGGGTATTTGGCATGCCGCTCTATCGATTGCTGGGCGGCGCGGTCCGTAAGAACATTCCTTTCTCCGAGTATTTTGCCTTTCGTCCAGAACAGGAAGGAGCGGGTGGGGAAATGACACCCGAAGCCGTCATAGAGCATTGCCTTAAAATGCGCGAAGAGTACGGTTCGACCATTTTCGAGGGTAAGCTCATATTGGGCGATCCTCAGCTCGAGATCCGCACAGTGCGAATGCTGCGGGAAGCTTTGGGCGAGGGCGCACAGATCAAGCTGGACTCGAACATGCAGTGGTCCCTGACCACCGCACGCTGGGTGCTGCGGGAGATTGAGCCTTACAATATTCGTAATTACGAAGATCCGGTCGCGACATTCGAGGAGATGGCTGCGTTGCGGCAGCATTCTGGCATCCCGTTCTCGACCCACGTCCCGGATTTGCGGCGCGCCGTAGCGCTTGGCGCTCCCGATTATTTTGTCTGCAACTTCGCCGCCCTCGGAGGTCTTTCAAAGGCGTTGAAATTCATCGCCGCCTGCGAAGCCATGGGCAAGGGCTTTTGGTGCTATTCTAACGACTTGGGTATCATGACGGCTGCATACCTCCATGTCGTTGCTGCCACGCCCTGGATCACCGAGGCTTCGCAGTCGCTCTTTCGTTGGCAAGTGGGCGACGTCGTTATCAACGGGCCCTTCCGGCAGACCAACAACACAGTGCCCGTGCCCGAAGGGCATGGTCTCGGGGTTGAGCTCGACCCTGCGGCAATGGCTCGATGGTCAAAGCATTTCCAGGACAATGGTCCGGTCAACCATTTCTTCGATCCGAACCGGCCGGGGCGGTACAGGCGTCTGCCACTTCACTGATGAGACGGTCTCGCGGGGAATCCCTCCCGCGAGGTGTCATGGTCATGGAACAAAGCTAGGAGCGACAATGAGTGCGGCCGCAGAATCCCTCCACCAGAATGCGATCATTATCGACGCAGTATGTCCCCTTTTGGATGACCAGGACATGATTGCCGAATATCGGGCGGGTGGTCTGACTGCGATCGCTCCGACTGTTGGATTCTGGGACGGGACAGAGGTTACGCTGCGGAAAATTGCATCGTGGCACCGGCTGTTGCGTGAACGTGACGATCTGCTTCTCGTCCGCACGGCGGCCGATGTCCGCAAGGCCAAAGCGCTCGGCAAGATGGGCATCATAATGCACTTCCAGGGGCCCGCACCCATCGAAGATAACCTGAATCTCATCGACACCTTCAAGGTGCTCGGGGTCGGCGTCATGCAGCTCGCCTACAACGTCAGGAACCGTCTCGGCGATGGCTGCGAAGAACGCTCTGATGCTGGTCTCAGCCGATTTGGGCTGCAGGTCGTAGAGCGCATGAACCGGGTTCGTATGATTGTCGATTGCGCTCATACGGGGGTTCGAACAACCATGGATGCCATCGAATACTCGTCGGCGCCCGTCATCGTGTCCCACGCCAATGCAAAAGTCGTTCACCCGTCTGCCCGCAATCTCTCGGACGAGCTCATTAAGGCAATTGCCGCGCAAAACGGCACAATTGGAGTTGTTGGCTTTCCTGGCTTCGTATCTGACGATAAGCGGCCGTCCATTGATCGGTTTATCGATCACATTGCCCATATCTCAAGCCTCGTAGGCCCGCAGCATGTCACGCTGGGCATCGACTACTATGCTGACCAATACCCGTATGCGGATGATGCCGCCGCATTGAAGCAATATCAGAAGTACGTTGCCGACAATGTTTGGACACCTAAAGCGTATCCGCCTCCGCCACACTTCTTTCCAGCCGGTATTGAAACACCGCGGACGATGCAAGCACTGACGGAAGCCCTTCTGCGCCGGCAGTTCAGCGAACAGGAAATCGTGGGCATCTACAGCGGCAATCTCCTCAGCATCTACGAAACGATCTGGGGCAGTTAATCTCGGACACCATTCCTGCCTGCACCGACGCGGCGTGTAAATCATTATTTCTTAACTTTGCAACGTGCGCGGCGACTGAGAATCAGGACTCTATTTCTCAGTTCATCCTCTTCATCGCCGCATTCGCCCATCGCAATGGCCGCGTCTGCCGAGGGGAGCTAATCGCATGGCCCGCTCGTAGATGCGACCCGGACGCTCGCCTGCAAACCTGGCCGGATCACGCAGCGAACAGGAAACTATCGCCTGCGGCTCGACGATGCTCGCAAGCGTCTTGCATCGTATCTTCCGCGCGTCGGTGAAGCCTTTGCCTTCGAGGCGGAGTTGAGGATGAAGCGGGAGAAACTGGCTGAGGTAGACGCGGATCTCGCCAGCGATGTCGAGGCATCTGGCGACAAGCCCGGAAGCGATCGGATCGCGGCCTGACGGCTTGCTATCTCGACAGGCGATCCTCGTCGTCGATCAGCGTGAGGCGGTGCGGGGCCGCATCCCCCCATTTCCAGAGCACGAGGTTCAGATCCTGCCTGGTTGCGCCGGGTGCGAAGCTGCGGACAAGCAGGCCGTTGCAACCCTGATCCATCAGGCGTCGGGCAAAGGCCTGCGTCCGCGCTTCTCCGCTCGCCTTCATCTGATCGCGCCATGTGCCGTCGGCGAGCGCAGCCGCATGCATATCCTGCGCCGACAAAGCCTCCGCGTCGCGGCCGTCGAAGACATCATCGATTTCCGCGTCGTAGGAAACGAGCGTCGTCGGCTGGAGATTGCCGACGTGGTTCGCTTCGCGTAGCGCTGTCATCACCGACAGTGACGCGTAGAGCGCCGGCACACCCTTCGGATTGAATCGTCCGCCACGGCCGGATAGCGGCTCGCGCGCATAAATGGGATTCAACGCCCGATAGAGCTTTCCACGACAAAGCACCGGGTCAGGCGTGCACGCCGGCGTCGACCGCGTCGATATAGTCCAGCACGTCATCGGCACGACCGCCGCGCACGAGCTGCATAGCCGTCTGGCCGGAGAAGCCCGGAAGCGGCTCCGAACGATACCAGGCATAGGCCATCAACTGCGAACCGAAGCGCGGCTCGACCTTGTTGATCACCTCGACCATCTCGCGCAGCCGACGCTGGGTCTTGTCCGACCGAATGCGGTCCTTGCGCTGGACCGCGTCCCTGCCAAGCCCCGCGGTGCGCGCGACTTCCTCGCTGGTCGTACGGAACGCCTGCGCGATCTTGCGCGGCGCGAAGAGGCCATTATCGGAATACTGGACGAGACCCATTGCTTTCTCCTGCTGGTTTTGCCGCTTAGCCTGACGCAATATAATGTCAGCCAACGTGGCAATCAATGGGAATAGTAGTGGGAAGGGAAGGAGAGGAGGGGGAAAAAGCCGGCTCGCCGATCGCCCGAACCGGTGGCGCTGACGCTCAACCGCAGCCTGCGCGATCCCGGCCACTGCGTCCCGCGCAGGGCTGGAAGCCCCGCTAGCCCGACCGGGCAGGGATGCTCGGCCGCGGTTGCACCGGCCCGTCCGCTCCGCGGGCCGCCGGACGCGGGCCCGCCGTGTCGAGAGCGGCTCTACCGGCCGTCCCGCGCGCGGCGCATATTCAATGATCACCACCCATGGAGAATGCAGTAGTGTTCGACAACGAACAGCGGCAGTATCGAAAAACTCGCATTTTAACCGTTGCTAAAATTCGCCGCACTGTCTTGCGTGCGCACGCACTCCGGGGCTCAGGAGACGGGGCCGCCCCTCAGCCTTCTGGTTTCCGACTAATCTTAGTAGAGTTGGTAACGGCTCTTTCAGAGCCTCTATCTAAGAAAACGGTACCAATCTCCAAAGAAACAACATGACGCCTCGCACCAAGCGTATTCTAGGTAAATCAATAGTCGTGACGATCATTGCCGTCGTCGCGACCTTTGGTCTGTCGTTCACGGCAAGAATAGCCTTACGCATGCCGATCGATTGGCTGAGTTGGGTGGAGTGCACGCTCATCCCCATCCTGATTGGGATGCCTGTCGGGGCCTATATCTTCGCCCAGTCGGAAACCATCCAGGACACATGTGACAAGCTGGAAAAGTCGTATGCGGCCCTCAGAGAAACCCATGACAGGCTGGCGTTCGTCACCACCCACGACCCGATGACGGGGCTTCTTAGTCGCGGCGGATTCATCGCAAGGATGGACAGGGAGCGCGATGAGGGTGAATACGACACGCTTCTCCTTGTCGATCCGGACCACTTCTCCTCGTTCAATGACAAGCACGGACATTCCAAAGGCGACGAGGCCTTGGTTCGAATCGCTAAGGCGCTTGGTTATCTAACGCGCCCGGGCGATTCAGTTGGGCGCCTTGGTGGCGAAGAGTTCGGGGTCCTGCTGCGAGGGGTGCGCAAGGAGCAGGCAATGACCATAGCGGAGAACATCCGCCGTCTTGTTGAAGGGATACCCTGGATCAAAGCGCAACAGGACGATGTAAAGGTGACCGTCAGCATCGGGGGTGCGGAAATCCCTCCCAATGCAGATACGCAGGATATTCTTCGCACAGCAGGACGATGCCTTTCTGAAGCGAAACAGCGCGGCCGGAACCGGGTTTCCTTCGACTTTGAAGCAGCCAAATTGCGAGCCGTGACACCATAGCCGACGCTTAGGGCCTGTCCCTTTCAGGTGTTAGCTCGCCGGAAGGGTCGTCGAGGCAACCGCCAGCATTTGATAACGGCGAGGCCGCCAGGCGGCCTTCGGACCTGGCTCTCAACCAGCTTAGGTGCTTGCAGCGGACGGTATGCTGTTGTTGCGCGTGGCTTTGCCCCGCTGATCTGATCCGAGGACGAAATCAAACACCGGTTGAGGCTGACCAAGTGGCGCGTCCTGCAACGCCGGAGCCTCTGTCGCTGCCTCGGTATAGTCGGCGAGTATCGCTGGCGGGAGGCCGAGCGCGTTTTCAACGATGTGTTCCGACGGGCCGCGCAATCGACGAAACAGCAATGCGGCGTGCCGGGAGTGACGCACCGCTGCGGCAGTTTTGCCCTCTCGTATCTTTACGCCGGCCGCTGACAACAGGATCAATGCTTTGAAGAACATGCGAGAAGGGTTGCCTCGGTCGGCAACCTGCCAAAGACCTTCCCACGCCTCATGTGCTTCCCAGTAATACCCGTGATTGAAGAGGTCGAGACCCCAGAAGAATGGATCTGAGCCAAGCGCCGCATCCGTGGTGATCGGCATCGGCTCGGCCAGATAGCTATGTCCGGCGGGATCGCGCACAGGATGCGGCTGCCTGCCCGGTAATACGCATAGGCTGGAAAGCTCTTTTCCGGCACGTGCCGGGGGCGCGAATTCGAAGCAATGGCCATGAAGCATGATACCACATGGGTGGTCATGGCTCGCATATGAACTTCTTGTTTGGAGACGGGCTCTATGGCTCTGATGGAGTTGCCAAGGCTCCTTCTGGGCTATAAAGGCCGGCGCGGAACAGGAACTGGCGGTGAAAATTGCAGCCCGAAACTGGACCTCTTAGACAATAATGCTCACAAGGAAGCGGCATGAGGCGTCAAACGCGACCATTCATCTTGGAAGTCAAGCGGAAGCGTGGCGTTCAAAAACAGTCCCGGCCGATTTGGGGGAACTTTGATATCTCAGCGGCCCTCGCCGAGACAATCCGAGAATCGGAGGCGGCAGAGCTGCCCAATTGTCAGACGATTGACTCCAACGTAATCTCCGTCGATCCTGAACATCTGTTCAAATCCCAAGCGGAGACTCATATGCCCGATCCAAATGGCGCTGAAGCTGTAGCATCCTCCTCTGAATCCCCTGCGAAAGCAGAAAAGCCAAAGGCCAAGAGTAGAGTTGCGCAATCGCGCAAGTCGAAGCCGGAGAAAACATCGCCATCCCGTACCAATGGAGCGGTCACACAGCCTGCAACGTCGGATTCGACGGCAACGGTTCGAAGCGGCCGGAAAATTTACTCCGCAAAAGAGCGAGCTCAGAAGCTCTCCGAGATGGAGAAATCACTCAACGCCGGCGCCACTTTGAAACTCGCCGCAAAGCAGGCTGGCGTATCGGAACAGACCTATTACCATTGGAAACGGGCCTCGACACCTGCGCCGCGCAGCGACGACCTGAAAGACCTTGTCGCGCTCGAGGAGGAAAACAAACGGCTAAAGATCCTTCTCGCTGAGCGCCTTCGCAAGGAGAACGCGGAACTGAAGAACAAACTCAGCCTCCTGTAGGGTCTGCGCTTGAGCCGCAGGCTTGAGACCCCCAATAACCGAGAGTTGTCGCCAGGCTGCCGGCCTAATCGGGATTTGCCACAGTCCGGAGAGCCCGGATCCGGGGCAGGCGCCACTGGCGAAAACACTGGCAAAGCATGTCGGCTTTGAAGTGACGACCT
Source organism: Mesorhizobium sp. Cs1299R1N3 (assembly GCF_037179625.1). Taxonomy (NCBI): domain Bacteria; kingdom Pseudomonadati; phylum Pseudomonadota; class Alphaproteobacteria; order Hyphomicrobiales; family Phyllobacteriaceae; genus Mesorhizobium; species Mesorhizobium sp. Cs1299R1N3. The sequence continues at coordinate 7,384 of NZ_JAPYKQ010000022.1, read as the reverse complement.
GGTGGCCTGGAGTAACGACTTACCCTCGCGAGCTCATATCCCGCCCATGCAGAGGTATTTCATCTCGAGGTAATCCTCGAGGCCGTGGCGCGACCCTTCGCGCCCGATGCCGGATTGCTTGATGCCGCCGAAGGGTGCGGCCTCCGATGACATGCGCCCGGTGTTGATGCCAACCATGCCATATTCCAGCGCCTCGGCCACACGCCACACCCGCTTGAGGTTGGAAGCGTAAAAATAGGCGGCAAGCCCGTAAATCGTGTCGTTGGCCTCGTGCACGATCTGATCCGCATCTTCGAAGCGAATGATCGGAGCCAACGGCCCGAATGTCTCCTCTCGGGCCACGGCCATCTCGCCGGAGATATCAGTGAGGACCGTCGGTTGGAAAAACGTACCCTCTTTGCCCATGCGATTGCCGCCGCATTGAACTGCCCCGCCCTTTGCCACGGCATCGGCGATATGGGATTCGATCTTGGCCAGCGCATGACTATCGATCAGCGGTCCGATAGCTACAGCTGGATCGAAGCCGTCACCCACCGAAAGCTGGCGGGCTTTTCCGACGAACTCCTCGACAAACCTGTCGTGAACGCCCGCCTGCACATAAAGGCGGTTCGCGGAGACACAGGTCTGGCCGGCATTGCGGAACTTCGCTTGAATCGCGCCGTCGACGGCAGCATCGATATCGGCATCGTCGAAGACGATGAACGGCGCATTGCCGCCGAGCTCGAGGCTGAGCTTCTTGATCTGGTCCGAGCACTGATGCATCAACAGGCGTCCGACCTCGGTCGAGCCGGTGAAGCTGATCTTGCGGACCTTGGGATTGGAACAGAGTTCGCGGCCTACCGCATCGCCATCCGAAGCATAGATCAGGTTGACGACGCCTTCGGGAAAGCCAGCCTGATGGGCGAGGGCGAACATCGCACCCGCAACGAGCGGTGTCTGTTCGGCCGGCTTGAGAACGATCGTGCAGCCGGCGGCAAGCGCTGGCGAGATCTTGCGCGCCACCATGGATGCCGGGAAATTCCACGGCGTGATCGTGCCGACGACCCCGATCGGCTGTTTGATGACCAGCATGCGGCGGTCTGTCGACGGTGCCGAGATAGTCTCACCATAGATGCGATTGGCCTCTTCAGCGTACCACTGCAGATACGCCGCGGCATGCGAGACTTCCGACTTCGCCTCGGTGAGCGGCTTGCCCATTTCAGCGGTGAGGATCCTTGCGAGATCGTCGGCGTGGTCGACGATCAGCTGATGCCAGCGCCACAGGATGTCGCTGCGCTCTCTGGCGGTTAGCGCCGCCCATCGAGGCTGCGCCATATGGGCTTTGCCGATCGCGGCGCGCGTCTCCTCGATGCCCATGTCGGGAAGTTTCGCCAGCAATTCGCCTGTCGATGGGTTGAAGATCTCGAATGTCCGGCCGCTCACAGGCGTGCCAAGGCACGGCAAGCGATCGATGGTGCCGAACAGGCCGGGGGATTTTACGTGACGGATCAAAGGCGGGCAGAGCGGCAATGCCGTATTCTCCTCAACGCGGCGGACATCTGTGGCAAGAGCTTGTTTATCCCGCATGTCCGGTGTCAGCATAGGGCCTCGGACGGCCGGCGGGTGAACCCACACGCGCGAATATTGCTGATCCTGGGGCAGCATTGACCAAGCCGATGTGAGGTTACCGCGTCGCTGTCATTTCGGTCCAACGAGGGGGCTTGGCCGCGCGCTCGCTTTCTTCCAGCGAGGCTTCGAGCGCGTCGCGTTGCTCTTTGTAGAGCATCGGCTGCGATGTTCTGAAGCCATGCTGGCTGCGGACGAAAGCTCGGTCGCCAGCCCGATCAACGCCCGAACTCGGACAGGCTCCCTCCGCTCGTTATGGGGCCGCAGCTAACGCTGGATCGCACGCGATCCAGCCATCCAAGATACGGTGCTGGTATCGAGCGAACAGCTAACCCTTGCAGATTCCGCCGCTCGGCGGTCAGATTCAACACCGGTTGCACAATTCGCGCTCGGGAAGGACCTCCACCAACCCCCAGGTATTCAGGTCGGGGCTGGCCTCGTCCGCGACCCGTCAGATTCTCGAAAGCTGTGTCTGCAACAGTCTTCAAATATCTCGAGTTCTGGCCGCGAGAGTCTGTTGCTGCGGAAACCCGAGTCGAACCGGCTCGTCCCTACATGGGGCAGCTATGCAGTTTCATCTCAGCTAGGGATAGTATTATGGACGCGAACTACAACGACCCAGACTATTGGACCCGTTGGTACGCTGAGCAGAAAGAGCTGCAGCGTGCGAGGCAAGGCTCGGACAACATGGCTGCGGATCAAGCTGTCTTTGAACAGCAGCTGAACGAGCTTCAACTCAGCTCTTCTGAGGAGAGCTCCGTTAAATTGAGTTCGCCCGGCACTCGACCCGCTGAGGCACAAAGAAGTCTGCGGCGCACTGGCATCGGCGGTTCAATGCGCATGCCGCAGCAATCCAATCTGCGCGACAGTGGGTTCAGCAGTACGCGGCACAGCATTGATATTCCTCGCGCTCACCTTGGCTCGGCTCCGACGGGCTCGCAGTCTGACCTGCGTGACAGGTCATTCGGTAGCACGCGTTTCACAGCGCCATCGGAGGCGCAGACCGCGACGCGGACCAAGGATAGCAAAAGCCGTGGACTGTTTTCTCGTGTAAAATCAGGCCTCGGCAAAGTCTTCGGAAGCCGTAGCGAAAAGTCGTCCCGCAGCCCGGTGTCCGACGTGGTCCATTCAGAGCTTCGTATGGACTCGGCCAAGCGTAGTCGCCCCCCCACCGGCGCAGACATGCATCCCGCGGACGAGCGCCTCATCGAGCAGTTCGCGGCAGAACTCCGAGCCTATGAAGTCGTTCCCGACGGCACCATCGGCCGAGGGGAGGGAAAGGTTCCCGAGCCTACCATCAAGGACAATCTAGGCGTTCTTAGGGGATTTGCTCGTTGGCTCCGTCAAGAAAACAGGGGTCCGTTGACGACTCGAGCTTTTAACGAGCCAAGGTCGCTGGCCATCGACATCGAGGACTACACGAAAGCCGGAGGGGACGATCGCGACCGTCTCTCGTCGGCGTTGTCCCATTTCCGGAGGCTCGGGGCTGAGGGGCTCCAGTCAGTCGGTGCCGGGCCCCGCCTGATGGGGCGCCAAACACTTGGCCCTTATCCCGAGGACGCCCTCGTCATCGATGGCTTGGAAAAGAAAAACCTAGCCGAGCTCGCACCGGACTCGACTCGCCCACAGAAAACGCGCGTTTCAGTGATCGCTTCCAGGCAACGCAAGTTTAGTGATTGGCTCCAAAGGGAGGGTAAGGGAAGCATAGTGAGCCGACTCAACGGCAGTGCTCAGGAGCAATTGTCGTTGCAAGCAGACCACAAGGCCTTCATCACAGCCACAGGACAGACCAGCTCTCAACTCGATCAGCTTCGGCAGTACCTAGGCGCCGACCCCCAAATCAACCGGCATAGTCCTTATCCCGATGACGCCAGCATTATCGACGGCCTGGAAAAGGAAGAACTGCGCCAGCTCGGACCCGAGGTGGGCAAACAGAGAAAAGTCGTCTGGAATACTGCTTGGGCTCAACGTAGGTTTAGTGATTGGCTGCAAAGGGAGGGCAGAGGCAGCATAGCGAGTCGACTCAACGGCACTGCTCAGCAGAAACTGTCGTTGAAAGCAGACCAAAAGGCCTTCAACACAGCCTATGGAAAAACCGCCCTGAGTCTCGACCGGCTTCAGCAGCACCTAGGCGGCGGAATCCAAACGAGCCGGCAATCCAACCGGCATAATCCCTATCCCGACGACGCCCGCATCATTGAGGGCCTGGCCAAGGAAGAGCTGATCAAGCTCGGACCCAAGCCGACATCCCGGCAGAAAAACGTAAGTGTGACCATTGCCAGCGCGCAACGCAGGTTTAGTGATTGGCTCCAAAGGGAGGGTAGGGCGAGCATAGTGAGCCGACTCAACGGCACTGCTCAGCAGAAACTGTCGTTGAAAGCCGATCACAAGGATTTCACCAAGGCCGAAGGAAAGGTCACCCTGAGTCTCAACAGGCTTCGGCAGTACCTAGCAGTTGTTGAGGCGAACAGAGCGCTGGGTGTGGCTTCCTCTGAACAGGTTGATTGGGCTCCGCAGCCTGCCGGGTCGAGCTCAACTTGGTCCCCGTATGTGCCGTCCGACTTTGACGCGAATGAGTGGCTGCCGGAAGGCCAGTCAGGACACTCCGAACGCCAGGAAGCTGCGTCGTCCGGCTCAAGCTGGCCGCGAGTGCCGTCCGACTTCGATGCGAGGGAGTGGCTGCCGGAAGGCGCGTTAGGACACGCCGAACGGCAGGAAACTGCGTCGTCCGGCTCAAGCTGGCCGCCGCGAGTGCCGTCCGACTTTGACGCGAATGAGTGGCTGCCGGAAGGCCAGTTGGAACAGGCCGAATGGCAGGACGATGCTTACTATCGGCCGGAGCTTCCGGTTACGCCATCCGTGGCTCATATAGACGCTTTGGATCCGGGAGCCTCGTCGCATGCCCGCACCGGGCAGGTGCTCGGCGCCGAGCAATGGCTGGGTGACGAGCATATTCAGAGAGATTACGATCTCCTGGCCCAGGAGTTGCCGGTGACCTATCCGAACCTCGCCGCCCGGACGCGGTTCGTGGACCCCCTCATAGCTCTTTATAGTCTGCGTGGGGGTATCGATATGCAACGCGCATTGGATGGCATCCTTTACAGAGACGGTAACGACACAGCCGACTTCGTGTTTGTGCCAGTGAGCGACGCCAGCACCACGGACCCCAATCGCCGCGGCACTCATTGGTCGCTGCTGCTGGTTGACCGCCGCGATCGGGAAAGCCCGGTTGCGTATCACTACGACTCCGTCCGCGGACACAATGATGTACCTGCTTCAGTAGTTGCAGCACGGCTGGGTGCGCGCCTGGAGCCAGCCCGCATGTCCCAGCAACAGAACGATTATGATTGCGGCGTGTTCGTGGTGGACGGCACGCGGGCGCTGGTTGGGCAATTGGCGCAAGAGCGGTTGCCAGTGCAACAGTCACGGCATCTCGACAACCTCGTCGCCGATCGGCAGGCACTCCAAAATCGACTCGGGGGCCGTCTGATGCACGAGCTCCCCCCGGACCGGGGGGAGCTTGAACTGGCTGGTGTTGGGAACAGCCGAGATCTGCGAGGATCGCGTGATCTTGACACGGGACGATATGCCGAGCGCACGCGTGACCGATCTCAAGGACTGGGCCGATGACACCCGGCTCAAAGATCTCTTGCTGGAGCGCGTGGAATACCAGTGTCCGTCGATCTCGATAGTCGGGCGCGACACGGCCGCGCTTCCAGTGCACAAAGACGGGGCAGGTCCGGCAATTGCCCCTGCTTCGGCCTGTCCAGCTCGGCCACGAGTTCGGCCCGGCTGGAGGCGTTGAGTTCGTGTGACGAGTACACTGATCTCGGCGTTTAGCTCGCCAAGCAAAAGAAGCGGTGATTGCGCAGCCGCGCCAGCGCCTGGCGTTGGGCAGTTTGCACGCGAACCTCGACTTTTGCCTCCTTCGCTCGTTTCGGCCGAGCACCCGTCCCCACGAAGTCTGCAGCATTCACTGCGGCCCAGAACGTCGATTAGATCGAACAAACCGAGGTGCTCATCAGCCATTCGACAATTGGTAGTTCACTCGTCGTGCCGGTTTTTGCGCTGAAGCGTGTCGACGCGATCCCTACAGGGATGTTCGCGGCCCAGGCATCGAGGTCTATCGATGATCGTCTGGGGATTTTCCTTGCACATAATGCCAGCCCGCCCAATGCACCAGACGCCTTTGCTCAAATCGGCAAAACAAACCAGTTGGACACAATGGATTGAGAGAGCTTTGCGCCACAAGGGCAATTGACACTAGCGCGTCGCCCGATGGAGATTATCTTAGCGGACCACCGTGCCTTCGCTATCCCGCCGAGACGATCATGAGTCGATATAGAGATCATCGCAAACCACGCAGGCATTGGAATGACGACGAACCGGCTTCTTTTTCGGAACGGCCTCCCGAGCCCAGCTATTTTCAACGTCCGCCTCCCATGTCCGTAGATCCTGTCGATGCCGAGGTGAAGTGGTTCGACGTGACCAAAGGATTTGGCTTCGTCAAACTCTTGGACGGTAGGGATGCCTACCTGCCCAGCAGAGTACTTGAGCTAGCCGGAAGCCGCAGTGTCTCCCAAGGAACCCGGCTCAAGGTCGCCGTCGAAGAGCGGTCAAAGGGTCCTCAGGTCACCCAGTTGCTGGAGATTGACGAGGTCGCCAAAACGTCGCCGCCTGCCCATCGTGCTGAAGGATCCGTCTCTGCAGTGGGTGGAACGACGGAGAGTGCGGGCACAGTGAGGTGGTACAATCCCAAAAAGGGCTTCGGCTTCATTGCTGCTGAAGATGGGAGCAAGGACGTCTTCGTTCACGCCACTGTGTTGACCGATTCTGGCCTCACCAATCTGGTGGAGGGGCAAAAGGTAATGGTCCAATGCCGTCCGGGGAAGAAGGGCTTGGAAGTCCACAGCATCCGCATCGCTTAGAGCCAGCTTCGGGCGAACCCTATCGCTCACGCAAAAGGCCCGCTGCCGCGGCGATGGCAGCGGGCCGATGTCGAAAAACAGCGCGGGAGGAGGTGCGCTGCATTTCAGCGTCGGCATCGCATCTGGGAGGAGTAGATGGCCGACAGTGGAACCGTATCCATCGAGCAACATATTGCAATGCACAAAAAATTGTTTGCAAGCGCGAAGGGCCTTCCAAGGTCCGCCTCGATGGAGCTGCCATAGCCCCTATCGACAAAAGGCAAAAGCAAAAGGGCGGCATCGCTGCCGCCCTTCCGAGATGGTCAAATTGCGCGGTCAGAAACCCATGCCGCCCATACCGCCCATGCCGCCGCCGCCCATGCCGCCCATGCCGCCGCCGCCCATGCCGCCAGGCATGCCGCCGGCGCCAGAGTCCTTCTTCGGAGCTTCGGCGATCATGGCTTCGGTGGTGACCAGCAGGCCGGCGACCGAGGCCGCGTCCTGGAGGGCCGCGCGCACGACCTTGACCGGATCGACGATGCCCATGACGATCATGTCGCCATATTCGCCGGTCTGGGCGTTGTAGCCGAAGGTCCCGCTTGCGTTGTCGAGGATCTTGCCGGCAACGATCGAAGCTTCCGCACCGGCGTTGGCCGCGATCTGGCGGGCCGGAGCCTGCAGCGCACGACGAACGATGTTGATGCCGGCAGCCTGGTCGGCGTTGACGCCGGTGGCCTTGAGGTTTGCCGAAGCGCGCAGCAGGGCAACGCCACCGCCGGCAACGATGCCTTCTTCCACGGCCGCGCGGGTCGCGTTGAGGGCGTCATCGACGCGGTCCTTCTTTTCCTTGACTTCGACTTCCGTCGCACCGC
>NZ_JAPYKQ010000021.1:0-85642 GCF_037179625.1 Mesorhizobium sp. Cs1299R1N3 | reverse complement strand
TCTTGAATTTCGTCGAGGGCAGTCTTAGAAGCAAACTTCTTCGTCGCCAGCGGCGCACCGCCCTCGTTCGTGAGGCGTATATAGTCGCCACCCCGACAAACTGTCAACACCGATCTCAGATGTTTTTGAACTTTTTACGACAGAAATTTCGGCCGGGCCTTGTCGATAGCCGACTGCCGCAGGGGAACAGGGGATAACAGGAGGAGGAGGCCACGAAGGAGCCCTATTGCCGCCGCATTGCCGTTCGACACCAAGGCCAAACAAAGAGGCGCGAGCACAGCCGTGCAATGGCCTCTTTTACGAGCCTCGTAAGGAAGCGCGCGGCAAGCCTTATAGATGAAGGCACGCCGCCCGCTTTTCACAGTGCTCTATAAGAGAAGTGCACGAGGGGAATTCGACCGGGGCCTGAGGCTTCGTTGACTTAACCTGCCGTGACAGGCAAATGTCATGGCCACAACAAAAGCGACAAGCCGTTCCGCCCGGGGAAGAAGCAGCCTTTCTGGATGCCAGATACGGAAGATGTCATAGCCGAACTCGGCAATGAGCCGCCGCTTATCGCGGACGGCCGCAGCGGCCCGCCCGATCGGCGTGAGGTTTCTGCGCGCTGGCTGTCGGGAACATTTCTCACTGGCGTGACCTCGAGCGTGCTGATGGGCGTCGCGCTGTTTGCCGCCCTCGACGGGCGCCAGCAGCTGGCGACACCACCCGAGATCGCGGAACTAATCGGACTTGCCAGCAATGGCGATTCCGGCGAAGTGGCCAAGACCACCAGGCTGGTGGCGCCGCGCCAGATTGCCAAGGCCAAGGACCGTCGTCGCATGGAAGTGTCGATGGTCACCAAGGTGGGCGACCGCGACGTCATCCACACCATGCCTTTCGTGCAGATCAAGATGGCACTCGCCGCCGGCCACACGACCAGCCGGGCCTACCCGCCTTTCGACCCGATGCAAGTGTTCGGCGACGACGGCGACGATGCATCGGCGCAGCCGGCGACGGCCTCGGCCGCTTCCGGCCAGATCTACGGCGCCAAGGTCGAAAGCGAAATGAGCCTCAAGACGGTCGATTTCCCGATCGAGACGGCTTCCTTCGACGAAAAGAGCGACCTGTCAGCCGACGAAGTTGAAAAGGTGGTACGCGAAGCCGGCACCGACCTCAGCGACGGCGCCGTGCAGGTGGCTTCACTCCATTATGTCGATCCGCAGCGATTCGGCGAAGCCTTTGCCGAGAGCATGGCCGGCTCCTATGACGTGAAGATCGTGCCGGAAAACGTCTCGGTGTCGCCGCGTGCGAACGCTGACGACCAGGCGCCGGCTTTCGCCGAGGAAATCATCCCCTTCACCAAGGACACCGACCTCACCGAGGCCTTTGCCGATTCGGGCTATACGGGCGACGATGCCACCGGCATGGCCGAAGCGATCGCCAAGCTGCTCAACGCCCCGGCGCTCAAGGCAGGAACCGTGCTGCGCGTCGGTCTCGAGGTTCACGGCGATGCCGCCAAGGTCGTGCGCACCAGCGTCTACGACAAGACCACGCATATCGTCACCATCGCGCTCGACGATCGCGGCCAGTACGTGCCGGCGCAGGAGCCGGAGCCCAATCCCGAATTGTTGACGGCATTCGACGATTCATCGGCGCCGGTGGTGGTGCGCGGCAATCTGCCCAACGTCTATGACGGCATCTACCGCACCGCCTATTCCTATGGCATGTCCAAGGCGATGACCCAGCGGCTGATCAAGCTGCTGGCGTCTGGCGTCGACTTCCAGTCGCGACTCAATCCGTCGGATCGCCTCGAAGTGCTGTTCTCGCAGCCTGATGGCGACGACCAGACGTCGGACAATTCCGAGCTTCTCTATGTCTCGGCAACCTTTGGCGGCACGACGCGCAATTTCTACCGCTTCCAGATGCAGGACGGCAGCACCGACTATTTCGACCAGGATGGATCGAGCGCCCAGCAGTTTCTACTGCGCAACCCACTGCCCAACGGGAGATTCACCTCCGGCTTTGGTGCGCGCAAGCATCCTATCCTAGGCTATGTCCGCATGCACACAGGCACCGATTGGGCTGCCCCGATCGGATCGCCGATCATCGCCGCCGGCAATGGCGTCGTCGAGAAGGCGGGCTGGGCCGGCGGCTATGGCAAGCAGATCATCCTGCGCCATGCCAACGGCTACGAGACCTCCTACAATCACCAGAGCGCCTTTGCCAAAGGTATTGAGCCGGGCGTTCGGGTTCGCCAGGGCCAGGTCATTGGTTATCTCGGCCAGACCGGTCTCTCCACCGGTCCGCATCTGCACTACGAGTTGATCGTCAACGGCACCAAGGTCGATTCGATGCGCGTGCGTCTGCCGGTCGGCAAGGTGCTGAAGGGCGATGATCTCGTCGCCTTCAAGCGCGAACGCGAGCGCATCGACGATCTGCTGAAACAGGAAGACGGCAATTCGCTGAAGGTCGCCAGCGCCAAGATCGAAGGCTGAGTCAGTCGCGCGAATTCTCCGTTTGCGCCGGCCAGGGCGACGCTTGCCCAGGCACCGTAATCCAGGCGACGATCGCCGACAGCAGGCAAAGGAGCGCCGTGACCACGGCAACCGCCGCAAAAGCCGAATCGCCGGCGGCAACCCTTATTGCATTGATACCCGCTGCAAGCCCGGCCGGCGGCGGCTCGCCGAAACCGGGGATTCCGGACGCGTGGCCCACGCCCAGCGCATAAACCCAAGCGGCGAGCGAGCCCATCGCCGCCACCGCGATCAGGCCGCCGACGCGCGAGACGGCGTTGTTGATGCCGGACGCGGCACCCGTATCCTTATCCTCGACCGAAGTCATGATCGCTGTCGACAGCGGCGACACGACCAGCGCCATGCCAAGCCCCATCACCGCCATAAGCGGAAAGGTGCCGGTCCAGAAATTGTGGATGCCGGCATAGGTAAGCAGCGCAAGGCCGGCAAAAGCGATGGCGACGACGAGACTGCCGGCGGCGATCGGAAAGCGGGGGCCGATCCGGTCCGACCACTGCCCGATCGGCCCTGACAGCAGCGCGATCAAAGCCGACAGCGGTAGGAAGATGAAACCGACCTCGGCCGAACTCAGCCCCCAGCCGGCGATCAAGAGCATCGGCAGGTAGAACAAATTGGCCGACAGCGCAAAATAGAGGAAGAAGGTCGCCAGGTTGGCGCCGGCGAAAGCCTTGACGCGAAACAGGCTGAGATCGATCATCGGCTCGCGCTGCCAGCGCTCGTAGAGGATGAAGACGACAAGCAGCACCACGCCGGCAACGATCGCCGGGCCCGACATCAGCCCGCCCCCCTCGGCGCTCATCGCCGTCAGCCCGTAGGCCAGCGATCCGAAGGCCAGTGTCGCGAGCCCTGCGCCGCCGAGATCCAGGCTGCGCTTTTCGGCTGGCTGGTCCGCCGGGATCTTGGCCAACAGCAGATAGATCGAAACCAGCCCGAGCGGCAGATTGATGGCGAAGATGGCGCGCCAGACGCCGTTTCCGAAGGTCGAAAGCACGAAACCGCCCAGCACCGGGCCAAGCGCCGTCGTCAGCGCCGAGGCCGCCGCCCAGATGCCGATCGCGCGGCCGCGTTCCTTCTTCGGATAGGCCTTGGCGATGATGGCGAGACTGCCTGGCACCATGATCGCGGCACCGATGCCCTGGAGAGCGCGAAACGCGATCAGCACGACAGCGTTCGGCGCCAGCGCACAGGCAAGCGAGGTGGCGACGAACAGGCCAATGCCGGCCACGAACGCACGGCGCAGCCCGAACCGGTCGCCCGCGGCACCGCCGGCGAGGATCAGCGCCGAGAGCGTCAGCGCGTAGGCATTGGAAATCCACTGCGCTTCCGCCAGGCTGGCGCCAAGATCGGCGCGCAATGCCGGCATGGCGATCGCCAGGATGGAACCGTCGATGAAGCCGAGCGCCGAAGCCAGTATAGCCGCGATCAGCACGTACCTGCGCTGCGACTGCGGACAGAACGTACCGTTCGCGACCGGAGCGGTCAGCTGAACGGCGGCGGCTTCATTGGGCGAATGCATGCCACCCTAATTAGACCGCCGACGCGCCGGCAACAACCAGCCAGAAGCTTGTTGTCCTTGAAACCAGCCATATTGCTAGGGATCGCATCTGCCCCGATGCAAACCGCCGCAGTCATGCTAGATTTCCCAAGAGCCGCAGGCGGGAGAAATCGATGAAGCGTCCACTCGAAGCATCGGTTGAGGGGCGCGGCCGTATCGTCGGTATCACCGATGGCGTGTTCGCCATCGCACTCACCCTGATCGTGCTCGAGATCAGGGTGCCGGTACATGAGGCCATCCATTCCGAACACGATCTTCTCGTCGCCGTCGCTGCATTGGCGCCCCGCTTCCTCACCTATGCCTTGAGTTTCCTGACCCTGACCATCTTCTGGTTCGGCCAGCAGGCGCAGCATGGTTTGATCGCCAATCCGACAGACGGCTGGCCACGCTGAACCTCTGCTTTCTCGCCTTCATCGCGCTCTTGCCGTTCTCAACCGACCTTCTGGCCGACTTCCTCGAGTTCAGGACCGCGGTGCTGGTTTACTGGCTCAACCTGTTGATGCTCGGCATCACGCTGTTCGCCAGCTGGCGTTATGCGGAGAAGAGCGGCTTTGTCGCGGAGGATGTCGATGCGCAAACGAAGCGCACCGTCTACCTGCGCATCGTCAAGGCGCAGATCCTGTGGGCTGTCGGTGCCGCACTTTGCCTGATCACCCCGCTGCTGAGCGTCGGCTTCATTCTGGTGATGCAGTTGATCTATGCGGCAACGCCGAATGTGAAGTGGGTGCGCAGGATCATTGGTTGAAATTTGGCGAAGCTGACTTGGGATGCGTTGAGATTCAGGTCAGGCCGAGTCGAAAATGGTTGATACCGAGAACCGGAGCGGAGCGTATTTTCGGGTACGTGGACACCGGAAGTGCGGCCGGCATCACCTGACTATCGACATACCCTATTCGACGAACTCCACCGGCACGCCCGGCGAGACCAGCTTGGCGAGCTCCCGTGCATCCCAATTGGTCAACCGCACGCAGCCATGGCTTTCGGTCTTGCCGATCTTCGACGGCTCCGGCGTGCCGTGGATACCGTAGGTCGGCTTGTCCAGGGCGATCCACACCGATCCGACCGGACCATTGGGCCCAGGCGGAATGGTCAGGATCTTGTTGTTCTCGCCCTGTTTGAAGTTGATGTTGGGATTGTAGGTGTAGTTCGGATCGAGCGCGACACGCGACACGGCATGGATGCCGGTCGGGGACGGCGTGTCCGACGAGCCGATGGTGGCGGGATAGGCCGCGACCAGCTTGCCCGACGCGTCATAGGCGAAGACTTCCTTCTTGCCCTTGTCGGCAACGATGCGGGCAACCGGCGTCGAGACCAGTCTGCCGAAATTCGCGACCTTGACGATCGTGCCGGGACGATTGAAGTTGGCGTCCGGATTGAGCGCCTTGAGATAGTTCTCGTCCATGTGGAAGCGCTCGGCCAGCGCCTCGGTCACTGACGTATAGCCCATGCGGTCGAGCTGCGCCTTCTGGCTGTAGTCTTCCGGGATGGAGGCGACATAGGGACCGGCTGCGTCCTCCGCCGTGATGGTATAGTTGGCGAACGCGTCGCCGCCGGATTGCGAGAGTGCTGACTGGATGCCGACCGCATCGGTCGATTTGAGGCTGCTGCCGTTGATCTGGTTGTAGGCCGCCAGCGCCTTGTCGACATTCGAACCGAAGCGCCCGTCGATGACGCCCGGCGAAGCCCCACCCCGGTCGAGCAGCACCTGCAGTGCTGCCACATCCTGGCGTGCGCCCAGTGAAAGCGACGGATCGACCGACGTCTTGCCGCCAGCATTTGGCGGCAGTGCCGCCTGGTCGGAGGGCGCCGCCTCTTCCGTCGGGACTGTCGGCTGGACGGGGTTTATCGACGCCTCGTTCAGCGGTTGGCGCTGGATGGTGTTCGGCTGCGGCGCATCAGGATAATTGTTGTCGTAACTGCCGTCGTCCTGCGGCGCCGGCGGATAGGCATCGACGGAATTGTTGTTGTCGGGATCATATTCGTCGGCTGGCGGCGGGATGACCCGTCCTTCCTCTTCCAGCTGCTTGCGGCGGAAGCGGGCCATGTCCTGGGGATCGTCGAGATAGTAGCGGTCGTCGTCGGCGGGGGCACGGCCTAGTTGACGCAGCCTTGTTTCGCGGCGTAGCGCGCGTCGGTCAAGCCGTGTCTGCGGCGGCTGGATGGCGATCACCTTGCCGGTATCCGCATCGACGATGACGCGATTGCCCCTGGCATCGTAATAAATATCGAGATTGCCGTCCTGGGCGAGCAGAATGCCGCCGCTCCCGGCCGCGCGGACAGGCTGGGCTGCGCCGTCCCGCGTCGGCGCCGCGAACGCGTTGGAAAACACCAGTCCCGCAACAAGCGCCGAAAGGGTGAAGATAGTGCGCAGCATCGTGGCGAAACTCTCCGGTCCGTATGTGCCGCCGCCCGGCATTGTCCAGTTCGGCGAACCCCTTCGCCAGCAAACCAGTTACCCACCATATGGTTCCGATATGAACCGGGCATGAAGATGGCGGTTTTCCGGCGCCTAGAGGAATATTGGCTAGCCTGCGCCAAGCCCCAATTCCTTGCGCGCCTGCTTCGTCAGCTTCAGGGCAACCAGGCGGTGGCTCTCGCGCAGATAATCCTTCAGCGCACCATCATCCATGCTCTGGCTTGTCTGACGCTGGATCCATTTCATGCCGCGCGAGGCCAGATAGGGTGCGGGCCGCAGGCCCGGCTGCTCCTTGAGCACGTCATAGGCGATGTCGGAACATTTGAAGGTGACGAAGAGCTGCTGGCCCTGATCCCAGCCACCGATCGCAAACACCTTGGTCCCGACCTTCCAAACATGGGCGCCGCCCCATTGCACCACGTGGTTCGTTGCAGGCTGCGAGGCGCAGAAGCCGTTGTAATCGTCCAGCGTCAATCCTGCCCCCCACTTCTCATAGAAAACGCCGCGCATCCGGAATGGACGCGCGGCACTCCAAAGCGCGGCGCGCTTCAGATCTTTGTCTTGTGCATGTCGTTGTCCCAAAAGCGAGGTCACTTTTGGGCGACATGCATCGATCAGGCGGCCGCCTCGGCCGCCACGATCGTCGGCTTGGAGCGGAAATTCAGCCGGTCGGAACCGGCTGTGACCTTGACCGTCGAGCCGTCCAGGATCTCGCCGAGCAGGATCTTTTCCGCCAACGGATCCTGCAGTTCCTTCTGCATCACCCGCTTCAGTGGCCTCGCACCATAAGCGGGGTCGTAACCCTTGGCGGCCAGCCACTCGATCGCCTCGGGATCCAGCGACAGCGTGACCTTGCGATCGGTCAGCAGGCTCTCCAGCCGCTTGAGCTGGATCTCGACGATACGATCCATGTCCTTGCGGCGCAGCCGGTGGAACAGGATCACCTCGTCGACGCGATTGAGGAACTCCGGCCGGAACGATGCCCTGACCACGCCCATCACTTCGTCTCGCACGGCATCGACATCCTGGTCCTCGCCGAGATTGACCAGATATTCGGCGCCGAGATTGGATGTCATGATGATCAGCGTGTTGCGGAAATCGACGGTGCGGCCCTGCCCGTCGGTGAGCCGGCCGTCATCGAGCACCTGCAACAGAACGTTGAACACATCGGGATGGGCCTTTTCGATCTCGTCGAACAGCACGACCTGATAGGGCCGGCGCCGCACCGCTTCGGTCAGCGCGCCGCCTTCCTCATAGCCGACATAGCCGGGAGGCGCGCCGATCAGCCGGGCGACGGAGTGCTTCTCCATGTACTCGGACATGTCGAGGCGCACCAGCGCCGTCTCATCGTCGAACAGGAAGTTGGCCAAAGCCTTGGTGAGCTCCGTTTTGCCGACGCCGGTCGGGCCAAGGAACATGAACGAGCCGATCGGCCGGTTCGGATCCTGCAGGCCCGCACGCGCGCGCCGCACCGCCTTGGAAACCGCCTGCACCGCCTCGCCCTGGCCGACGACACGCTTGCCGATCTCGTCTTCCATGCGCAACAGCTTGTCGCGCTCGCCCTGCAGCATCTTGTCGACCGGAATGCCGGTCCAGCGCGACACGATATGGGCGACGTGGTCGGGCGTGACCACTTCCTCGACCATGCCGGCCTTGCCGTCCTGGGCCTCGGCCTCCTTCAGCTTCTTTTCCAGTTCGGGGATCTTGCCATAGGCAAGCTCCCCGGCGCGCTGGAACTCACCCTTGCGCTGGGCAATGGCAAGGTCGTTGCGCGCCTCGTCGAGCTGCTTCTTCAGGTCGGCGGCAAGCCCAAGCTTCTGCTTCTCGGCCTGCCACTTCGAAGTAATCTCGGTCGATTCCTCCTCCAGGCCGACAAGTTCCTTTTCCAGCCGGGCGAGCCGGTCCTTCGAGGCTTCGTCCGTCTCGACCTTCAGCGCTTCCCGCTCGATCTTGAGCTGCATGATGCGGCGGTCGATCTCATCCAGCGCCTCAGGCTTGGAATCGACCTGCATCCTGAGCCGCGAGGCGGCTTCGTCGACGAGGTCGATCGCCTTGTCAGGCAGGAAGCGGTCGGCAATGTAGCGGTTGGACAGCGTCGCCGCCGCCACCAGCGCCGAATCGGAGATACGCACCTTGTGGTGCTGCTCATATTTCTCCTTCAGGCCGCGCAGGATCGAGACCGTGTCCTCCACCGTCGGCTCGTCGACGAAGACCGGCTGGAAGCGGCGGGCGAGTGCGGCATCCTTCTCGACATGCTTCCTGTATTCATCGAGCGTGGTGGCGCCGACGCAGTGCAGTTCGCCGCGCGCCAGGGCCGGTTTCAGAAGGTTCGACGCATCCATGGCGCCGTCCGCCTTGCCGGCGCCGACCAGAGTGTGCATCTCGTCGATGAACAGGATGATGTTGCCACTTGCCGAGGTGACTTCGGAGAGCACGGCCTTCAGCCGCTCCTCGAACTCGCCGCGATATTTGGCGCCAGCGATCAATGCGCCCATGTCGAGCGCCATCAGCTGCTTGTCCTTCAGCGATTCCGGCACGTCGCCATTGACGATACGCAGCGCCAGGCCTTCGGCGATTGCCGTCTTGCCGACGCCCGGCTCGCCGATCAGCACCGGGTTGTTCTTGGTGCGGCGCGACAGCACCTGGATGGTGCGGCGGATCTCGTCGTCGCGGCCGATGACCGGATCGAGCTTGCCCGCGCGTGCGTCCGCAGTGAGGTCGCGCGCATATTTCTTCAGCGCGTCATAGCCTTGTTCGGCACTCGCCGAATCGGCGGTGCGGCCCTTGCGGACGTCGTTGATGACCTGGTTCAGCGCCTGTGCGGTGACACCGGCCTTGGCCAGGATTTCGGCCGTTTTTGCCGATTTTTCCATGGCAAGCGCCTGCAGCAGCCGCTCGACGGTGACAAAGCTGTCACCGGCCTTCTTGGCCAGGTCCTCGGCGGTCGAGAACACCTTGGCCAGCGGCTGCGCCAGATAGAGCTGGCCATTGCCACCCTCCACCTTGGGCATCGCCTCGAGCGCCGTCTCGACGCCGAGCTTGACGTCGCGGACATTGCCGCCGGCACGCTCGATCAGCGACGCGGCCAGGCCCTCGTCATCGTCGACGAGGACTTTCAGAATGTGTTCGGGAGTGAATTGCTGGTGGTTCCGGGAGAGCGCCATCGTCTGCGCGGACTGGATAAAGCCGCGCACGCGCTCGGAGTATTTCTCGAGGTTCATATTTGTCTCCTTCCATCACCGGCCCGCTTTGCGGCACCGGATCAGATTGCGGTGACGGACCCGCCCATTCGAGCCGGATCCTGTTCAGGCCAGATATGGTGCACGGACCCTGGCCCCTCAAGACGTCGCGACATGGCAGGTGCATAATATTCCACGTCAGCCCAAACGAAAACGGCGGAGATTTCTCTCCGCCGTCCAGTGCCTCGAAATGCCGTTCGCTCAATTGTCGATGTCGGAAACCACGGGTTCGGCACTGCCGCTGTCGACCGGAGCCGCCGCTGTCTCGCCCGCAGCCCCATTTTCGCTGCCGCTCTCGACTTGATCGGCATTGGTGCGCGGACGGCGCGGACGCCGTGGGCGGCGGGCAGCACCGCTCTCGGCGGCCGCCTCATTGAGTTCGGCCTGGGCGGCCAGACCTGCCGGTGAAAAATTCTCGAACCGTGGAGCCGGCTCGGCTGCCGCGACAGTCTCGGACGGCGAAGCGGGCTCTGCCTGAACTTCTGTCTGCCCCGAGGCCTCGTTGCGCTGCTGCTGGCCGCCTTGTTCGGCTGAAGAAGCATAATCGCGCTGGCCGCTCTGGCCGTAGCCGCCGTTAGGGCGGCGATCGCGATGACGCCCGCCACTGTTGTCGCGGCCGCTATTGTTGCGCCCGCCACTGTCGCGGTTGTCACGACCGCTTTCCCGGTTCAGCGCAACTTCCGCTGGCATGCCCTCGATCACTGGCTGAGGGCCGGCGCCATGGTTGACCACCGGAATTTGCGCATCGGAACCGGCATTGCCGCTGCTATTGCCCGCCCCGCTATTGCCTGCCCCGCTATTGCCTGCCCCGCTGTTGACGGCCCCGCTGTTGACGGCATTGTCAAACTCGTCGCGATCCTCATCGCCGTCCTCGTCGAACTCGTCGCGCGACTGCTGGACGTTCTGGATCGGCATCTGCGCCTGCGCGGCGGCGATGATGCGGTTGTAGTGTTCGGCGTGCTGGAGATAGTTCTCCGCCATCACCCGGTCGCCGGAGCTGTGCGCGTCACGGGCAAGGGTGGCGTATTTTTCGGCGATCTGCTGAGCCGATCCACGGATTTTCACGTCCGGGCCGTTGCTCTCGTAATTGCGCGTTAGCGGATTCGGGCCCTTGCGGTTGTTGTTATTGTTATTGTTATTGTTGTTCCCACCGCCGCCGCCATTGTTGTTGCGACCGCGCATGCGCCTGTTCTGCTGTTGTGGCCTCATTCGACTCTCTTCATCTTGAAATTTTCGAAAAACTCTTCACGAACGGAGGCGCTCATGCAGCCAACCGTTTCGTTTCTTCACCGGCGTTCGCCCGCATCGATTGCGTTGGCGCCACGTGTCATCCTGTTCCGGTTACATCACTTGCCGGACGATTCCCGCACGAAGCTTGGGCGTCGTTTGCGCAAGAAGGCAGCTATTTCCAAGGAAACCGAATCGCTAAGAGCACTGCCTGCTTCGTCTCATCCGGTAAGGCGACCCTAGCCGCATTCCCCGGTATTGCCAAGCGCTTTTTTTGCACTGCGTCAAGGCGTTGCCCGTTGAAAAACAAGAACCCTGTCGTTTCCGCCGAGATCGCCAAACACCTCGCCGCCCGTGTAACCGGCCGCGCGAAATATATCGTTGACGTCGTTGCTTTGTGTGTGGCCGATCTCGACCGCAA
This sequence comes from Mesorhizobium sp. Cs1299R1N3, assembly GCF_037179625.1. NCBI lineage: Bacteria > Pseudomonadati > Pseudomonadota > Alphaproteobacteria > Hyphomicrobiales > Phyllobacteriaceae > Mesorhizobium > Mesorhizobium sp. Cs1299R1N3. Next base: position 74,271 of record NZ_JAPYKQ010000021.1, on the reverse strand, counting down.
TCCTGCCTTCGGCTTCCAGAAACCTTGCCGCCTCGGCGGCGATGATCCTGTAGGGGTTCAGCCCATCCACGCCGCCATCCAAGGCAACACGCGGATCGAAATCGCGGACTTCGTCCTGCAGATTTCCAATCTCTCGAGTTGGTATATAGGGAGGGTTTGCGGCAATTACATGGTACCGGCCGGAAACTTTTTCGAACCAGTCCGACTGAACCGTCGTGAACCGGCCGCCGAGCCCGAATTGCCCGGCATTGCGGGCTGCCATTGCCAGCGCGCCGGCGGAAATGTCGACACCGGTGGCGGTCGCGGCCGGCACGACGCTCAGCAGCGCCAGGGCGATCGCGCCGGTCCCGGTGCCGAGATCGAGGATGCGGCATGCCCCCTCCCGCGCGACCATCGCCTTGACGAAAGGCAGCACCGCCTCGACCAGCGTTTCGGTGTCCGGCCGCGGCTCCAGCGTCTCCGGCGACAGCGACAGGCGCAAACCGTAGAATTCGCGATAGCCGAGGATGCGATGCACCGGTTCGCCACCAGCTCGCCGTCTCAGGGCGCCGTCGATCGCGGCGATGGCGTCGCCGTCGATCTTGCGCCCGGGGTCGGCAATGGCCTGGGTGCGCGTCGTGCCGGAATAGTGCTCGACGATCAGCCGCGCATCGAGCGCGGGATCATCGATACCGGCTGCGGCAAGCCGGGTCCGCGCTTCCCGCAGCAGCGGCCCCAGCGCCTCGGGCAGATGGTCAGCCATCGAGGCCGATATCGGCCAGCAGCTTCGACTGGTGATCGGCAATCAGCGCGTCGACGATTTCGTCGAGTTCACCCATCATCACCCGGTCGAGCTTGTAGAGCGTCAGGTTGATGCGATGGTCGGTGACGCGGCCTTGTGGAAAATTATAGGTGCGGATGCGCTCCGAGCGGTCGCCCGAACCGACCTGCGACTTGCGCGATTCGGAACGCTCCTCGTCCGCCTTGCTGCGCTCCATGTCGTAGAGCCGGGCGCGCAGGATCTGCATGGCCTTGGCCCGGTTCTGGTGCTGCGACTTCTCCGCCTGCACCACCATGATGCCGGTCGGCAAATGGGTGATGCGGACCGCGGAATCGGTGGTGTTGACGTGCTGGCCGCCGGAGCCGGAGGCGCGCATCGTGTCGATGCGGATGTCTTCGGCCCTGATGTCGATGTCGACCTCTTCCGCTTCCGGCAGCACGGCGACGGTGGCGGCGGACGTGTGGATGCGCCCGCTGGCCTCGGTTGCCGGCACACGCTGGACGCGATGCACCCCGGACTCGAATTTCAGATGGGCGAACACCCCCTTGCCTGAGATCGTGGCGATGATTTCCTTGAAGCCGCCTGCATCGCCGTCGCTCGCCGATACCGTTTCGAACCGCCAGCCGCGTTCGGCGGCGTAGCGCTCATACATGCGAAACAGGTCGCCGGCGAAGAGTGCTGCCTCATCGCCACCGGTGCCGGCGCGAATTTCGAGGATGGCGTTCTTGTCGTCGGCGGCATCCCTGGGCAGGAGCAGGATCTGGATGTCCTTCTGCAGCGCCTCGATGCGCTCCTCGACGCCGGGCAGATCGGCTTCGGCGAGCGCCCGCATCTCGGCGTCGGTGCCTTTATCGGCGAGCATCGCTTCGAGATCGGCCTGCTCATGCTCGGCCGAGCGCAATTCCCTGACCTTGGCCACCATCTCCTGCAACTCGGCATATTCGGATGCCATCTTCACATAGGCATCCGGCGCCGGTCCGGCCGACATCTGCGCTTCGAGCATCTCGAAACGCTTGACGACTTGATCCATACGATCGCGGGGCAAATTGATCATGATGAGGGTGCTACAACGGGATCGAGCGGTCGTCGGCGAAGGCCTGCAGCAGCGCCCGCATCGGCAGCCCTTGCGCCGGCGCCATCAGATTGTCTTCGAAGAAAGCCTCCAACTCCTCCAGCGGCAGCTCCGTCAGCATCGCCTTGACCGGACCGATCGAGGCTGGCGACATCGAGATCGAGCGGAAACCAAGCCCGATCAGCGCCATCGCCGAAATCGGCTTGCCGGCGAGTTCACCGCACAGGGTGACGGGCGTATGATTGCGGACGCCGGCGTCGGCGATCTGCTTGAGCACGCGCAGGAACGGCGCCGACAACGTATCGAAGCGGTTGGCCAGTTGCGTGTTGCCGCGGTCGACCGCCATGACGAACTGGAAAAGATCGTTCGACCCGACCGAGACGAAGTCGACCGCCTTCATCAGTTCGTCGAGCTGGAACAGAAGCGACGGCACTTCCAGCATGGCGCCCAGTTTGAGACTGGTCGGCAGGTGGTGGGCGAAGCGTGAGAGATGCCGCACCTCGCGGTCAATGATTTCGCGCGCCTGGGCGATTTCGCCAAGCTCGGTCACCATCGGCAGCATCAGCTTGAGCTCGCGCCCGCCGCTGGCCTTGAGCAAGGCGCGGATCTGTGTGCGCAGCAAGCCCGGCCGGTCGAGCGTCAGGCGGATTGCCCGCCAGCCGAGCGCCGGATTCTCTTCCTGGATCGCGCCCTTGAAGTAGGGCAGCACCTTGTCGCCACCAATGTCGATGGTGCGGAAGGTGACCGGCTTGCCGCGTGCGGCCTCGAGCACGTCGCGATAGAGCTTTTCCTGGGCTTCGGCGCGTGGAAAGGTCGAGGCGACCATGAACTGCAGTTCCGTGCGAAACAGGCCAATGCCGGCAGCGCCCGCCTCCGCCAACTGCGGCAGGTCGACGGCAAGCCCGGCATTCATCAGCAGGTCGACCTGGACACCGTCCCTGGTCGTCGATGGCTTCTTGCGCAGCTCGCGGTAGACCTCCTGCCGGCGCGCCCGGAACCGTACTTTTTCGGCATAGGCGGCTTCGAGATCGGATTGCGGCCGCAGATGGATCGCGCCTTCCTCGCCGTCGACGATGATGGCATCGCCGTTTTCCGCCATGGAAACGGCGCCCTTCATCTGGCCGGCGACGGGAATGCCCATGGCGCGCGCGACGATGACGACATGACTGGTCGCCGCGCCATCCTCGAGCACCAGGCCACGCAGCTTGTCGCGGGGATAGTCGAGCAGTTCAGCGGCGCCCATCGAGCGGGCGACGATGATGGCGTCCTTCGGCAGCGAGGCCGCGACATCCTCGGGTCCGCGTCCCATCAGCTGGCGCAACAGCCGGTTGGCGAGATCGTCGAAATCGCTCATCCGCTCACGCAGGTAGGGATCGGTCATGTGCAGCATGCGGGCGCGCATGTCGCTCTGCACCTTTTCCACCGCCGCTTCCGCTGTCAGGCCGTTGCGGATCGCCTCTTCCAGCCGCCGGACCCAGCCGCGGTCGTTGGCGAACATGCGGTAGGCTTCCAGCACCTGGCGATGCTCGCCCTCGAAGGCGACATCGCGGCGCTCCAGCATGTCGTCGATCGAGAGCCTGAGCGAACCGAGCGAGGCTTCGAGCCGCCGGACCTCTTCCTCGCTGTCCTCGTTGAACAAATTGGTGACGACGATGCGCGGCTCGTGCAGCACGACATGGCCAAGCCCGACGCCGTCGTTGAAGGACAGGCCGGTGAAGCTCACAGGTCGGCGCAGGTCGAGTTCGAGGCCTGGCCGGGTCAGCCGCGCCAGATCGCCGGTGGCGATCATCTCGGCGATGACCATGGCCGTGGTTTCCAGCGCCTCGACCTCATCGTCGCGGTAGTGGCGCATGGTCTTGTTCTGCACAACCAGGACGCCCAGCGTGCGCCCTGCCCTGAGCACCGGGACGCCGAGGAAGGAATTGTAGATCTCCTCCCCGGTCTCCGGCAGATAGGCGAAGGCCGGGTGTTCCTGCGCGTTGGACAGGTTGAGCGGCCTGGCACTTGCTGCGATCGTGCCGACCAGGCCTTGCCCCAGCCGCAACTGCGCCAGGTGGACGGCGTTCGGGTTCAGACCTTCGGTGGCGTAGAGTTCGAGCACCGAATCGGCGCGCAGCACATAGAGCGAACAGACTTCGGCGACCATGTTGGAGGCGATGTCGCGCACGATCCGGTCAAGCCGCTCCTGCGGCTCCAGCGGCTCCTGCATGAGCTCGCGGAGCCGTTTCAGCAAAACGCGCGGGCCGCTGGCCTGGTCACGCATCGCGGCTTCTTCTCCAATAAACTTCTTGCCGGGCGCAGTTTCCGCCGCGGCCGGCATGCACGCAACAACTGATTCAGTCTTGCTACTGCTTATCCAGACCGTAGACGGAATGCAAAGTGCGAACCGCAAGTTCCGTATACGGACCGTCGATCAGTATCGAAATCTTGATCTCGGAGGTGGTGATGGCGCGGATGTTGATCGCCTTGTCGGCCAGCGCCTTGAAGGCGGTGGCGGCAACACCCGCATGGCTCCTCATGCCGATACCGATGACCGAAACCTTCGACATGCCGGCTTCCGACTGGACGACATCGTAGCCGATCTCGGCTTTCAGCCGGTCGAGCACGGCCAGCGCCTTGTCGACATCGCCCGACGGCACGGTGAAGGTCATGTCGGTCAGCTTGCCGTCCTCGGAGATGTTCTGGACGATCATGTCGACATTGATGTTGGCTTCGGCCAGGGGACCGAAGATGCCGGCGGCGACGCCTGGCCGGTCGCCGACACGGCGCAGTGAAATCTGCGCTTCGTCCTTGGCGTAGGCAATTCCGGTGACGACCTGCTGTTCCACGATCTCTTCCTCGTCGCAAATGAGCGTTCCCGGAGGATTGAGCAAATCCCCCATTCCGGGCGCATCGGGATCGTCGAAGGACGACCGCACGAAGGTACGCACCCTGTGCACCATGGCAAGCTCGACCGAACGCACCTGCAGAACCTTGGCGCCGAGCGAGGCCATTTCAAGCATTTCCTCGAAGGAGATCTTGGCCAGCCGACGCGCCTTGGGCTCGATGCGCGGATCGGTGGTGTAGACCCCGTCGACGTCGGTGTAGATGTCGCAGCGATCGGCCTTGACCGCGGCGGCGATCGCCACGGCGCTGGTGTCGGAGCCGCCGCGGCCAAGCGTGGCGATGCGGTTGTCCGGCCCGATGCCCTGGAAACCGGCGATGACAGCCACCTGCCCTTCGCCGAAGCGCTTGACCAGGAAGGCACCGTCGATGTCGAGAATGCGCGCCGCGCCATGCGCGTTGTCGGTCTTGATCGGGATCTGCCAGCCTTGCCAGGAGCGCGCATGCACGCCCATGTTCTGCAAGGTGATGGCAAGCAGGCCAGCCGTGACCTGTTCGCCGGAAGCGACGACCGCGTCATATTCGCGTGCGTCATGCATCGGCGAGGCTTCGCGCGTCCAGCCGACCAGTTCATTGGTCTTGCCGGCCATCGCCGAAACCACCACCGCCACCTCGTGGCCGGCGTCGACTTCGCGTTTGACGTGACGCGCCACATTGCGGATGCGGGCGATGTCGGCGACGGAGGTTCCGCCGAATTTCATCACGATACGCGCCATGGAAGCGAAATGCCTTTGACTGGAGCCGGCCCGAGGCCGAAAACGGAAGAAAAGCGCCCGGCTGGCGCCGGCCGCTCAATGCGCGGCCTCCTTAACCAAATGAGCAAGGTTTCGCAAGGCTGACGGCGGATTGCGTAACAACAGGGCATATTGCCTTCCAGGCCGGTGCCGCTTACCAAATGCTGCCCGCGGGAATTCCTCTTGGTTCGGCATAACAGATGATTGCTCGTCTTCGGCGCGCCATGCGACTGCAATCGCTCCCGATTATCGCCGGCTTCGCCGCGCTGGCGCTGATCGTCGGCGCCCGTGCCGTGCTCGTCGAGAGCCAGAGGGCCAATCGTGCCGCCGCGCGCGAGACAATCGAATACCAGGAGCAGCTTTCCGGGCTGCTTTCACTGGCGCAAGACGCCGAGAGTGGTCAGCGCGGCTACCTGCTGACAGGTGAAAAATCCTATCTGGAGCCTTATCGGAAGGCCATCGAGGCAATTCCTGGACAACTGGCGCGGATCGAGAGCGCGGCCGCTCCCGACGATCAGATCGTCCAGCAGATCAGCCACATCAAGCAAGCGCTTTCGCAAGAGCAGGCTGTCCTGTCCCAGACGATCGCCCTCTATGATCGAGGCGACGCGGCAAAGGCCCTGCAACTGGTCCGCAGCGGACAGGGCAAGTCAGCCATGGACGAAATCCGCGCCAGCATGGATACGATCCGGCGTATCGGCGCCGCCGCGGTGGCCGCGCGCGACGAGCATACCGATCGGGTCGAGGCCTGGTTGCGCATCGGCTCGCTGGGTGCGTTGCTGGGGATTTTCCTGCTTGGTGTCTACACTATCCGTCAATCCCGCCGCCGCTTCCGCGAGGTGCTCGTCGCCCAGGAAGAGCTGATGCGCAAGAACATCGAGCTCGGCAGTGAGATCCAGACGCGTGAAAATGCCGAATCCCAGATACGCCAGATGCAGAAGATGGAAGCCGTCGGGCAGTTGACCGGTGGGATCGCCCACGACTTCAACAACATGTTGGCGGTCATCCTCAGCGCCATGAACCTTGCCCAGCGCAAGCTGAAGCGGGGCGAACATGACATTGAAAAGCTCGTCGAGGCCGCGACGGACGCGGCCAGCCGTGCGGCCAATCTGACCTCCCGCCTGCTTGCCTTCTCCCGTCTGCAGCCTCTGGCGCCGCAGGTTGTCGACACCAACCGGCTGTTGACCGGCATGTCCGATCTTCTGCGCCGTGCCCTGGGTGAAGGCATCCGCATCGAAACCGTGCTGGCGGGCGGCCTGTGGAAAATCCACGCCGATCCCAACCAGCTCGAGAACGCGATCCTCAATCTGGCCGTCAATGCCCGCGATGCCATGGACAATGACGGCAAGCTGACCATCGAGACCGTCAACAGCCACCTCGACGAGGCCTATGCATCGACGCACGCTGACGTCGCGCCTGGCCAATACGTGATGATCGCGGTTACCGACACCGGGGCGGGCATGTCGCCCGAGATCATCACCAGGGCCTTCGAGCCCTTCTTCACGACCAAGCCGGTCAATAAGGGCACGGGGCTTGGGCTGAGCCAGGTGTTCGGCTTCGTCAAACAGTCGGGCGGCCACGTCAAGATCTACTCCGAGCCCGGCGAAGGCACGACAATCAAGATCTATCTGCCCCGACTTTTCGGACCTGAGGAGCCGGCGGTTCCAGCCGGGCGCGACAAGGGCGCCGCCACGGTCACCGAGACGATCCTCGTCGTCGAGGACGACGCCCGCGTGCGGGCTTCCACGACGGACGTCATGCGCGAACTCGGCTACACCGTCATCCACGCGGCAGGCGGACAGGAGGCCCTTCAGAAGCTCGCCGCGACACCCGGCATCGCCCTGCTTTTCACCGACATCGTCATGCCGGTGATGAACGCCCGCAAGCTCGCCGAGGAAGCGCTCGCGCGCCAGCCCGGGCTGAAAGTCGTCTTCACCACCGGCTTCACAAGAAACGCCGTGGTCCACAACGGCGTGCTCGACCATGACGTGCACTTCCTGGCCAAGCCATTCACCATCGATCAACTGGCAGCGAAGCTGCGCGACGTGCTGGACACGAAATAGGCGGCGCCGGAACTCGCATCATCCTGACCCAGTCCCGCTTGTCCATAGGCCGGGGTAGTCGACAACGAAGCCGTGCGGCGAGACGCCGAGGATTTCGTCATAGCCGAATAAGGGCGCGGCGTAGGCGTAGCGCGTCTCATCAAGACGCCGATAGGTCTGTTCGAGACGCACCAGTTCCAGTCTGGGAAAGGTCAGGTAAGCAGCCGGAGCGGGCGTCGTTGCGCCGATGCCAAGATCGAACCGGCGGATCGCAAGCAGATTCGACGCGGGCGTGAAACCGAGGTCAACGTCGATAAGACCGGTCACATCATGCTGCGGTTCGCCGTTCAGCATCCACCGGCCGTCGGAATCCCGTTCGATCGCGTGGTGCAGCCTGTTTCCGCCCAGAAAGCCGTCGACGCGCGCCGACTGGGTACGCCAACCGGTATCGCAGTCTACCCGATAGGCAAGGCAGCATGGCTTGTCGTCCTGGATGAAGATGGCCTGCCCCTCGAGGCTGTGACCGCTATCGGTCAGCGAAAGCAGGCATCCGTCATGCCCTTCGAGGTCAAGCCTCCGCCAAAGGATCGAAACCGGCGTCGCTGTCATCGCTCACTCACTCCTCTGGTTCAAAACGATGCTTCTCATTCGTCCGCGAGGCCGATCGTGTTTCATGGCGATGCTCGGCAGCTGACATGGCCTGACATGGAGCGCCGCGATGTCAGCAGGGGAAAATGTTGCCTTGACATTCGATGCCTCACGCCCGACTTCCTAGCGTCCGAGGAGACCGACCGATGCCTGAGCCCCGACGATCGACGATCGATGCCGGAGAAGTGGAACGCTTTTCCGCCCTTGCCGCCGAATGGTGGAACCCGAACGGCAAGTTTCGTCCGCTGCACAAATTCAACCCAATCCGGCTTTCCTATATCCGCGACCAGATCGCGGCGCGCTTCGGCCGCGATCCGCGCGCGGCGCGGCCGTTCGAGGGCCTGCGTATCCTCGACATCGGCTGCGGCGGCGGTCTTTTGTGCGAGCCGATGGCGCGGCTCGGTGCCGAGGTGGTCGGAGCGGACGCCTCCGAAACAAACATAGAAGTGGCGAAACTGCATGCCGCCGAAGGCAATGTGAGCATCGACTATCGCGCCACGACGGCAGAAGATCTCGCCGAGGCCGGCGAGAAATTCGATGTCATCCTCAACATGGAAGTGGTCGAACATGTCGCCGACATCGACCTGTTCGTCGCCAAATGCGGCGAGATGGTCAAGCCCGGCGGTATCATGTTCGTGGCCACCATCAACCGCACGCTGAAGGCGCTCGGCCTGGCCATCATCGGCGCCGAATATGTGTTGCGCTGGCTGCCGCGCGGTACCCATCAGTTCGGCAAGCTGGTGCGCCCGGAAGAGCTGGAAAAGGCGCTTGGCGGCGCCGGCCTGACCATCATCGACCGCACCGGCGTCACCTACAATCCGCTTGCCGACCGCTGGTCGCGTTCGAAGGACATGGACGTCAACTACATGGTGCTGGCGGAAAAGGGATCGGTCTGAACGGCCAATCCTCAGCCGCGCCGATACCCATAGCCCGAGCCCGGTGGCGACGCCGGCGACAATGCGAAATAAGCCCGAACCCGTCAGGCTTTCTGGCTTTGCGCCCTGGTGGTGATGAACACGCCGGCGGTGATGATGACGGCGCCGATCCAGGTCAGCAGCTGATAGTGTTCGCCAAGGAAGATCGTACCGGCAAACAGCCCGACGGCCGCCGCGACATAGCCGATCTGGCTGAGATAGACCGGACCGCCCACCGCCTGCAGCCGGAAGAAGAAAGCAAACATCGCCGATGCCGAGGCCATCTGCGCCACCACGGTGAGCGGCACGGTGCCGAGCTGGATGAAGGCCTTGCCGCCAAGCAAGATCAGGATGCCGACGAGCAGCATCGTCGCTGACGCCAGATGGCTGCCGACCGCGAGTTCGATAGGACCGGTTCCTTCCGGCCAGTCGATGGTGCGGTAGATGTTGCCGGCAGCGAGACTGACAGGAATGAGCAGGCCCAGGACGACCCAGAAGATTTCGGCCGCCTGGCCGGCCTCGCCGCGCGTCACCGCTACCATGACCGCGCCGACGAAGCCGACGGCGATGCCGATGATGCCCAGCATGTTGGGGCGCCGCACACCGAGCAGGATTGAAAACACCAGCGTGATGACCGGCGACAGCGTGAACATGATGCCGGTGTAGCCGGCGCCCAGATGCGGAATGGCCGAAAACATCAGGAGATTGGGGACGGCATAAGACACCGCGGCGGTGACGAAGAAATAGCGCAGTTTGTGCCCGGTGAGCCGGATGCGCTGGCCGCGCAGCAGCAATACGACGAGAAGCACACCGCCGGCGCCGAGCGAGATGACGAAGGCCCAGACCATGGCCGGCACGCCGGCCGCCGTGGCGAGCTTGCCGAAAGGCAGCGTCAGGCCAAGCAGGCCGCCGGTGACGACCAGCAGGCCGAGCGCCGAATCCCAGAGAAGCTTCATCATCGAGCCCTGTCGCGTGCGGCCCTTGGCCGGCATTACATCTTCGGGTAAGATAGCGGAAAGATTCTTAGCGTCAAGATACATTACGGTGAGATAGATGGACCGTGCAGGGAAAGCCATCGAGCAATGGCAGCGGGAACGACCGGACCTAGACGTGTCGCCGATGGCGGTGATCGGGCGCTTGAATGAGGTCTCCTCGCTGATCGCGCGCGAGCGCCTTGCGCCGCTCTTTGCCCGCTTCGGACTGCAGGCGGGAGAGTTCGATGTGCTGGCGACGCTGCGCCGCTCAGGCTCGCCTTACGCGCTGACCCCGACAGCGCTTTACGAGGCGACGATGGTGACCTCCGGCGCCATGACCAACAGGCTGGATCGGCTTGAAACATCCGGATTGATCCAGCGCGCGCCACACCCCAACGACCGGCGCGGCATCGTCGTGCGGTTGACCGAAAAGGGGCTCGCCTTGATCGACGAAGCTGTTGCCGCCCACGTGGCCAATGAGCACCAGATCCTGTCCGGCCTGACACAGACCGAACGAGAAACACTTTCGCGTCTGCTGGAAAAACTGATCGGCAGCGTAAGCTAATCGCTAGCTAATTGCGGTCGTCCGGGAACACCGGGATCGGCATGAAATCGACGCCGTCCTCGGCCAGGCCCTTGGCCTCTTCCAGCGTCGCCTCGCCATAGATACCGCGCGCATCGGTTTCGCCGAAATGGATCTTGCGCGCTTCCTCGGCGAACTTGTCGCCGACATAGTCGGCATTCTCGCGCACCTTCTCGGCCATCGCCTTCAGTTGTGCCATGGCCTGCTTCTGCGCCTCGCCCATGGCAAGGGCTATGGTTTCCTGCTTGCGGGCCGTGGAAACGGCGGGCGCCATCAGGGCCTTCTCGACCTTGTGCGAGCCACAGCTGGGGCAATCGACAAAGCCGCGCTTCTTCTGCGTATCGAAATCGTCATTGCTGCGAAACCAGCCCTCGAACTCGTGCTCGTTTTCGCAGATGAGGGAAAAGCGGATCAAGAGGCGGCACCCCTGAGACGCGGCGCCTCGCCGGCGTTGATGGTGAAATCCCGCGCATTTTTCAAATTGGGGATCTTCTTGCGCGCGGCAATCGACTGCGCCGGGTCGATCTCGGCGACGATCACGTCAGGTTCGTCATGCGCGGCTTCCGCGATGATGCGGCCCCACGGATCGACGATCAGCGAATGCCCATAGGTCTCGCGGCCGTCCTCGTGCAGACCGCCTTGCGCGGCGGCCACGACAAAGGCGCCGTTCTCGATGGCGCGTGCTCTGAGTAGCACATGCCAGTGCGCCTCGCCGGTCTGGCGGGTGAAGGCGGCCGGCACGGAAAGCAGGTCGGCGCCGGCCATCGCCTCGGCGCGGAACAGTTGCGGAAAACGCAGATCGTAGCAGACGGCAAAGCCGAGCTTCGCCCCCCCGATCCCGGTGACGACGGCCTCTGTGCCGGGCTCGTAGGCGGCCGATTCACGCCAGCTCTCGCCATTGTCGAGATCGACGTCGAACATGTGGATCTTGTCGTAGGTGGCGAGCGTCGCGCCATCGGGTCCGAACAGGAGCGCGCGGTTGGCGAGCTTGCCGTCGGCGCGCAGGATGGCGGTCGAGCCAATATGCAGGAACACGCCGAGTTCGCGCGCCAGTCTGCGCGCGGTCGAGACGATGATGTCCTTGTCCTCGGAGGTGAAGGAGGCGACACGCGCTTGCCTGTCGCGGATCAGCGCGCCGGTCATCTCCGGCGTCTGGATATAGGTCGCGCCCTGGACTGCCGCCTCGCGCACCATCCGCTCCATATCGGCCGCATTGCGCTCGGGGCTCTCGCCTGAACGCATCTGCACTGCCGCTGCCTTGAAGACACCCATTGTCACACCCTCAAATCGACGCGCCGTTGGCGAGCAGTTTGTCCAGCCGGCCTTCCGCCTCCAGTTCATGGAGGTCGTCGCAGCCGCCGACATGCGTGTCGCCGATGAAAATCTGCGGAAAGGTCGTGCGCCCGTGAGCCCGCGACATCATCTGCTGGCGCAGTTCCGGCGAGAAGGACGCGTCGTGCTCGGTATAGGCGACGCCTTTGCGCTCCAGCAGCCGCTTGGCCGCCGTGCAGTAGCCGCACATCATACGCGTATAGATCGTGACATCGACCATGACGAATTCCGCTTCCGTTGCCGACTTATATAGTCGCGGACTCGTCCGCCCGGAAGTCCCCCGGCAACACGCGGGCAAAGTCAGCACGTCGACGGCGGCGGCGCCTCCCTTTTTCAGCGCCTTGGTGGCGGCACGCACGGTTGCGCCAGTGGTGTAGACATCGTCGATCAGAAGCACCCTGCGGCCGGCAATCTCGATCTCGGCCTCGGCGGGCACGCGAAAGGCGGCGCGCACGTTCTCCTCGCGCTCGTGCCGCTCCAGCCCGACCTGCTGGCGGGTGAGTTTCACGCGATGCATGGCGGAAGGCGCGAAAGATAGCCCGCTGAGCTCGCAAACCGCGCGCGCCAGTTCCGCCGATTGGTTGAACCGCCGCCTGAAAAAACGGCGCCAATGCAGCGGCACAGGCACCACCACATCCGCGTCGGCGATGAGGTCGGCGCCCACGCGGACCATCCAGCGCGCCATCCAGGGAGCGAGATCGGTGCGATCCTGGTATTTCAGCCCTTGCACCATCTGGCGGGCGACGCCGGAATAGGCGACCGCTGCCCGCGCCCGCTCAAAGGGCGGCGGATCGGCGATCGCCTCCGCCGACAGGAAACCCTCGCCCATGTGATGGGTGAACGGCGTGCCCATTACCGGGCACCAGGGCCGCTCCAGGAGCCGCAGCTTCGGCCAGCAGGCGCCGCACAGCACGCCGGGCTGCGAGACCTGCCGGCGGCAACCGGCGCAGACCGGCGGAAACAGGATACGCGCCGGCCAGCCAAGAGCCGACCGGGCTGCCGACCCGGCCAGCTTCCTGATCTCGTCGGACTTGATCTTGCGCATCGGATCGGCCACGTGGTTGGTTTCTCGTCGCCACCATACGAACCATATCAGGGCGCGGATATACAAGGACCCATCCCTTGCAACCTATAATGGATACCTCTGTTTGGTTGGCGCACAAGCGGCGTGCGCTCATCCATCCGGTTGAGGGTGCCGACTTCCTCATGCATCGCGCCGTCGAGGACCTTGCCGACCGGCTGGGCGCCGTCGAGCGCAGGTTCGCCAAGGCGGCGGTGCTGTTTTGCCAGACCTCGGCCGCGGCCGACGTCCTTGCGCGGAGCGGCAAGGTAGCCGACATCGCCCGTGTCGAGGCGGATGCGGCTTTCCTGAATGGTGCCGCCGGCCTGATTGCGCCGCTGGAGACCGTGCCGTTCGAGCCGCAGGGTCTCGATCTGGTGGTGTCGCTTTTGTCGCTGCAGACGATGAACGACATCCCGGGCATGCTGATCCAGATCCGCCGCGCCCTGCGACCGGACGGACTTTTCCTTGGCGCCTTCGCAGGCGCCGGCACGCTTGCGGAACTGCGCGAAAGCCTGCTTGTCGCGGAGACCGAACTCTACGGTGGCGCCAGCCCGCGCGTCATCCCGTTCACCGATGTGCGCGATGCCGGCGCACTGCTGCAGCGCGCCGGTTTCGCACTGCCGGTCGCCGACGTCGAGACGGTGACGGTGCGCTATGCCAACCTGTTTGCGCTTATGGCCGATCTGCGTGCCATGGGCGAAACCACCGCGCTTGCCGACCGCAGCCGGCGGCCGGGGTCACGAAGGCTGTTTGCCCGCGCCGCGGAAATCTACGCCGAACGCTTTTCCGACCCCGATGGTCGCATCAGGGCAAGCTTCTCGATTGTCTGGATGTCCGGCTGGGCGCCCGACGCGTCGCAGCAAAAGCCGCTGAAGCCCGGTTCGGCCAAGGTTTCGCTAAAGACGATATTAGAGAAGCCCGAAGGACACTGACCCGTTCGCGGGCATCAGCCCCAGAGCAATCCAGGAAACTGCGTAGCGGTTTCCCCGGGAAAACGCGTAGCGCTTTCCCTTGCGGAATTGCGTGAAAACAGGAGTTAGAGCGGTTCGGCGGTTCTATCAAACAATGACCGCGCTACTGGGCGAAGGCGTTGGCGAGTCTACTGGAATTGTCGCTGAACAACCAAGTGATCGCGTTGAAGACCTGATTGATGCCGCCGACGATCGTCAGCGACAGCACGGCAATGATCAGACCATATTCGATGGCCGTGGCCCCGTTTTCGTCCTTCAGAAAGCGTAGCAGCACTGTTTTCATCACGTTCATCCCTCTTGCCGCAACCCTACCGCCGACCTGTTAAGAAAGGTTAACGGCACAGGCTTAACAGGCGATGAAATCGCCACCTTTCGGAAATGTCTTAACCTTGTCAGCACTCGCCACTGCTTTTGCCGTCGGAGCGGATAATGCAGACCCCGCCGGGCTCGGCCTGCAGCACGCTGCGGCGCACTGTATAGGTGCTGCGATGGCTGATCGAACCCGTAGCCGTCATGTCGAGGCCGGGGAAATCTTCGCGGGCCGATTGCGAGCGCGTCTGACTGTCGAGGAAGGGGGTCGCGATCAGCGCCAGCGCCACTGCGGCCGATCCGAACAGCAACGTGATCCGCAGGACGCTCATGCCGGCATCGGCGGCACGAAAACCGCGGTCGGGCCGAATCGTATCCCAATCCCTGTCCAGGCTCATTCTATCGCTCCCCAGCGCATTGCGGCCGTACCAGAACGGCCATCCATCAATTTTTCATGATGAGATAAATCTTCCATTAATGCTGGCTGATATGGACCGTGGTCCAATCAGCTCTCACAGGAGATCGATCAGGAACGGGATCAATGGCGCGTCGGCCGGCGGCATCGGATAGTCGCGCATCTGTTTCGGCCGCACCCATTTCAGCGCCTGCCCTTCCCTCGGCTGGGCGATGCCGCGGAAGCGGCGGCAGACAAACAGCGGCATCAGCAGATGGAAGTCGTCATAGGAATGGCTGGCGAAGGTCAGCGGCGCCAGGCATGGGATCTCGGTTTCGATGCCGATCTCCTCATGCAGTTCACGGATGAGGCATTGTTCCGGCGTCTCTCCGGCTTCGACCTTGCCGCCGGGAAACTCCCAGAGGCCGGCAAGTTGCTTGCCTTGCGGCCGCTGCGCCAGCAGCACGCGACCGTCGGCATCGACCAGTGCGCAAGCGGCGACCAGGAGCAGGCGCTTGCCGCTGGATATCACATCATTCATGTCCGGGCGGCCGGCGGTAATGATAGCGATAGACTTCCTCGAAGCCGAGCGCGCGGTAGAGCGCCAGCGCCGGCGCGTTACCCGCCTCGACCTGCAGCCAGGCTTCCCGCGCGCCGCGCAGCCTCGCCCATTTCAGCGCCGACAGGATCAGGTTGCGGCCGTGGCCCTTGTTGCGCGCCGTCTTGTCGGTGGCGACCTCGAACAGGCCGGCCAGATCGCCGTCATGCACGCAGATCAGCGTCGCCAGCGGCTCCGCCCCATCCTCGAGCGCAAACAGCCCGGCCTCGGGCTGGATAGCGCCGATGATCTCCGACAGGCCCGGCCGCAGCGATACGTCAGAGCCGCTGACCTTGAGCAATGCGCCGATGAAGCGGCTAATGTCCTTGAGCGGGATCTGGTCCATGGCGGCGTCGAGATGCGCGTCGGCCAACGGCAGCCGCATGACGAGCGATTCGTCGAACCGGCTCCAGCCCTCCTTGTCGAGATGGCTGGCAAGATCGGGCCCGGAGAGTGGCGACATGCGGAACGTCAACGGCCGGCCATAGGCATCGAAACGGCGGCTCGCGCGACCGATGCGGTCGGCGATGTGCTGGATGTCGCCGGGATCGAGCGGATTGACCGAGTTCAGCCGCTTGGCCGGATGGCCGGCGGTCAGGCGCACCACCCACGTGCCGTCATAATGAACGGCGGCCGCGGGCCAGGCGCGAAAGCCGGCCGCCTCGTAGCGGCGCACTGTCGCGAGCATGCTTGCAGGATGACGCGAACCCAAGGCAATCAGCTCCGGTAGTCGCCGTTGATGGCGACATATTCCTTGGTGAGATCGCAGGTCCAAACCGTCGCCTTGCCACGGCCGATGCCGATATCGGCGCGGATGCGGATGTCGTCGCGTTTCATGTAGGCCGAGGTCGCTTCTTCCGAATAGCCGGGGTCGCGCTCGCCCTCATGCGCCAGCCTGTTGTCGCCGAACCAGATCGACAACCGGTCGCGATCCGCGGGCTCGCCGGCCTTGCCGACGGCCATGACGACGCGGCCCCAATTGGCGTCCTCGCCGGCGACCGCCGTCTTCACCAGCGGCGAATTGGCGATCGACAGCGCGATGCGCTTGGCCGAGCGGGCCGACTTGGCCCCGGTGACGGTGACCTCGACCTGCTTGCGGGCGCCCTCGCCGTCGCGCACCACCTGCAGCGCCAGCGACTTCAGCACCTTGCCGAGCGCCCGGCGGAACTGGCCAAGGCGGGCATCTCTGGGATCGGTGATTTCAGGCGCGCCGCGCTTTGCCGCCTTGCCGGTAGCGAACAACAACAGCGTGTCGCTGGTCGAGGTGTCGCTGTCGACGGTCACCGCGTTGAACGTCTTGGCCGTGCCGCGCGACAACAGGTCCTGCAGGACCGGCGCCGCGATCGGCGCGTCGGTGGCGATGAAGGACAGCATCGTCGCCATGTCGGGCGCGATCATACCGGCGCCCTTCGAAATGCCGTTGATGGTGACATCGGCGTCGCCGAGCTTGACCGTCTGCGTCGCCACCTTCGGATAGGTATCGGTGGTCATGATGGCCTTTGCCGCCTCGGTCCACAGGTCCGGCTTGCCGTCGCTGACCAGCCCGGCGAGCAGATGGCTGAACTTGGTCGTGTCGAGCGGCTCGCCGATGACACCGGTCGAGGCGAGGAAAACCTCAGCTGCCGTGCAGCCGGCCGCCTTGGCCGCCGCTTCGCCCGTCATCGCGGTCGATTCGCGGCCTTTCTTGCCGGTGAAGGCGTTGGCGTTGCCCGAATTGACGACCAGCACCCGCGCCTTGCCGGTGCCAAGGTTCTGCCGGCAGAAATCGACCGGCGCCGAGGGACATTTCGACTTGGTGAACACGCCGGCGACCGCGGTACCGGCGTCGAACACCATGGCCAGGAGATCCGTACGGTTCTTGTACTTTATTCCCGCTTCGGCGGTGGCGATGCGCACCCCTTCGATTTCCGGCATTTTGGGGTATTTCTTTGGCGCGAGCGGCGAAATCGTCGTGGACATGGGACCTCGGGCGGGAAAATCGCAAGGGGAAGGCCGGTTTGCCCGATACGGCGCGCCGGTGCAAGCGCCGTTTTCGTCGCTCCCGCCAGGCAAACACGTTCAGGATCAAGCTTGCATTTCAAATCTGTTGGCGTCGCCAGGGTCCATGGCGCTATGATCCTCCCCATGGGCAGGCTTGCGATCCTCGCTTGGGCATTTCTGGGACTTTTGCTGCTACGCGCCGACGCCGAGCCGGCGCGGCGCGTGGCGCTCGTCATCGGCAACGGCACTTATGCCGAGGCCGGCACGCTGGCCAACCCCGTCAACGACGCGCTCGACATCGCCGACAAGCTGCGTTCCATCGGCTTCGAGGTCATCGAAGGCAACGATCTCGGCAAGCGCGAGCTTGAACGCAGCATTGGCGAGTTCTCAGATGCGCTCGAAGGTGCCGGCGTCGGGCTTTTCTATTATGCCGGCCACGGCCTGCAGGTCGAAGGCCGCAACTATATCGTGCCGGTCGACGCCAGGCTCGACATGCCGGTGAAGCTGCAGCTCGAAGCAGTGCCGATCGACGAAGTCCTCGACATCATGGAACAACAGACCAAGGTCAGCCTGGTCTTCCTCGATGCCTGTCGCAACAACCCGTTTGCCCGCGGCTTGAGCCGCACCGCCTCCACCCGCTCCGCGGCGGCGCTGGCGGGTCTGGCGCAGTTCGATTCGACGCGCGGCTCATTCATCGCCTTTTCGACCGCGCCGGGTGCTGTCGCCATGGACGGCAGCGGGCGCAACTCGCCCTTCGCCCAGGCCCTGCTGCGCCACATCGCCGAACCCGGCCAGAGCATCAACGACATGATGATCGCGGTGCGCCGCGACGTGGTTTCGCAAACCCGCGATGCCCAGCGCCCCTGGGAGCAGGGCTCGCTGCTCGAACGCTTCGAATTTGTGCCCGGCGAAGGACCGGAAAAAACGCCTGCGCCGGCCACGCCACCCGCGCCCTCGACGCAAGTGGCTACGCTCGAGCGTTCGGTCGGCGACGACAGAAGCGCGATCGAGAAATTCTTGCGCGACGACTACCTGTCGCCGGACGTCAAGGACATGCACGCGGCTGTCCAACGGCTTTACGGACCATCGGCCACCATCTTCGGCACGCCTTACGATGCCGAGACGCTTGTGAAGGTAAAGAGCGACTGGTTCGCGCAATGGGCCTCGTGGTCGCTCGGCCTGGAACCGGGCAGCCTGGAGGTCACACCGCATGGCGAGGGCAGCGCCCAGGCCGTCTTTGCCATGAACTACGACTACAGGCCAAAGGACAAGTCCGCGGCACCTGTGGCCGGCAAGGCGCGGGTGACGCTGGAATTGGTCAAGACCGACAAGGGATGGCGCATTGTGTCGGAGACATCGCGGGCGATGTGAGAGTCACCGCTTGATGACCGCGGCGCCCCTGCGTCACAAAACGGGTCGTTTCGTTTCATCGCCGGATCGCTTATCATTGCCAGCGAATTCAAATGAGGACCACAGGAATGGCCGAGGAGGCTGATACGGCGCGCAAATCGATCGGTGCGCGGCGCAATCCCGACAGTGCGGACGCCATACTGGAGGCGGCCGAGGCAGTCCTTGTCGAGGCCGGTTATGCCGGTTTCTCGATCGAAGCGGTGGCGCGGCGCGCACGCGCCGGCAAGCCAACTATCTACCGCTGGTGGCCAAGCAAGGCGGCGCTGCTGCTGGAGGTCTATCAGCGCCAGAAGCGCGTCGACGTTCCCGATACGGGAAAACTGGAGGAGGACCTCGTCGGCTTTTTGATGAACCTGTTCTCGCACTGGCGCGAGACATCGTCGGGCAGCGTGTTCAGGTCCCTGATCGCCGAGGCGCAGTCGGATGAAACCGCCGCCGAAGCCCTTGCCGATTATGCTGGCGGACGCCGGGCCCACACCCGCCAGATCATCGAACGCGCCAACGCAAGGGGCGAGATCGCCAGCGACATCGATCCGGCCGTGGTCGCCGATCTCGTGGCTTCCTACGCCTGGCGGCATCTCCTGACCAACCGGCTCGGCGAACCCGAAGCGACGATCCGCAAGGTGGTTCGATATCTCCTGCAAGGCATAGCAGCGCCCGGCAGGTAGGCACCGCTGGCACGTGCCAACGAAAAAGGGCGCGGCGCCTTTCGGCTGCCGCGCCCTTTTTCGAGCTGTTCGGGCTTACTTGGCGCTTTCCAGCGTATCGACGGCCTTCTTCAGCTTGGCGTCGGGGATCTCGACCTTGGCACCAGCGCGCAGCGACTTGACCAGCGCGAAATACTTGTCCCGGATGACAGCCTGCTTGGCCTGGTCCTTGACCTCGTCGAAGGCCGGCGGCTGCTTGGCGCGCTTGTCCTCGAGCTTGATGACGTGCCAGCCGAACTGCGACTGGACCGGCTGCTCTGTGTACTTGCCGACATCGAGCGCGAACGCCGCCTTGTCGAACTCCGGCACCATCTGGCCAGGTCCGAACCAGCCGAGGTCGCCGCCATTGGACTTGCCCGAGGGATCGCTGGTGTGTTCGTTGGCGAGCTTCTGGAAGTCGGCGCCGCCGTCGAGCTGCTTGATGATCGCCTCGGCCTCTTCCTTCGTCTTCACGAGGATGTGACGGGCATGCACCTCGTTGACCGGCGGCGTGTTGGCGATTTCCTGGTCGTAGCGGGCGCGAACCTCGGCGTCGGTGACCTTGTCGACGACGCCCTTCTCGACCATTTCGCCATGCAGCGCGCGCTGCTGCAGGAAGGCCATGCGGCGCTGGAAGTCGGGATCCTTGTCGAGGCCAGTGGTGACCGCCTGGGCGGCCATGACGCGGATTTCGATGGCCGCCGAAAGTGCCGCGGCGCGGCGCTGCTCGGGCGGCAACTGCGCGAACTGCTGCGACAGCTCGCCCTCGGCAAGCACCAGATCGGCTTCGGTCAAGGGCTGGCCATTGACGGTGGCGATCACGGTATTCGGGTCGACCGGCGCCGCGGCCGGTGCGGCCGCATCCGCCGGGGCAGCCGGTGCGGGAGCGGTCTCCTGCGCCATCGATGGCGACAGGCAAAGAGCCGACAGGCCGAGGGCAAGGCCAAGGCTGGCAAGCGACGCACGGCTGAACAACAAGGACATAAGGATGACTCCGGTGAGGGATTGTAAGGAGGGCGGCTTCCAGATCAGCCAGATTGTGGCGGAATTTGACGCGACCGGCAGGGCCAGCGCGGCGTTGACATCAGTTGAGCCCCCTCTTATCTGTCCATCGACTTGGCGTCCAGAACCGTTTTCCGGGCGCTTTTTGTGTTTGCCCGCATTCAGGCGGTGCGTTCACGTGGATGTGATGGGGCCGGCCGGCGCCTGTCTCAAGATTGAGAATTCTATCGAAAGGACCATTGGATGGTCAGTCTCGGCGGTCTCGCCCGTAAGGTTTTCGGTTCCTCCAACGACCGTCGGGTCAAATCGACCCGCCCCCGCGTCGAGGCGATCAACGCCATGGAAAACGAGATGCGGGCACTCTCCGACGCCGAGCTTGCCGGCCGCACGGAAAAGTTCCGCCAGGATATCGCCAACGGCGCCAGCCTTGACGACCTGCTGATCCCTGCCTTCGCGACCGCCCGCGAGGCGGCGCGCCGCGTGCTCGGCATGCGCCCCTTCGACGTCCAGCTGGTTGGCGGCATGGTGCTGCACAATGGCGGCATCGCCGAGATGCGCACCGGCGAGGGCAAGACCCTGGTCGCGACGCTGCCGGTCTATCTCAACGCGCTTGCCGGCAATGGCGTCCATGTCGTCACCGTCAACGACTATCTCGCCACCCGCGACTCCGAATGGATGGGCCGCGTCTACAAATTCCTCGGCCTTTCGGTCGGCGTCATCGTCCACGGCCTGTCGGACGAGGAGCGCCGCGTCGCCTACGCCTCCGACGTCACCTACGCCACCAACAACGAGCTCGGCTTCGACTATCTGCGCGACAACATGAAGTATGAGCGCGCCCAGATGGTGCAGCGCGGTCACAATTACGCGATCGTCGACGAGGTCGATTCCATCCTGGTCGACGAAGCGCGCACGCCGCTGATCATTTCCGGTCCGCTCGAGGACCGTTCGGAAATGTACAACACCATCGACACCTTCATCATCCAGCTGCAGCCGCAGGATTATGAAATCGACGAGAAGCAGAAGACCTCGATCTTCACCGAGGAAGGCACCGAGAAGCTGGAGAACATGCTGCGCGATGCCGACCTGCTCAAGGGCGAGTCGCTCTACGACGTCGAGAACGTCGCCATCGTCCATCACGTCAACAACGCACTGAAGGCGCACCGGCTGTTCCAGCGCGACAAGGACTACATCGTGCGCAACGGCGAGATCGTCATCATCGACGAGTTCACCGGCCGCATGATGCCGGGCCGCCGCTATTCGGAAGGCCTGCACCAGGCGCTCGAAGCCAAGGAGCATGTGGCGATCCAGCCGGAGAACCAGACGCTCGCCTCCGTCACCTTCCAGAACTATTTCCGCCTCTACAAGAAGCTTTCCGGCATGACCGGCACGGCGCTGACCGAGGCCGAGGAATTCGGCAACATCTACGGTCTCGAAGTCACCGAGATCCCGACCAACCTGCCCGTTATCCGCAAGGACGAGGACGACGAGGTCTACCGGACGGTCGAGGAGAAGTACAAGGCGATCGTCAGGGAGATCCGCGAAGCCAGCGCCAAGGGCCAGCCGACGCTGGTGGGCACGACGTCGATCGAAAAGTCCGAGCAGTTGGCCGAGCGCCTGCGCAAGGAAGGCTTCACGGATTTCGAGGTGCTGAACGCCCGCCACCACGAGCGCGAGGCGGCGATCGTCGCCCAGGCCGGCAAGCCCGGCGCCATCACCATCGCCACCAACATGGCCGGCCGCGGTACCGACATCAAGCTTGGCGGCAATGCCGAGATGCGCATCGCCGACGAGCTGGGCGACATGCCGGAGGGTCCCGAGCGCGAGGCGCGTGAAAAGGAGATTTATGCCGACATCGAGCGCCTGAAGGAAAAGGCGCTGGCCGCCGGCGGCCTTTACGTGCTCGCCACCGAGCGCCATGAGTCACGCCGCATCGACAATCAGCTCAGAGGTCGTTCGGGCCGCCAGGGCGATCCCGGCCGCTCGAAATTCTTCCTGTCGCTGCAGGACGACCTGATGCGCATCTTCGGCTCCGAGCGCATGGATGGCATGCTGCAGAAGCTCGGCCTCAAGGAAGACGAGGCGATCATCCACCCGTGGATCAACAAGGCGCTGGAAAAGGCGCAGAAGAAGGTCGAGGCGCGCAACTTCGACATCCGCAAGAATCTGTTGAAATATGACGACGTCTCCAACGACCAGCGCAAGGTGGTGTTCGAGCAGCGCATCGAGTTGATGGACGGCGAAGGCCTCTCGGAAACCATCGGCGAGATGCGCGAAGGCGTCATCGACGAGATCGTCGCCAAGGCGATACCCGAAAACGCTTATGCCGAGCAGTGGGACGTCGCGGGCCTGAAGGCCGAGGTCGCCGAATTCCTCAATCTCGACCTGCCGGTCGAGGACTGGGTGAAGGAAGAAGGCATCGCCGAGGACGACATCCGCGAGCGCATCTCTGCCGCCGCCGCCGACGCCGCCAAGGAGCGCGCCGACCGTTTCGGCCCCGAGGTGATGACCTATGTCGAGCGCTCGGTGGTGCTGCAGACGCTCGACCATCTGTGGCGCGAGCACATCGTCAATCTCGACCATCTGCGCTCGGTCGTCGGCTTCCGCGGCTACGCCCAGCGCGATCCGCTGCAGGAATACAAGAGCGAGGCGTTCGAGCTGTTCCAGGCGATGCTGGGCAATCTGCGCCAGGCCGTTACCGCGCAGCTGATGCGCGTCGAACTGGTCCGCCAGGCCGCCGAAGCCCCACCGCCCGAAGCGCCCGACATGTTCGGCACGCATATCGACGGCACCACCGGCGAGAACGATTTCGATGGCGGCGAGACCGCCCTTCTGGTGCGCCCCGACACAACCGCCATCGTCGCGCCCGAAGACCGCGACCCGAACAACCCCGCAAGCTGGGGCAAGGTCGGCCGCAACGAGGCCTGCCCCTGCGGCTCCGGCAAGAAATACAAACACTGCCACGGCGCGTTCGCCTAACGCGGCTCTTTCCTTCTCCCCGTGAATGGGGAGAAGGTGGCCAGAAGGGCCGCGATGGCTACCGAAATCAGCCAATCTTCCTGAAAGGAAAGGCGATTATCCGGTTGACAAACCCAAACTGATTACGTAGGGTAAGGGCATAGGAGATTTCCATGTCCATTCTGTCCCGCCCCGAATTCCACGACGAAGCCAAGGCTTTCGAGCATGTGGAATCCATACTGTGGCCGAACGGTCCGGTTTGCCCCAAGTGCGGTAGCGTTGATCGCCACTACGCCTTGAAGGGCGTTCGCACCAAGCCCTCCAAAAAGAACCCGCACGGTGTCGAGCGTCATGGCCTGTACAAGTGCAGCGCCTGCCGTTCGCAGTTCACCGTCCGCATGGGTTCGATCTTCGAGGAAAGCCATTTGCCGCTGACCAAGTGGCTACAGGCTATCCACCTTATGTGCGCCTCTAAGAAGGGTATCAGCGCCCACCAGATGCACCGCATACTCGAATGCACCTATGAGGCCGCTTGGTTCCTGTGCCACCGCATTCGCCTCGCAATGGCCTCTGGCGAGCTTGCTCCTATGGGCGGCAACGGCAAGACCGTGGAAGTTGACGAAACCTACGTTGGACGCCTTGCCAATACCCCGGTGAAGCGTGGCGGCGGCGCACACAAGAACACTGTTGTCACGCTGGTGGAGCGTGGTGGCCGTGCCCGTTCCTTCCACGTCGATACCGCCCGCATTGGCACCGTCATGCCTATCGTTCGCGCCAACATCGCCAAGGAAAGCGCGTTGATGACTGACCAGGCTGGCATGTATCGCCGCGTCGGCCAGGAATTCGCCTCGCATGATGTCGTGACGCATTCCAAGGACGAATATGTTCGCTACGAAGGCGAAAAGACCGTCCATACGAACACCGTGGAAGGCTTCTACAGCATCTTCAAGCGCGGCATGAAGGGCGTCTATCAGCATTGCGGTGAACAGCACCTGCACCGCTACCTTGCCGAATTCGATTTCCGCTACAGCAACCGCATCGCCATGGGCGTTGATGACGGAACTCGCGCTTTCATCGCCTTGAAGGGCGCCGCCGGTAAGCGCCTCACCTATCAAAGACCTGACTGACGCAAAGCGAACGCATTTCCGCAAGCCGGTGCAGTTGGAATTGCCACTGTGGCGTTACGCGAGGCACCGCAAGAAAAAGCCGGGGATCTAGTCCCCGGCAATCAGGTTGATCGGGCGGCTAAGCGGCTACGCCGCTGTTGCCGGTCTTATCGGCTGCGATAGTGGCCGCATACGGATTCGGTGCGGCCGAAGCGGAAACGCAAGTATGGGTCAACCCAAACCATAGCGAACCTCTTTCAGAGCGAGGGGCCTTGAAAAGAGGCGACAGAAGTGCGATTCTAAGGTGTGAACTCCAGTGATCGCGGGTCTTCTATCGCCCCTTGTTCGGTTGCTGGTCATTTGGGCCGCATTCCCGTTGAAGCCGGGTTTGCGGCCTTTAATTTTCCTGCCCGCTCGTACGCCAATGACCTGTTGCGTGAGGGGCAGCGCTATATTCTCGTCATCTTCGCCTCCGTGACGCGTTTCTGATGCGCGTGACACCTAATATATGCCGGTTCATCTGGATCGCGCAAGATACCCATGAATTCCACGCTTCGACGCGGTATGGTTAAGGAATCCTTTCCTTGCCCGCTTTGATACATTGTGATACCTGTCCGGCAAAGGATAGGAGGCGGCGATGGATCGCGCTTACGCTAATGCATTGAAACGCAAAGAAGAAATCGAGGCTGAGCTGGCGCGGATCGATTCATTCTTGGACCTATATAGGCACTTCGCAGGACCAGAAGGGGAACAAGTTGAACCCTTGCCGGATGGCATATCAAACGAGGAGCCGGCGCAGTCTCGCGTGACTCGTTTTCCAAAACCAAGCGAAATTGCTGATATGGCCGAACGCGTGATTCGTGGCGCGGACCATCCCTTGACGCGGGCCGACATTGTGTCCCGGCTGGAAAGCGCAGGAGTTAGTCTCAACAGCGATGACAAACCGCGATATGTAGGGACGATCCTTTGGCGGGAGAAGGCGCGTTTCACGAACATCCCCGGCCAAGGCTACGTTATGGCTGATATGGCGACACCCGAGCAACACGCAATGGATCTAATTGAACGCGGGAGCGGCAAGGAACCAGAGGATGAAAAAGAAAAGTCAGCCTTCGAGTGACGGGGCAAGCCAGATCGACAAGTTCCGCGAAGCCGCCCGTGCGCTGAAGAGTGTGGGAGACGAGGAGTATGACGACGCCGTTGCGAGGGTCGCGAAGGCCGAGAAGCTTTCGGATGAGCAGATAAAGGAATTGGTGCGGCGGAAGCGCGAAGAGGCTAAGCGCTAGGAAATTACGAAGTCGGCGTGAGCCCTTAACTCGCGGCGTGCGCCCTTATGTCCAAGGGTGCAAAGCATCACCTTGACGCCTTCGCGCCGGACGAACTTGAAGGCCGGGACAAAGTCACTGTCGCTAGTCACAACGACCACTGCTCGAACCATGTCCCGTAGCGCCAAACGCGCCATGTCTAAGCCGATTCGAATGTCCACACCCTTCTGGTTGATGTCTAGGGCAAAGTCGCCATCCACCAGGTCACGCGATTTTTTGATTAGTTGGGCCGCCTTTTGTGGCTTCAGCTTCCAGTGAAAGGGCGTCAGGCGGGTTTCGCCCATACGAAGCGCGAACCCTTCCGTAAGTTCGAGCTGGTCGTAAAGGCTTTGCGCGTGGCGCGCTCTGTCGGTCGCGGCTAACGGATGTTCCGTGCCGCTCACTGGTAACTTGACAGTTTCCAGTGAAGGCGGTGCGTCATAGTAGTAGATCCGCATAAGCTCGTAGCTGGCCAGATGCGGATTCGACCGAATTTCGTCGCATAGGGTGACGACATCTGCTGCTGTTGGGGGCGCCCCAAGCTTTTCGCTCAGCTTCCGGGTGACGAACCCGCCGTCTAGGAGAATGGCGTAGCGAGCTTGTAGCATCTATAAAACGGAACCAGCCCATCCAAGCACCGCGATCGCGGAAACTTATCGGATGGGCTGGCTCACTGTTTATCTCGTGGCCGCCGAAGCGGCTTGTATGGGGTTTAGGAGTCGGCGGTTACCAAGTCAATAACACCGATAGGCCGCTGACAAATAAATGTCCCAAAAGCGTTAATCGCTCAGCCAATCCTATAAATGGGAAGCGGTAGCGCCTTCGGAAAGGGCCTCGCGGCCTGTTTTTGGCTGTAATCGATTATAGCGCACCTCTTACCTTCAGAGGTTACCGCTACAGGGCCTGTAGCCATTCCCCTACGGCTAGGTAGCTATTCACCATTCCTTCACCATATCAGCACATGCTTATAAGCGGACATGCTCATGTAAAGCGTACATGTCAAAAGCCCCGGTGCAGACCCAAGCGCCGGGGCTTTTCTATGGCTGGCTATCGTCCGGCTCTCCGGTGATCTGGCTAATCGCCACTCCCGAAAGTTTGTGATCCGCCAGCTGTTGAATGAACCATTGGGCATGTTCGCCCCATTCGGCAGGCGAGACGTTGTTGTCGCGGACAGACTTCATGAAAGCCTCGCGTAGCGCGTCGAGATCGAAGATGGAAATGTCCCTACCTGGCATATACGGGGATATGCGGGCCGAAGCCGGGGCTGCAAGGGAGAGATTGCAAGATTAGTTAATGCCGGCCATTCCCCTACGGCTGGGGAGCGCTAGCGTGAAAGAACAGCGCCGCTCCAGCTATGGCTACGGCCACGAACAGCAGCACATAAGCGTAGGCGATCGTGGGTTCTGAAGCGCTCCGCCACGTCTTCCCGTCAAAGAGGTCGTAGCGCTCGACTAGGAAGACTGCCAAACCCGTAAGAACGATTACCGCCAAAATCAGCATGGATTCCCCGTCGCTTCCTGAAGGCACAGCCGCACCGGCAGTTTTGATTAAAGACATACCTTGTGGAAGGGCCGGTCATTCTGGTGCGGCTGGCCTGCTATAAGGTCGCCCGCAAGTTTGGGTTTGTCAACCGTATAATCGCCAAAGGAAATGGGCAGCGGGCGGCGAGGGACGCTGTCTCGCCGACTACGCCGCCTTCAGCCGCACCATTTCGGCCTCAAATTCGAACTTCAACTGCGCCGCTTCTTCCTCCGGCAGCCAAAGCGCCATCTGGGGCACGATCTTGCGATAGAGCCGGGTACTGTCCTGATCCCAAGGCAATGCGTCTGCGCTGCGTGCCTCAGCGATAAGCCTGTGCAATCGCGCACGCACTCTGTCCGCATCGCCATGATAATAAACGATCGGCGCATCTTCGTCGAACAGCTCGGATTGCTCTTCGGAACCAAAAAGGTCGAGTTGATTTCTTGCCATGTCCACGGCCGTACGAGTTCGATTCGAACTATGCCTCATCCGGTTTAGTGAAGCGACCATCCCCGACTAGCTTATCCCCGTATTCCTGACATGCGTGTCAGGGCTTTTCCACGCCGTCGGCTGCGAGCGCCGATTGGAGGTGCGCGACCTTGATCAACTCGGTATTCAGGATGCGCTCCATGAGATCGGCCTGTGCCGGTTCCAATGCGACTAGGCGGCCCAGCACGTTGAGCAGATCGATCAGATCCGACGTGTACTCGGCGAGCCAGTGATCCGGCTGGATGAAATCGAGCTGCGATGGCGGTCGCTTGTCGCCGATCTGCGGCCGGCTCCGATCACGCTTGCGGTAGCTGAACCAATGCCACACCACCTGCTTGCCCGAGACCTCGTAGTTCCACATCTCTGGGGAAACGTTGTCCACGAATCCCTTGCCTACATGAAGTCGGCGCTTGACGGGATCATATTCCATCGTGTCGGGCAGTTGCTCCGGTGCATTAGGGATCGCGCCACCGGCGGGAATCGTCGGTGCAGAGTCCTTGGCCATCTTAGGAGGCGCCTTTGCCCTGTTGGCGGTGGGGTCGGAAAAGCGCTCGCCATAAGTGTGCAGCCAGATCACCTCGCGACCGAGTGCGACGGCTTCGAAGAACATCGCCGGATCAGCAGTTAATGGTACACGCAGGCCGGGCTGCACGAGATCGGGCAGGAAGCGTTTTGTAAAAGCTGGATGAGCCATTACGGCGGCTAGATAGGCCATCACATCCTCGGCTGAGACGGGTTGGCCATAAGTATCCGCAAGCAATCCGAGTAGCTTCGTTGGAATGTTCGGCTGCTTGGCCATCCCATCTCGCCAAAGCGGACGGGCGCGACCAGCGAAAGAACCTTTGTAGTAATCGTGATCTGGCACGATACCAGAAAAGGTGAGTGCAGGGCCTGAGGACGGCGAGTGCCGTTCCAATGCAATCAGATAAATCTGTTTCGATGAATAGCAATTCCACAGCGCAGGGTTCGGTCTATTTACAAGCCGCGCGTCAGGAATAATCCATTGCCGGTCGAATGAGCGGAAGCCATAACGGGTCGGAGAGATCACAGGTTGCGGATCATTCCTGACTGCCTCCGGACGATATTCGTGTCCCACTAATCCGGCCTGCGACTTCTTGGAAACGGTCTTGTCGCCGCCAAGGTGCGGATGGAACAATTCCTCTTTCTTCGCCGCGTCCTTTTCTCCGATCAGCCTTGTCCAACGATCCAGCAGAGACTGCCGGTCCGGCGCGATAATCCATGTGCGTCCCGGCATGACACCAGAGCCGTCATACTCGAAAAACCATCTTAGCGGCGGGAATGTAGCCCAGACCCCGCTCGGGGCCGGGAAGAACGGCGCGCGCCAGTCGGATGGGCAGTCTTCCCAGTCGGCTGGATCGAGCGTCAGTTCTTCCAACGCCTTGAATTTCTCCTCCCGTCGGCCTTTCGGCAGAGCCCGAAAGCGCACCTGCGCAGGGTCTTCCTTGTTTTTGCCGAGCTTCTTGGCTGCCAGCACGATGCATACAGGCTGCTGAACGTCTTGGAAAATGCGTGTTCTAACCTCCGGCTGATGACCATCAGGTGAGCAGTCGATGACCCATATGTCAGAGCAGGTCTGCCGGAGGTCGTCGCGCATCCGTTCGAAGCCGGGACCGTTGAGAAAGCCAGCCACCGAGATGAAGCAAACGATGCCTTCTTCGTCCTTGTCGGGAAAACCGGTCGCCGCGTAGTTTCCTGTCCCGAACACTTTCCACGTCGCCCAACGCCAGAAGTAGACGTAAAGGTTCTTCAGGTGCTTAGTGTGCGCGCCTACGCCCCAGGCGCGCGGTGGCGTCCACCAATCCATTGGAGCGACCATCTTGCCGCCAGAGCCGGCCTCGATCCAGCCGCCGCGTCCCTTGGCCTTTTCCTTATAGGGTGGGTTTCCGATGACCACTGTGATCGGCTGTGTCTTCTTGATCGTGTTGGCGTCACGCCGCGATTTCGCCACCGCTCCTACCTGAGTGAATGTCTCTTCCTCGATGAAAGGATTACCCAACGTATTGGTGACGAACAGTTTGAGTTCAGGAATCGGCATTGCGATTCCTTTGGTCGTCATGAGCGCCTGAATTTCGGCTATCAGCCGCAGCTGCGCCACAGCGAACGGTCCAAACTGTAGCTCAAAGCCGATCAACCGTTGCGCTGCCGCCTCAATAGCACCGCGTACCGCGCCTTCACCCTGGTCGTTTGCCACAGTCACAGCAATGCGGCGAAGCACGCCCAGTAGAAATGTACCTGTACCGACCGCTGGGTCTGCCAGTGTCACATCGGGGGATGCGAGTCCGGCGTGGCGCTCAAACAAAGGGCCGCGCAGCGCCTCGTCCACGAGCTGTACCATCGCGCTGACCACTTCCGGCGGCGTATAGTAGGAGCCGGTCTTTTTCCGCAACGTGTTATCGTAGACCTCAAGGAAGTCCTCGTAGAAATACAACCACGCTTCCGGCTTGTCCTTGCTGATTGTGTGCCAGTTCACTTTGTCGAGCACGCGGGTCAGCGTTTGTAGCGATGTCTTCAATGCCTCCTGGTTGGCTTCGTCATCAGTCAGCAGTCCGAGCGCCGTTCCGATAAGAGAATTCGTTTTTCTCAGTTCGTGCGCCGCCTGATAGATTCCACCTGCCAATGGGATATCGAGAGCTCGCGCCACTAAAAGCCCGAACGTCACCGCCTGTGCATAGCCGTCAGCGAATTGGGCGTCATCCGCTTCAGGGAAAAGCAGTTTGCGCCAGTCTTTGGCCAACGCCGTCAGGCCTGCACTTTCCAAAGCCAGTTGTTCGGTGACCTCATCGCGCAAAAGCCGACAAAGCCGCGCGCTAACTTCCGCTAACCGCCTGGCGTTTGGAGGCGAGATCGGCGCCCAAGTCAGAAAGTTATTGATCAGCGGAAGAAGACTGCCCGGCGCAACCAGCTTAGCCCCTGAAGAGACGACATCCCCCTCCAGCGAGACAACTTTGCCCTGCAGCACTCCATCTTGCCAAAGGCTGAACGCATTCCCGTCGGTGTAAAGCAGGTTTGGCAGCGACTTCAGCTTGTTCCACTGGTCTTTATCGTGAGTGTCACTGAAATGGCGCGGGTCCGCACCCTTTCCAGGTTGCTTGACCTCGATGAAGCCGACGAGGGCATTGTTGACAGTGACGGCGAAATCCGGGCGCGTCTTGATGTCTGCAAGGCTTGTCTCGCCCACCAAATGAACTGATCCGGCGGCATGACCAGCGATTGCAGCAAGCTCACGGACCAGCGTTTCGAGCGGTCCACGCAATTGATCTTCCGGCGCACCACCAATCGCGGGGTTTGTCAGCTTCGGCTTCAGCGATGCGCCATATACGGATATGGCATCGGCGAAAGTCTTTTCCGTCATTTCTCCCCCGGCCGC
Source organism: Mesorhizobium sp. Cs1299R1N3 (assembly GCF_037179625.1). NCBI lineage: Bacteria > Pseudomonadati > Pseudomonadota > Alphaproteobacteria > Hyphomicrobiales > Phyllobacteriaceae > Mesorhizobium > Mesorhizobium sp. Cs1299R1N3. The sequence goes on along the minus strand of NZ_JAPYKQ010000021.1, from coordinate 43,156 downwards.
GCAAGAGCTTGAATAGTTTTGTTCCGCTTCAAGCGCGAATCAAAACATAGCTGGGAAGTCTGCCCATGCCAGCAGATTATTCACTGGTCGCGCACCGGCGGCTCTGCCGACCTCTGCTACGGCGCACCCCACCCCCCACCCACGCTTTCTTAAGGTGTCTTCGCTACACCAAAGCCTGAAAAGAGGCGGAAAACGGAGAGAAATCGGGGTGCGCTTTTCCGCGGCCACGACTGCCGGGCGGTTCTTGCCGCAGCGTTTGGCGCTGGGGCCGCTGCTCGACCGCATCGACGCCGTGCTGTTCGTCGCCGACGAGCGCGTCGTGGCTCGCGCCGCCGTCGGTCCTTGCGAAAGCCTGCTCACCATGGGCGGCAACCAGAATGTCCGCGCAGCCGTCCATGCCGTGACACTGGCCTTCAACATCGGGCTCATCGTGGTGCTGATCCCGTTTTTCGGCCCGTGGGGCGCGGCCGTGGCCACCGCATTCGCCATGATCTTCGAGGCCGGCGCGCTGTCCTTCACGGTCCGGCGCAAGCTCGGCATCGTCATGGCGAGCTTCGTGCCAGCCAAAGGAGCCGCCTGATGGCCGCCATCCCCTTGCTCGAGGAAACCAGCGGCGGTTCCGCCGGCGCCATGGTGTCCGGCCTTGCCGGGCTGGCGCGCGACGCCGACCCGGCCCATATCGAGATCCTCGCCAACAACCGGCCCGAGCGCAAACTCGCCATCTACCCGGCATCGGCTGGCTTCGACCTGGTCGAGGAACTCGATTATCTCTGCGCCCGCACGATCGAGCCGAACGTCTTCTTCAACCCACGCTTTCTGGCGCCGGCCATGCCCCGGCTGGAAGACCGCGAGGTGCGCCTTGCAGTGATCCGCGACGGTGATGAATACCGCAACCGGCTGCGCCTGCTGGTGCCGATCTCGGTGGAACGGCCGGTGGTACCGCTGGGCGTGCCGGTCATGCGCACATGGTCGAGCCCGTTCGGCCCGCTCGGCACGCCATTGATCGACCGCGACGATCCGGTCGGCGTGGTCGAGGATTTCTTCTCGATGCTGTCGCGCCCGCATTTGAAGTTGCCGAAAGTCCTGGTCCTGCCCGACATCAGGCTGGACGGTCCGGTGGCGAGCCTGATCGGCACCGTGGCCGAGACGCGCAGCCTGATGCTGGTCACCACGGGCCAGACCTCGCGCCCGGTGCTGGAGAGCGAACTCGACGGCGACGACTATCTGAAGGCTTCGCTGCGCGCGCACCATTATCGCGAGTTCCGCCGCCTGAAGCGGCGCCTGGGCGATCTCGGCAAGCTCGAACATGTCGTGGCACGCGGCCCCGACGAAATCCGCCACGCCATCGAGCACTTCCTGACGCTGGAAGCGTCCGGCTGGAAAGGCCGCGAGCGCACCGCCATGGCGATCGACCGCTTCCGCGCCGCCTTCGCCCGCGAGGCGGTGCACCGGCTGGCCGAACAGGACATGTGCCGCATCCATTCGCTGACGCTCGACGGCCGCACCATCGCTTGCCTGATCGTCTTCGTCGAAGCTGGCGTCGCCTACACCTGGAAGACAGCCTATGACGAGACGCTGGCCGTCTATTCGCCCGGCACGCTGCTGATGATCGAGGTCACCAGGCAGCATCTCGAAGACCCCAACATCATGATGACCGATTCCTGCACCGTGCCCGATCACCCGGTGATGAGCCGGCTGTGGAGCGAGCGCAAGCCGGTCGGCACGCTGGTGATCGGGTTGACTCGCGACGCCGACCGCCTCGCCCGCCAGGCCGCCTCCCAGTTGCACCTCTACCGCGAGACCCGCAACATGGCGCGACTGCTGCGCAACCGGATGAAGAGTTTGCTGAAAAGGCGGTAAGGGGTCCGTCGAGACGAGCCTGGTAGCGGTCAATCAACCTGTCGCGCAGCCGGCGTATCGCGTTCTGCAATGGAGGTCGCGGTGTGTTGACAACAGCATTAATTCAGCTTGCCAAGAGTTGTGTCCAGCGACCACTCTCGAAGTGAAAAACAGATTCAGCCATTGAGTCGCCGATGACGAAACAAGATTCCGTCCCGATGAACGACCTCAAGCGACTGTATCAACGATACCAGGTCGAAATCGAACGTGAAGTAACAAGCACACTGCGCTCCGGATGGTGGCTCAATGGCGCGATGGGCAAGAAATTCGCCGCCAACTTTGCAGGCTTCATCGGCGTCTCGGATTGCGTTCTTGTGGCCAACGGAACGGACGCTCTCGAACTGGCCTGGCCGCGGTTGTCGCACGCAATGGCGCTCGGGGACGCGAAGTCATCATGGCTGCCAATGCCGGCGGCTACGCAAGTTGCGCCTGCTGGCACAACGACCTTGTCCCCCACTATGTCGACGTCGAGGCAGCCAGCCAGTTGATCAGCGTTTCATCGGTGCTGGCCGCGGCCGGCATCGATACCGCTGCCATCGTCGTCACGCATCTTTATGGCGGCGTCGTCGATGTCGGCGCCATCAAAAGCGCGCTTGCCGAGACCGGGCTCTCACATATTCCAATCGTGGAGGATTGTGCGCAGGCACATGGCGCACGTATCGGCGGGCGCGTGGCGGGTTCGCTCGCGGACGTGTCGACTTTCAGCTTCTACCCAACCAAGAATCTTGGCGCGGCGGGTGACGGAGGCGCCATTCTGACGTCGGACCCGGCGATCGCCGAACATGTGCGGCGGCTGCAGCAATATGGCTGGATTTCAAAATACCATGTCGGCGTACCGTATGGCCGGAATTCCCGCATGGATGAGGTCCAGGCGGCCATTCTTGATGTCCTTCTGCGCGATCTGGCCGATAGAAACGAACAGCGCCGTGCTATTCTGGGCCGCTACAAGTCGGCCGCCGGGCAGCGGCTGCAGTTCGTGGAAGGCGGTGACGGCGCGGTCGCGCACCTTGCCGTCGCCCTGTGCGACGAGCGCGATGCATTCAGGATTTTCATGAAGGAGCGTGGCGTCGACACCGAGATCCACTACCCCGTCCTTGACTGCGATCAGGTCGGCTGGGCAGGACTGCCGATGAAAGGAAACGAAAATCTGGTGGTCTCACGGGCCAGCGTCAACCGTCTCTGCACCGTGCCATGCTATCCCGACATGACGAATGACGAGGTCGGCCAGGTCTGTCTGGCGCTCGCCCAATGGGAGGCAATGTGACGACACGCTCGATCGTTTTTCCGATCTACCGCAATCAGGCGAATATCCCCTCCCTGATGCAGGCGGTCGCCAATTTTCATGCCAGATATGAGGGCGATATCGAATTCGTCTTCGTCATCGATGGGTCGCCGGATGAATCGGGGCCCCTGCTTCTCAATGCGCTGAAAACCTCCGGCTTCGACTACAAGATCATCTTTCACAGTCGGAATTTCGGCTCTTTCACCGCCATTCGAACCGGTCTCGAGCATGCTTCTGGCGATCATGTCGCCGCCATGGCCGCCGACCTCCAGGAGCCGCCGGAACTGATCGTGGAGTTCTTCTCGATCCTGGATAAGGATGGCGCCGACGTCGTATTTGGACGCCGGACCGGCCGCAATGATCCGCCGATCACACGGTTTTTGTCGAAAGCTTTCTGGGCGGCCTACCGCAAGCTCGTCCTGCCCAGCATGCCAAGCGGCGGGGTCGATATTTTTGCCTGCAACCGCCAGGTGCTGGAAGCGATCCTGTCCATCGAGGAGCCCAACTCCTCGCTTGTCGTGCAATTGTTCTGGGTTGGCTTCAGGCGGGAATTCGTGCCCTATCGCCGCCGCGAACGAGAGCACGGAACGAGTGCCTGGAGCATGGCCCGTCGCTTCAGATACATGATGGACAGTATCTTTTCGTTCTCCGACTTCCCGATAATTCTGACCCTTTGGGTGGGCTTTGCGGGCTGCCTGCTCAGCCTGCTCTTTGCCGCCGTTACCGTCGCGGCGCGGTTGCTCGGCAACATTGACGCGGCCGGGTACACAACGCTGGTGCTGCTGATCGTGGGCTTCGGATCGGCCAGTCTGATGGTCCAGGGCATTCTGGGCTGCTATCTCTGGCGGGCGGTTGAAAACACCAAGTCACGGCCCCTCCGGGTGATCAGCCGCGTCGTCGAGGGGACATCGAAATGACCGACAAGGCATTTTTTGTTCATGAGCAGGGCATCTGCGAAAGTCCGCATATCGGCCAGGGAACACGCATCTGGGCGTTTGCCCACGTTCTGCCGGGCGCCGTTATCGGTGCGGGCTGCAACATTTGTGATCATGTTTTCATCGAGAACGACGTGGTGATCGGTGATGACGTGACCATAAAAAGTGGCGTTCAATTGTGGGACGGCCTCCGCCTTGGGAACCGCGTGTTCGTTGGTCCAAACGCGACATTCACCAACGATCGTTTCCCGCGCTCGAAAGAGTATCCCGAGGCATTTCTTCTGACGACGGTGGAGGACGGCGCATCGATAGGCGCCAATGCGACCATCCTGCCAGGCATAGTCATCGGACGTCAGGCGATGATCGGCGCCGGCGCGGTGGTGACCAAAAACGTCCCCCCCAATGCCGTGGTGGTCGGAAATCCAGCCATCATCATCGGCTACCAGACCGGTCCGCAAATCCAGCCGACAGTGACCCAGACATTCCCCGATACGCCCGGCGAAAGAATGCCGCTTGGCATCGGCGGCGGCGAACTTTGGCGGCTGCCGCATTTTGGCGACCTGCGCGGCGAGATCGCACCGCTGGAGTTCGGTTCGAACCTACCCTTCAAACCGGCACGCTCCTTTCTGGTCTACGGCGTGCCTTCCGATAAGGTCAGAGGCGAGCACGCGCATCGCGAATGCCACCAATTCCTTATCGCCGCCCACGGCCGGCTTTCGGTTGTCCTCGACAACGGCCATGACAGAAAAGAGGTTTCGCTGGCCGAACCGTCGATCGGGCTCTACATGCCGCCAGGCATCTGGGGAATCCAGTACAAATTCCAGCCAGACACGGTCCTGCTGGTCATGGCTTCGCATCACTATGACGCCAGTGACTACATCAGGGATTATGCGGATTTCCTCAGCGTAGTCAGGCAGGACGGCCGCTGACCGAATGCGCGCAGACGCTGTCCGCTTCCTCGTCGCCGGTGGTCTCAACACAGCTTTGACCAGCCTCATCTATTTTGCCGGCCTCGTTGTCCTGCCTTCAGGTCTTTCCTATGCCATTGCCTGGCTGGCCGGTTTGTTGTTCGTCATGATGTTCTATCCCGAGCGTGTCTTTCCCGGAGGACGCACCGGTTTTGCCGATCGACTGGCGATGGGGGGCTCGATCATTGTCGTCTTCCTGATCGGATTGGCGAGTCTTCACTTTCTGCGAAGTATCCTGCAGAAGACCGCGGTCGCGTTCTTCCTGACCCTTGCCGTCACGACGATCCTCAACTTCCTGATTTCCCGATGGATACTTCGCCGACCATGCAGATAGGCAAACGCGCGACCAAGCCGGCGATCATCGCTGCCCACCTCCCGAAACGCTCAATGCGACACCCGTATGTGAATATAGGCTAGCTATTCCGGAACATTTTAGCAGAGCTGGATGTTGGATGTCATGACGGGGCGTGCTCGCCCTGCTTTCGACAGACCATCGAGGAGAGAACCATGGATTGGAACCGCATCGAAGGAAACTGGAAGCAATTCAAGGGCAAGGTGAAGGAACAGTGGGGCGACCTCACCGACGACGATCTCGACCAGATCGCCGGGAGGCGCGACCAGCTGGAGGGCAAGATTCAGGAACGCTACGGCATCGCGAAGGATCGCGTTCGCCAGGAGGTCGACGACTGGTATCGCCGCCAAAGCTGGTAGTTCGTTCAAACGTCCATTTTTTTGAGAGGGCGCCGGCATGGGCCGGCGTCCTTTCTGCGTCCTGGGCAGATGGCTGCGGTGTCCTCAGCTTGGTCTTGCGGATCGAGAACTGGCTAACGCTGGCAAACTCCGGCCACACGGGCGCCTTCCGCTTTGAAAGCCTTCCGCGCGCAACCTCCGGTGAATGCTTCCTGAACTTCAAACGGCGTGTTGGTCGCGATGATCAAAACAAACGGCCATGGTCCGACCAGTTGCGAATTTGACAACCGCCTCCACCAGGGCGTCATCGCTGCATGGCCGGTCCGGCGCCAGGCGTCGAACCTCCGCGATCACTTCCCGTGTGGAGATTGTCGCAAATGCCTCCCACCCCGATAGCGTCATGGAAACAAGCTCTTCGCTTGTCAGGCGGGGTAATATCCGATGCCGCGTCATGTTCACCGCGCTTCCTCCCAACGATGAACGTCAAAGATAGAGCCTAGCGCGAAGCCCCGAGGTCAGCGAGCTAAAATGTGGTCTGACCAAAATGGCTCACGCCCACGGTCTTGGGATTGGATTTGGACATCAAAGCGATCAAATGGTGCCCCTAGCCGGGATCGAACCAGCACTCCTTGCGGAACTCGATTTTGAGTCGAGCGCGTCTACCAATTCCGCCATAGGGGCTCAGGCCGGGCGGCCTGGATGGGCGCGGACTATACGGTCGGAGGCCCGTTCGTCAACTGGCCAATTTTCGGTATCGCACTGGATGCGACCAATCTTCGCCTTTCGATTTCGTGGCGGTGCTGCCATTGTGCAGCGCGGAAAATCTTTCTAGACAGGCGGCGAGACATGCTGCGGCGCGCTTTGCGTCCTTGCTTTCATCCATGCCCTTGTCCCAGGGCGGCCGTGCGGTTTTGGGTCACTTGCGCTAGGAGAGCCGATGCTTCGCGGACTGTACGACTGGACCCTGTCGCTGGCGGCCCGCAAATCGGCCGAATGGTGGCTGGCCTTCATCGCTTTCGTCGAAAGCTCGGTGTTCCTGGTGCCGGCCGACGTGCTCTATCTGCCGATGGCATTGTCGCGGCCGGATCGCGCCTATCGCTATGCCTTCATCGCCACCGTCGCCTCGGTGCTGGGCGGCATTGCCGGCTGGTTCATCGGCCACTACGCCTATGACGCGGTGGCGCGGCCCATCCTCGAATTCTATGGCAAGTATGACGAATTCGAGCAGTTGCGCTCCTCGGCGGGCGTAAGCATCGAATTCATCGCCCTGATGCTGGTCACCTCGGGTGCCGCGCATCTGCCGCCCATCAAGGTGGTGACGATCCTGTCCGGCGCCCTCGGCGTCAATCTGGCGCTGTTCATCGTGCTGGCCATCATCGCGCGCGGCGGCCGCTTCCTGCTCCTGGCATGGCTTTTGCGCCGCTATGGCGAGCCAATCCGCGAATTCATCGAAAAACGCCTGGGCCTGATCGCCGGCGCCGCCGCGGTTGCCCTGATTTTGCTCTATATCCTGATCAAATACGCTCTCTGACGCTTGTCGCTCAAACCGCGCAACGGTTTCGAGAGCGAGGCAAGCAGATCTGGCGGACGGCGAACACGATGGACGAGAGACCGATGACAGCGACCATGAATGCCGATACCGGACGCCAGCGGACACGAGCTGCCTTGTTTCTCGCGGTCGCGATGGCCGCGACCGTTGGTTCGGCGCTCGGTTTCCAGCACATCGGCGGCTACATACCCTGCCATCTCTGTCTGGAACAGCGCACCCCATATTACATCGGCGTGCCTTTGATGGTGCTGGCGGTGATCGCATCGATGCTGCGCGCACCGGCATGGCTGACGCGCGGCCTGCTGGCGATCGGCGGCCTCTTGATGCTCTACGGCCTCTATCTCGGCGTCTATCACTCCGGTGTCGAATGGGGCTGGTGGCAGGGCCCCGCCGATTGCACGGCGGGCGCCGGCCCGGTCGACACCGGCGGCAAAGGCGTGCTCGACGCGCTCGACAAATTCGTGCCGCCCTCCTGCGATAAGGCCGCCTTGCGCATTCTCGGCCTGTCCCTGGCCGGCTGGAATGCCATCGCCAGCCTGATCCTCGCCGCCGTCGCCTTCCGCGGCGCTCTGTCTCGTGACTGACACAACAGCGCCGTCGCGAGATCATTCAAGAATTCGGCAGATTGAGTGACCCATTGTGGTCGGAGAAGTGGGATTTATGCGCCGGTCTGCTTGTGGGCGAGCAGCATCGTTATCCGGCCGACCGCTCAGGATTGAACGTCCATGACACGATGCGGCGCTCGGTCGATATGCCTTCGCACTACCGGAATTTAGCGCACGAGGGAGCACCGATGGCGACGATGCGTGAAATCCTTTGCAGGTTTCTGCCCCGTTGCCGCTCAGGCCCAAAAAACACTTCAGGCGGCCAGCCTGCCGAATTCTCGAACGGACTCAAGGCTCCAGTTCGACATCCCAGTAGAGATAATCCATCCAGCTTTCATGCAGATGGTTGGGCGGGAAGAGGCGGCCGTTATTGTGCAGATCGTGCACCGTTGGCTGATACGGCTTCTGCAGCGGCCACATCTTTGCCTGCGACGGCATCATCCCGCCCTTCCTCAAATTGCAGGGCGAACAGGCGGCGACGACGTTCTCCCATGTCGTGGCACCGCCGCGATGGCGAGGGATGACATGGTCGAAGGTCAGGTCGTCGGGCGTGCTGCAATACTGGCACTGGAAACGATCGCGCAAGAAGACGTTGAAGCGGGTGAAGGCCGGATGCCTGGACGGCTTCACATAGGCCTTCAGGCTGACCACGCTCGGCAACTTCATCGAGAAGGTCGGCGAGGATACCGCATGCTCGTATTCGGCGACGATGTTCACCCGGTCGAGGAACACCGCCTTGATGGCATCCTGCCAGGACCAGAGCGACAAGGGGTAATAGCTGAGCGGACGGTAATCCGCATTCAGCACCAGCGCTGGAAGCCCATCCGGAGATACGGCAACCGTCACCTTGTTGACCTCCTTGGTTCGCACATGATCCCGAAAATCGAATTCGACTTTCGGAAAGGATCATGCGCTGCTTCAAAAGCCCGACCGTTCGGCGCGGATACTGTAAGCCTGACATGACAGGGATGTGAAGCGGATTGTCGCTCGCGCGACGTGCCAAAAACGCATGATTTTTATGCTTTTTTGCAAATTCAGGCCGGCGGTGCGGCGTCCCGGCCCCTGGTTTCGCGATAATAGGACCAGAAAAGCCGCGATGCGACACCTCGCCACGGGCTCCATGATTCGGCCAATGCGATCAGTGTTTTCTCCGCTGGACGCGGGTCGATGCCCAGCGCGTGGCCGACAGCGCTCTGCAGGGCGACATCGCGCGCCGGGAAAATATCGGGGTGCCCGGCGGCAAACAACAGATACACTTCCGCCGTCCAGGGACCGATACCGGGCACGGCCGTCATCCTGGTGATTGCCTCCCCAGCGTCGAGCGAACAAAGGTGATGCAGGTCGAGCCCGTCGGCTACGGCTTGGGCGACCGCGACAAGGCCACGCTGCTTGGGCCGCGACAGGCCGGCCTCGCGAAACATGTCCTCGCCGGCGGCCAGGATCGCCTGCGGCGTCAGCGGATCGACCAGTTTCGTCAGCCGGCCGAAGATGGCATCGGCGCTGGCCCGCGACACCTGCTGCGAGACGATGATCGAGGCCAGGCTCCGAAAGCCGGGCTCCGAAAGCCTGAGCGGCACCTCGCCAGCCATGCCGCGCACTTTTTCCAGGCGCGGGTCGATGAGGCAAAGCGCGTCCAGTCCCCGCTCAACGTCGTCCACTGTCGCGATGCGCTGCATGATATCCTTGTCCGAAAATGTGCTGCAAAGTAGCAACGGCCAAAACCGCAGCACAACCCGATTGCCGCCTGAGACATGACGCTCCTGACATTCCGCTTCGCGCCCAGCCCCAACGGCGAACTGCATCTGGGCCACGCCTATTCGGCGCTGCTCAATCAGAAGCTGGCGATGCATATGGGCGGCCGCCTGCTGCTTCGTGTCGAAGACATCGACACCACGCGCTGCACGCCGGAGTTCGAGGCGGGCATGTTCGCCGACCTGAAATGGTTGGGCCTGGGCTGGGAAGAGCCGGTGCGCCGGCAATCCGAGCATTTCGCCGACTACGAAGCGGTGCTGGAACGGCTGATCCGCGAGGAACTGGTCTATCCCGCCTTCATGAGCCGTGGCGAGATCAGGGCTTTCATCGCCGACAGCGAAAGGCGCGGACGCGACTGGCCGCGCGATCCCGACGGTGTGCCGCTCTATCCCCCGGCCGACAAGGCATTGCCGATGAAGGAACGCAAACGGCGCATCGCCGAGAACGCGCCTTTCGCCTGGCGGCTGGACGTCGGCGCCGCCATGGCGCGTGCCGGCAAGGACCTCACATGGGCCGAATTCACCGATGAGACGCTTTCCGCGACGCGCCCGGTCGAAGCCCGTCCGCAGGACTGGGGCGACGTGATCGTGGCGCGCCGCGACATCCCGACCAGCTACCATCTCGCCGTCGTCATCGACGATGCGCTGCAAGGCGTCAGCCATGTCGTACGCGGACAGGACCTGTTTTCCGCGACCGGGGTGCAGCGGCTGCTCCAGGAGACTCTGGGGTTGCCACGGCCGGTCTATTTCCATCATCGGCTGATCCTCGGGCCGGACGGGCGAAAACTGTCGAAGAGCCTCAGGGATACCGGTCTCGCCGCCTTGCGCGAAGCCGGCGCTTCGCCGGACGATGTCAGAAAGCTGGTCGGACTATAAGGGGCATGCCGACGTCATATCATCATGTCAAACTTCGTCGGGCCATTGCCGCGCACCATGCTGAACAAAGAGAACCTCGATCTCGTTGTCCTTGACGCGGTAAGCAACAATGTAGGGTGTGCTCGGGACCAGTTCGCGCGTACCATTGATTTCGCCGGTGCGGCCAATGAATGGGTTCACCGAAAGAAGGCGACCGGTTTTGCCATGGATTTCATTGACAATGCGGGCAGCGGCGCGTGGATTGCGTTCGCTGATGTAGTCTCCTATAGTTTCAAGCTCCGTCAGGTAGCGTCTGGTCCAGATGATGCGCATGATCGCCCGGCTTACGCCTGGCTGTATTTGTTGAGCACCAAAGCAATTTCTTCCTCCGTGGCGAACTCGCCACGGTCGGCCTCTTCAAGTCCGGATTGGACGCCAGCGATCCAATTTTCTTGCCAGGCGAGCGAGCGTCCGCGCGCAAGCGCGTCTTCAATGATCTGGGCACGCGTCAGCGTCGAGCGTGCCGTTAGCGCATCGATGCGCCGCATGAGGTCGTCTGAGATGCCGTCGTTCTTGTCCATACGGCTATTTTGCCACAGACGCGGCTGCCTCGCCAAGAAAATACCGTCCGGGCGTCGCCGCAGGCAGGGAGCCGTCGGGCTTTGATCTCAATCGCGATCGAAGATCGTCAAATCGATCGGGCACGTTGAATCCCCATGACGCATGGATCAATCGTTTCGTTTTGCGTGCAGGGTTGAACCGGATTAGAGCATCTCGACGGGTCAATTCTCACCAGCGCGGCGGTTTCCGGAAAATGTCCAGCCTCAAGCGGTTCATCCCCGCCACCTTCGTCGTCCTTTGGGCGACCGGCTTCATCGGTGCGCGTTACGCCATGCCTTGGGCGGAGCCGTTCACCTTCCTCGCGGCGCGTTTCGTGCTGGCCGCCATCCTGCTTGGCGTCCTGATGCTGGTGCTGGGCTCGAAACCAGCCACCCGCATCGAGGCGCTGCATGCCACCGGCGCCGGCGTGCTGATGCATGGCGTCTATCTCGGCGCCGTTTTCTGGGCCATTCATAGGGGCATGCCGGCCGGTTTTTCGGCCCTGATCGTCGGCCTGCAGCCGCTGGTCACCGCGGTGCTCGCTGGCAAGTTTCTGGGCGAGGCCATCCTGCCGCGCCACTGGCTTGGCCTTGTTATCGGCCTTGTCGGCATCGTCATCGTGCTGTGGCCAAAACTCGGGGCGCTCGGCGGCGGCGTGACGGCGGCCACGCTGATCGCCTCCCTGGTCTCCGTACTCGGCATGAGTGCCGGCACCATCTGGCAGAAGCGTTTTGCTTCCGGTGGTGATCTCGTGGCGGCCACCATGTGGCAATATGTCGGCGGCGCTTCGCTGATGATCCTGGCTTCGCTTGCCTTCGAAACGCAAACCGTCGTCATCAATGGCGAATTGATCTTCGCCATGGCCTGGCTGCTGCTGGTGCTGTCGCTCGGCGCCATCTTCCTTCTGATGGTGATGATCCGCGACGGCGAGATGTCGAAAGTGGCGTCGCTGTTCTACCTCGTGCCGGCGGTGACGGCCATCATCGCCTGGGCCCTGTTCAACGAACAGCTCAACGCACTTCAGATCGCCGGCATGGCGATCACCACACTCGGTGTCGGCCTGGCAACGGCTCGTCAGACCAAGGGAAGAATTGAGGAATTGAGGAATTGAGGAATTGAGGCCTATCTCGCGCCGTGTACTTCTCTTCAACTCTTTAATTCTCCAGTTCTTCAATTCTCCAGTTCTTCAATTCCCCATTTCTTCAATTCCTCAGTTCGGTCAACCGACCCGGGCGCGCGCCTCCAGATAGCGGCTGATCGCGGCGTTGAGCTCGCCGCCGAGGATGAAGATCGCGGAGACGATGTAGAGGAAAACCACCGCGATCATGATCGAGGCGAGACCGGCATAGGTCGTCACATAGGACGAGAAGTGGTCGAGATAGGTGGCAAACATCGTCGAGCCGATAAGCCATGCGGCCAGCGTGAAGATGATGCCGGGTATCAGCGATACGAAACGGCGCTTGCCGGCCGGCAGCCAGTAGTGGACGGCAAAAAGTCCTCCGATGATAACCGTTGAGGCAATGACGTAACGCCACAGTGTGCTCGTGCCCGTATAGGGTTTGATCCATTCGAAATGAGCTTCCGCCAGCCGCGCCAGCAGGGGCGCGAACACCAGGAGCACGCTGATAGCCAGGAACCCGGCGGTCGCGATCAGCACGAAGAAGATGCTCTGCACCCGGCGATAGATGATGCCGCGCGTCTCGGTGACCCGGTAGGCGCGGTTGAGCGACGTGCGCAGCGCCTCGATGCCGTTAGAGGCAAAATAGGCGGCAAGCAGCACGCCATAAGTCAACAGGTCGGTGCGCCTGACAGTCAGAACGTTCAGCACCTCGCGCGCGATCGGCTTGGCGATCTGCTCGGGCCATGTGTCGAAGACCAGATGCACGGCTGTGTCGGCAAAGGCCTGGGCGCCAAGGAAGCTGGCCAGCGTCGTGGCGAAGATCAGGAACGGAAACAGCGCCATCAGCGAGGTGATCGCCAGATGGCTGGCCATCGCCCAGCCGTCATCGGTGTTGAAATGGCCGAGCGCGTCGTAGAGCACGCGGCGCAGGGCGACAATATTCCGCAGCAAGAACGCGCGCTCCCTTCGATTGTCTCGACGCCGCGAATATGGGAAGGGAATGCGACAAATGGCAACCCTTCGTCAAACCTCGAATTCTCCAGCGGCAGAGTTGCGCACCATCATCGTCACCGGTGCGTCTTCCGGCATAGGCGCCTATTGCGCCCGTGCGTTGAAGGCCGAGGGTTGGCGGGTGTTCGCGACGGCGCGCAAGCCGCAAGACATCGCCGCGCTCGAAGCGGACGGCATCGAGGCCTTCTATCTCGATTACACTGAACCGGCATCGATCGCCGCCCTGGTGGCGGCAGTGCTCGACCGCACTAGCGGCAGGCTCGACGCGCTGTTCAACAACGGCGCCTACGCGCAGGCAGGCGCCGTCGAGGATCTGCCCGTTGCGGCGCTCAAGGAGCAGTTCGAGGCCAATTTCTTCGGCTGGCACGACCTGACCCGCCGTCTGGTTCCGGTGATGCGCCGCCAGGGCCACGGCCGCCTCGTCCATTGCTCGTCGATCCTGGGTCTCGTGCCTGTGCGCTTCCGCGGCGCCTATTCGGCGTCCAAACATGCCTTGGAGGCCTTGATGCTCTGCCAGCGCCAGGAACTGGCCGGCAGCGGCATCCATGTCTCGCTGATCGAGCCGGGGCCGGTGAAATCCAAGATCGCCAGCAATGGCCTGCCCTGGTTCCTCAGGAATATCGATCACGAGAATTCCGTGCATCGCGCCGACTATGCCGCGCAGCTGGAACGCATGCGCGCCGGCGGCAGCCAATCGGCACTGAAGCCCGGGCCGGAAGTGGTCCACAAGGTGCTTTGCCATGCACTTCTGTCGCGGCGCCCGCGCCCGCACTATGTGGTAACAATATCGGCCAAGATCGGGGCCATGCTCAAACGCATCCTGCCGGCCTCGATGCTCCACCGCCTGCTCGCCAAGCGCGCCTGAACAAGCAAAGAACTGGAAACACAAAATGGCCACTGCCTTCAACATCCTTGCCATTCTGGTCATGGCCGCCGTGGTGGTCGTGCTGATCAGGGGCCTCATCAACATGATGCGCGGCGGCTCCGGTGTGACCTCCAACAAGTTGATGCAGGCGCGCGTTCTGCTGCAGGCCGTGGCGCTGGCGCTGATCCTGCTGGCCGTGTATTTCACCCGCAAGTGAGGGCCTTCGGGAGGCGATGTGGTCAAGCTCAACAAGATCTACACCCGCACCGGCGATGACGGCACCACCGGGCTCGGCACTGGTGAGCGGCGGCTGAAATCCGATCTCAGGGTGGATGCGTATGGCACGGTCGACGAAGCCAATGCCTGCATTGGCATGGCTCGCGTGCATACCGCACAGAGCTATCAGGCGATCGACGCCATGCTTGCCCGCATTCAGAACGACCTTTTCGACCTCGGCGCCGATCTCGCAGTGCCTGATGACGGCAAGCCGCTTGACTACGAGCCGCTGCGCATCGTTGCCGCCCAGACCGACCGTGTCGAGCACGACATCGACCTCCTCAACAAAGACCTCCGGCCGCTGAAATCCTTCGTGCTGAACGGCGGCACGCCGGCGGCGGCCGCCCTCCATCTTGCCCGCACCGTGGCCAGGCGAGCCGAGCGGCTGATGGTCGCCCTGGCTCAGGACCCGGCCGAACACGTCAACCGCGACGGGCTGAAATACATCAACCGCGTCTCGGATTTCCTGTTTGTCGCCGCCCGGGCGGTCAATGACAATGGAAATGCCGACGTGCTATGGGTTCCCGGCAAGAACCGCTGAACGGACTGAAAGGCGGGAGGAGGCCAACGACAAATGTTCATCCCGCTTTACGACACCAACAGGCTGCGCCACATCAGGCTGCAATATGTGACGATCGGGCTGATCGTCGCCAACGCCGTGGTCTATTGCGCCACGGCGCTCGGCGGCGAGAACTTCACCAATGCCGCCATGCTTGGCCTCGGCTTCATCCCCTCCGTCGTTCACGACACGGCCGAGCTTGACCCTCGCTTTATCATCATCCCCGAGAGCCTGAGCTACCTCACCTATTCCTTCCTGCATGCCGACATTTTCCATCTCGGCGGCAACATGCTGTTCCTTTGGGTGTTCGGCGACAATGTCGAGGACGCGCTCGGCCACATCCGCTACCTGATCTTCTATCTCCTCTGCGCCATAGCCGGAGCCGCTTTCCAGGGGCTCATCGCCTGGGATTCGCAAGTACCGCTGATCGGCGCCTCGGGCGCCATTGCCGGCGTGGTCGTCGCCTACCTGATCCTCTATCCCAGGGTGAAGGTGTGGGTGCTTGCGTTTGCCCGCATCCCCTTGCGTATTCCAGCCTTCATTCCGCTCATCCTGTGGGTGCTGTTCCAGGTCGTCATGTTCGCGGCCGGTGGAGAGGATCAAATCTCCTGGGCCTGCCACATCGGCGGCATCATTGCCGGCGCGGTCCTGGTGCTGGTCCTGCGCAGTCGCGGCGTGCCGCTGTTTGCCCCCGCTGACGAGGACGCCGTGGTTCCGACCCCCGAACAGCCTCCGGCCGTTGGCGAACCAGCGACACCCCAAACGTCCGTCACTGCGGCGCGCTGGGGCCGCGGAAACCCTTCTGGCCCAAACTGAACCGATTTGAGCAGCTTCCAGCGTATTGACGACAAGGGTTGCCACAATTACGGAAACGTCTCCGTCGCAGCCCAAGGCGGTTAAGGAGCAGCCGCAAGGCGGGCAAAGACCAGAATTTCCATCCGGAATGTCGGCTTTCGACAACTCAGAAAGGGCGCAGGCTGCTATAGCGCGCCCAACTAGCGTGAAGAGGTGACAGGCAAATGAAGATCCTTGTGCCCGTGAAGCGGGTTGTGGACGCGAATGTGAAGGTTCGCGTGAAGGCCGACGGTTCGGCGGTGGAACTCGCCAACGTCAAGATGGCGATGAACCCGTTCGACGAGATCGCGGTCGAGGAAGCGATCCGGATCAAGGAAGCCGGCAAGGCCGAAGAGATCATCGTCGTGTCGATCGGCCCGCAGCAGGCGCAGGAAACACTGCGCACCGCGCTCGCCATGGGCGCCGACCGCGCCATCCTGGTCAAGACCGACGAACAGACCGAGCCGCTCGGCGTCGCCAAGGTGCTGAAGGGCGTGGTCGAGGCGGAGAAGCCAGGCCTTGTCATTCTCGGCAAGCAGGCGATCGACGACGATTCCAACCAGACCGGCCAGATGCTGGCCGCCCTGCTTGGCTGGGCGCAGGGCACCTTCGCCTCCAAGGTCGTGCTCGAGGGCGACCATGCCAAGGTGACGCGCGAGGTCGACGGCGGCTTGCAGACGGTGGAGTTGAAGATGCCGGTGATCGTCACCGCCGACCTTCGCCTCAACCAGCCGCGCTATGCCTCGCTGCCCAACATTATGAAGGCCAAGAAGAAGCCGCTCGACGAGAAGTCGCCCGCAGACTACGGCGCCGACGTCAAGCCACGCCTGACGGTTATCAAGACCGAGGAGCCGAGCGGCCGCAAGGCGGGCGTCAAGGTCAAGAGCGTCGCCGAACTGGTCGACAAGCTCAAGAACGAAGCCGGCGTGTTGTAAACGATCGGGAAAGGAACAGAAATATGACCATTCTCCTCATCGCAGAACACGACAACGCAACTCTTTCCGACCAGACCGCCAAGGCGCTTTCGGCAGCCCTGCAGATCAACTCGGACGTTCATGTGCTGGTGGCCGGCAAAGGTGCCAAGGCTGCTGCCGACGCAGCCGCGAAACTGAAGGGCGTCGGCAAGGTGCTGCTCGCCGAGGCCGACGAACTCGCCGAGCGCCTGGCCGAGCCGACGGCGGCACTGGTCGTCTCGCTGGCGGGCGCCTACGACACAATCATCGCGCCGGCGACGTCCGCGGGCAAGAACGTCGCGCCGCGCGTGGCGGCCCTGCTCGATGTCGCGCAGGTCTCCGAGATCATCGAAGTGGTCTCGCCGGATACCTTCAAGCGGCCGATCTATGCCGGCAACGCCATCCAGACGGTGCAGTCGAGCGACGCCAGGAAGGTGATCACCGTGCGCACCGCCTCCTTCCAGGCGGCACCCGAGGGTGGCTCGGCTTCGGTCGAGACGGTTCCTGCGGCTGCCAATCCCGGCCTGTCCACCTTCGTCGAGAACAAGCTGTCGGAGACCGACCGTCCGGAGCTGACCTCGGCCAAGATCATCATCTCGGGCGGCCGTGCGCTCGGTTCCTCGGAAAAATTCCAGGAAGTCATCCTGCCGGTCGCCGACAAGCTCGGCGCCGCCGTCGGTGCTTCCCGCGCCGCCGTGGACGCCGGCTATGCGCCGAACGACTGGCAGGTCGGCCAGACCGGCAAGGTCGTCGCCCCCGATCTCTACATTGCGGTCGGCATCTCCGGCGCCATCCAGCACCTCGCCGGCATGAAGGACAGCAAGGTCATCGTCGCCATCAACAAGGACGAGGAAGCGCCGATCTTCCAGGTTGCCGACTACGGCCTCGTCGGCGACCTCTTCGTCATCCTGCCGGAGTTGCAGAAGGCGCTTTGACGCTTCCGCGCAACCGTATTAAATTGCCAGGGGTGGGGTAGACGAAGTCGCCCCACCCTTTTAGTTTGCACCGCACAATAAGCAGGCCACAAAGGCTGAGAGCAATTCCAGCGGCAGTGCGCAGGTTTTTTGCGCCGGGAATTGCGGGAAAACAAAGAGATGGGGCGGTTCGCGATTCTGGCGAAAAACGCTCCGGACGGGATCGGGTAATGAGCAAGATCGAGACGATCGGCATCATTGGTGCGGGCCAGATGGGCGGCGGCATAGCGCACGTCTCCGCGCTTTCGGGTTACAAGGTTCTGATCTACGATATATCGCCCGACCGTATCGAGAAGGGCATCGCCACCATCAGCGGCAACATGGCCCGTCAGGTGGGGTCCGGCAAGCTCGACGAGAAACTCCGTAACCAGGCCATGGCACGCATCGCGTCGGCACCGACCATGGCCGATCTTGCCGGCGCCGATCTGGTGATCGAGGCGGCGACCGAGGACGAAACCGTCAAGCGCAAGATCTATGCGCAGCTCTGCCCGCAGCTTAACCCCGAAGCGATCCTGGCGACCAACACCTCGTCGATCTCGATCACGCGGCTAGCAGCGCAGACCGACCGGCCGGAGCGGTTCATCGGCATACACTTCATGAACCCTGTTCCGCTGATGAAGCTGGTCGAACTGGTGCGCGGCATCGCCACCGAGGACCAGACCTTCGAGGCGGCGAAGACCTATGTGAAGCAGCTCGACAAGACGATCACGGTCTCGGAGGATTTCCCGGCCTTCATCGTCAATCGCATCCTTCTGCCGATGATCAACGAGGCGATCTACACCCTCTATGAGGGCGTCGGCTCGGTCGATGCCATCGACACCGCCATGAGGCTCGGCGCCAACCATCCGATGGGACCGCTGCAGCTTGCCGATTTCATCGGTCTCGATACCTGCCTGTCGATCATGCAGGTGCTGCATGACGGCCTGTCGGATTCGAAGTACCGTCCCTGCCCGCTGCTGGTCAAATATGTCGAGGCCGGCTGGCTCGGCCGCAAGACCGGGCGCGGCTTCTACGACTATCGCGGCGAGCACCCCGTTCCGACGCGCTGACGCGTCCGGTCACGAGGCCGCGGCGAGCGGCTTGGGTGGTTCTGACCTGTCGTCGGCGGTTTTGCCGTCGGGTGCCACGCAAACGCATCCGCGCCCGGCCGCCTTGGCCGCATAGCAGGCGGTATCGGCCCTCGCGATGATCTCGTCGACTTCGCCGCAACTGGCGCAGATCGCCGTCAGCCCGATGCTGGCGCCGATCGCGTGCGGCCGGCCCTCCCAGGTGAAGTTGAGGCCGGCTATCGCATCGATGATGGAACGCGCCGCGAGCCGCGCGCCAGCGGCAGAACCGGACTTCAGGATAACAGCGAATTCGTCGCCACCCAGACGCGCGACGATGTCTTCAGAACCAAGCACGCCGCGCACTGCCTCCGCGACCCGCTTCAGCAGGGCGTCTCCCGCAGCGTGACCGCCCGTGTCGTTGACCAGCTTGAAATGGTCAAGGTCGATGAACATGAACTGATGGCGGTCCCCGGCCCTCGTGCCGTCCTTGCGCGCCTGATCGACCAATCCCTCCATGGCGCGGATGAAGCTCGAGCGGTTGGCGAGCCCGGTGAGCGCATCGTGCGCGGCGGCATGGGCAAGCTGGCGCTGCAGGGCGCGCGCATCGGTGAAGTCCTGGAAGACGATCACCAGCCCGCCGAATTCGTTGCGCTCGTTGATGATCGGCGACACGACCTGGCGGATGCTGCAGCGTGTGTCGTCGCGCCGGATGAGGACCGCGCGGCTGTTCTGGTCGGAGCGCGCCTCTTCGCCTGTCACGGGCCGCGTCATGCCGATCCTGTGGCCGGTCTCCTCGTCGACCGCCCAATAGACATGGCTCAGCGTCTTGCCGAGTGCCTCGTCGCCGGAAACGCCGGTCAGCTTTTCGGCCACCGGGTTCATGAAGGTGACGCGGTTCGCGGCATCGGTGCAGATAACCGCATCGCCGATCGATTGCAGCGTCACTCTTAGCCGCTCCTTCTCGCCGGCCAGCATCGCCGCTGAGACGATGAGCCGTTCTTCGGCCTGCTTGCGCCGGGTGATGTCGGTCAAGCTGCCGATCGCTCTGATCAGCTGTCCGTCCGCATCGCGCTCGATGGCCTTGCCGCGGTCGAGAATCCAAACCCAGCTGCCATCCTTGTGGCGCATCCTGAACTCGGCCTCGAAAAATTCCGTCTGGCCATCGAGATGGGCGCGATCAGCCTCCGCGACCGCGACGCGGTCGTCGGGATGGATCATCGTCAGCCAGCGATCGGGGTCGCCATCGAGCTCGCCATCCCCGTAGCCCAACATCTTGACCCAGGTGGGGGAATAGGTGGTGCCCCCCTTGCGCATGTCGAAATCCCAGACACCTTGACCGGCGCCGGCCAGCGCGAAATTCCAGCGCGTTTCCGCCTCCGTGATGCGCGCCTCGGCCTGCTTGCGCGCGTCGATATCCTCGATCTGCGAAACGAGATAGAGCGGCCGGCCGCTTTTCTCGTCTCGGATGACGGAGCCGGCAAGATTGGCCCAAATGGGCGCGCCATCCTTTTTGAGGTAACGCTTCTCGAATTGGAAGGCGTTGACCGTGCCAGCTCTCATGCTTTCCATGGTTTCCCGCCCGAGACGCAGATCGTCGGGATGCGTGATCTGGAAGAAGGTCAGCGCCTCGATTTCCTCGCGGCTATAGCCAAGCATGGCGGCGAAGGCTGGGTTGGTCTGGAGAATACGCCCGTCGAGGCTGACGATGGCGATGCCGATGGCCGAATCTTCCATGGCTCGGCGGAACCGCTGCTCGCTCTCCGCAATCTGCCGCCGGTCATCAGAGATGCGCGTGATGAACAGATAGGCCAGGAAAAGCGCGCAGACCGTAACCGCGACCGATATTTGAAGGCAAAGTCTGAGGGCTTCCGCGCCAAGGTCCAGCCTTGACGGCACAAGCGAGGCGGCCACCACGGCAAAGCCGGCCACAAGCAGCGCCAGAGCTGCATGCTTGTACTGTCCCGGCCCGATGATACTTCGCAATGTCACGATTTATGCCACCCCCGTGGGCAATCGCTTTTTTCCGTTAAGACCCTGAAGGATCGATTTTAAGGAAAGGTTGCGACCGGGGCATCGGCGACATGGGAAACCGGCAAACAATTGCCGGCATGATTAAGGACCGGTATTAACGGGGTGTGGGCGCGGGTATCCTGTTACCATCGCACGAAAAACCGCCCGCCGAGCGCGCCGAGCAAAGCGAGGGCCGCGATGGCGATCGTGTACCAGGTGGCAACGAAAAGCGGCGAATCGTCGAAGCAGTGCGCCGCATAGAAGGTCGCCGCCAGCCCGCCGGCAAGCAGCCCCGCGACGGTGCCGGCAAGCATCGGCCGTGTCGGCGCACCATAGCGCAGCATCCACAGGAAGATGGCCAGCGGGCCGATGCCGATCAGCGGGATGAAGCTCATGCAGATCATCATGTTCGATCCGATCATGCGCGTGCCCCATAGCGCCTGCGGCACCATGAAGAGTTCCAGCACCACGGCCACCGCGACCAGCAGCGGCGCGGCGATCATCGCCGCCATTGCCCGGCCTGTCGCCGCACCCGGCGTCGACAGGGCACGGATCAGGGCGAAGGCGCTGATGGCGAGCACGACGGTGAAAACAAACTTGGACAGGAAACGGATCGTGTGCGCGGCAACCATGAAGTCGGGGCGCGGCCCGATTGTCATCATGAAAACAGCGGCCGCGGCGACGACGGCCGCACCGGCCGCCAGCCACCAGGCCGAGCGCAATGGCATCGCCTTGCTGCGGGCATCGGCGTCGAGCGCCTTGATGAGATCGTCGGTCTTCATGTCATTCCCGTCCGAACCGCCCCTGTCCGAATCGCTTGGCTATGGCGGTAAGTCCCCGGTGCAGCGACACACGCACCGCCGTCTCGCTGATGCCGAACTTCGCCGCTGTCTCACCGATGGAACGGCCCTCCACGGACACGGCCGAAACCACGGACCGCTGAGCCGGCGGCAGCCCGTCGAGGGCCCGGTTGATGTCGCGCTCGCTGACCGTCTCGGTTTCCGGCTCGGCGAAAGTCTCGGCGATGTCGTCGACATCGATTTCGATGCGCCGCCCGCGCCGCCGGAATGCGTCGATCAGCTTGAAACGGGCAATCGCATAGACCCATGGCAACACCGGCGCGTCCTGGCGCCAGGTGTGTCGTTTGACATGAATGGCCAGCAAGGTTTCCTGCACGACATCCTCGGGATCGACCCCGCCCTGCACGATCTTGCGCCTGACAAAGCCGCGGATCAGCGCGGCAATCCGGTGCAGAAAGTCGGCGTAAGCCCTTTCATCTCCCGCGATCGCGGCCCGCATCAGCCGGGAAAGCTCGGCCTCGTCCTTGCCGCTCACAAGAGTTCACTCCCCGATCTTCGCGCCTCGGCACTGATTTGTTACGTGGCCGGCGAAATAATGTCCAAGCCAAACTACGGGCAAATCACGAAAGTTTGCGGGATGGCCCGCGAAAATTCCCTGACGGTTTCCCTGGTTCCCGGTCCGGGGCGTTGGGAACAGCGCTGGCCAAGCTTTGATTGACGTAAGGTAAACCCTTCTGTAGCGTCAAGGATCGGAGGGAGGCCGAAATGGATTTCATTGAACGCATTTTTGGATTTTCTCCCGACAATGGCTCGGGAACTTTCGAGAGCGGCCTTGTCATTGCGGCCATAGTCTTTGTCGCTGCCATCTACTTCTACGGAAGACAGGGATCACTGAAGAAATAGCCGGGGAACCGGCGGGGACACGTTTGCCAGGAAAACACTACCGTTGCGTCCTCTCAGCGTGGGAAACACGACATGGCAGGATCTCTGGTCAACCACGTCAGAACCGCGGCACTGCTGTTGTTCGCCGCCGAATTCTGGAAGCGTCTTGCCGTCGGGCTGAACGTGCTGTTTGCGACGATTCGCATGCTGCTGTGCCGGTTGGCCAAGCGCCAGCGGCTGCCAGGCCCCGCGCAGAACGATTGCTGCATCCAGCTGCCGCCCGACATCTACAAGCGCGCCGATCCTCTTCTCTATGCCCAGTACTATCTTATGGCGCAGGGTCTCGCGGTCACCTGGGACAATCCCGACATCGACATTTTCGACGGCGCCGCGCCAGTCACCGGTGCGCTGCAGCCCTCTCGCACCTATCGCGTTCGCGTGCGTGTCTGGAACGGGTCCTATGATGCGCCGGCCGTCGGCGTCGGGGTGGCGCTGTCCTACCTGTCCTTCGGCGCACAGACCGTTTCCCGTCCGATCGCCAACCTCGCCGTCAATCTCGGGGCCAAGGGCACGATCGATTGCCCTGCCTACGCCGAATTCAGTTGGACCACGCCCGCCACCGGCGGCCATTACTGCCTGCAGGCACAGCTTTCCTGGGGCGATGACGCCAACCCCGGCAACAACCTCGGCCAGAAGAACGTCAACATTGCCGAGATGCGCTCACCGGCAAAGTTCTCCTTCAGCGTCCGCAACGAGGCCTCGGTCGTCCGGCGTTTCCAGATCGAGGCGGACTGCTACGGCCTGCCGAAGCTGCAACCATGTACCCCGCCACGCGGCCAAGGTCGAGACGAACGCACGGACACCCCGCAGCCGAGGCTCGCGGAGAGCAAGGCGCGCTGGGCCAAGGCGCTGGAGGAACAGGCCTATGGCCGGTTTCCCGTTCCCGATGACTGGTCGGTCAGGATCGTTCCAAGAACGCTTTCACTGCAGCCCCGCCAGATAACCGAGATCACCGTCGAGATCGAACCGAGGGACGCCGCCTTCCGTGGCTCAAAGGCCTTCAACGTCCATGTCTTCACGATCGGCGAAAGCGGATCGCGCACCATGACCGGCGGCGTGACGCTCACCGCCACGAAAGGCTGAGGCGCTCCGATGGCCTACAAGCACTATACGAGCTGCTTTCTCTATCCGGCCGGTGGCAAGCCCTACAATGAGGACGACCGGCTGGCTTTCCTCGCCGGCCAAGCGCTGCAGATCATCGTCATCACCGGGGTGGCAGCCGCCTTCGGCTTGCTGCTGGGGCCGGTCGGCGCAGCACTTGCCGCGGCAATCGCGTTTCTGGCGTCCGCCACCGCGACGATCGACAAGGCCGCCGGGGAATGGCTCAACCATCGCCTGGTCTGCCTCGACAAGGACAATCCGAAATGCGCCCTCGGCATCGTCTCCTACAATCCGTTCCGCAGCGATCTCGGCGCCTTCGACAACGACCAGTATTTCGACGTCATACTGATGCCGCATCCGACGACTGAAATTCTCAACGCCGAAACCAATGAGGCCGCTTTGGCCGCCGCCAATCGCTACAATGGCGACGGCACCGTCGTCGCGGAATTCGCCGCCAACATCACGGCCCATCCGGCGAACGACATTCTCAATGACGGCTTTCAGGGTCATGAACTGCTGTTGCCGCGCGATGACCTGAAGACGGATCTGGGCTACGCACCCGCGGACGATCATGCCCGCTGGGCCCTGCACTGCGAGGCCGAGGGTGACTTCTGGATCAAGATGCGCCAGTTGGCGCCGGCCATTGTCATCCTGCTGGCGGCGGCTCTGGTCGTCACGGCGGCCGCGGCGGCCGCCGGCGCCAGTGTTGGGGCGGCTGTCGGCTGCGCCATAGGGTCGTTCTTCCTGGGTGCGCTGGGCTGCGCCATCGGCTCGTTCCTGGGAGGATTGCTCGGAGCGGCCATTGGCGGCGCCATCGGCGGAGCGGCGTCCTACTTCGGCGGGGTCAAGCCGGTCCTGCAGGGACTGTTCAACTGGAATCCCGGCAATGTCGAGGACGCCAATGTCGGCGACAAGGCGCTCGGCCCCATCAGGATGGGCGATCATGTCGCCGTCCTCGGCGAACATGTCTATGACGGCTATCACAAGGGCTGGCATGAGTTTCATCCGCTGATGACGGTGGTCAAATTCGATGCGGCGGCCGGTGTCGACGCAAGACACTATCTTCAGTGGAATCCGGATTTTCCCGACACGGGCACGGTCCCGCCCAAACCGCCGGGCGAGGCCATCGACCTCACCGCGCAGGATATGCGTGACGGGCTTGGCAGCGCCGCGTTCAGGACACGCTGCGAGAATCTGCGCAGAACCTGGTGCGCCATGCTGAACGAAGCGTTCGATCCGGAGACCAAACGAACGCAGCAGGGCCTGGACCAGCGCTGGACCATTCATCCGATGGTCGATGGTTGCATTCCGCAGGAGCAGCCACCAGCACCGCATATCGGATGATGCCATCAGCGTCCGATACGCGAAACCGTGATGGCGCCGATTGCCTTTCAATCTTGACTAACCCATTCATGAATTGATACTCGGACGCACCCGCAGTGCGGGCAACCCGAGGAGTACCTTATGAAATCCCCCCTTCTTGCCCTGGCCAGCGTAGCGGCGCTTGCAATCAGCCTGGCCGCCGGTCCGGCGACGGCCGAAGATGCCGGCATCATCGTCTATAACGCCCAGCATGAAAGCCTGGCCAAGGATTGGGCCGAAGGGTTCACCAAGGAAACCGGCATCAAGGTTACCTTGCGCAATGGCGGCGACAGCGACTTCTCCAACCAGATCGTCGCCGAAGGCGCCTCCTCGCCCGCCGACGTGTTTCTGACGGAAAATTCGCCGGCCATGGTGCTGGTCGAGAATGCCGGCCTGTTCGCGCCGGTCGACGCCGACACGCTCGCACAGGTCCCGCAGGACTATCAGGCCGCCAGCGGCAAATGGGTGGGCGTGGCCGCGCGCAGCACCGTCTTTGCCTATAGTACGACCAAGCTCAAGGCCGACCAGTTGCCCAAGTCGATGATCGACCTCGCCGACCCGAGTTGGAAGGGCCGCTGGGCGGCCTCGCCATCTGGCGCCGATTTCCAGGCTATTGTCAGCGCATTGCTGCAGCTCAAGGGCGAGGCCGGCACGGCCGATTGGCTGAAGGCGATGAAGGCGAACTTCACCGCCTACAAAGGTAACAGCACGGTGATGAAGGCGGTCAATGCCGGCGAGATCGAAGGCGGCGTGATCTACCACTATTACTACTTCGGCGATCAGGCCAAGACCGGCGAAAACTCCAAGAATGTCGCGCTGCACTATTTCAAGAACCAGGATCCGGGCGCTTTCGTATCGGTCTCCGGCGGCGGCGTGCTCGCCTCGAGCAAGCACCCCAAGGAAGCCCAGGCCTTCCTGAAATGGGTGACCGGCAAGGGTGGCCAGGACGTGCTGAAGAACGGAACTTCCTTCGAATACGCGGTCGGCAAGGGTGCGCAGTCCAATCCGAAGCTGGTGCCGCTGGTCGACCTGCAGGCGCCGAAGGTCGACGCCGCGACGCTGAACTCCAAGAAGGTCACCGACCTGATGACCGCAGCCGGCTTGCTTTAGTCGTCGTTCTTCCTAATAAGGACGTCAAACCGTGCTCCTGCGGGAATTCACCTTCCGCGGGAGCGTTTTGTTCCGAGATGCATTCGTCCATGACGACACGCTTCGTTCCTGACCGCGACCGTGGTCCCCTGATTGCCGCCGCCACGCCGCGATGGCATGGCGCCTGAGCTGATGCAGCCCGCGGTCGATCTCGCGCACCCTGGCCTACCGCCGAAGATGCGCCGAAGGACGCAGCGGCGTGTGGCGCCCTGGCTTGTCATCGCCGCCATATCAGTCTCCCTGCTGGCATTGGTGCCGCTTGCCTTCATCATATGGATCGCGGTGCAGACCGGTTGGGACACTGTCGCGGCATTGGTCTTCCGGCCACGTGTCGGCGAACTGCTGGCAAACACCGGCCTGCTGGTGCTGCTGGGCGTACCGATCGCCATCACCTTGTCGGTGACGCTGGCCTGGCTGACCGAACGCAGCGACCTGCCTGGTGCCCGGCTCTGGTCCTGGCTCTGCGTGGCGCCGCTCGCCATCCCCGCTTTCGTACACTCCTATGCCTGGATCACCATGGTGCCGGGGCTGCACGGCCTCTGGGCTGGCGTGCTGGTATCCGTCATCGCCTATTTTCCTTTCCTCTATCTGCCGGTGTCGGCGGCGCTGCGCCGCCTCGATCCCGCCCTGGAGGATGCCGCGGCGGCACTTGGTCTCGGACCCTGGCGTGTGTTCTGGCGTGTCGTGTTGCCGCAGCTCAGGCTCGCCATCTGCGGCGGCTCGCTGCTGGTCGGCCTGCATCTGCTGGCCGAATATGGCCTCTACGTCTTCATCCGCTTCGACACCTTCACCACCGCGATCGTCGACCAGTTCCAGTCGACCTTCAACGGTCCGGCCGCCAACATGCTGGCCGGCGTGCTGGTGACCTGCTGCTTCGTGCTGCTCGGCCTCGAAGTGCTGGTGCGCGGCGAGGAGCGTTATGCCCGTGTCGGCTCGGGTGCCGCGCGATATCAGCAGCGGATGAGCCTCGGTCGCGCCACCCTGCCCAGCTTGCTGCTGCTCGTCGTCACCACCCTGCTGGCGCTTGGCGTGCCGTTCATCACCATCGGCCGCTGGCTCATCGCCGGTGGCGCCGATGTCTGGCGTCTCGATGAGATTGGCCTGGCACTCGGCCAGACACTGTTCCTATCGCTTGCCGGCGCGTTGCTTGCCACCGTCGCTGCCATGCCGATGGCCTGGATCTCGATCCGCGCGCCCGGTCCGTTGCAGCGCCTGCTGGAGGGATGCAATTACATTGTCGGCTCGCTGCCGGGTGTCGTCATTGCGCTGGCGCTGGTCACCATCACCGTGCGCATCGCCCTGCCGCTCTACCAGACCCTGTTCACCATCCTGGTCGCATATGCCCTGATGTTTCTGCCGCGTGCCCTGGTCAGCCTGCGGGCGTCGATCGCCCAGGCCCCGGTCGAACTCGAGCGCGCCGCGTCCAGCCTCGGCCGGCGGCCGCTCAACGCGCTGTGGTCGACGACAATCCGCCTGTCGGCGCCGGGTGCGGCGGCCGGCATGGCGCTGGTGGCGCTCGGCATCATGAACGAATTGACCGCGACGCAGATGCTGGCGCCGAACGGCACCCGCACGCTGGCCATGGCGTTCTGGTCCTATAGCGGCGAGATCGACTACGCCTCGGCGGCCCCTTACGCCTTCATCATGGTGGCGATGTCGCTGCCCCTGACCTGGCTGCTCTATGTCCAGTCGAAGCGGATGGCCGGACGATGAGCTTTCTTGAACTCGGCAATCTGCACAAGCACTACGGCGCGGTCGCCGCACTTGCCGGCGTCGACCTGAATGTCGCCAGTGGCAGCCGCACGGCGATCGTGGGACCTTCCGGCTGCGGCAAGACGACGTTGCTGCGGTTGATCGCCGGTTTCGAGGCGCCCGATCAGGGCCGCATCGTGCTCGACGGGCAGGTGCTGGCCAATGGCGGCGCCGCTGTGCCGGCGCATCGCCGCGGCATTGGCCTGGTGGCGCAGGACGGCGCCCTGTTCCCGCATCTGACCATCTCGGACAATATCGGCTTCGGCATGGCACGGGACGATGACAAGCGCGCCGAGCGCATCATCGAACTTGCCTATATCGTTGGACTGGACAAGGCGATCCTCAAACGCCGTCCGCACGAGCTCTCCGGCGGCCAGCAGCAACGCGTGGCGCTAGCCCGCGCCATGGCGATGAAACCGCGGCTGATGCTGCTCGACGAGCCGTTCTCGGCCCTCGACACCGGTCTGCGCGCCTCGATGCGCAAGGCGGTTGCCGAGCTTCTGGAAGGGGCCGGCATCACCACCATATTGGTGACGCACGACCAAGCCGAGGCGCTGTCCTTCGCCAGCCAGGTGGCGGTCATGCGCGACGGGAAATTTTCCCAGGTCGGCACGCCGCGCGAGCTTTATCTCAAGCCGAAGGACAGGATGATCGCCGAGTTCCTCGGCGATGCCATCATCCTGCCCGCGAGCATTTCGGGCGGCTTCGCCAGTTCGCCGCTGGGCCGCATCGCGGTCGACACGCCGGACAGCCGCGATGTCGCCCGCATCATGTTGCGGCCGGAGCAGATTGGGCTCAAACGCACCTCGCGCGAGGGCATGTCGGGCACACCAGACATGCCCTTCGGCGAGGTGACGGAATCGGAATTCGCCGGCTCGACATGCACGATCGCGGTGCGACTCCTAAACAATTCCGATCCGCCGGACGCCGCCGCGATCGGCGGCACGCCGCTGATCCTGCGCAAATCCGGCATGGACGCGCCGGCGGTCGGCGAGATCGTGCGGCTGACCGTATCGGGCAAGGCGCACGTCTTCGCTTGAGGCCTTAAGGCGCTGAACCCACGCGAAGTGGCCGGTTCACGCCGTGACGCGTTCGCCGGTTTCCGCTGAATAGATCGGCCATTGCTCGAGAAAATCGCAACCGTGCACCACCACGCACTCGTTGGCGCTGTCGATGAGGATGACGGCGTAGGACGGCGGCGCCTGTTCGACGATCTCGCTCGATCGGTCGAGGGCAAGCTCGAACCGGGCATGCAGGCCCCGCTGCGCCGAGAACGGAATGCCGGCGACGGTTCCCGCGATATCGCGGTGAACGTGGCCGAAGAAAATATGGCGAACGTTGCCATGATCCCGCAGCAGGCCGAGCAACCGCTCGGGCCGTTCGAGCGCCAGCGGATCGAGCTGCGGCAGGCCGAGCGCGACCGGCGGATGATGCAGGAAAACGTAGGCGGGCCTGCCGCCTGATTGTTCGAGCCGGGCTTCGAGCCAGGCAAGCCGGCTGTCGCACAGTTCGCCCTCGATGCGTCCTTCCGCCAGGCAGTCGAGAAACAACAGCACTTCGTCGCCGGTATCATGGACGGACTGCACGAAGCCGTTTTTGTCGACCGGAACTTCGGGAAACGCGGCGATGAGATTGGCCCGCCGGTCATGGTTGCCCGGCAGCAGCCTGTACGGCATCGACAACGTTCCGAGCGCACCGCGCAGATCGGCATAGCTCTGCGGCGCGCCGGTCTCCGTCAGGTCGCCGGTGAAGACGCAAAGTGCTGCGTCGGCGTGATTCGCATTGATGTGCGCAATGCACTGATCGAGCCGCTCATGCAGGTCCGCCCCATAGCGGCGCTCACCTTGCCGGCCAAGATGCACATCGGTGACCTGGATGATTTTCATGTGCGTCTCTTTGGCTGCGCGTGTTTTCGGAAATCAAAGCGCCGGTTCGGGCACGGAAGCCTTGAAGACATCGAGACGGGTGCCTGTCTCCGACGAGAAGAAGTGCATGTCGTCCGGGGAGATCTTCAAGCCGACGGTGCTGCCGGGCTCGGGGTGAACGGCCTCCGAGGTCATCACCGAGAACGGCGCGCCGTCGAGGTCGACATAGATGACCCGCCCGGCGCCCAGTTCCTCGACGAGATCGACAGTGGCATCGAGCGCGCCGGCCGTTCCCGGTGCGACCAGCCGCACCGCTTCCGGGCGGATGCCCATCGCCACCTTCGTGGCGACCGGCAGACCGGCGCGCGCCATGGCCAGGCGCCGGCTGCCGCCGAGCAGCGACAGCCCGTCGAGTTCGACGGTGCCTTCAAGGATGTTCATGGCCGGCGCGCCGACGAAGGTGGCGACGAAGCGGCTGGCCGGGCGGGTGTAGATTTCACCTGGCGTGCCGACCTGTTCGACCCGTCCGCCATTCATCACCACCAGCCGGTCGGCCAGCGTCATCGCCTCGACCTGATCGTGGGTGACGAAGACGGAGGTGGCATTCAGCCGGCGATGCAGCTTGCGGATCTCCGAGCGCATCTGGACGCGCAGCTTGGCGTCGAGATTGGACAGCGGCTCGTCGAACAGGAAGACTTTCGGCTCGCGGATCATGGCGCGGCCCATGGCGACGCGCTGCCTCTGGCCACCCGAAAGCGCCATCGGCTTGCGATCGAGCAGCTGCTCGAGCTCCAGCGTGCGCGCAACCGCCTGGATGCGCTGGTTGCGCTCGGCCGCGGGAACACCGGCGACCTTGAGCGAATAGCCGATGTTCTGGGCCACGCTCATATGCGGATAGAGCGCGTAGTTCTGGAACACCATGGCGCAGCCGCGCTCGCGCGGCTCGAGCTTGTTGACCACCATGCCGTCGATGGCGATCGTACCGTCGGAAATCTCTTCCAGCCCGGCGATCATCCTGAGCAGCGTGGACTTGCCGCAGCCGGACGGCCCGAGAATGACGACGAATTCGCCAGAGGCGAAGTCGAGATCGACGCCATGCACGACCTGCGTCTTGGCATAGTTCTTCTTGACGCCGCGTATTGCGATGGAGGCCATTTTTTGTCTCCTTGTTACTTCTCGGTGGCGATCAGGCCGCGCACGAACCAGCGTTGCATGAGCACCACCACGATCAGCGGCGGCAGCATGACGATAAGCGTTCCTGCCATGGCGATGTTCCATTCCGGAATGCCGCCGACATTGGGGATGAGCTGCTTAAGCTCGGTGACGGCCGTCGCGTGCGACTGGTCGGTGGTGATGAGCAGCGGCCACAGATACTGGTTCCAGGCCCACAGGAACATGATGGTGCCGAGTGCCGCCATGTTGTTGCGCGACAATGGCAGCAGGATATCGATGAAGAAACGCAGCGCGCCGGCACCGTCCATACGCGCCGCCTCGGTCAGCTCGTCCGGCACGGTCAGGAAGAACTGCCGGTAGAGGAAGGTGCCGGTGGCGGTGGCGATCAACGGCAGGATCAGTCCGGTATAGGAATTGAGTAGCCCTAGGCTGAGCGAAACCTGCACGCCCGAGACCTTCTCGACCAGCCAGCTCAGCCCGGTGATGTCGAGGATGGTCTGGTAGGGCGACAGCACATTGGCGACGACCGCGTAGGTCGGCACGATGCGCACTTCCAGCGGCAGCATCAGCGTCACGAAGATCAGCCAGAAGATGAAGGTGCGGCCGGGATAGCGGAAATAGACGATCGAGAAGGCGGTCAGCGCCGAGATGATCACTTTGCCGGCCGCGACGCCGGCAGCCATGATGAAACTGTTGAGCAGCTTGGGGCCAAGGTCGGCCGTCGTCCAAGCCGTCTTGATGTTTGTCCAAAAGTCGCTGCCCGGCAGCAGCGACATCGGCACGTCGTTGACATCCCTGAGATTGTGCGACGCGGCCACGGCCACAACCACGAACGGGGCGATGCAAAGTACAAAGCCGACAAACAGGATCAGATGCGTGAAGAAATTGAGGAACGGGGTGCGCTCGACCATATCAGTCTCACCTGTAGTGCACGCGCCGCTCGATGAAGCGGAACTGGAAAATGGTCAGCACCACGATGAGCAGCATCAAAATGATGCTCTGCGCGGCGGCGCCCGAATAGTCGAGGCCTTTGAAGCCATCGGAATAGATCTTGTAGACCATCAGATTGGTGGCGTTCGCCGGGCCGCCCGACGTCATGATGTCGACGATGCCGAATGAATCCTGGAAGCTCTCCGTGATGTTGATGACCAGCAGGAAGAAGATTGTCGGCGTGATCAGCGGGAACTGGATGTCCCAGAAACGCCTCATGACGCCGGAGCCGTCCATCGCGGCGGCTTCGATGAGGGAGCGCGGGATGGCCTGGAACGCGGCGAGGAAGAAGATGAAATTGTAGCCGACATATTTCCACGAGAAGGCGATGATGATCGAGGCCATGGCATCAGCGCCATCGAGCCCGGGATCCCAGAAGCCGGGCCAGACTTGGTTGACCACGGCCATGAAGCCGGCTTCCGGCGCCAGGATGAAACGAAACGCCATCGCCAGAGCCGGTGCGGCGATACCGTAAGGCCAGATCAGCACCACGCGATAGAGACGCGAGCCGGCAAGCTGGCGGTCGGTGAGCGCGGCGAGCACAAGCGCGACGAACATTGCAAGCCCAGTGCTGATGCCGGCAAAGACAAGGCTGGCGGTGATCGAGTTCCAGTAATCGGCGTTGGCCAGGATCGAGCGGAAATTGTCGAGCCCGACCCAGATGTTGCCGCCGCCCCAGGGCTGTTGCAGCGTCAGCGACCAGTATACGGCCTGGCCGGCAGGCCAGTAGAAGAACGTGAAGATCAGGAGGAGCTGCGGCACCGCGAAAAGGATGCCGATTGTCCAACTGCTGAAGGTAACGCGTTTTTCCATCGGTCCGCCGTGGCCGCGGAACGGCCAGCCCAAAGCAAGATAAGATTATATACGAAACGGCCGCCCGTCGAATTTCGGCGGGCGGCCTCGGCAATCTTCGAAATCAGGGCAGGGTCTTGCCCGGATAGGTCTGCTGGAAGCGGTCGAGGATGGCGTCGCCATTCTTGACCAGCGTGTCGAGGCCCTGCTGCACGCTGACCTTGTTGGCGAAGATCGCCTGCATCTGTGTGCCGAACTCGGCGCGGATCTGGGTGAAGTTGCCCAGGCGTATACCACGGGTGATTTCGGTCGGCTCCGACGCGGTCAGGCTGGCGATGGCGACTTCACGGCCCTTGTAGGGCGCCTTGTCGTAGAAGCCGGTGGACTTCATGTAGTCGAAGCCCGACTTGGTCACTGGGATGTAGCCGGTGTTGGTCGACCAGAACAAAGCGGTCTTGGGGTCGTGGATGAAGTTAAGGAACGCGGCCGCGCCCTTGTACTCAGCGTCCGACTTGCCGGAGAGCACCCACAGCGAAGCGCCGCCGACCAGCGAATTCTTGCGCTCGGTACCGGCATAGGCCGGCAGTTCGGCGACATCCCACTTCATGCCTTCCTTCTGCGTCTTGCCGACCGTGCCGTGATCGCCGACCGAGGTCATGATCACCTGGCAGGTGCCTGAGGCGAAGGCCTGGACCATATCCTGGCCGAGATCCTTGGACTTGATCTTGATCAGGCCGGCATCGTACCATTTCTTGAGATCGGTGACGTACTGGACGAACTTGGTCTTGTTGACTTCCAGACGCGCGTCGAGACCGTCATAGCCGTTGTTCTTGGTGGCGATCGGCTGGTTGTGGATGGCCGAGAACTGCTCCATCAGCTGCCAGCTTTCATTGGCCGAGATGTTGATCGCCATCGGGCATTCATAGCCGGCGTCCTTCATCGCCTGCAGGTCGGCGCCGACGTCTTCCCAGGTCTTGGGCGCCTCGGTCTTGCCGATCTTGGCGAAGGCGTCCTTGTTCCAGTACATCAGCGCGGTCGAGGAATTGAACGGGAAGGACAGCATCTCGCCCTTCGAGGTCGCGTAGTAGCGGGCGATGCCTGGGAAATAGTCGGCGTAGTCGATCTTGTAGCCGTTTTCTTCCATCAGCTTGTCGGCGGGCTTGTAGGCGCCCGACAGCATCATCGTGGCGGTGCCGACGTCGTAGACCTGCACGACGGCGGGCTGTTTGCCGGCGCGGAAGGCGGCGATGGTGTTCTGCAGCGTGGCGTCGTAATTGCCCTGGCTGGTGCAGACGACTTCATAATCCTTCTGCGAGGCGTTGAAGTTCTTGCACAGCGTGTCGACGACGCGGGCGAGGTCGCCCGACAGGCCGAACCAGAAGTCGAATTTCACCGGCTCCGCAAAGGCAGGAACCGCCAGCGCGGTGCTGAGCGCGCCTGCGGCAAGGGCAGCGAGGCCCCGCTTGATGATCGTCATGGTTTCTTCCCTCTTGAATGACTGTTGACAAGGGTCTTGCGCAAGTCCTTGCCCGCTCTCTTAGAGAAGGTATGTGACAGTTCTGTTGTGGCCTCCCGGGCCTGTGGACAGCTGGTCTTTCCTCCCCCTCGGCGGTGGCGCCGGCATGAAAACGTCATACCGGCGCCTTAGGTAGCTAGGGCGGCTCTCGAGGACGTAAAGGTCGTCATGGTTATCCGGCTAAAGGGATGATGAAATGCGGGTGGAGCAGCTGACGAGACCTGACCGCCGGCCACGGCAAGCGCATTGCGATGCGCACCGACCGCCACGATGTCAGCCTCATATTGCTCAAGCCGAGCGTGCGCTCGGCCTGATTGCTCACGACCCGAGCGCCGTGTCTACCAACCGCTTGGCGTCGGGCCCCGACCATTCGGCCGGGCCGTTCATATGGGCGATCAGGCAGCCTTCGCCATCGATCAGCATGGTGACGGGCAAGCCGAGCGCCAGACCGCGCGCCTTGAGGTCGTTGAACAGCGTCATCGTCGAATCCCGGTAGTAGCCGAGCGTGTGCACACCGGTATCGGCGAGAAACTTCTTCGGCTTCACATCGTCGCCGGCATCGACGTTGACAGCGACGACCTGAAAGGCGTCGCTGCCTTTCTCCTTTTGCAGCGCATCGAGCGCCGGCATTTCGGCACGGCATGGCGCGCACCATGTGGCCCACAGATTGAGCAGCACCGTCTTGCCGCCATGGTCGGCGATCGTCATCGGCTTGCCGTCCGGGCCGTTGAAGGCGAGGCTCCTCATCGACTGCGGCGGATCGGCCGGCAAAAGTGCCGCGACCTCGCCGGTGGCCGCGGCCGCGATCTTCTTGGCGCGGTCGCTCTTGGCGGCGCAGGCGACGTCGTCCTTGCTGTCGCTTGCGGCTACTTGGGGCGCGGCGTTGTTGCCAGACCGGCTCTCGCTGACATATACCGCGACCGCGCCGGCCAGCGCTCCCGCCACCAGGGCGGCGAGGATCAGGCGCGGGGCCGGGAAAAATCTGTTTCCGTCTGCCATTTTCTCAAACTGCTCCGTAGCACGGGTTTTATAGCCATGAGCGACAAGAAGACCAGCAACCAGATGTGGGGCGGACGATTTGCCTCGGGTCCGGCCGCGATCATGGAAGCGATCAACGCGTCGATCTCGTTCGACCGCAAACTCTATGCGCAGGACATAAGAGGCTCGATCGCCCATAGCGAGATGCTGGCGCAAACGGGCATTATTTCGGCGGCCGATCAAGAAAAAATCGCTCACGGGCTGAACACGATCCTGAAAGAGATCGAAGCCGGCAGCTTTGAGTTTTCGACGCGGCTGGAAGACATCCACATGAACGTCGAGGCCCGCCTCGCGGACCTTATCGGGTCGGCGGCCGGCCGGCTGCACACTGCCCGCTCGCGCAACGACCAGGTGGCTGTCGATCTGCGGCTCTGGGTCAAGGACGAATGCTTTCGTGTCGCCGAGGCGTTGAGAGGCTTGATCATGGCCCTCCTGGCGCGAGCCGAGGAACATGCGGCGACCGTCATGCCGGGCTTCACCCATATGCAGGCGGCGCAGCCGGTAACCTTCGGCCATCACTGCATGGCCTATGTCGAGATGTTCGCGCGCGACCTGTCACGCGTGCGCGACGCCATCGAACGCATGGACGAGAGCCCGCTCGGTGCCGCGGCCCTTGCCGGCACCAGCTTCCCGATCGACCGCCATCAGACCGCCAGGGCGCTCGGTTTCCGCGAGCCGATGCGCAATTCGCTGGACAGCGTCTCCGACCGCGATTTCGCGCTGGAGTTCCTCGCCATGGCCGCGATCTGCGCCACGCACCTGTCGCGGCTGGCGGAGGAAATCATCATCTGGTCGACGACGCAATTCGGCTTCATCAGGCTGTCGGACAGCTTTTCCACCGGATCCTCGATCATGCCGCAGAAAAAGAACCCCGACGCCGCCGAACTCGTGCGCGGCAAGACCGGCCGCGTCAACGGCCATCTGGTCGGCCTGCTGACGGTGATGAAGGGCATGCCTTTGACCTATGGCAAGGACATGCAGGAAGATAAGGAATCGGTGTTCGATGCCGCCGAGACGCTCGACCTGATGCTTGCCGCGATGACCGGCATGGTCTCGGACATGACAGTCAATGCCGCCGCGATGAAGAAGGCTGCCGGCTCCGGTCACGCCACCGCCACCGACCTCGCCGACTGGCTGGTGCGCACTTTGGGCTTGCCGTTCCGCGAGGCGCATCACGTCACCGGCCGCGCGGTCGCGCTGGCCGAAGACAAGAAGGTTAGCCTGGAGAAGCTTTCGCTGGAGGATCTGCAATCGATCAACCCAGGCATCACGGCGGACATATTCTCGGTGCTGGCGGTGCAGAACTCGGTCAAGAGCCGCACCAGCTTCGGCGGCACCGCGCCATCGGAAGTGCGGAAGCAGATACGCGCCTGGAAAAAGCGCATCGCCAAGGCGTGATGCCGGATATTGCGACCAGCAATATCCGGGGTGCAATGCGCCGAGAACTCGGCTAAAAGCGGCGGCTGGCAAACGTTTCGGACGGATGGATCGATGACCGGAAGCAGGATTTTGGTAACGCTGACGCTGCTTGCGGCGCTTGCCTTCGTGACCGCCTGCGGCCGCAAGGCCGGTCTCGACACGCCCTACGAGGCGGCCGTCCAGGCACGCAAGGATGCCGAGAAGGCCCACCAGCCCGTGCCGCCGGAACCGGAAAAACCGGTCGTGGACAAGAAGTTCATCCTCGACCCGCTGATCTAGCTCCGATGAAGGCGGGATTGGTCTTTCCAAACCCGATCGCATCGTGCCCCAACTTCCGGAACCACTCTCGTGAACCATTTCGACTACCGCGACGGCGTGCTGCATGCCGAGGACGTGGCGATCCCTGATATCGCCGCGCAGGTCGGCACGCCGTTCTACTGTTATTCGACGGCGACCCTGACCAGGCACTACCGTGTCTTCGTCAAGGCCTTTGCCGGGCTCGACACGCTGGTCTGCTACGCGATGAAGGCCAATTCCAACCAGGCCGTGCTGCGGACCCTGGCCAAGCTCGGCGCCGGCGCCGACGTGGTCTCGGAAGGCGAATTGCGCCGGGCACTGGCCGCCGGCGTCCCGCCCAGCAAGATCCTGTTCTCCGGTGTCGGCAAGACGGCGCGTGAAATGGACTTTGCGCTCGAAGCCGGCATTCTCTGCTTCAACGTCGAATCCGAGCCGGAACTCGAACTCCTGTCGGCCCGCGCCTCGGCTCTCGGCAAGATGGCGCCGGTCTCGCTGCGCATCAATCCCGATGTCGACGCCAGGACCCACAAGAAGATCTCAACCGGCAAGGCCGAGAACAAGTTCGGCATTCCGTGGCAGCGTGCGCGCCAGGTCTATGCCCGAGCGGCAATGCTTCCCGGCATCAAGATCACCGGCATTGATACCCATATCGGCAGCCAGATCACGGAACTGCAGCCGTTCGACGATGCCTTCGCCCTGCTGGTCGACCTGGTCGGTGCGCTGCGCGGCGACGGCCACGCCATCGAGCATATCGACCTCGGCGGCGGCCTCGGCATTCCCTACCGCGTCGACAACAACCCGCCCCCCTTGCCCGACGCCTATGCCCAGATCGTCCGCAAGCATGTCACCAAGTTGGGTCTGAAGGTGATGTTCGAGCCAGGCCGATTGATCGTCGGCAATGCCGGCATCCTGGTCTCGGAAGTGATTTTCGTGAAGGAAGGCGACGCCAGGAACTTCCTCGTCGTCGACGCCGCCATGAACGACCTGATCCGGCCGACGCTCTACGATGCCTTTCATGAGATCAAGCCGGTCGTGCAGCCGCCGGCCGACACGCCGCGCATGATGGTCGACGTGGTCGGCCAGGTCTGCGAGACCGGTGACTATCTCGGGCTCGATCGCGACCTGCCCCGGCTGAAGGCGGGCGATCTCGTTGCCGTTTCCACCGCCGGCGCCTATGGCGCGGTCCAGGCCGGCACCTACAACACCCGCCTGCTGGTGCCGGAGGTGCTGGTCGACGGCGACCGTTTCCACGTCGTGCGTCCGCGGTTGACCTATGAGGAACTGATCGGGCTTGATTCGGTGCCAGACTGGCTTGCATAAAAGCCGCCTGGCCGTGACGCTATAGCCGGTTCTGGATGAGCGCCCTTGCGTCGGCGATCCTGTCCTCGTCGCGGCGGTAGAAGGTCCATTGCTTGATGCGCTTGGTTCTGAGCAGGCCGGCCTGGGTAAGCATACGCATATGCTCGGAAAGCGTCGCCTGCGTGATGCCGAGCTTCTCGGCGATCAGCAGCGCGCAGACGCCGTCCTCGACCAGATCGCCATCCGCCTGTGCCCGGAAATGCGCACGCGGATCCTTGAGCCAGTCGAGAATCTGCAGCCTGCGTCCGTTGGCGATCGCCTTGAAGACATCAACCTCTTGCATTTAGCCATTTTGCCAAGTTACTAATTACTGTCAATCCCGAGGAGATCTTGATGTCGCAGGACAACACCGTCACACGCGAACGCATCGCCGCGATGGAACCGCGCATCCGCCCCTATATCAGGCACACGCCGGTTCTGCGCGTCGACATGGCCGACTTCGACCGGCCGCCATTGGCGGTCGACCTCAAGCTCGAATGCCTGCAGCATTCCGGCTCGTTCAAGGCGCGCGGTGCTTTCACCAACCTTCTGGAGCGACCGGTTCCCGAGGCCGGCGTCGTCGCCGCGTCGGGCGGCAATCATGGCGCCGCTGTCGCCTATGCCGCCATGCGGCTTGGCCACAAGGCGACCATCTTCGTTCCCGAAGTGAGCCCGCAGGCCAAGCTCGACCGCATTCGCGGCTATGGCGCCGACCTCGTCGTCGGCGGCGCCCGCTATGCCGAGGCGCTGGCCGCCAGCGAACGTTTCGCTGAGGAAACCGGCGCCTTGCAGATCCACGCCTTCAACCAGGAGGAAACGCTGATCGGCCAGGGCACTCTCGGGCTTGAGATCGAAAACGATCTGCCTGAGATCGACACGCTGCTGGTTGCCGTCGGCGGTGGCGGCCTGATCGGCGGCGTCGCCGCCTGGTACGCCGGCCGCATCCGCATCGTCGCCGTCGAGCCCGAGGGCGCGCCGACGCTTCATCGCGCCTTCGAGGCCGGCCATCCGGTCGACGCGCCGGCCGAAGGTATCGCCGCCGATTCGCTGGCGCCGAAGCGCGTCGGCGAAATGATGTTCCCGATCGCCGAAGCCTTCGTGGAACGCTCCATCCTGGTCAGCGACGACGACATCATCGCCGCCCAGAAGGCGCTCTGGAACAGCGTGCGCATCATCTCGGAACCAGGTGGTGCCGCCGCCTTCGCCGCGATCCTGTCCGGCCGCTACGCGCCGGCGCCGGGCGAACGGATCGCCGTGCTGGTCTGTGGCGCCAACGCGAACCCTGCCAATTTCTGATTGCAACCAATTCGGCAGGCTTCACGTTTTCTCAAACTGCCTCGCCTTTGCCGTGTTTGCTGGTATTCTTCGAGTCGTGAGGCTTGGGCTATCCCGCCCCGCCTGGCAGCATGATCCCGAAAAGTGGAGTCCGGTTTTCGGAACAGATCATGCTCAAAGAGATAGAGCCCCATTCCGGTCCTTTCAGGCGGAACAGGCTCTAGGAAGGGCCGATGACGCAACGACCCATCTTCAGCAACGATCGCGGCCTGGCCGGACGCCTTGCCTTGAGCCGGCTGGCGACGCGTGTCGCGATGACCGTCGAGCGCGGCTGGCCGCTGCTGCTCCCGCTCACGGTTATTGCCAGCCTGTTCCTCAGCGTCTCCTGGTTCGGTATTTTCCCTCGGCTGCCGGATGTGGCGCGCATCGGCCTTATCGCCGTTTTCGGCCTGGCAGGGCTGGCCGCGCTTTATCCGCTGCGCTTTTTCCGCATGCCTGGCGCCACCGAGGTCGATCGCCGCATCGAGGCCGCCAACAGATTGCTGCACAGCCCGGTACAGGTGCAGAGCGACCGGCCCAGCGGCCAGGAAAGCAGTTTCTCGCAGGCGCTCTGGCGCGAGCACCAGAAGCGCATGGCTGGGAAGCTCGGCAGTCTGGGCGCCGACCTGCCGCGCGCGCGCGTGCCGGAGCGCGATCCGTGGGCACTTCGCGCCGCGGCGGCGCTCCTGCTGGTCATCGCCTTCGCCTTCTCCTTCGGGCCGACCGGCGGCAGGATAGCAGACGGTTTCAGCGGACACGGCACACTCGACACCGTGCCGCCGCGCATCGACGCCTGGGTGACGCCGCCGGCCTATACCGGCAAGCCGCCGATCTTCTTGACCGCTGATGCCAACCAGGCGACGCCGACCTTCACCATTCCGGAAGGCAGCGATGTCTCACTGCGTGTGACCGGTGGATCGGGCGAGGAAACGCTTGCCTATGCCGACAAGGATGGCAACGCGCGCGCTATCGACCCGCAAGCCGTCGCCAAGCCGGCGGCAAGCCCGGCGGTGCCGGCCCCCGCCTCATCCTCGAAGATACGCCAGTTCATCGGCAAGCTGACCGGCGACGGCACGCTGACTCTGAAGTCGGGCGACGACCAGCTTGCCCGCTGGGCCTTTGCC
This sequence comes from Mesorhizobium sp. Cs1299R1N3, assembly GCF_037179625.1. Classification (NCBI taxonomy): domain Bacteria; kingdom Pseudomonadati; phylum Pseudomonadota; class Alphaproteobacteria; order Hyphomicrobiales; family Phyllobacteriaceae; genus Mesorhizobium; species Mesorhizobium sp. Cs1299R1N3. The sequence continues at coordinate 2,399 of NZ_JAPYKQ010000021.1, read as the reverse complement.
GTGCTGCCGGACAAGCCGCCTCAGATCCGCTTCGTCGGCGAGCCCAAGCGCGCCGCCAACGGCGCCTTCGAGCTCAACTACCAGATCGACGACGACTACGGCGCCGCCACCGCCAAGGCGGTGTTCGCGCTGGCCGATCCGCAGGCGCCAGATGCGCATCCGCTCTATGGTCCGCCTGACATGCCGCTGACGCTGCCGCGCCGCGGCGGCAAGGCGAATGCCGCCCGCACCACGAAGGATCTGACAGAGCATGTCTGGGCCGGCGGCAGCATCAAGCTGACGCTGGTCGCCACCGACGACGCCGGACACACCGCGTCCAGCGAGACAAAGACGCTGGTGATGCCCGAGCGGCCGTTCGCCAACCCGCTGGCGCGCGCCGTGATCGAACAGCGCCGCCTGCTCGCACTCGATGCCAATGCCAAGCCGCGCGTGCTCGACCTGATGGACGCCATCACGCTGCGGCCCGAAGACACGTTCGACAACATGTCCCACTACCTCGCCATCATGAGCGCGATGAGCCGGTTGAAACTGGCCGGGAACGACGATCAGCTGCGCAGCGAGGTCGCCTATCTCTGGGAGATCGCGCTCGGCATCGAGGAGGGCAACCTGTCTGCCGCCGAAAAGCGGCTGCGCCAAGCGCAGCAGGCGCTGCAGGACGCCATCAAGAACGGCGCCAGCGACGCCGAGATCGAGAAGGCGATGAAGGAACTGCGCGAGGCGATGAACCAGTTCCTGCAGGAATTCGCCGAACGCGCCAAGCAGAACCCGAACGCGCCGCAAATGCAGCAGAACGGCCAGGAACTGCGGCAGAGCGATATCGACCGCATGATGGACCAGATCGAGAACCTGGCCAAGTCGGGCGATCGCGACAAGGCGCAGCAATTGCTGTCGCAGCTGCAGGACATGATGAACAACCTCCAGGCCGGCCGCCAGCAGCAGGGCGGTGAGCAGGACAGCCAGATGCGCCAGCAGATGGACAAGCTCGGCGAGATCCTGCGGCGCCAGCAGGAGATGATGAACGACACGTTCCGCATGGACCAGATGCAGCGCGGCGAGCGCCAGCGTGGCGAGAACCGCGACGAGCAGCTTGGCCAGGGCGGCGGCGAGGACCAGGACAAGCCAAGCGTTGGGCAGGACCGCGATCCGCTTGCCAGGCCGAAGCCGATGACGCCGCAGGAATTCGCCGATGCGCTGAAGCAGTTGCAGGAAGGCCAGGGCCAGCTGAAAAGCGATCTCGAGCAGCTGAAGAAGGGCCTCGAAGGCATGGGCATGGAGCCCAATGAAGGATTTGGCGAGGCTGGCAAGTCCATGGGCAGCGCCGAGCAGGCGCTTGGCGAAGGCCAGGGCGACGAGGCGGTCGGCCACCAGGGCCGGGCCCTCGAGGCGCTGCGCAAGGGCGCCAAGGACATGATGAAGCAGATGCAGGCCATGCAGGGCGACCAGGGCGGCAGCCAGCAAGGCGGTCGTCAGCAGGACGCCGACCGCGACCCGCTCGGCCGGCCGCGCGCCAGCCAGGGTCCTGATTTCGGCGATTCGGTGAAAGTGCCCGACGAGATCGACGTGCAGCGCGCCCGCCAGATCCTGGAAGCGATCCGCAAGCGGCTCGGCAACGCGCTCAGCCCGGATATCGAGCGCAGCTATCTGGAACGGCTGCTGGAGCTGAAGTAGGGATTGCTGTCCGACCTCCACCCCACCCGAAAACCCTATCGAACGGCTGCAACACCATGCCAAAACTCGGTGCGACTACCCCCATCCTGCGCATCTTCGACATCGCCAAGGCGCATGAATTCTATCTCGGCTTTCTCGGTTTCGAAGTGCAGTTCGAACACCGCTTCGACGACAACGCGCCGCTCTACACAGGCGTTTCCCGCGACGGCTGTATCTTGCATCTGAGCGAACATCATGGCGACGGCGCGCCGGGCTCTCACATCCGGATCGAGACGGCGGACATCGCGGGGCTGCACCATGAGTTGACCGCCAGGAAGTACCGCTTTGCCAGGCCGGGGTTGGAGCAGACGCCTTGGAAGACGAAGGAGATCACGGTCGCCGACCCGTTCGGCAACCGCCTGACCTTCTATGAGGATGTGAGAGACTGACCTTGCCCGTTGGAGAACGCCTCGCGGATCGCCTCCTGCATGCCGTCGATCGCCTCGCCTGACGCATTCGGATTGCGGTGCATCACCACATTCGATGAATCGATATCGCCAAAGCCGTCCGCGGATGTCAGTTCGCGACAGCCGGCCGGAATGTTGCTGCGTGAGATCGGCGCAATCGCTAGAGCCTTTCACGTTTTGACGGAAGCGTATCCTGCGTTTTCGAAGTAGTTCTTACATTCGGCTGCCTCGATGGTTTCGACGAGATGTCCGATGTGGCGCCACGTGTCCTCGACGGTGCGTTTC
>NZ_JAPYKQ010000020.1:0-96203 GCF_037179625.1 Mesorhizobium sp. Cs1299R1N3 | reverse complement strand
GCGGTCTTACTCTCAATCTTGGTCATGGTGGCGTTCCTTCGCGGGAATCAGGTGACGTTGAACATCACCAGCCTGCCATGACCGCCCTCTCTCAGCGAATTTGCAGAACTCTCAGCACACTACCGCCGAGCCAGCCGACGCTGAGGTCCTCGGCGTCGCCCAGCCACGCAAACGCGGAACCGGTCGGTCCACCTGTTCTGGCGCAATTCCGGACGGAAAACGCTTCACACTTTCCTGGAATGGGCTCTCGTGCGCGGCGCTGCTCAGCCGTCGCCCTGCGATGGTGGAAAACAGGCCTTGAAGGCGGTGTCGACGACGGCCAGCTTGGCGGCCTGGACGGTCATGTATTCCTCGTAGAATCCGTGCGACACCCACATCACCGAATGGCCGCGCTGACCAAGCCAGCCAATGCTGCCGAGTTCCTCCGCTGTGCGCAGTTTGCGGCCGAGATGGGTCCGCGACAGCTTGAGCCATTTGGCGAAGTCACCGATCGAAACCACGCCGGTCGGAATCCGCTCCAGGCCGGCGTGGGCGGGGTCGATGCCCGACATCAGCCAGTCCATGACGATGCCGCCATTGTTGAGCCAGATGAACAGGGAAAAGGTCTGGTTGGGTTCGCGCACCGGCTTGGACGCAAGCAGGCCGTCAGCCACCAGGGGCTGCAGCGTGGCAAGCATCTCGGGCCGCTCCAGGAATCTGGCCAGCCGGTCGCCGCCGTCGATGTGGTCGAGCGTGCGCAGATGGGCTGTTACCCAGCCGGTGAATCGCTCGATGGTGGCCGCTGTCGGCTGCAGGGGATGCGTGCGGCCGTCCCCGCCCGCCACATACTCGGCGATGTTGTAGTGCAGCATCTCCTTGATGAAGGCGTCCGCCGTGTTGCGGCTGGCCACCGCGTTCTTGTGCACGACCTCGATGAAACGCGATACGGTCAGCTCCTTGCGGCGGTCATTCGGGTCTCGCCTGAAGTGCATGGCAAGGCCAACATGACCCAAAAGCCAGCGCTGCTGTGTGGCAAAGATGGAAGCCAGGCGCGGGCTTTCCTCGTAAATGCGGATCAGGGACTGCGACTGTTCCTGAACGTAGCGGTGCAAGGCCGGATGGCCGGCTATGTCTTCCAGATTCAGCGCTGATCTCCCGATGCTTTGAATCAACTCGGATGGCGAGGTTGCGTTCCCCATTTTTCAGTCTTCAACACGCGTGTCCAGACGTACCAATTGCGGAGGACAGCGCTAGCCGAGCCACAGATCCACGGCGACGATTTCATGGCGCATTTCGCCAACTGCTTGCCATGGCTTGGAAAACACCTCCCAACAATGGTCAGCCGAACGGTGGGATCCAGGCAGGCGAGCGGCGTCACGCGACGATCGCCTGCAGGGGCATTTCCGGTTGCTGGTCCATGGCGGCGTCTTTCACCCCATCACCCGCGAAGTCGAATTACTGCTGGACAGGTCGATCCCACGTTCCGGCCGGAGTTCAGTCCGGCCTGGCGGGGTCATGTCGCCTTCATTCGGCGGCCTGAATCCGGTTGGCCGCGATGATCGCGCGGATCTCGGACCGGCAGGAGCCGCAATTGGTGCCTGCCTTCAGCGTGGCGCCGATGGCGTCCACGGTGGCGCAGCCAGCGGCCACGGCAGCCGTGATCTGGTTGACCCCGACGTTGAAACAGGAACAGACGGTCGCGCCGGCATCGGGCCGTCCGGCACCGGCGCGACCGGCAACGATCCTGAAGCGCTGACGCTGGCTGGCGTGGACCTCGCCGAGCTGCTCGGCCGCCCAGCCGCGCGACACCGCGACCGGACCGGGCGCGATAAACAAGGCACCCGTCAGATGCTCGCCATCGAAGGCGGCGATGCGGTGTTGGCCGGCCTCGCGGTCGTGATAGGCGAGAACTTCGGCATCCGCGGTATCGAAGAGCGAACCGGCGAAGGCCGTCCAGTCGACATCGTCATTGGCAAAGGCAAGCTCGACCCGCCAGCCGCCTCGGCATCTGGCTACCGCCCAGTAATCGGCGGCCATCGTCGCGGGTCTTTTGCGTGTCACGGCAAAGCCGAAGGTCCTGGCGGTGAATTTCTCGATGCTGGCCGCGACATGCTTCAACGCCGGCTGGCCTGACACCGGATCGGTAAGCGATGCGGTGAGCGTGTCGAGCCGGGCCCTGGCGGCGAATTGGTCCGTCCAGTGCATCGGCGCGAACAGGCTGCCCTGGCGCTGGCGCGTGGTCACAAGCGCGCGGACCAGCACCTCGCCGCGCGGAGTCGAGACGCGCGCGATGTCGGCATCGCCAATGCCGTGGCGTTGCGCGTCCACTGGGTGGATTTCGACAAAGGGCTCGGCGATGTGCTGGGACAGGCGCGGGCTTTTGCCCGTACGCGTCATGGTGTGCCAGTGGTCGCGGATGCGGCCGGTGTTGAGGATGAGCGGGAAGTCGGAGGTGATGCGGGTTTCGACGGTTGGGCGGATGGCGATGAAGCGTGCCTTGCGGTCGGGCGTGTAGAAGTTGCCGTTGGCGAAGAAGCGGGTGGATTGGTGCCCCGTAGGAGTGAGGGGGGTGCCTGGGCTCGGCGCTGGCCATTGGAAGGGCGCTAGCGCGTCGTAGTCTTCTCTATCGACACCAGCATAAGCGCCAATGTCGAAATCGCGCGCGCCGTCATTCTCGAACCCCGACAAGGCAGCGTGCTCGGCGAAGATCTCCGCCGGCGTCTCATGCGCAAATGCCTCGTCAAAGCCCATGCGCCGCGCCACCTCGGCAATGATCCACCAGTCGGGCCGCGCCTCGCCGGGGACCGGCAAGAACGCGCGCTGGCGCGAGATGCGGCGCTCGGAATTGGTGACGGTGCCGTCCTTCTCGCCCCAAGCCGTCGCCGGCAGCCGGACATGGGCATGGCGGACCGTGTCGGTCTCGGCCAGCACGTCCGACACCACGACGAAGGGGCAGGCCTTGATCGCCGCTTCGACGGCGGCTGCATCCGGCATCGAATCGACCGGGTTGGTGGCCATGATCCACAGTGCCTTGATGCGTCCGTCGGCAACCGCCTTGAACATATCGACCGCCTTGAGGCCAGGTTTCCCTGCAATCGCCGGCGCATTCCAGAAGCGCTGCACGCGTTCGCGATGCTCGGGGTTTTCGATCTCCATATGGGCGGCGAGCATGTTGGCCATGCCGCCGACCTCGCGGCCCCCCATGGCGTTGGGCTGGCCAGTGACAGAGAACGGCCCGGCGCCTGGTTTTCCGATACGGCCAGTGGCGAGATGGCAGTTGATGATCGCATTGACCTTGTCGGTGCCCTGGGACGACTGGTTGACGCCCTGGCTGTAGACGGTGACCGTCTTTTCCGTCCTGGCGAACAGGCTGTAGAAACGGCCGAGCTCGTCTTCGCTGAGCCCCGTGGCGGCAGCGACGCCGGCAAGGTTGAGCGCCGAGGCGGCGAACAGTGCTTGTCCAAAGCCGGACGTATGCGCCGTGATATAGGCACGATCGAGCGCATTGTGCTGGCCGAGCCAGGCGAGCAGGCCGGTGAACAGGGCGACGTCGCCATCCGGCGCGATCGCCAGATGGATGTCGGCGATGTCGGATGTCATGGTGCGGCGCGGGTCGACCAGCACCACCTTCATCTCGGGCCGTTTTTCGCGGGCGGCCGCGATGCGCTGATAAAGCACCGGATGGCACCAGGCGAGGTTGGAGCCGACCAGCACGATGAGATCGGAGAGTTCCAGATCCTCGTAGCTTCCCGGCACGGTGTCCGAACCAAACGCGCGGCGGTGGCCGGCGACGGAGGACGCCATGCAGAGACGCGAATTTGTGTCGATGTTGGCCGAGCCGACAAAACCCTTCATCAGCTTGTTGGCGACATAGTAATCCTCGGTCAGCAACTGGCCGGAGACGTAGAAGGCGACCGCGTCGGGACCATGTTCGGCAATGGTTTGGGAGAAGGTCGAAGCGACGAGGTCGAGCGCCTCGTCCCAAGAGGAGCCTCGGCCGTGGATTTGCGGATGGAGCAGCCGGCCGTCGAGGCCGATGGTCTCGGCGAGCGCGGAGCCCTTCGAGCAGAGCCGGCCGAAATTCGCCGGATGATCGGGGTCGCCACGGACGGACACCTGCCCGTCCGCGGCGACCTTTGCCAGCACGCCGCAGCCCACCCCGCAATAGGGGCAGGTGGTCCTCACCTCGCGTGCTTCGTCAATCTCCATGGTTCAGGCCGCGCGGCTGGCCAGCGCTTCCAGCGCGATGAACAGGCGCTCGCCTTCCCGCTTCACCGGGATAGTGCGCACGGCGCCCTCGTCGGCGCCAAGCGCCTTGCCCGTCTCCAGCGAGATCACCCAATTGTGCAGAGGACACGTCACGGCCGCGCCATGGACGATGCCCTGGCTCAGCGGTCCACCCTTGTGCGGGCAATGGTCCTCAATGGCGAAGACCTCATCGTCCGCCGTGCGAAAGACGGCGATCTTGCCTTGCGGCGTGGCGACACAGCGCGCGCCGCGCCGGGGAATATCGGAGATGGTGCCGATCGATATCCAGTTCATAGCATTGCCTTTGCTTGATAGGAACGCGCCCAGGCGCCCCCCTCTGTCCTGCCGGACATCTCCCCCTCAAGGGGGGAGATTGGCAGCTTCAGGCTCACCGCCCATTCTGCAACGTTGACAATTGGCGAAGACCGCGATGAGGATCGATCTCCCCCCTTGAGGGGGAGATGGCCGGCAGGCCAGAGGGGGGTGCCTCGCGCTGACATCTCCATCACTCCGCCGCCTGCGCAAACCCGACCGAGGCCATGGGCCGGAACTCGTGCTTGTCCTTGCCGGAGACGCGCTCGGACCACGGATCGACCTGGGCGAATTTCTGCGAAAAGACGAAGCGCTCGTAATAGGCCTGGCGCTTCTCGCCGTCGTCCATGATCTGGCGCTTGACCTCGGCTATGCCGATGCGCTTGGCCCATTTGTAGATGCGTTCGAGATAGCGCCCTTGCTCGCGATACATCTGCGTCAGCGCCACGATGTGCTGCAGCGCTTCGTCCTCGGTCCTGACCAGGCCGAGCACTTCCGTGCCCTTGATATCGAGACCGGCGGCACCGGCGAAGTGGATCTCGTAGCCACTGTCGACGCAGATCACGCCGACATCCTTGCAGGTCGCCTCGGCACAGTTGCGCGGACAACCCGACACCGCCATCTTGACCTTGGCCGGGGTCCACGAACCCCACATGAATTTCTCGATGCGGATGCCGAGCCCGGTCGAATCCTGCGTGCCGAAACGGCACCAGTCGGAGCCGACGCAGGTCTTCACCGTGCGCAGCCCTTTGGCATAGGCATGGCCCGAGACGAAGCCGGCCTGGCCGAGGTCCGCCCACACCGCCGGCAGGTCCTCCTTGCGGATGCCCAGCATGTCGATGCGCTGGCCGCCGGTGACCTTGACCATCGGGATCTCGAATTTGTCGACGACGTCGGCGATGGCGCGCAGTTCGGCCGCATTGGTCACGCCGCCCCACATGCGCGGCACCACCGAATAGGTGCCATCCTTCTGGATGTTGGCGTGGACGCGCTCGTTGATGAAGCGCGACTGGTAGTCGTCGGCATATTCGTCCGGCCAGTCGCAGACGAGATAGTAGTTGAGTGCCGGCCGGCATTTGGCGCAGCCGCAGGAGGTCTTCCACTCCAGCTCCTGCATGACGGCCGGAATGGTCTTCAGGTGCTTGGCCTTGATCAGCCGGCGTACTTCGTCATGGCCGAACGTGGTGCAGGAACACATAGGCTGCACCGCGGCCGGGTTGTAGGTGTCACCGAGGGTCAGCACCATCAGCTTTTCGACCAGCCCTGTGCAGGAGCCGCAGGAGGCCGACGCCTTGGTGTGGGCGCGCACGTCATCGAGCGAAGTCAGGCCCTTGCCCGTGATCGCGCCCGTGATCTTGCCCTTGCAGACGCCGTTGCAGCCGCAGATTTCCGCATCATCCGGCAAGGCTGCAACGGCCGCCATAGGGTCCAGCGGGGCACCCCCCTGGTAGGACTGGCCGAAGATCAAAGTATCGCGCATTTGCGATATGTCGGTCTGCTTCTTCTTCAGGTCGTTGAACCAGGCGCCGTCAGCCGTCTCGCCATAGAGCACGGTGCCGATGATGCGGTCATCCCTGAGCACCAGGCGTTTGTAGACGCCGGCGGAAGCGTCGCGCAGCACGATCTCCTGGCGGTCGTCGCCATCGGCGAAGTCGCCGAGCGAAAAGAGGTCGATGCCGGTGACCTTGAGCTTGGTCGGAGTGTCCATGTGGACGAAGGCGGCGGTCTCGTCGCCGGCAAGCTGATGAGCGGCAACACGCGCCATCTCGTAGAGCGGCGCCACCAGCCCGTAGACCGTGCCGCCCACCTCGGCGCACTCGCCGAGCGCGAAGATGTCGGGGTCGTTGCTGCGCATCCCGGCATCGACGACGATGCCGCGGTTGACGGCGATGCCTGCATCCTTGGCCAGCGCCGCATTCGGCCTGATGCCGACCGCCATCACCACCAGGGTCGCCTGGATGATTGTGCCGTCGGCGAGTTCCACCTGCTCGACCTTGCCATTTCCCGTGATCGCCTGGGTGTTGGCCTTGGTGATGACCTTGATGCCGCGTTGTTCGACGGCGCGCTGCAGGAGATAGCCGGCGGCCGGATCGAGCTGGCGCTCCATCAGCGTCGGCATCACATGCAGTACGGTGACATCCATGCCTTGCGAATTCAGCCCGGCCGCGGCCTCGAGCCCGAGCAGGCCGCCGCCGATGACGACGGCCTTGGCGCGCGACTGGGCGGCAAGCATCATCGCGCGGACGTCATCCAGATCGCGATAGGTCAGCACGCCCGGCAGGTTGTGGCCCGGCACCGGGATGATGAACGGCACAGAGCCGGTGGCGATGACGAGCTTGTCGTAGGGCTCGGTCACGCCGTGATCGGAGGTGACGGTCTTCGCTTGGCGGTCGATGGCTACGATCTTGTGGCCCTTGTAGAGGGTGATGCCGTGCTTGATGTACCAGCCGTCGCCATGGATGATGATTTCCTCATAGGCCTTTTCGCCTGACAGCACGGGCGACAGCATGATGCGGTCGTAATTCACGCGCGGCTCGGCGTTGAAGATGGTGACGGCGTAACGATCCGGCGCCTGTTCCAGCAGATGCTCCAGCATGCGCCCGGGGGCCATGCCGTTGCCGATGATGACGAGTTTTTCGGTCATGTGCTTACTCCGCTCCCGTGTCACTCTGCGGCGTAGGAAAGGTCTGGAGCTTCGGCGGCTGTCGCGCGCTCCATGCGCCGGATGGAAAAGTGCATCCAGGCAAAGCAGGTGACGACGATCAGGAAGAGCAGCATGAAGCAGCTCGACCAGACGCCGGTGAGGTCGTTGAGCGCGCCAAAGGCGATCGGCAGGATAAAGCCACCGAGACCGCCGATCATGCCCACCACGCCACCAACCGCGCCGACACTCTGTGGATAATAGGCGGGAATGTGTTTGTAGACGGCAGCCTTGCCAAGGCTCATGAAGAAGCCGAGCACGCAGGCAACGGCAATGAAGGCGAGCGGGCCGATCTCGAAATGGAAGGCGATCGGCCCGCTGATGCCGCGCACGACGTAGTCTGCCGAGGGGAGAGACAGAATGAAGGTCGCGACGGCACTGACCGCGAAAGTCCAATAGAGCACGGTGCGGGCGCCGATCCGGTCGGAGAGCACGCCGCCATAAGCGCGGAAGACACTTGCGGGAATTGAATAGGCCGCGCCGATCATGCCGGCGGTCGCGAGACCGAAGCCGTAGACGCCGATCAGATAGCGCGGCAGCCACAGCGACAACGCCACGAACGCACCGAAGGCGAAGAAATAGTAGAAGGCGAAGCGCCAGACCTGCAGGTTCTTGAGCGGCGCGAATTCCTGCCAGAAGCTCCTCACGGCTGTCGCCTTGCCGGCACGGCGCCCGCGAATGACCGGGTCATCGCCGGTGGTGAACCAGAAGACGACAGCCATGACGACGAGTGCCGCCGCCCAGATCAGCGCAACCGACTGCCACCCCCAGGAAAGAAGCACGAAAGGCGCCAGGAACTTGGTGACCGCGGCCCCGACATTGCCGGCACCGAAGATGCCGAGGGCCGTACCCTGCTTGTCGGCGGGGAAGAAGCGCGAGACGTAAGACACGCCGACGGCGAAGGAGCCGCCGGCTAGCCCGACGCCGAGTGCGGCGACCAGCATCTGCGCGTAGGTGTGCGCAAAAGCCAGCAGGAAGGTCGCGATTGCCGCCGCAAGCATGGTCGCGGTGTAGACCAGCCGACCGCCAAAGCGGTCGGTCCAGACGCCGAGCACCATGCGCACGAGGGAGCCGGTGAGGATCGGCGTGCCGACGAGCAGGCCGAATTCCGTCTCGTTCAGCCCAAGATCCTGCTTAATGCGCACGCCGATGATCGAAAAGATCGTCCACACCGCGAAGCAGACGGTGAAGGCGATGGTGGACATTACGAGCGCCTGCCGGGGAGCAGTGTCCTGGCTGGGCGCGGCTGGGAGATTTGCGGTCATGTCAGGCTCCGGTTTGCGGCATCGCCGCGCTCGTTCTTGGGTGTTGAATGCGGTGCGGCATAGGTCAGCGCGAAGAGGCCGCGCCTTGCGCGATCATTTGCGGAGCCTTGCCCTCTGGTTTGGTGCCGGTGGGAAACAGCAGGAGCGCCACGGTGAACAGCACCGCGGTCATCGCGCTGCTCACCAGAAAATCGCGGCGGGTGAAATCCTTGAGGGATGTTGTTCCGATCCGTTTCGTCATCGTCGTCTCCGGTTGGGCGCCTTGGGAACGGCGCTCCGTTGATTGCGTGTTCGGGTCCAAAACAAAAAAGCCGCCGACCAGGCCCTCGCGTCCGTACATCCGGGATCGCGTGTAGACCTGAGCGGCAGCTTTGCCTGTGGCGCCCGCCATTGGACGCCTGTTCGATTGCCCGAGAAGGGCTCGTTTATTTCAATGCAGGAACCGTGCCAGTTTCTGTACGGGCCGGAATGTCTAACGAAATCAGTTGGATCGCCGACTCATGGTTCGGTCGCGCCAGCAACGGACAAGGTCAAACATTGACCAATCCGGTCGATGGATCGCATAAATTTTGTGCAATGCACAAGAATGGCGCGCGAATGATCAGCGGCGCGACTGGCCCGCAATATAGGCGTCGATCTCGTCGGGATCGAAGATCTGGCCGTCGAAGAAGCCGTCCGGGCCGAGCGCCAGGCTTGCGCCGGCCGAGCCCACCGGGGTCGCCACCTTCAGCGCGCCCTCGACCTTGGCATTGGCGCCGGGCAGCGCGACGCCGAGCGGCTTCAGCGCCGAGCGGTAGAGGTCGGGCCGGTAGCAATCGCGGGCGATGGCAAGGTTTTCCGGCGTGTGCGCGACATGCCCCCAGCGGACCATCTGCGTGTAGAACCACAGTGCATGGCTTTTCCAGGGGAAGTTGGCGGCCTTGTCGAACGGCACGAAGAAGTCGTCGATGTCCAGCTCCGCCCCGCCGCCCAGCCGGAGACGGCCAGTCAGGATCGGCATCTGGACGGCCGGCGGCAGGCCAAGGAAGCCACGTTGCGCCATCACCGCGGCCAATTCGTCGCGGTTCGCGGGATCCTGGCACCAGCGCGCCGAGTGATGCAGTGCGCGCAAGAGCGCCGCCAGCGCCTCGGGGCTCTGTTCGGCCCAGGCCTTGCGCACGCCAATCACCTTCTCGGGGCTGTTGCGCCAGAGCAGCGCCTTGACGGTGACGATATGGCCGGTGCCGGCCGCCACGGCGGCGCTGTTCCAGGGTTCGCCGACGCAATAGCCGTCGATCCGGCCGGCTGCCAGCGCGTCGGCCATGAAGGGGGGCGGCACGATGACGATCTCGATCTCGCGCGAGGGATCGATGCCGCAGGCGGCCAGCCAGTAGCGCAGTTCGTAATTGTGCCCGGAATGCGGATGTACCACGGCAAAGCGCAGTGGGTCGCGGCCGGCGGCCGCCCGCTCGCGGATGAACGCGCGAAGGGCCGCGCCGGCGCGAGCCGGATCGAGATCGGGTACGGCGCCGTGCGCGGCCATGCCGGCCCAGACGGCGTTGGAGATGGTGACGCAGTTGCCGCCGAGCCCCAGCGAAAAGGGCACGATGGTCTCGGAGGCGAGGGGGGTGAGGCCAAGATTGCAGGCGAGCGGCATCGGCCCGAGCATGTGCGCGAGGTCGAAATGGCCGATGGCGATGCGGTCGCGGATGTTGGCCCAGGAGGTCTCGCGGTGAAGGGTGAGATCGATGCCTTCGCGCGCGGCAAAGCCCAGTTCGCCGGCCGCGACCAGGACGGCGCTATCGAAAAGCGGCATGAAGCCGGCGGTGATCTGGTGCTCGGCGCCCATGTCTATTCGTCCTCCGCCGGTCCGAGAAGCCCGGCGGCAGTCACCAGGCTCTGGGCGATATCGCTGATCTTGCGGTTCTGGTTCATCGCCGTCTTGCGCAGCAGCGTGTAGGCGGCCTCTTCGGTCAGGCCGCGCGACTTCATCAGTATGCCTTTGGCGCGGTCGATCACCTTGCGGCTCTCGAGCTCGCTGCGCGCCTCTTCCAGTTCGCGCGCCATGCGCGAGAAAGCGTTGAAGCGGCTCACCGCCATGTCGAGGATCGGCTTGACGCGCTCCTGCCTCAACCCGTCGACGACATAGGCCGAAACGCCGGCATCGACCGCCGCCTCGATCGAGGCCTGGTCGGAACGGTCGACGAACATGGCGATCGGCCGCTTCACCGCACGCGACAGCTGGAACATGTTTTCCAGCATGTCGCGGTTGGGGTTTTCCAGGTCGATGACGATGACGTCGGGCTCGATCTCGGCGATGCGGCGCGCAATGCCGCTGACGTCATGGATGACGGTGACCCGCTCATGGCCCGCCTCGCGCAAGCCGGCCTCGATTATCGAAGCGCGGATGCGGTTTTCGTCGATCACCAGGACGGCGAGTGAAGTTCGGATCATGCTCGCATTGTGGGCATGCTCGGGAATTTGTGCAATGCGGCAATAGCCGCGTCCGTGGAAAGGCGACTGACGTCAACGGCTATCCTTGGCGGCAACCCGCCAAGGATTGGATCAGAAGACGGAGCGGGCTCAGCCGCAGACGCGAACGTCCTCGAACACCCTGTGATGATGGCGCCAATGCACGATCGTTTCCGTGTGACAACGGTGGTGCCGGCGGTGCCAGCGGTAGCCGCCATTGTCGGAGTCATCATACTGAGCGTTCTGGTCGCCATCATATTCGTTGTCATAACGGCGCACATGATGACGGCGAACGACAATTCCGGAATCGTCATCCGAGGAATATTGATTGCCGTCGTCGGATTGGATCGTCAAACTTGCGGCTTGCGTTGGCGCAATGACTGAAGCCGTCGCGGCAAACGCCAATAGGGTAGCCAAAATCACCTTCTTCACGTTTCGTCCTCCTGCGGGTTGACTGGCATCAACTCGCAACAGGACGGGCTTGTTCCAGCTACATACCACACGCTTTCCAACGCGGTGGACATCAAGACGTGACCGAAGCGCGGCAAAAATCACTACAAGTGGACGAAGGCGGTCAGCGGCAGATGGTCGGAGGCCACGCGCGACAGCGGCGTGTCATGCGCTTCGACGGCCGCGATGATGCCGTGCCGGTTGGCCATGATCCTATCGAGCGCCAGCAGCGGCAGGTTGGACGGGAAGGTGGGGACTGCCGGTGGCTGCGGGCCGAAGGTCGCGTGCAGCGTGTTCAGCGCGGAGCGGTTTCCGAGCCGCCATTCGTTCAGATCGCCGAGCAGGAGCGTCGGCTTCTCATCGGGACTGTTCATGAGATCGAGCACGACCTGGGCCTGCTGCGAGCGGGAGCGGCGCAGCAATCCGAGATGGGCCGCGATGATGCGCAATGACTGATTTCCGTCGAAATCGATCTCCGCCACCACGGCGCCGCGCGGTTCGAGACCCGGAAGCCTGATCTGATGCACGTCGCGAACGACGCCCCTTTTGAACAGCAGGACATTGCCGTGCCAGCCATGGCCTTTGCCCGTTGCGGAAATGGGCACCGGCACGAGCCCGGTTTCCAGTTCGAGGCGGTGCAGGTCGAGAAGCCCGACACGGTCGCCGAAACGATTGTCGGCCTCCTGCAGGGCGATGACGTCGGGGGCGATCTCGCGGATGACGCGGCTGGTGCGGTCGGGATCGAACTTGCGGTCGACGCCTATGCATTTGTGGACGTTGTAGGAGGCAACCAGCGTCCCGGTGACGCCGTCCTTCTTCGGCGACAAGGCGTTGGCCTTGCGCATCCGCCTGTCGCGAATGGACAGGAGCATGCTGGCCGGCAGGCTGCGCCCGCTCATTCGCATAACCCGCCCATCATCCCTACGGTTCTCACCATGCACCTAGAAATAGAGTCTTTCGGCCGATGTTCCATCGTTGGCGGCATGCTACCGGGCAAACACGTCGTTTTGTTAAAGATAGGATTTTTCTCGGAGATAATGGTTTTTTCTAGAGATAGGGCGAACCCAGCCAGAGGATGCGGTCGAACAGGCGGATGATGAAGGGACGCGCCCGCAAGGAGGCCAGCGTGACTGGAACAGCCGTTTCGATCGCCGTTTCGATCCGGCTCTCGATTTCGGTGGCGAAGCCTGCGTCGAGGACCTCCAGGTCGATCTCGAAGTTGAGCCGCAGCGAGCGGGCGTCGAGGTTGGAGGACCCGACATAGGCCCACACGCCATCGATCGAAAGCAGCTTGGAATGGTCGAAGGGGCCATCCGTGCGCCATATGCGGCAATAATTCTTCAGGATCTGGTCGAATTGCGCGGTCATGGCGCGGTCGACAAGGAAAAGGTTGTTCACCGCCGGCACCACGACATCGATCTCGACGCCGCGCCTGGCCGCGGTGACCAGGGCACTGATCAGTTCCCGGTCCGGCAGGAAATAGGGCGACATCAGGCGTATCGACTTGCGCGCGACCGAGAAGGCGCCGATCAGCAGTTTGTGGTTGGTTTCGTTGCTGGCATCCGGCCCGGATGCGACCGCACGCACCAGCATCGGCTGGCCGGCGGGCGGTGAAACCGGCACGATCCGCCAGGCATCGCCCTTCAGCGCCTCCTTGGTGGCGAAGCGCCAGTCTTCCGCGGCGACCGAGAAGAGATCGGCGACAACGGGTCCGGTGACCTGGAAATGCGTGTCCCTGGCGCTGTTCGACCCGGCGAACTCCGACGAAAAGCCCTTGCGGATGTTCATGCCGCCGGTAAAGGCAACCGTGCCGTCGATCACCAGGATCTTGCGGTGGGTCCGCAGGTTGGCATAGGGCAGGCGCAGGCCCATGACGATGTTGCCGTTGAAGACATCCGCGGTGATGTTGGCGCGGCGCAGATGCCCCAGGATGCTGGGGACGGAGTAGCGGGCGCCGACGGCATCGATCAGCACACGCACGGTGACGCCGCGCCGGACAGCGCCGGCCAGCGCCTTGACGAAAAGCAGGCCGACGCCGTCATTGTCGAAAATATAGGTTTCGAGCAGGACGCTGCGCTCGGCCCCGTCGATCGCCGCGCACATTGCGGGGTAGGCCTCGTCGCCGCTCTCCAGCACGTCGATTGCATTTCCCGGGTTGAGCGCACGCCGCGCCACCCTGTCGCCCAGCGTCCTGAGGCCGGTGAACCGCTGTCCATAGCGCTCGACGATCAGCGCCTCTTCGGCGGCGACGTCGCGCTCGTGCTTGGCCGACACCAGGCCTTCCGCAAGCGGGCGCTGCGCGCTGATCGTGGCGCGGCGGATGCGATTGATGCCGGCCACGGCATAGATCAGCACGCCGAGGATCGGCGACAGCACCATGACGCCGACCCAGCCGGTGGCGGCGCGGACGTCCTCCTTGGTCATGACGGCATGGGCAATGCCGACGGTCGCCATCACCACCGAGATGATCGCCAGTATTTGGGTCCAGTGAATCAGCAGCGTCTCGAACATTGCCGGGACTATCCAGCGAGCGCCCGCGGAAGGCAATGCAGCCGGCGATGTCCACATCCGCCCATTGGCCGCGCGGCGCTGCCGGGTTGTGTCTACGGATGCAAGAACGGCTGGCGCACGGTTATTTGAACAAGCAAACCAGGACGCTGAAAGCAGCGCCCACCCCTGACCTCAGGGAAGCATAGGGCCGTTGTGATCCGGCGCCCTCCCGTGCTGCTTTGGTCTTCCAGGGCTTCCTGTACTTTGGTGCCGCATCCATTGTATATCAGAGGGAACGAAATTGCCGATGTAACACTTCGGTTGAAGGCGAGGGGGGCGCCGGATGATGATTTTCAACTTCGAAGGGCCGGGCGACGGCGATATGTCGGCCGACTGCCAGGATCAGTTGCTGCCTCTCATCAACGGGATCGTCCAGGCGGCGGTGGCTGCCGGCTGGAACCGGGACGACGTTCTTCTGGCTATCGTGGAACTCGCCTGGGATCTGTACGAGAAACCGCTCGGTGATCTGTAGCAGCGGACTGCCAATCACCGGCCCCTCACGGAGGCTTTCGACCTCCATCAGTGGTTGACGAGAATACAGAATCGCGTGACCGGTCGTGTCATGACCGATCGGCGAAACTCTGGGATGGCGAAGACCTCGCGCCGAGCGACAATGAAACGCTGGTCAACGCCGTTCATTTTTCTACCTTTTCCCGAATAAAGATTTTTCTTTGCGCGTGGGAGTTCTTCCCAATCCAAAGTGCGTGCGTTACGCTGTCTTCGGGGCGGGAAAGGGGATTTGAGGCGGCGTCGAGACGGCTGAGGCAGCGTGAATGAAAAGTGCGGACGAGGCTCGGGAAAGCGGCGTTTCCCGGGGCATCGATCGGAAGCCGACAACTCGATTGGACAACATTCCTGAAAGTGCCGGCCCGCCAAGGGTCACCGCACAACGATGCGTGCTCCATTCGGTCCGCAGGCCCGGCTCGCGGACATTCCTGGCCAGGGAATACCTCGTAGCGATCGTGCTTGCGCCCATGCGGCCCGCGCATCGTTCGTCGTCGGGACGGATCGACCCCATGAACGGGCCTGGCGATGCGGGCCCGCTGCCATCAATCACGAATTATTTTCCGGGGGAACGAGGAAGGAGTCCTCGGGTTGAACTCCATCCGGGACCTGTCAGGAGGCCGAAGAATGCCGGGCGATGATGATTTCCCCGGGTCGGTTTCCCGAATCAATTCGGCCCGGCAGCCGGAGTTCAACGCCAAAGGCGGGCTTTCTCCCCGCGGCGCACGCAAGGTGCAGGACTTCCTGCGCGAGAACTTCACGCGCAAGCTGGCGCTTGCCGAGATGGCAGCGGTGTGCGGGCTTTCGCCCTCTCACTTCGTGCGGGCGTTTGCCAGGACGTTCGGGGTGCCGCCGCACCAATATGTTCTCGACCTGCGGCTGGACCTTGCCGAAAGGCTGCTTGCCGACAACCGCATGACGATCGCCGACATCGCTCATTCCTGCGGATTTTCAAGCCAGAGCCATTTCACCACCATGATGAAGAAATACCGGCAGGTGACGCCCTTGCAGGCGCGGATGCGCAAGCTTAGCGCCAAGATTAGATGAGGCGCCGCTCGCGACATTGTTTGATTACTTGGTTCTAAAGCATCGGCTAAGGTAACGAGCCGTTAACCTCCGCCGGGTTGCTCGGATCTTTTCTCACAAGACAGCAATATCGTGAAATACCGCAGGCAGGAATCATGTCTTCCTGTCGTGGATTGGAATTGTCAGACGATTCCATGCCGGCCAGCGGAGAGGGCACCATGACCGACACCAAGATTTCGAGCGGCTCGCTTGTTGTGCAGCGTCGCGCGGCGCATTTCGCCGGGCACTGGATCGCGGGGGCCGATCTGGGCTCCCGCTCGGTTCGCCGTCGCCTGATGGCGGTATTGCGCATGGCGTCTCGCGTTCTTGGCATGCGCCGCAAAGATCTGGGGGTTGGCGCACTCGGGGCGGGTAATGTCTCCTGTATCGAAAGCTTTTCGAGCGCTTTCGCCGGGCAGGGCAAGCGAGCCCTCTTGGCTGGTGTTGCGGTGCTGGCGCTGTCAGCTCTTCACGCTGCTCCGGCGCAGGCACAATTTGTCGGCGGCGGCGGCACGGCGTCGGGCACCCGAGCCATTTCGATTGGCACCAGCTCTGTCGCATCCGGATCGGATACCATTGCA
This sequence comes from Mesorhizobium sp. Cs1299R1N3, assembly GCF_037179625.1. Lineage (NCBI taxonomy): Bacteria > Pseudomonadati > Pseudomonadota > Alphaproteobacteria > Hyphomicrobiales > Phyllobacteriaceae > Mesorhizobium > Mesorhizobium sp. Cs1299R1N3. The sequence continues at coordinate 80,097 of NZ_JAPYKQ010000020.1, read as the reverse complement.
CAAGGCACGAACACCAACGCGGGCGGCCAGAACGCCGTCGCTATCGGCTTTCAGGCGCTCGCAACACAGATAAACAGCATGTATCTTGGTTCGCGCACCGTTGCGGGAACGGGCGCGCTCTCACCGGGCGCGATCGCGATCGGCACGGATGTTACCGCGTCCCTGAACGACGCCATCGCGATGGGACGTACGTCCGTCGCATCGGCGCAATATTCGGTGGCTCTCGGCCTCAATGCGAAGGCCACGGGCGCTGGCGGCGCGATGGCGCTGGGCCAGGGTACGGTCTCAAGCAACGTCAATACGGTCGCGCTCGGCGTCCAAGCCCAGGCCACCGCGGCCGGCTCCAGCGCGCTGGGCACCTTCGCCGTTGCTTCGGGAGGCAATTCCACGGCGCTCGGCGTCAGCTCCTTGGCGAGCGGCAACGTTGCGTTGGCCGGAGGCTGGTCCTCCGTCGCCAGCGGCACCAATTCCATGGCCTTAGGACGCGAGGCCACTGCATCGGCCCTCAACGCAACGGCGATGGGATACATAGCCAATGCCTCGGGCCAATACAGCACCGCCGTCGGACCTAATGCCAACGCTACAGCCACGTCCAGCACCGCGATCGGCCAGAACGCGTTTGCAACCGACGTTCAAGCGACCGCTCTCGGCGTAGGAGCGGCTGCCGGCGCTGCCAATTCCACTGCCGTAGGTGTCCTGTCCAAAACAACGGGAACCGGCGCCACGGCGATGGGCAACACAGCCAGTGCCTGGGGCAACCAGTCCATCGCATTCGGCGTCGGCGCGCAGGCAGGCGTTCAGGCCAACACGGCCTTGCCCAACAGCATCGCGATCGGCACCAATTCGCTGTCCTCCGGCGCTTTTGCCGTCGCGATGGGCACTACCTCGGTTGCGAGTGGCTCCGCCAGCACGGCAATCGGCAACACGGCCGTCGCAAGCGGCGCGAACGCCTCCTCATTCGGGTCTGGCGCGAGTGCGGCAGGAGACAATTCTCTCGCCGCCGGCGTCAGCGCCAACGCCAGCGCCATCCGGTCGACGGCTTTGGGCATAGGCGCCCAGGCCACCGGTGCCGACAATACCGCGCTTGGTTCAGGTGCACAGGCAACCGGCACGAGCGGCGCCACCTCAATCGGCCGCATCAGCACTGCAACGGCCCAGAATTCCACCGCTATCGGTTTCGGCGCAAATGCAACCGCCAATAACGCGACGGCGATGGGTGCTGGCGCAAACGCCTCCGATCTTCGGGCCGTGGCGGTGGGCTTCCAGGCCAATGCGTCGGCCGTGAGTACGATAGCGATGGGCACCAATGCTGTTGCCAATTCCGCCGAGGCCGTGGCTATCGGCAACACCGCCACCGCCACCGGCGGCAAGGCCGTCTCCATCGGTTCCGGCAACACCGCTTACGGCGACGGCGCGGTCTCGATCGGCGATCCGAGCTTCGCCAGCGGCACCGGCGCCGTCACCAGCGGCGCGAACAACATCGCCAACAGCGACGGCACGGCAACCGCCACCGCCGCCAACCAGGCGGCGGGCGCCGTCGCCATCGGCAACAACAACAAGGCCATCGGACAAGGCTCCGTGGCACTCGGCAACGGCTCCACGGCGGGTGCCGCCGGTCTTGCGGGCAATGTCGCGCTCGGCGACGGCGCGACGGCGGCGGCGAGCTCCGGCGACGTGGCGCTCGGCTCCGGTTCGACGACCGTCGCGGCGGTCGCTACGCCCAGTGCTGTGATCAACGGCACCACCTATGCCTTCCAGGGCACCGCGCCGACCTCGACGGTCAGCATCGGCGCGCCCGGCGCGGAACGCACGCTCACCAATCTGGCGGCGGGGCGGATCACCGCGCTCTCGACCGATGCGATCAACGGCTCGCAGCTCTTCGCCACCAACCAGGCGGTCGATGCCATCGGCGCCGCCATTACCAACATCAATGTCGGCGGCGGCATCAAGTATTTCCACGCCAACTCGACGCTGGCGGATTCCCAGGCGCTTGGAACGGATTCCGTCGCGGTCGGCCCGAATGCCGTGGCCAACAATGCCGGCGACGTCGCGATCGGCCTCAATTCGGCGTCGGGCCCCACCACGGCTGTCGGCGGCACGACGATCGGCGGCGTCAACTACGCCTTCGCCGGCGGCACGCCGGCCGGCGCCTTCTCCGTCGGCTCGGCCGGCGCCGAGCGCCAGATCCAGAATGTCGCGGCCGGGCAGTTGAACGGCGGTTCCACCGACGCCGTCAATGGCTCGCAGCTCTTCGCCACCAACCAGCAGGTGACGCAGAACACCACCGACATCGCCGCCATCGGCGGCAACATCTCCAATCTCGGCAACACGATCAACAACATCGCCGGCGACACCTCGGCAATCTATACCACCACCAATGGCGAGGGCATTCGCTACGCCCGCACCAACGAGACTGGCCTGGCGCAGACCGATTCCTTCGCCCAGGGCGTCGGCTCGACGGCCGTCGGCTACCAGGCGACCGCGACCGGCGTCAGCGCGCTGGCGCTCGGCCGCGACAGCGCGGCCAGCATCGACGGCAGCGTGGCGCTCGGCTCCGGTTCGGTCTCCGATCGCGCGATCGCTCCCGCTTCCGGGCAGATCGCCGCCGGTCCGTCGAACTTCATCCAGTACAACACCACCGACAAGACGCTGCTCGGCGCCGTGTCGGTCGGCACCGCCACCGCCTACCGGCAGATCACCAACGTCGCCGACGGCACGCAGGACCAGGACGCCGTGACGGTGCGCCAGCTGGCGGGGGCGATCGCGGCGGTCTCCGCCACCTCGACGAAATACTTCCATGCCAATTCGACAGCTGGCGACTCGCTGGCGGTCGGAGCGGAATCGGTCGCGGTCGGCCCGACCACGGTCGTCAACGGCGACAATGGCGTCGGCATCGGCAATGGCGCCGTCGTCGACCAGACGGCCCCCGGCGGCACCGCCATCGGCCAGAATGCCCATGTGATGCTGGCCGACGGCATCGCGCTCGGCACCGACTCGACCGCTTCCGGCGTCCAGTCGGTGGCGCTCGGCGCCGGCGCCCAAAGCACCTTCGCCAACAGCGTCGCACTGGGTGCCTCGTCGATCACCTCGGTTGGCGCGCAGGCCGGCTACACCGCCTTTGGCCTGACCGCCGCGCAGACTTCCGCCGGCGAAGTGTCGTTCGGCGCCGCGGGTGCCGAACGCAAGCTCACCAACGTCGCGGCGGGCTCGGCCGACACCGACGGCGTCAACGTCTCGCAGCTGCGCGGCGTCTCGCAAAACGTGTCCAACCTGTTCGGCGGTGGCACCACGGTCAATCCCGACGGTTCGATCACCGGTCCGACCTACAACATCCAGGGCAACAACTATTCGACCGTCTATGATGGCTTCACCGCTGTCGACAATGCGCTGACCAACATCAACAATGGCGGCGGCATCAAGTATTTCCACGCCAATTCGGGACTGGCAGACTCGATCGCCGGCGGCACCGACGCCGTGGCGATCGGGCCGGAGAGCGTGGCGAGCGGCACGGACAGCCTGGCCGCGGGCCATGGCTCGACAGCCGCCGGGCAAGGCGCTGTCGCGCTTGGCCAGGGCGCCAAGGCCAACAACGCCAGCGATGTGGCGCTCGGTTCGGGTTCGGTGTCGCAGACCGCCGTCGGCACGCCCAACACGGTCATCAACGGCAAGACCTACGCCTTTGCCGGGACGACCCCGACCGGAACCGTCAGCGTCGGCGACGCCGGCTCCGAGCGGACGATCACCAATGTCGCCGCCGGACGCGTTTCTTCCGGCAGCACCGATGCGATCAACGGGTCGCAGCTCTACGCCACCAACACGGCGATCGAGGACCTGACCAAGACGATCGGCGGCATCGGCGGCACCGTCCAGAACACCGTGCAATACGACACCGTCACCAATCCGGACGGATCGACGACCAAGACCAACAAGATAACGCTGCAGGGCGGCGACCCGAATGCGCCTGTCGTCATCTCCAATGTCGGCCCCGGCGTTGCCAGCACCGACGCGGTCAACGTCAACCAGCTGAACCTGAACCTGGCCCAGAGCAAGACCTATACCGACCAGGTGGCGGTCACGACGCTGCAGCAGGCCAACAACTATACCGACCAGAAACTGGGCCAGCTCAATTCCGACATCAGCGGCATCAGGGACGAGGCACGGCAGGCGGCGGCAATCGGACTGGCGGCGGCCTCGCTGCGCTATGACGACCGTCCCGGCAAGCTGAGCGTGGCGGCCGGCGGCGGCTTCTGGCGGGATTCGAGCGCCTTTGCCTTCGGCGCGGGCTACACCAGCGAGGACGGCCGCATCCGTGGCAATGTGGCCGGCACGGCGGCGGGTGGAAATGTCGGTGTCGGCGCCGGCCTGAGCTTCACCTTGAACTGAGGTGGGCAGCAGGGCGGCAATGAACAGGCGAACCGGCCATGACAGGCTAGACGCGAATCCGGGAAAACCGTCTGGTTTCCCCGGATTTGCCATGGCATGCCTGACCTGCCTGGCGCTTGCCGGCGGGCTGGCGCCGGCTGCCGGGCAGGTGGCTTCGCCCTACAGGATCAAGCCCTCCGACGTGGTCTTGCCTCCCGACGTGAAGCTCGGACAATACCAGCGTACCATCCGCCCCTTCGAGAACTGGACGCTGATCTGCGACGAGAACCTCAAGGCGCGCAAGAAGGTCTGCAACGTCTCGCAGGTGATCGAGGACGGCGCCGGCAAGATGGCGTTCAGCTGGTCGCTCGCGGCCACCCAGGACGGCAAGCCCTACATGATCCTGCGCACCGCGCCGAACGCCAGGAGCGATGGGCTGGTGTCGCTGAAGTTCGAGGGACGCGCCGAACCGATCGACGTGCATCTGAATGGCTGCAACGAAATGGTCTGCGTCGGCATGCTGCCGGTGGGACCCCTGATGCGCCAGGAGATCGCGCAGAAGGCAACGCCGGCGATTTCCTACCCGACCGTCGATGGCCAGACCATTACCGTCACCGCAACGCTCAAGGGGCTGTCCGAGGCCCTTGCGCCAGTCAAATAACCGAGGCAGCACCGTGAGCCAGCAAGACCCATTCATCTCCGCGACGCGCAGCAATCCGACCGTCGATCCGGACCGCAAAAGGATCGTCGAGCCGGACCGCAAGAGGCCCGTCGAGCCGCCGCGGCGGTGGCAGCGCATCGTCGCATTGTCGCTGCTGGGGCTGGCCATGATGGGTATCGGCTTCGCCGGCGCGAACTATGCCGCGATCGCCGGCCTGGTCGGCAGCCCGACGGCCGCACAGGCCGAGGCCGCCGCCGCTCCCGCGCTGCCGGACACGCCCTTCCTCCAGCACGTCAAGCAAGCCGGCGTGCAGGCCTGCTCGACCGTCTTTCCGGTGCTCGGGCAGCTTTTGACGACCGGCACGAAATACAGCGTCAAATCGCTGTGGAACGACCAGGCCGCCGACAAGCACGCCGTCCAGGCCTTTGTCGGCATGGACTATGCCACGGACCGCTACAGCGGGCCGGCGGCCGGCGTGGTCTTCGCATCGCCCACAGCGTCGGGCTGCGAGGGCGCGATGGTGCGGGTGGCGCCGTTCGCCAGCCCGTGCGCGGACATTCCGTCCATTCTTCCGCAAGGCAGCAAGATCACCGACCATCTCGGACAGGTCGAGGTGTACGAGCTTGGCGGCAACACGGGTGAAGCGCTTCTGCTGCCGACGGGCAACACATGCGTGGTGATTTCCATCGCATCGGCGGCCAAGTGAGGATGTCAGGCGAATGGGCGAGGCGCCCTGGAAAGGATTGCGGACCATGAAATCGCGACGTTTGACAGTCTTGTGCATGGCCTTGCTGTGGAGCGGGCAGGTGGTCTCGGCCGATCTGGTGGAGCCGTCCGAGCCGCCACAGGAGGAGAAAGGCATCTGGGCGGCAATCGCCTACTCCCAGACCGATACCAAGTACGGCTTCTTCTGGGGCGCCGACAAGCGGCAGGAAGCCAAGGACATAGCGCAGAAACATTGCGAGAATGCCGGTGGAAAAGCCTGCAATGTCGTTGCCGTGTTCCGCAATCACCGCCATTGGACGGACGACGACGAAACCGGATTTCCCTACAAGCATTGCGGCGCGCTCGCCGTGGCCGACAAGGTGGAGCACCGGTTCACCCCCTGGGGCGTGAACTCGGCCGAGACCCGCCGGGAGGCGGAGGATCTCGCGCTCCAGGCCTGCGAGGCAGGGGGGATCCAATGCAAGATCCGCGAATGGGTCTGTACGTGAGAATAACGGCGTCTCGAAGCCGACACTTCGGGCATTTGCCCGGCACAAAAGGAAGGCCGCATTCATTGGTTCGTAGACATTTTTCGCTGAAGGCAGCCGCCATCTGCGCGGCTGCCTTTTCCGCTTCGCTGCCGGCTGCTTTCGCCCAACAGCAGCAGGCGGCGTCGCTGCCGAACGGCGCATCGTCGCTCCAGGAAACCTATCAGGACTGGCAGCTGGCCTGCGGCATGCAGGACAATGCCCGGGTTTGCACGGTCACGCAGGACCAGACGCAGAAAAACGGCCAGAGGCTTCTGGCCGTGGAACTGCGCGTGGGACAGAAGGGCGGATTGACCGGAACCTTGCTGCTGCCCTTCGGCATTCTGTTCGAGCCCGGCGTGGCGGCGCAGATCGACGACCAGCAGCCGGTCGGGCCGTTGAAGTTCAGGACCTGCCTGCCGAATGGCTGCGTGGCGCTGTTTCCGATCGACCGGGCGCTGACGCAGAGGCTCAAGGCAGGCACCGAGCTCAAGCTCAACGTCACCACCGCGGCCGAGACCCCGCTGAGTTTTCCGGTGTCGCTGAAAGGCCTCGGCGCCGCCCTCGATCGCATGGTCGCGCTCAGCGCACGTTGAGGAGCAAGGCGACGGGGGCTCAAAAGGCCCATTGCAGCGCGAGGCCGACCACGGACAGTCCCATTGTGATTGTCGCGAGCATCCGAGAAAGCGCAGCCAACCCTCAACGGCGAATTCGCCCATGATGTCGGAACGTCCGGTCATCAGCATCATGACGACCATTACGGGGACCGCGCATATGCCGTTGATGACGGCGCTCCAGTAAAGCGCCTTGATGGGATCGATCGGCGTGAGCATGATCCCCATTCCCAGCGCCACGGCGGCGGCCAGGGTCGCATAAAATGCCATCGCTGCCTTCGGCTTGCGCTCCAGTCCCACTGGCCAGCGGCACGCCTCGCCCACGGCGAATGCGGCCGAGCCCGCGAGAACCGGCACCGCGAGAAGGCCGGTGCCGATAATCCCCATTGCAAAGATCACAAATGCGAACTTGCCCGCGACCGGCTCCAGGGCCTTGGCCGCATCGGTGGAAGAATTGATGTCGGTCACCCCGGCCTTGTGCAAGGTGGCGGCCGTTGTAACGATGATCGCGATGGCAATCAGGTTCGAAAAAGCCATGCCCAACAAGGTGTCGGCGCGAATGCGCTGGAAGGCACGCGACGCCTGCCACGGTGCCCGCTTCAGCGGCTTGGCCTTGGGGTCAATCGTCTCCTCTTCGACCTCTTGCGACGCTTGCCAGAAGAACAGGTAGGGAGAAATCGTGGTGCCGAGTATGGCCAGAAATGTCGTGAAGAAGGCCCGGCTCCATTCCATGTGCGGAAGAACGACCCCCTCGAGGGCCTCGCCCCATGGGATATCAGCCAGAAACGCAGCCACCACATAGGCAAAAAGGCTCAGCGTTGTCCATTTCAGGACCGTGACGTACCGGCTGTAGTCGAGAAAGACGATCGCCAAAACGCAAGCCAGGCCGAACGCAACGACGTAAAGCGAGCTTGGGCCGCCCACCAGCAATCGCAATGCATCAGCCATCGCGCTCAGGTCCGCCCCGATGTTGATCACGTTGGCGGCGAACAAAAGCAAGGCTACAAAATATATCAAGGGAGACGGGTAGTGTCGGGCCAGATTGCCGGAAATACCTCGACCTGTCGTGCGGCCTATCCGCGCTGCTATCTCCTGGATCGCGATCATGAGCGGAAGAGTGAACACCATGGTCCAACCGACATCGAAGCCCAGCTGAGCGCCCGCTTGGCTGTACGTGCCGATGCCCGAAGGGTCATCGTCCGAAGCGCCTGTGATGAAACCAGGTCCGATTGTGCGCAGGAATCGCTGGAAGGGCCCTTTTGCCCGAATATTGCTCTGTTTTTCAGAGACTTCGGCGCTTATGTCCCTCATGGAGGTGCTCCAAAACGCGGTCCCTTTCGATATCCGCTTGAAGCAGAATTCAGCGATCGCCGTTCGGTTCCTTTAGCGATCGCTGAAACATCATTGGTGCTTGCCTTGCCGGTGACATGATATTTCTCGCGCGGGTCAGTTTCCGGGACATGTGAGGGCCATCATCAAATCGGCAAAGAACCCATCCCATAAGAATTTCGCTGAGGACCGTTTCACTCGGAACATATCAGCGAGCGACTGGTTTGGTGGAGGCAGCACACAACCATGGGAGATCCTCCATGATTACCAAACTTCTCTCCGCCACGGTGCTTGCGGTCGCTCTGGCCACGTCAGCCATGGCACAGTCGAACGGCACCGGATCCAACAGCGGTTCAGGCTCGACATCCGGCATGACCAATGGCGCAAATGGGACCGGGACCGGCACTGGCGCAGGGGTAACGCCCACTGATCCGAACGCAACCAATTCGACAAAACCGTCGAACGGCATGACCGACCGCTGCAAGGATGCCGCAGGCAACGACATCGACAACAACACCGCCTCCGGCGCGACAACGTCGAACATGCAGAACTGCAACAAATGAGCCAAGGCTCGGAGCACCGCCCGAAGTCGCTCTTCTCTCCGGGGTGACCAATCGGGCGGCGTTCTTGTTCCAATGCAGCAGGCGCAGATGAGCCGACAGGCCGTCAAGCAGGCGCCATCCGCCCTGCCGTGGGCGGCAGGCGCATCGACGGCTATCCTTATTGCGTTGTCAGTCTGCGATCGGCTTGATGTGCCCTCGGTGAAGATGCGCTTCCAATGAGTGAGCCACTGGATAGTGCCGGCCAGAGGAAAAGCGAGCGAAAGGAAGGCGGCGTTGTCCGGGCCCTCGGGCTTGGACTGATTACCGGCGCGGCTGACGACGATTGTTCGGCGATCGGTACCTACGCCAGTGCCGGAGCCCGATTTGGGCCCGACCTGCTGTGGACGGCACCGGTTACCCTGCCGATGATGTACCTCGTCGTCTATCTTTCATCCAAACTCGGTCAGGTTTCGGGTCGTGGACTATTCAAGGTCATATCCGATTTCTATCCGCGTTGGCTGCTATGGTCTGTTCTGGCGGGCGTGCTGATTGGCAACACGATCGAGGCAGCCGCCGACCTTGGCGCCATGTCGGCGGCCGCCAGGTTGTTCGTTTCGCTGCCTGGTCCACTGATCGTCATTGTCGTCGCGATCGTCATTTTTGCCCTGCAGGTGTTTGGATCCTACACCTTGATCCGCGATGTGTTCCGATGGCTGGCGCTGGCGCTGCTTGCCTATGTGGTCTCCGCCCTGCTTGCCAAACCGGATGCGGCCTCGGTCCTGCGAGGCACTCTGCTGCCAAGGATCGAGTTCAGCCGCGAATACCTGTCCATCCTGGTCGCCATCGTCGGGACGACCCTCTCCACATATCTTTACACCTGGCAGTCAAACCAGGAGGTGGAGGAGGAGATCGCCAAGGGCAGAACGACCCTTGAAGAACGCAAGGGCGCCACCGAGGGCGAACTCCGCCGATCCCGCCGCGATATCCTGATCGGCATGACGTTCTCCAATCTGATCATGTATTTCATCATTCTTTCGACAGGGTCGACGCTCTATAAGGCCGGCCAGACTCAGATCGACACCGCGGCGCAGGCGGCCGAAGCGCTGCGGCCGCTTGCCGGCGATGCGGCGGGAATTCTTTTTGCCGCAGGCGTCATTGGCGTCGGCTTTCTGGCTGTGCCGGTCATGACGGCTGGCGCTGCCTTCGATTTCGCCCAAGCGATGGGATGGAAGAATGGCTTGAATGCCGAACCCCGGCAGGCTCCTAAATTCTACATGGCGATCGGGATGATCACGCTGGTGGCGGTGGGTCTCAATTTCCTCGGCTTCAATCCGATGAAGGCCATGGTCTGGTCGGGCATCGTGCAAGGGTTTTCCACGCCTCCGCTCCTGCTTCTCATTCTCATCATGACCAACAACCGCAAGATCATGGGTGACAAGGTCAACAGCAAAAGCACGAACATCCTGGGTGGCGCGACGACCCTGGCGATTTTTTCGGCGTCGGTGGGTCTGGCGGCAAGCTGGTTCCTGTAATTCGCGGGACGTGAAGTATCTTCAGGCGTGGCGGAACATCGGCGATCAATTGTCGTTGACACGCTTGTGAGAGAGAGGACACCGCCATGTCAAACTTCCAGGCCGCCACTCCGGATCGCCTGCGGCAACTCAGGCTTGAGGCTTCAGCTCATTTCACCCCGATGATGCTGCACGAAGCATTGCTGCGGCTTTCCCACGCCTGTGGAGGTGAAAGCCTTGCGCGGTTCGAAAAGGCCATGGTCGCCCAGATCGAAGCGACGAAGGACGATCGGGCCGATTTCGAAACGATCAAGGAATTCGCGATCGAGCAGCTTTATGCCTTGGTCCGGGAAGCGAACGATTCGCCAAAGAAGAAACAATCGCTGGAAAAGACAGAAACCCGCAGGACGCCCGGCCGCTCCGAAGAACCGCAGACGCTCGAGGATCAACTGCAGGCCGGGTTGGAGGATTCTTTTCCCGCGAGCGACCCGCCAGCGGTCGTGTCCACAGCCATTCCAGGCGGAGCAAAGAAGCTGGTGGGGACCGACGAGGTTCTGAAAAAGCAGCGAGAACGGGCGGCCAAAGAGACCAGCAAATCATAAGGCCGCCATGTGAGCCAAAGGCGTGGCTGCAAACCAGGCCCGCAGGACGTCAAACTGACGGTGTGCGGCTTTGTTCCCAAAAAGAACGGGTGCGCCGCGGATCCATCATCGAAGGAGGCGTCACCGCTGCGGCCCGCCGAATTTCTGAAGAGTTGTCCTCAGCGCGAGGAACGAACCAAACTTCCATGCATTTAGCAGGGGCTGCATTCGTACACTCTTTCTTCTGGGAGCTGGACCATTGTCATCCGGAGGCTACATTTCGGCCGACCAGGAAACCAATGAAGTTTCCATCGTTGACCTCATACCCGCCCTCCGGGCTTTCGCGCGTACCTTCTGTCGCGTCCCCGACGATGCCGACGATCTGGTGCAGGAGACGCTGACCAAGGGGCTCGCCAACATCGACAAGTTCGAACCCGGCACACGCATGAAGTCGTGGCTCTTCACCATCATGCGCAACACTTACTATACCCGGATCAAGATTGCCGCCCGGGAAGCGCCAGGCCTGCTCGACTGTGCATCTTCAAGGCCGATTTCGGAAGCGACCCAGGAATGGAGCGTCCAGAGCAAGGAAGTTCACGGCGCCATTCAAAGGCTACCTGAACACCAACGCGAGGTTCTGATGCTGATCGGCGTTCTGGGAGTAAGCTATGAGGAAACGGCCGAGATATGCGGCTGCGCGGTAGGGACGGTCAAAAGTCGGCTGAATCGTGCCCGCGCCAATATTCTCGAATTGCTTGGGGAGAGTTCACTGCAGACATTGATGGAGAGACGAAATCATCTATCGGATGGTCAACTCGGTATCGAGGGTGACAGCCGCAGGTAGTCAGTTCTTCACGTCACGTCGACGCTTCTCGATCAGCGCGTTTTGCAACTCCATCGCCAGCCTGGTCAGCCGGTCTGGAATTTTTTCCTGCTCTATGGCGTCGAGGAGAGAAGTGATCTCCTGGTCCATAACCAGACCGAATTGTGGGTCCACCGTATCATCCCTCGAACGAGACATCCAATTCTCTTGATAATAGCAGTCCCTTGACCTTAGTGTGGTGACAAATGCTCGAGATTACAAGGCGATATCCACCGCCGGCATGATTGCCGGCGGCCCTTGCACAGGTTTATTTCCTTAATCTTACATCGCCGCGGGCCAAGAATGCGGTGTGACGCCGTTCAATCCTTCGGCAACTGGTTCGCGGCATGGTCCTGATATTGATCGGACTTGATGCGATTGCCATCCAGTCCGCGCTCCTCGCTGTGCTGCTTCTTGTCGCGATTGGACAGAACCGCGTTTTCTCCGACCTTGTCCTTGGGCAGGTTGGTCATCGCGCCGGCGCCGGTACCCTTGCCCTGGGTGCCGCGGCCGAAATGTTTTTTGTCGCCGGATGCCATGATTTCCTCCTTCGGATCGTGACGCTCTTCAGCGCCTCTTGTTCGACGTCCGAACTGGCGGCGCGCGGTAATGTTCCGCCGCCACGAGCAAGCAGGAAGGCGTCGCCATCCCATGACCGAAACGGCTTCTCGCCATTGATGACGACCCGCAATTGGTGAGCTTCCGCCAGACGGCCGATATCGGCGCGGTCCAAAAGAAGCGATCCGCGATAGGAATAGTTGAGCAGGGCCAGCCAGCCCGGCCGTTTCAGAACGCGTGCGATCTCATCGAAATGCCGCTCGGCCATGCCGGCCAGAACCAGATAAGGAAAGCTGTCGACCGCCAGCACGCAATCGAAACTGCTGTCGTCGAATTCGATCAAATCGAGACCGGAGGTTTGCCGCAACTCGACATTGCCCAACGCGGCGCATCGGTCGGAGGCAATGGAGATCATCCGCGAGGATATATCGATGCCGACCATCCGGTTGAATGCTTTGGCAAGCGCACGCTCGAAACGGCCGATGCCGCAACCAATGTCCAGAATATCCCGGCCGGTTCCGGTGAAGTCCTGCTCCTTGAGCCATGCAGCGACTTCCTCGGTCGTGGCCGACAGCCTTTCCTCATCGCCGAGCGATGCGAGCTGGACACTCGCTGTTTGCGAAATCGCTGCCGCCGCATCGAAGCTCAACGCCAGCCGCCTGACGACAGCGGCATCGGTCTCGTCGTCGTCGCGTACGTGCCGAACGGCCGCTCCCGTCGCTCGCAACTTGGCAAAGGCGCCGGGGTTGTGGCGAAGCAGCGCGGCTACCTCTTGTAGCTTTTCCGCGTCGCGCGAATTCGAGGGAACGACATCCAGCACGATCTCCGCCAATTCCGCCACCCTGATCTCCACCCGCAAGTGAAGCGCCAGCCTGGCGACGACGGCTTCGGCGCAAATACCATCCGCCATGCAGTCTTCTACGATCGATCTGATAGACCTGCGGCGTTGGGCGGATTTTGACCCGGTTGCACTCATGCTATCAGCTCCGCGTCCAGATCCTGCGCATCGTCCACCTGTCGATGGCGCCCCAGCCGTATTTGTAGGCCTCCTGACCACGCAGGAAATCGAACTCGCGGGCACCCTCGCGGATCGACTCCGCGATCGCGTGGCCGATCAGGATCGCACCTGGACTCTCCTCGGCATAGGCAGGGTCGAAGCCGCCGAGATAGGCATAGGCGCGACCGCGATGGTGGAAGCCGTAATAGGCGCCGACGGTCTTGCCATCGATTGCCAACAGCCAGCATCGGACCAGGCCGCGAGCGTCGAGCAAGGGTACCGCGCGCCTGTGGAATTGCTCCACGGCGACATCGGCCAACATGCCACCTCCGTGTCCGGCCCAGCGCGCGTGGTGCAGGCGGATCAACTGGTCGAGGAAACTTTGGGCATCGCCTCGTGCCGACGACAACGCGGTCCGGCCGCGTCTGGACGCCGCCTGGTGCGCCCGTCGCAACTGCCGCCTGCGTCGGGAGGGCACGCAGCCCGCAAGGGTTTCGTCGCCGGCGATGGCGAGCACGGGGCAAGCGCCATGTGCGGCTGGCCGCCCCGCCTTCAGATCGGGGTGTGTAACCGCAAGACCGGCACCGCCTTCCGGCAAATCCGACAGAATCCATTGCGACCAGCCGACCGAGAGGATTTTTTCGGCAATGATCGCGACGACCTGGGCCTCGGTGCCGGGGACACACAGGATGTCCAGATAGTCGCTGAGCGAGATGCCGACCGGAAGAAGTTTCGACCCAGCGGTTCCGTGCTCGAGATAGAGCGGCGCCAGCCCAATCAGATCGCCTCCGCGCCAGACCGCGACCGTCGCCAGGTCGCCGGGCGCGAATGTGCGCCACCATGGCACCAGCCAGGCGGGAGATTGAAACGGCGTCGCCGAGGAACTCTGCTCCCACAACCTCCACCAATGCGGCGCAAGGGTATCGAATTGCGCCGGATCATCGATGATCTCGCTGCGCAGCACAGGCTTGCTCACGGTGTGACGGCGAGGCGCCCGGCATCGGTGCCGAGTCGTGCCAGCGCTTGATAGGCGTCCATGTAAGACGAGATCATTCGTTCCAGCGAAAACCGCCGCCGCGCCTCGGCCCGGCATGTCTCGGGGTCCAGGCTGGACGCCGCAACGATGGCTTGCGCCATTTCGTCGATCGTATTGACGAGAAAGCCTGTCCTGCCGTGCTCGATGACATCTGGAAGCGCACCATTCGGAAAGGCGACCACCGGTGTGCCGCAGGCCAGCGCCTCCATGGCGACAAGTGAGCTGGTCTCGGCAGCAAGGCTCGGGATGACCAGACAGCGCGCTGCGTTGAGAAAGCGCCGCTTGGCGGTGAAACCGAGCGGACCAAGGAAGCGGCGGCGGCCATCGAGGCGAGGTTGGACCTCGTCGCGAAAGTAGCGCGCGTGCGTTTCATAGGGATAGACCTTGCCGCCGACAACCAGCGGCACACCTGCTTGCTTGGCCGCGTCCAAAGCCAGGTGGATGCCCTTTTCCGGGCAGATACGACTGAGAACCAGTGCGAAGTCGCGCTTCGCTTGCGGCAGGCTGAGCGCCTCTATGTCGACGCCGTTCGGAATCGGCGCCGCCAGCCTGGCGCCTGATGGCGCGGTTTTCTGCTGGGCGGCCGAGACCGCATGAAGCCACAGGTCGTCGCGCGTCGGGCGCAGTGCCTCGGCCGGATACCAGTCCAGCGGCAGGTGAAGCGTCACCAAGGTCGGGCCATCGTCTGGCAGATAGGCATCGAAATCGATGCCGTGCAGATGAACCACATCGATCGGCCAACTGGCGCGGGCAGCGGCGATCGCGGCGCGATGAGCCTGCTGCGCGCGGCTCTTGGCCGCCTCGTCGAGCACGCCGCTTTCCGCCGGTATTTCCACAAGCGTGCCGCTCGCGCTGGAGCCCCGGCAGCCGACGACGATCGACCGGTGACCCGTGCGAACCAGTGCCCGATCGAGCATCGACAGGACCTGTTCGGCACCCCCGACCGCATCCGGCCCGACAGGCGCGAGGGGATAGGCGACATTGAGGACGGTGAGCGTCATGGCCGGCCGAGCCACGGTGCCAGAGGCAGTGAATTGGTGGACCCGTGAGCTTCTACTTCGGTCGGTGCATCCAATGATCGCGGACCGGGTCGCATGAGAGCCTCACGCAGCCGAGGCCCGCTGCGTCGGGCGCGAGGCGGATGTCATGACGGGCGCGTAGCGGCGGACCATCGTTGCACAGAACTCGGCGAATTCCTCGGGCACCAGTGGAGGGCTGGTGTGGTGAGGCATCATTCCACGATGTTCAGGCGTGAAGCAGAAGGTGACCGTGACGTCGAAATCGGCAAGTGCCTCCATCTGTCGATCGAACCAGTCCAACGCATTCGGCCTGAAGCTGTCGGCCCAGGAAAGCCCCGTGCGCATGTTGGTGACGCCGAGCCGCTTCATCCAGGCGACGGCGTCGTCAAGTCGCGGGTCCTCGAAATGAAACCACTGCACCAGCCCCATTGCGGGTGTGTAGCGCAGGAATTCCTCCAGCGCCGGCTTCGGCGTGCCGTCCTGGCGCAGCAGCCCCATGTGGAAATGACGATAGTAGGAGGATCCCTCCGCTTCGCGATGCCGCGTCGTTGCTTCCCATTCACGCGGAAGGTCGTAGAGGCTATACCACTGGATACGTGGTGCGTTGCCGAGCAGCAATTCGGCGGTGCGCTTCAGTCCCCAGACCTGTATTTCCTCGGCCCCAAAGGTCGATACGCCGACCTCGCTGACCCAGATGGGGAGATCGGTGACGGTCGCGACCTCGCCGATCTTCTGCGGCCATTCCTGGATTTGCCACAGGTTCCAGTCGAGAGGAAAGCCGTGCACCGCGACGGCGTCGACATGGTCCAGCACGCCCAATTCCTTCATGCGCGTGATAAAGCCGGGGTCTATCGGCGAGATGCCGCCAAGCACTTTTGCCAGAGCCGGGTTCTCGGACGCGATCGCGTCCGCCGACAGGACCGCCATCCTGGCAAAGCGGCTCCAATCGGGGTCGAGCTCCGGGTCCCAATGCGATTTGTTGTTGGGCTCGTTCCAGATCATCGCGGCTTCAATCATGGAGCTTTCCTTTCGACGGGTAAATCGCACCGCCGCCGGCCGGCGCGTCGGCAGCGCGGCAGAAATAGACCTCCTGCTCGGGATGCAGAACGATCTCGAAACCGGCGCTGCGCAGCATCGCTTCGGTGCAGGCCCGGTTCGGTATCCACCAGTTGGTCGGATCGTCGGCATAGCGGTGTTCGATGAAATGCAGCTTGGGAAATTCCGGCCGGTCAAACAAATCATGCGTCCAGAAATGATAGTTCTCTTCCAGCTCGGGCAGCTCCTTGCTGCCGCGTTGCATCGACTGGAAGATCATCAGATCGCCGGCGACGTGCTCACGGATCAGGTCGAGGGCGAGCAAGGGATGGCGCAAATGGTAAAGCACCCCCATGAATAGCACGACGTCGAATGTCTCGCGCAGGGCACCGACGTCGTAGACCGACAGTTTCTGGAATTCGATCTCGCAGTCCGCGATCTCGGCGGCAAAGCGGGCCTGCGCCAGATAGGCCTCGTCGAAATCGATGCCGAGGACACGGGCGGCGCCTCGCCGTTTCATCTCGATTGAATAGAAGCCGGCATTGCAGCCGATATCCAGCACGGTCTTGCCGGCCAGATCGGCGGGTATGGCGTCGGCGAATTTGCGCCATTTGATCAGCGGGTAATTGCCGAGAAAATGGTCGGGCGCGGTTTCGACGCCGGCCAGTTCCATGTTGTGGAACCACGGGCCGAGCGCGTCGATGCGCCGGCGGATTTCGGCATGGGAATGCAACATGTTCAGGCTCCTTCGCCCGGAACGACGGGTACATGCGAATGCGTGCCGGGCATGATCGTTGCGGACTGTTGATGAGCTGACGGGACGCCGTTTTCAAGCAACCGCAGGGCTGTGCGATAGCCGTTGAAAGTGCCGACATCGACATAAGCGGAGCCGGCTTTGATCCCGTAGGCAACACCCCCGGCCGCAAGGTAGGCGTTGATCAATGTACCGATGTATTCGTCACGACCATCCCGCTCGCGCCAGAGTGCCGCAAGCCGATGCAGGATCTGGCCGGGCATCTTGAACGCGCCCCAAACCCAGTTCGTGGAGGCATCCTGTCGCTTGACCTGGATTTCGATCACGCGCTCGTCGTCCTCGGTACAGACGGCATCGAAGAATTCCGGGCTGTCCACCGGGAAGAGCAGAAATGAAAGCTGATCGTCGGGCAAATGACAGAATCCGTCCTCGGGAAACCAGATCGTATCTGGAAGGCCGACCAGGACGACCTCGTCGGGCGCCACGAGGGGCGCTGCCCGGAAAATCGCATCGCAGAGACCGATGGGGTTGGGCTGCACCACAAAGAGCGCCGCCGCGTCGCCGTAACCGGCCGCGTAGTATTCGAGAATGTCGGATTTGCCCGATCCGATGATGAAGCAGATCTTGTCGACACCGGCCTGGACCATGCGCCGCACCAGATACTCGCTTACAGCGCAGGGACGTTCGGTCTGGCCGTCGATCCGGCTGCCAACCGGCAGCAGCTCCTTCGAGAAACCGAGCGGTTGAATGCGGCTGCCGCGTCCGGCAGCGGGCACAATGCCCAACATCAGACTGCTTCCTCGATCGGTTCGCCGACCGGATTTTGCAAGGCGTCGGCCAGCATTCTATCCAGTTCCGCCGCACGCCTGGCGGAAGTGTGCTCGCTCAAGACCCGCTCGCGGGCACGCCTTCGGATGCCGTCGAGTTCGTGCTCCGGCAATTGCAGCGCGGCGACCACGTCATCCGTGTCATGCGCCAGCAGGACTTCGCGGCCGGGTTCGAAGAAGTCCGCGAGGCCTGGCCATGCGTCGGTGACGATGGCAGCCCCACACGCGGCCGCTTCGAAGAGCCGTCCCGACGGGCACCAGCCCTTTTGTGCCATGGCTTCCCGGGTGACGTTCAGCGTCAGCCGCGAGGATGAGAAGAACGCCGGATGGTCGGCGGGCGGCAGATGCCTGACGAAGAAGATGTTGTCGCTCCACGGGAATTCCTGCGGATACTGTGCGCCGCCAATGATGAAACGCTGATCGGGCAGGCGCATGGCCGGGCGGACCAGCAGCTCTTCGACGCCGGCCTGGCGATCTGCCGCGTAGGTCCCGAGATAGGACAGATCGCCGGCGAATTCGGCCCGCTTCTCGGCCGGCCGATGCCGGTCCGGATCGACATGCCCGTAGAGCGGCATCACCTGGCGCGCACCCAGCACCGTCTTGAGCGCCTCGAGCGCCGAGCCGCCGGTGTAGCTCAGGACGAGGTGGTAATCGGCAAGGCCCTCTGGTCCGAAATAGGGCGGACGCTCACCGTGCTCGACGCGGGCAAGCGTGACTGGAGTATCGAGATCGTAGAACACACGCAGCCCGCGACTTGCCTGCTGGGCCAGGCGCGAAGCCTCGACGGCGTCGGGGCAGTAGGAGGTGACGACGACGACATCGGCTTGCTTCATCGCCCGCTCCGCAACGCGGCGGATGTCCTCCCAGTCCGGATAGATCACGACATTGCCGCCGTCGAGCTGATCCAGATCGCGGGCCCCGGCATAATAGGGAGTGTCGCGTTCGAAAAAGGTGATGGACCAGCCCAGCCGCGCGAGAGCGCGGATCAGCCCGCGCCACAGAGTGGCGTGGCCGTTTCCCCATGAAGACGTGACGGTGAGACCGAAAATGACCATCCGCATCCGGAATTTCCTCGTCAGGCCGCTTCATTCATTCGCAGGAGCTTGGAGCCCCAATCGCCCGACACGATGGTCGTGATCGAGGCGGGATCGATGTCGAAGCGGAAGCAGTCGCCGACCGGCAAGCCAAGCACATTGCAGACGGCGGCCTTGATCACGTCGGCGTGGCTGACCAGGGCGACGCACTGGTTCTGATGCAGTTCGCGGACGCCGTTCATCAGCGAGACCATGCGCTGCTGGACATCCAGCATGGTCTCGCCGCTCGGGGTCCTGGCCTCCTGGCGCTGGTCGTTCCAGGCGCGCCAACCGGCGTCGCCGTTCAATTCGTCGAAAGTCTTTCCCGACCAGTCGCCGAAGTCGATTTCGTCGAGTTCGGCGCAGATCGCGATTTCGCCGACGCCGCAAGCGAAAGCGATTGGCAGCGCCGTCTCCTGCGTGCGCTCGCGCGGGCTGCACAGGATGGCTGCAATCGTCTCTTGGGCCATGCGGCGGCCAAGCTGCTCGGCCTGAGCCTTGCCGGCCTCGCCGAGGCAAACGCCGGCCATGCGCCCGGCAAGATAGGAGCCGACATTGTCGTGCGCCGCGTGGCGGATCAGGAAGAACGTGGTGGTCATTCCGCGGCATCCAGCAAAGGCTCTTCCTTGCCGGCGATGAAGGCGAGCGTGCGCTGCCGGGCTTCGGCGTCGGTGAACTGTTCGGGAGGCGACTTCATGAAATAGCTGCAAGGACCCGTCAGCGCCCCGGCGATGCCGCGGTCGAGCGCCAGCTTGGCGCAGCGCACCGCATCGATCACCACGCCGGCTGAATTGGGCGAATCCCACACCTCCAGCTTGAGCTCGGCATTCAGCGGCACGCCGCCGAAGGTGGTGCCTTCGACACGAATGTAGGCCCATTTGCGGTCGGTGAGCCAAGGCACATGGTCGCTCGGTCCGACATGGATGTTGCCCGGCTCCAGGGGAACATCGAGCTGGCTGGTCACCGATTGTGTCTTGGAGATCTTCTTCGATTCCAGCCGCTCACGTTCCAGCATGTTGAGAAAATCGGTGTTGCCGCCGAAATTCAGCTGATAGGTGCGATCGATGCGCACGCCGCGCTCGCGAAAGAGGTTGGCCAGCAGCCGGTGCACGATGGTCGCGCCGACCTGGCTCTTGATGTCGTCGCCGACCAGCGGCAGCCCGCGTTGCTCGAAGCGCCGGCGCCATTCCGGACGCGACGCGATGAAAACCGGAATGCAATTGACGAAGGCGCAGCCGGCCTCGAGCGCGCATTCAGCATAGAAGCGTGTCGCCTCTTCCGAACCCACCGGCAGGTAGGAGACCAGCACGTCGGCTCCGCTGTCGCGCAGGATATCGCTGACATTGGCAACCGGTTCGGGCGCCTCTTCGATCTCGTCGCGCAGATATTTGCCGATGCCGTCGAGCGTCGGTCCGCGCTCGACGCGAACACCAGTCGTCGGCGCGTCGGCAAAGCGGAACGTGTTGTTCGGGGCAGCGTAGATCGCATCCGCGACATCGCGGCCAACCTTGCTTTTGGCGACATCGAATGCGCAGACAATTTCGATGTCGTCGACATGATAGCCACCGAGATCGGCATGCATCAGCCCCGGGATCGGTTCGTTGCTTTTTGCATGACGATAATAGGAGAGGCCCTGCACCAGGGAGGATGCGCAATTGCCGACTCCAACGATGCTAACACGAACCTTTTTCGATCCCACGAAACTGCCGCCCTATGCTGTTCAAAGGTAAGTTCCTTGCGCCGAACCACCACCGTGCCGGAATGTTCCTTGGTCGCTCGAAAAATTGCGCGAGACGGCATGGATCGAAGCTGCACCCGCCGCGTTGCCCGCACGGCAAGCATTGGAAATCGATCGATGATCGTCTACGGCGACCACAAGCGGACCGAGAACGCACCACAACTTCAAGAGGCAGCGATCGAACTGGCCCAAAGCCTCGATCGGATGTCTCGCGGCATCCGGCGCCATGCTGCATTGGTCGGGCTATTCATCAGCGTGTCGGAATTGGTTCAGGGGCTCGCCGATGTCGACTTCAAGGTCCTGGGCGTCGACACCAATTCGCCTTCGCAACGGCAAGGCGCCGAGTTGCTGGTCGGGCTTGCGGCAGAGGTGGCGAAGTCGTGGCGAAGCGGTTTCGCCTTAGGCGGTGGCATCGATCCGCGACTGCTCCAATTGCTGGCGGCGCTCAATTGCAAGGCAGAGGTTTTGACTGGTTCGGCCGAGGGTTACGCGCATTATGCGCTTTATCCCGAGAGCTATCTGGGCGCGGCACAGGAATCAGGTCTCGACGCGAACACATGTGTGATCGGCATCCGCAGTATCGGCTTGGGGCTTGCGGCCATGGTGGCCGCCGCCATCGGTGCGCCGCCGCCGATCAGCCTGCGTCCGATCGGCCATCCTTTCGATCGGCGGGTCAATGCCGATCCGCGGTTGGTCGCTGCCTGGAGGAACGAGCCGTCGGCTCGGTTCGCTGTCGTCGACGAAGGTCCCGGCCTGTCGGGAAGTTCTATCCACGCCGTCGTCACGTGGCTGCGGGACCTGGGTATCGATAGGAGCCGCATTCACCTGTTCCCCAGCCATTCGGGCGATCCGGGCGCAGAAGCGTCGCAGGACGTCCGGGAGACATGGATGCGCTGCCTCAAACATGTGGCGATGACGTTTGAACGCACCTTTCCCGAAAGCTCGAAAATTCCAACGCTGCGCGATTGGGTAGCCGAGGCGGTCGGCAGTCCGGAATTGCGTTTGACCGAAATATCCGGCGGCGCGTGGCGAACCCTTCACTATGCCGACCAAAAGCGCTGGCCACCGAGCACTCGCGGCACCGAGCGGCGAAAGTTCCTGGCGTCCGCAGGTCCAGATCGCTGGCTCGTCAAGTTTGTTGGCCTCGGCGAAACCGGGCAGCGCAAGATGCGGGCCGCGACGATGTTGCATCAGGCCGGATTCGGGTCGCAAGTCGCCGGACTCTGCCACGGTTTCCTGGTTGAACGGTGGGCTGACGGCACCACGCTGGATCAGCTGCCGCTGCCCAGACAAAGACTTGTCGCGGAGTTCACGCGCTATCTGGCCTGGCGAGCGACCAATCTGCGAACCCGCGAACCGGGTGCTTCATTGCCCGCCCTCGCGGAGATGGCCGTTCACAACGCTTCCGAGGCTTTGGGCGAAAACCAGGCGGCGAAACTGTGGAACTGGTTCTCGAAACAGGCTGTCCCGCAGGTACTGGAACGCGTCGAAATCGACGGCAGGCTTCACCCCTGGGAGTTTCTGATCGGTGCAGACGGCACGCTGGTCAAGGCGGATGCCGTCGACCATTGCCGGGGACACGATCTGATCGGCTGCCAGCCGATAGAATGGGACATTGCCGGCGCCCGCGTCGAATATGGTTTGTCCGAAGGCGAGGCGGCGTCGTTGATCGGCGGCATGGGTGACCGCATTGACGTCGGGCTCGTCGAGTATTTCCAACCTTGCTACCTGGCGTTTCAGCTGGGGCTGTGGAGCATGGCCGCTCAATCCGAGGACGGACGGGAACGAGCAAGGCTGGCAGGGACAGCCAACCGATATGAGGCAGGACTGACACGGTTCCTGGACAAGGCCAGGGCGTGACAGTTCCCCTCAATCCAGGCTTCGCAGCATGTCGGCTTCCTGCTCGAGAATACTGGCCACTTCTTCCCGCTGCAGGTGGGTCATCATCAGGCTGACGCAGCACTCCAGATAGGTGATCGAGGCTCGCCGCAAATAGGCGGCCGTCTCCTGTTCCGCCATCTTGTCGATATCCGGTGCGGATCGCTTGGGTCGCATGAGGATGTCCTCCATATCTGGTCCTCTCGCCAAACCACAAGCTTGAGCGGATGTTCCGCCGGAATCGACCGCGAAGGGGTGGCTGCGGTCCAGCATCAGACAGGGAGGTTCTGCAGCCCGCCTGATGTGGACCTCGCCCTCGGGGCGCGACCTGCTATTTGGTTGCCGACCGGAACGCCTTCGAGGCTCGCGAAATAGCCGATCGTCCGGGCGAGCCCCTCGTTGAGAGGCACTCTTGGCATCCAGCCGAGCAGCGCTTTCGCGCGCGAGATGTCGGGCTGCCTGCGTCGAGGATCGTCCTGCGGCAGCGGCAGAAACGTCATCTCCGATTTGGTGCCGGTCATCGCCTTCACCAATGCCGCCAGCCGCATGATGGTGAACTCTCCGGGATTGCCCAGATTGATCGGCTTGCCCGGATTGGCATCGAAATCCATCAGACGCATCAGCCCGTCGATCAAATCGGAGACGTAGCAGAAAGATCGTGTCTGCAAGCCGTCGCCGAAGATCGTCAGCGGGCGCTTCTCGAGCGCCTGCATGATCAGGTTCGAGACGATGCGGCCGTCCGCTGGATCCATCCTCGGCCCGTAGGTGTTGAAGATACGTGCGACACGAACGTCGGCCTTGGCGGCTCTCAGATAGTCGAAGCAAAGTGTTTCGGCGGTGCGCTTGCCCTCGTCGTAGCAGGCGCGTGGGCCGGTGCAGTTCACATGGCCGACGTAATCTTCCCTCTGCGGATGTTGCTCCGGATCGCCGTATACTTCGCTCGTGGAGGCCTGCAGCAATCGGGCATCGTTGCGGGCGGCGAGTTCGAGCAGATTCAATGTTCCGATGACACAGGTTCGCGTGGTGTGGATCGGATCGGCCTGGTAACGCGGCGGCGAGGCGGCGCATGCCAGGTTGAAGATGCGATCCACCGGCTCACCAAGCTCCAATGGACGGCAGATATCCTGCTCGATCAACCGGAACCCCGGCTTGTCCATGATCGCGCTGATGTTCTCCATGCGACCGGTGAGAAAGTTGTCGGCGCAGATCACGCGCCAGCCATCGCGTAACAATGCTTCGCAAAGATGCGAACCGAGGAAGCCCGCGCCACCGGCGACAAGCACCGTCCTTGCCCTTTGCGCCTTTTTTGTTCGTCGCATCGCGATTTTCTCCTGTCTGCCAGTCATGCTGCACTTCCGATGTCGAGGTCGAGGACCTCCGCCTCCTTTTGCGTAAGCGCCGTGATGAATTTGCGAGCCCTGGCCACACCGGTATGGGACGCAAGGACGAGTTCGCGTGCCCGGTCGGCCATGGCGAGACGTGTACGAGCCGATTCCCGGGAAAGAATGACGACGACATCGTCCGGCCTCTTGGCCGTGTGGATCGTCGATGCGGGAAAGAAACTGTCGAGGCCTGGCCAGCGGTCGCTGATGATCGGCGTGCCGCAAGCGGCTGCTTCGAAAAGGCGCACGCTGGGCGACCATCCCGCTGCAATCATTGAACGGCGGGTGACGTTCAGCGTGTAGCGTTGGCGGCTGTAGAACGCGGCGTGACCGGCCGGCGGCAGATGTTCGATGCGCTCGACATTGTCGGGCCAATCGATGTCGGAGGGATATTGTGAGCCGGCGACGACGAAACGGCGGTCCGGCATGCGCCGTGCAGGCTCGAGCAGGAGCGCGTTGAGCGTGGCTTGCCGGTCCCCGCTATAGGTGCCGAGATAGCCGAGATCCCAGCGGACCGGGTCGGCGGTGCGGTGATGCCGTTCCGGATCGACCGAACAGTAGAGCGGCTCGGCGCGGCGTGCGCCGAAGGTCTGCGCCAGATCGTTAAGCACCGGGCCGCCGGCGAAAGAAAAATAGATGTCGAAGTAGGGGATCTGGCGCCAGCTCAGATAGTCGCAATCATCCGCCGACAGCTTTGCCAGGGTCACCGGCGTGTCGATGTCGTAAAAGCAGAGTTGTCCTTTGCAAAGTGAAGCGACGATGTCGATAACCGCCCGCCCTTCCGGCACGAAGGAGCCGATGACCACGATATCGGCCTGCTCCAGGCACCGTGCATGGTCGCGCTGAAGCTCCGGTACGGTTTCGTAGTAGCGCAAGGCGCAGAAGTCCGGATCGCGCAAATCGCGGTGATTGGCGTACCACGGCACATCGCGCTCCAGGAAAGTCACGCGATGGCCGAGTTCGTGAAGACCTTTCAGCAGACCTCGAAAAGTGGTGGCGTGGCCGTTTCCCCACGACGAGGACAGCGACAGGCCGAGAAAGACGATGTCCAACTGCTTGGTCATTCGGCCGCCTCCACGGTCCCCTGCGTCAAATGGCGTTTGAAGACTGCATCGGTCATGGCCGCGCGCAGTGCGTAGGTATGGTCGGCGAGAACACGGCGAAGCGCGGCCTGGCCGATTGCCTTTGCCCGACGGGGTGTAAGCGCCTGCATGATTTCGGCGACATCATCGCCGTCGCGCGCCACAAGGATTTCCTCGCCGGGTTTCAGGAACAGCTCGACGCCCAACCAGGCATCGGTGATCAGGCAGGCGCCGGCACCGGCCGCCTCGAAGACACGCGTGGCCGGTGAAAAACCGTTCGCGGCCATGCTGTCGCGGCTGATGTTCAAGACGGCCTTTGGCGTGACATTGAAGGCGTTGTGGTCGCGGGTACCGACATGGCCGAGCCAGCCGACATTGGCGGGGAGCGGCTTGTCGCCCCAGCCCGATCCGCCAAGCAGGAAACGTTGTTCCGGCAGCTGGCTCGCAGGATCGAGGAAGAACGATCCGACACGGGCTTCACGATCCGGCAGCCTGTTTCCGAGGAACGCCAGATCGCAGGCAAAACGCGCATTGCCGGCGACCGGGTGGTGCGTTTCGGGATCGAGCGCATTGTAGATGGGCACGCACTCGTTCGCGCCCATGGCACGATAGGCCCAGACGACGGGATCGCCGCCGCCATAGGTCAACACAAGGTCTATTTCTTGCAGCGCACGATGGAGCGGGTGGTCCGGCTCGTCGCGCAACCGGGCGAGCGTGGCCGGCGCGTCGACGTCCCAGAATACGGTGAGCGCGTCGCCGCGGGCGTGGTCGAGCACGGCGCGCAGCAGCGCCTCATCCTCGAAGCCGACACCACTCGCCTTGACGACGATATCGGCCTCGGCGGCCCGCTCCGCCACCTGCATCAGCGCGTGCCGGGTCGCCTCATAGACGACGACGGAGCACCAGTCCGGCGCCTCGATGTCGCGGTTTTTCTGCCGGTCATAGACGTCAGGCTCATAGAAGGTGATTTCATAGCCCAGTTGCGAAAGCGCCTTCAGCAATCCACGGTAATAGGTCGCGGCACCGTTCCAGTAGGACGACAAAAGGCTCGATCCATAGAATGCGATCTTCATTCGGCGGCTTCCTTTGCGGCGGTCGGGTCGGCGGTGTGCAGATTCGTGCATTGCCAGAGCACGTCGAACAATTCGTCGACGCGGTGACGACAGGTGTGCCGCGAGCGGATGGTCTCAAGACCCGAGGCCACCAGGGAGGCCGCGAAATCGGCATCGGCCAGCACCGCCTGTAGGTGTTGCCGCATTTGCGAGCCATTCTCGGCAAACAGGAAGTCAACGCCGGGCCTGAAAAGCCGCTCGACATCGGACCACGGTGCTGAAATCAGGGGGATGCCGCAGGCGAGTGCCTCGAACATGCGGATCGTCGGAATTCCAGGCAATCTTTCACGATAGGGGCGCCGTGGGATGTGCACCGTGAGACGGTGCGTGGCAAAGGCCTTCGGCACGTCGGCATTGGCGATCCACCCTTCGTAGCGCAGACCGGCGGCGGCCAGATCGGCAAGAGCCGGCTTGGGATAGCGGACACCGTGAACAGTGGCCTCAAGGCCGAGATCGCGCACCGGTTCGATCAGGAACTCCCTGAGTTCGGCGGTCCGCTCGTCGTCGCCCCAGTTTCCGATCCAGACCAGATTGGACGTGGCGTGGATTTCCGGGTGCGGCATGAACAGGCGATCGTCCGCCGCTTCATGCCAGGTGAAGACACGCTTGCCCCAGCCGGCGCGCAGATAGCTCTCGCGCAACGCTTCGCCAAAGGCGAGAACGCCGTCATAATGCTCCAGATGGAGCGCCGAGATTGCCTCGGTGGCCGACACGGCCCGGTGATGGGTGTCGTGAAACAGAAGGATGAAGTTGCCGCCATCGGCCCGGGCACGGCCGACTCGAGCGACAAGCTCCGGGTCGGTCCATTCGTGGACGATCACCACGTCGGCCTCGGCGATCCAGGCGTCGTGGTCGAACCCGGCATCATAGGTCACCGGCATCAATTCGGGGAAATCCATGCGGAAGCGTTCGATCGCGAAGGATCCCTTCTCGGCCAGCAGGTTTGACCGGCTCCAGCCGTCCGCCGGCTCCAGAGCGATGGCCTGATGCCGGCGCGCCACCAGATCGCGCATGACGCCGCGAAGGAAATGGGCATTGCCGTGGTTCCAGTCGGAGACGAGCGAGTGGGTGTAGAACAAGAAGCGCATGATCAGCGCTCCGCCACGGCTAGCGCCGTCTTTTCGTAGACATCGCGCATGGCCGCGGCCTGCCTCGCCAGCGTGTACCTGCGGCTTCGGCGAAGGGCGGCCTGGCCGAGCTCTCGCCTATGCCCGGCATCGCTGGAAAGACGATTGACGCAGGCGGCGAGATCGTGCGGGTCGCGCGCGTCGAAGAACATCGCGGCACCGTCCCATATCTCGCGATAGGTCGAGATGTCCGAGAGCACCAGGGGCGTTGCCGACATAGCCGCTTCCAGCGCCGCCAGACCGAACGGTTCGTAGAGCGACGGCGATACAAAAATGCCGGCGCGGGCCATCAAGGAGCGCACCTCGTCATACGGCAGCGCCCCGAGAGAAACGGCGTGGTTGATGGTGGCACGCTCGCCGTTTGGGCCGTGAATCGAACCGGCTGCAAAGATGGGCCATTGCGTCAACGAGGCGGCCTGGTCGACCGCCATCACGTTCTTTCCCTGGTCCCACCAACGGGCGGCGGCGAAGACCAGCGGCTGGCGGTTTTCGGCCTTCGGGACCGGCCGCGCCCCATTTCCGACGACGTGCAGGCGTGCGACCGGGCCATAGCAGGTCTCGAGCAACTCGGCATGGCTGCGGCTCGGCGCGATGACGGCGTCGGCCCTGTCGAAGCCGCGCTTGTTGCGCTCTTTCTGCCAGGTCCATACGCCGTCCAACGCCTGTCCCCTGACGGAGTGGAACCATGTCGTCACGCATGAATGCGAGACCGCTATGACAGGGCAGGGCGCATCCAATTCCACCGCCTGCGTCGGCGCGTTGAGATGGACGACGTCGATGGCGTGGTCACGCATCGGCGCACGCAATTCCCCAGGCAAACCGTCGAGATCGCCGGCTTCGTGGGTCATCCAATCCAGCGGCGTGTTCAGCCAGATCAGCGTCGCGAAGGACCGCGCCTCTTCGGCCTGTTGCCTGGATGGTTGCGGTCCGAGGCCGGCGAACACGATGCTGTCGCCGCCGTTGACCAGTTCCCGGCCGAGATCAAGCGCATAGCGCCACACCCCGCCCATGGCGTCGACGGTCATCAGGATGCGGCGCTTGCGCGGCCTTAGTGTCCGCAACATGCCGCCTCCAGCTCCGCCAGCGGACGCGGGCGCTTTTCCTGGATGTCGCTGAACTTCTGGAACGAGGCGAGGTAGTGATCATGGGCGCGCTCCCAGGCGAGATCGTCGGGTTCGCCCCAAAGCTCGCGATAGCTGGGCGAACTCGGATAGGGATAAAGCGGTACGGGTTCATTGGCCCACACGCCCTTGTCGATCAGATGGGCTCGCCAGTAATCGACAAGGGCAGGATCGTCCTCGACGACGCCGATGAGATTGGCCTGGACGAAGGGAACGTGGCGTCTGGCCTTGACCAGCAGCGCGGCCAGTTCCTCGGTGCCCAGCCGGCAGCGCTTCGCGAGCATCGCCCGCCCTTCCACCGTCAGGCTTTCGAGGCCGGCTTCGATGGAGACGCAGCCTGCCGCGCCCAGCAATTCCAGCAGCTCGGGTTTCCATAGATCGATGCGGGTCTGTACGCCGAATTTCACATCGCGCTCGACCAACGCCTCCAGCAACGCTTTTTGCGGCAGGAAAATTTCGTCGATGAAGTAGATATAGCCGACGCCTTGGGCAATCAGTCGATCGATTTCGGTCACCACCGCTTCGTGGTTCCGGCGGCGATAGGCATCGCGGAAGTCGATCTTGGCGCAGAAGCTGCAATTGTAGGGACAGCCGCGTGACGCCTCGACCTCGGCGCCGAACCCATGCTGTTGGTCATCGAACCTGTGATGGTGATGCGAATGGGCGGCGATCCAGTCGGATGGCCATTCAAGCGGCGGATGATCGACAAAGGAACTGACGTGAACGCCGCCGTTCGAAACCAGACTGGCGTCCCGCAGATAAGCGGTCGAGTGCACCGCGCCCCAATCGTCGCGCCGGGCAAGTTCAGCGACGACTTCCTCGCATTCGCCGCGCACGACAATGTCGACGCCAAGCTTGCGCAGCGTCGGCGCCGGCGTCGCCGAGCCATGCGGCCCGACCGCGACGGTGCGTCCGCCACGCCCGGCGAGACGATTGAGGAAATCGGCCGGCACGCGCAACTCCGGCGGTGCGCAGCGCCAGAACAGATAAGTCGGCGCGGTGCTGACGACCGTCATCGCCGGCGCGAACTCAGCCACGCGTTCGCAGAGCCCGGAATTGTCGAGCTTCTGTAACTGCCCATCCAGCAGCAGCACCTCATGGCCGGCCGCTTCGAGCATGGCTTTCGAATAGCCGAGTTCCAGCGGCAGATGCGGTTGGCGGCAGCCGAAATAGATGCTGTCGTCATACGTCCAGGAGGGGTTGACCAGGGCTATTCTCATGCGACGTACCTCACGGCTTCGGGGTGAGGCTCGAGCCGGTGGCGCCGCAGCCAGTCGGCAAGATCGCGAATGCCCTCGCGCCACGTGACCTGCGCCTTCCAGCCAAGCGCGGCCTCGATCTTGCGGGTATCGGCGACGAAGAAGGGCTGATCGCCGGTCCGTTCCCCATCGTGGCGGATCGAAAGCTCACGGCCGGTCAGGCCCTCAATCTCGCTCAACAGCATACGCAGGCTGAGCGCATTTTCTGGTCCGCCGCCAAGATTGAATGCCTGGCCCCTGGCCGTCTCGATCCGGTCCAGAACGGCCCTGTAGGCGGCGACCGCATCGGAGACGTGCAGGATGTCGCGCACCTGCCTGCCGTCACCATAGATGGTGATTTGCCGTCCCGTCAGGGCGCTGAGCAGGAAATGCGCCACCCAGCCCTGGTCCTCGGTTCCAAACTGGCGCGGTCCGTAGATGCAGCTCATCCGCAGCACCGCCGTCGGCATGCCGTAGGATTTGGCATAATCGAGTACATACTGGTCCGCCGCGCCCTTGGAGCAGCCATAGGGTGTGCAGAAATCCAGGCCGCGGGCCTCATCGATGCCGCTGGCCTGGATGGCGCTGTCGCAAGGTATGTAGCGGTCGCCGTCCTCGCGAACCGCGACATCGGGAAGGCTGCCATAGACCTTGTTGGTGCTGGCGAAAACCACCGGGATGCGCTCACCGCTCAGTCGCGCCGCTTCCAGCACGTTGAACGTTCCCCGAAGGTTGATGTCGAAATCCTCGTCCGGCCGGACCAGGCTCGTGGTGACGGCCGTCTGCGCGGCCAGATGGAAGATCGCCCTGGATCTCATCAGAACCGGCGCCAGGGCATTGGCGTCCCGCACATCGATGGTCTCGACGGTAAGGCGGCCGCCGTGCTTCTGGGCCAGCCATTCAAGGTTCTGTTCGACGCCGGGACGGCTGAGATTGTCGACCACCAGCACCGGCTCGCCATCCGACAACAGGCTGTCTGCCAGGTTCGATCCTATGAAGCCGCTGCCGCCGACGACGGCGACCGGCGCTTCGCGACGGTTGCGTGCGCCCGGGCTCATGACACCAACCCACGCTCTTCGAGCTCGCGCTTCATTTCGGCGCCGCGGTCGACGGCCACCGTATTGCGCACCCAGGAGACGAAATCGCCGAGAGAATTCTCCAATTGGCGGCCCGGTTCGAAGCCGAGCAACTCACGTGCCTTGGAAATATCGGCGAAGCAGTTGCGTATATCGCCGGAGCGCGCCTTGCCGAGCAGCTCGGGCGAGCGGTTCGGGGTTCCCATGGCCTCTGCCAGCAATCGCGCGACTTCGCTGATCGCATAGGCCCGGCCGCTGCCGATGTTGATGACGTGGCCCTTTGCCTGACGTTGCTGCAGCGCAAGGCGAAAGGCGCGGGCGACGTCCTGCACATGAACGAAATCGCGCTTCTGTTCGCCATCCTCGAAGATCATCGGCCGTTGGCCATTGGCGAGACGTGAAGCGAAGTTGGCCAGCACGCCGGTATAGGGATTTGATAGTGCCTGGCCGGCACCGAAAACATTGAACAGGCGCAGCGCGACCGCATCGATGCCGTACGCTTCGCCGAAGATCAGCACGGCGCGCTCCTGGGCGTATTTCGTCAGCGCGTAGATCGAGGCGAGATCAACCGGCTTTTCTTCGTCTGTCGGCAGCGGCGAAAGGGGTTCGCCTTCCGGCGACAGCGGATCCCACTGTCCGCTTTTGATGTCGCTTGGCTTGCGCCGGGCATTGTCGATGCGCCGGCCGTCGGGCGTGGCATAAAGGCCCTCGCCATAGACGCTCATCGAGGAGGCGACGACGATCCGCTCGACCGGGTGTTTGATCAACGCCTCGAGCAGCGTCGCCGTGCCGAGGTCGTTGGTGCCGACATAGCGCGCGATCTCGTACATCGATTGTCCGACGCCCACTTCCGACGCCAGGTGAATGACAGCGTCGACGCCTTCCAGCGCCTGGGCGACGGCCTCGCGGTCGCGGATGTCGCCCTTGATCAGTTCGGCTCCGGCAGGAAGCGCGATCGCTTCGCCCGCATGCACCTGCTCCAGCAGGGCGTCGAGAATGCGAACCGAATAATCCTGGGCGATGAGTTCTTGTGTGACGTGGCGACCGATGAAGCCGCAGCCTCCTGTAACCAATATGCGTTTCACGACGACTCCTCAGACGAGTGACTTCGGCGCCCCGAACTTCTCGGCAAAAGGTTTGTTCCCTCTGGTTCAACAAAGTTCCCTTCCAGACCTTCGTGCGAAGCAAGACACCGCCGTCAGCCCTTGACGCTGGAACATTGCCGCCGGTGTGCTGTTAGGACGCTCGACAGCCGCCGTGACGCCGACAGGGCGGGGCCGATGATCAAGGAGATTTCAATGTCGCAGTCCCAGACGACCACCAATCACGACGAAATTCGCAAATGGGCCGAGGAGCGGCAGGGTCGCCCGGCGGTGGTTCGCACCAAGGGCGAGGGGGGCATCCTGCGGATCGACTTCGGCGAGCCCGAGGAAGCATTCGAGCCCATCGATTGGGACGAGTTCTTCCGGATATTCGACGAGAATGATCTGGCGTTCCTGTATCAGGCCAAGACCAGCGACGGAAAAGCCAGCCGCTTCAACAAATTCGTCGAGCGCGATCGCAAGGGCTGAGAAGGCTGGCCTGGCAGCCGGTCCTGCCGGACCCCAGAAAATCTCGAAATTCGCTGGAACAATCTATGGCCTCATTGCTTCGGGCGCTGAGCCAGAAAGGCGATCCGGCAAGATCAGGCACCTGAAACACGGGAGTTGCGGATGACGGACGATCGCAACCCCCAAGGGAAGCGACTTAGCTCGGGCTCCGAGGACAAAATTCAATGCATCAGCTTTGCGCCGCGGTCCTTCACCACCTCTCGCATGATGTCGTTGAGCCAGTTTTCGGTCGACTGGCCAAGCCGCCTGTGGTCGACGTTCCGGATCGCTTGCTCGAGTGTCCTCTCGACCAGCCGGTCGGATGCGTTGACATCTCCCAGCAAAAGACGCGCCGCGAGCCGCAGTTTGGGCAAAAGCGCGAAGACGTCGTCTGGCGGAGGGGGCACGGTGATGCCAGCTCGTTCCGACGCCTGCGCTGGAAAAAGGGCATTGAACACGGCTTTGCTGCCCGAGGATTTTCGCAAATTGCTGGCGTAGCGAAGATGCTCGGGAATGGCGATGTCGTTGTCGCCGCTGAAGAACACGAACGGGATGCCCCGGCGCATCAACTTGTCCGCGATGGGAAACACGCGTCGGCCGTTGAGATTGACGTCCAGGATTGCAGCTTCGGCCTGATCGGTGTGTTCGGAAGCCTGCTCGACGGTTGCCGCGGGGCCAAGGATGATGGCGCCCATATTGCTGAAAAACCGCGCAAGATCTCCGGCCATCGACCATTCGTCTTCGACAATCAGAATGTGCAGGCCCCGCAGATCGCGCACGTCGTCATCCCTTCTTCGAACGGAGTTTAGGATGCAGAGAAGTTGTTCCCCAGTTTCTGTCATCCAGCGCTGCCTGCAATCGTTTCGCAAGCACCAGCATGCGGTCCGGGACGGGCCCTGCATCGAGATATTCGATTGATTGAGGCGCCCCCGGCGCCATTGGTGCCAGGAGCTTCAGGCCAGCAGAGCGTTTCGTCATTGAACCACCACGGATGTCGGGTTCAACGTCATCCGTGCTGTCTTGTTCCATTCTGCCCGCGCGCTATATGGTTATGTCCTGTCCGAACCGGCCTTGAAGGAGTCATGTCGGGTCGGGCGAAAGGGGGACGTGCCGTGACAGCCCGATCAATCAAGTTCCCCATCGTCGGCGTCGGCGCGTCCGCGGGTGGCATTCCCGCGATGGAAGGGCTGTTCAAGGGCATCACCAGTCAGCCCGGCATGGCGTTCGTGATCATCACGCATCTCAGTCCCAAGCGCAACAGCCTGCTGCATGAGGTTATCGACCGCTACACCGAGATGCCTGTCGTGGTGGTCGAGGACGGCGTGGCTGTTGAACCGGACCGCGTCTATGTGATGCCCGAAAACGTCACTCTCGTCATCGAGAATGGCATGCTGCACCTGCGGCGGCCCAATGGGCTTACCCAAGAGCGCAAACCCATCGACATCTTCTTCAGCGCACTGGCCGAGGACCAGGGCGAATACGCCGTCGGCGTGATCCTTTCGGGGGGTGATTCCGATGGAACCTTGGGCGCCAAGGCCATCAAGGAGCGGGGCGGGCTGACCGTTGCGCAAGCGGCTGACGGCTACGGTCCACGCAATCCCGACATGCCGCAGAGCGCCATTGCCAGCGGGCTCATCGACGTCGCCGTGCCGGCCGAGGAGATTGGGGCGAAGCTGGAGGCTTATGCCCGCGGCTTCGACGCGCTGGACGGGCTGACGAACGAAGAGGACGTCCATACGGCCGACATAGATCAGGTCCGCGAACAGATATACGGGATTTTGCGCAGCCACTCCGGTCATGACTTTTCAGGCTATAAAACCAAAACATTCCTGCGCCGGATCAAGCGGCGCATGCAGATCGCCCAGATTCAGTCCATCGGCGCCTATATCGACTGGTTGAAGAAGGACCCTCGCGAGGTGATGAACCTGTTTCGCGATCTGCTGATCAATGTCACCAACTTCTTCCGCGATCCCGACGCCTTCGAATTGCTGGAACAAAAGATCATCCCGCGGCTCTTCGACGGCAAGACCGCGAGCGATACCGTCAGGGTCTGGGTTCCCGGCTGCGCCACCGGCGAAGAGGTGTTCTCCATCGGCATCCTGCTGCGTGAACACATGGAAACGCTTTCTGCCGTTCCGCGCGTCCAGATATTCGCCACCGACATCGACGAGCCGGCGCTGGCGGTGGCGCGCGCGGCACGCTATCCCGAAGCGCTGATGCAAGGTCTTTCCCCGGAACGCAAACAGCGGTTTTTCAACGGCGATGGCGAAAGCTACGTCATCAGCAACGAAATCCGCGAACTGTGCATCTTCTCGCCACATAGCGTCATTCGCGATCCGCCCTTCTCGCGCATGGATCTGGTTTCGTGCCGCAACCTGCTGATCTATTTCGGTCCAGCCATTCAAAGCCGCGTGCTTCCTGTCTTCCACTATTCGCTGAAACCCGGTGGTTATCTTTTCCTCGGCACCTCTGAAAGCGTCGGGCAGCACGAAAATCTGTTTGCCACCGTCGACAAGAAACATCGGCTCTTCCAGGCACGTGAACATGCCTCGCCGCACATCAGGCTGCCGGCCCTGATCGGCGATGCCCATTCCGGCGTCTTTCCCGCCGAAACCACTGGCTTGAAGAAGGGAACGGTCGGCTATCCGCTGCGCCAGGCTGTCGAGGCGCAGGTGCTGGAGCGGTTCGCGCCGCCGCATGTCCTCGTCAATGCCGAAGGCGACGTCGTCTACTATTCGGCGAGGACCGGCAGATACCTCGAAGCGCCGCAAGGTATCCCCAGCCGCCAGTTGCTGACGATGGCGCGTCGCGGGCTTCGGCTGGACCTGCGCGCCGCATTGAGGGAGGCGACGACGACACGCCGCACGGTCGTGCGGGACAACCTCGCCGTCGAGGAAGACGACGAACGCGTGCAACCGATCAGGCTGACGATCGAGCCGCTCGCCGAGAGGGGCAATGGAGAGCCGCTTTACCTTGTGCTCTTCGAGCCGTCGGGACCGACGCAGGCCCGATCCGATGAGGACGGCGGCAGTCGTGACAGCGACAGCACCGCCGATCTCGAGCGGGAGCTGCGCGACACAAGAGAACGTCTTCAATCCACCATAGAGGAATACGAGACGGCCCTCGAAGAGGTGAAATCCTCGAACGAGGAACTCGTCTCCGTCAATGAAGAGGCGCAATCCACCAATGAGGAACTTGAAGCCTCCAAGGAAGAGATGCAGTCACTTAATGAAGAGCTCAACACGATCAACGCGGAGTTGACCAGCAAGATAGAAGAGCTCGATCACGCCAACAGCGATCTGCGGAACCTGTTCGAAAGCACCGATATCGCGACCATTTTCCTCGACCGCAGTCTTGTGGTGCGGACCTTCACGCCGGCGGCCTCGTCCTTCTTCAGCCTGCGCCCCTCCGATGTCGGCCGGCCGTTGACGGATCTGTCGAGCCAACTCGATTATCCCGAGTTGAAGCAGCACATCGACAAGGTGTTCGAGACAGGCGAGACCCTGAACCACCATCTTGCGCGTGATTCCAGGGGCCTGTTTCACATGGTCCGCATCAACCCCTATCGGGACAAGGGCAACAGGATACAGGGCGTCGTGGTGACACTGGTCGATGTTACCACCCTGGCGCGGGCGGAAGAGCATCAGCAGGTGCTCATCTCGGAGCTCAACCATCGCGTCAAGAATATGCTGGCGGTGATCGCCAGCATCGCCAACCGCATGCGGGACAGTTCCGATACGAAGGAAGAGTTCGCGGACGCGTTGATCGGTCGGCTGCACGCCATGTCCCGGGCCTACGGAGTGCTGACCCGCGAGAGGTGGAAAGAGGCTTCGGTCAAGGAATTGCTCCACCAGGAACTCGAACCGTTCGGCATCGAACGGATCGAACTCGATGGCGACGACGTTAAACTCGGCCCGCAACAAGGGCTTTCCCTCAGCATGGCCATTCATGAACTGGCCACCAATGCGGCCAAGTATGGCGCCTTGTCCAAGCCCCGAGGCAGGATCGGCGTCAAATGGGCGATGGATGGCGACAATTTCACGCTTGGCTGGCGCGAAAAGGACGGGCCTCCCGTCAGGGAGCCGTTGAACAATGGCTTTGGGCTGAACCTGTTGAAGGGGGAAATCGGCTACAGGCTCGGCGGCGATGTCGAGACCTCCTTCCGCAAGGACGGTCTCGAGGTTCAGATCGCTTTTTCGGCAAACCATAAGGACGCGCCATGAGCGACAGACCGCACGTTCTGGTGGTCGAGGACGAGTGGCTGATCGCGGAGGACGTCGCGTCTGACTTGCTTGCAGCGGGCTATCCCGTGGTCGGCCCTGTTTCGTCCGTTGCCGCCGCGCTTCAACTTGTCGACGCGGACAAGGTCGATGTGGCGTTGCTGGATATTCAGCTCAACGGCGAAACGAGCCTGCCGGTCGCGGAAGTCTTGCTGGCTCGCGGCACTCCGTTCGCGTTCGTGACGGGATTTGGGGAGCGTGATGTTCCTGTCCCGTTTCGAAACTGCAAATTCGTGGCAAAACCAACAAGCGAGGCGGCCATCCTCACTGCCGTGGCTGACCTTGCGTCGCTTCGCGCAGCCAAGAAACGGTCGTGATTTAAAGCCAGCCCTGCGATCAATCCAGCGGCTTGTCGGTAGGTCGGGGCGCGTCGTGCTCGCCCGGCGTGGCCGACCGGCATTTCGATTGGCGACCGGGTTATACAGCGGAACGCTCGAGCGAAAACGGAGTGTGTCTCATGCGCGCGTGGATGGCTCAGCCATGCGGCCGCAAACGTCTTGCAGAGACCGGGTCCGGCTTCGAGGTCGGCTCGGATGCGTGATCACGAAGGACCAGTCGATCGCGCCGTTCTGGACTTCGCCAAAAGCGGATCTTCCTTTCAGGCGAACAACTCAAAGATGGCGAAGTGGAACAACTGACGTCGATGCAGGTTCGGTGTCGTGCGGCGTCGTCGCTCCCCTTGTTTGACGCTGCACGATCGGGTTCCCCTCAGCCTGATCAGCCCGCGCGCTCCCTTGCCGGGAGGCGCGGGCTTTTCCGTCAGCCGAGCGATCGTGTTTTGAACTCGGGCGGGAACAACCCACCCGTTCGGCAGTTCGGCGCGCAGGAGAAACGAAATGCACTATGCCGATGAAATCGCGCTCAGGCGCGTGAAGATGCTGGTCGAACAATATGTTCTCGCCAGAAGCAGGAGGTATGATTTTGTCTCGACCGAACTGGCGTGCCAGGCCATCCGTCAGCTGGTTCGCAGCCCGATCGAAGATACCGAACTCGATCATTTGCTGGCCCGAAGTGCGGTCAAACAGGGACTTTCCGTGCGGTTCGACCGAATAGGTCACTTGTCGGCTGCTTTACCTGAACTCATTGGGGAAAAGTCAGTATGAGAGCCTTGTGGACACTGTGTGCGGCATCGGCGTTGCTCCCCTTGGCCGCGTGCAACAACAATGCCGACCCCGTCAAGTCCAAGACGGATACGACGAACAGCCAGCCGGTCGACCAGAATCCGGTGACGGATACCGATCCGACACCACAGACCAGTACCGGCGGGGATCAGCAAGGCACGCAGCCAACACAGCCGGCATCGCCCAAGCCGCCTGGCGGTTAAGAGCCATCCGGTCCAGGTGGGCCCGCTGCTTGTCCGGGTTTGTGACGCCGCCGGGAAATGCGAAGCGACGCCCGTCTGGTTTCAGCCAATAATTCTGACTGGAACGGACTTAACGGCGGGAACGTGGGCTTTCTTGGCGCGATGCCAGAGGGGCACCAGGGGATTGAGCTCTGGATAATAGCCGGCGCAGTTGCCTTCGGGCACGGAATAGGGTGTCACGCGCAAGCCCCGCACGCGCCGCTCGACACCGTCATCCGCATGGGTTTCGAGATCGATCTGCTGCCCCACGGTCAGTCCGAGCCGCTGGATGTCGGCCTCGTTCATCAGCAAGACCATGCGTGTGCCATGGATGCCGCGCAGCCTGTCATCATAACCGTAGACGGTTGTGTTGAACTGGTCATTGGAACGCACCGTTATCAGCGTCAGGACCTTGCGCCCCGATATATCGATGTCGGGATTCGTCTCGAGCGTCGTCGGCAGCTTGAAATTGGCCTTCTTGTTCGGCGTCTCCCAAATTCGCTTCGACGCCTTGATGTCGCGATGAAAGCCTCCCGGCGTCAGGAACCGTTTGTTGAACTGGCGAAAATGCTGAGGGATGCAGCGTTCGATCTCATCGCGAATGCGGGAATAGTCGGCAACCCACTCGTCCCAGGGGATCGAGCTCGTGCCCGGTACGGTAGCCTTGGCCAGCTCGGCGACGATCTTCGGCTCTGAAAGCAGATTTGGCGAAGCTGGCGGGCGCGATCCGAAGGAGCCATGGATGCAGGCGGTGGAATCCTCCACGGAAACCGTCTGATCACCGCTTTCCTGCCGGTCTCTCTCCAGCCGCGACAGGCAGGGCAACAGATAAGTTACCGCCCCGGGGATGAGATGACTGCGGTTGAGCTTGGTCGCGATCTCGACATGCAGGCCAAGTCCCCGCCAGGCTTTCTCGACCAGGCCGGTTTCAGGCACGGCGCGCACGAAATTACCGCCCAGGCCGATAAAGCCCTTCACCGAGCCGGCAATGACGCCTTCGCAGGTCTCGACGGTATCGAGGCCTTTTTCGCGCGGGGGCTCGAAAGCATAGAATTCCGCGAATTTGTCGAGTGGAACGAGTTCAGGCTTTTCAGATATGCCGACGGTGCGCTGGCCCTGGACATTGGAGTGACCACGCAGCGGCGAAATGCCGGCGCCGGGTTTTCCGATGTTGCCACGCATCAGCAGCAGATTGCACAGCATCTGCACGTTCTCGGTGCCGTGCCTTTGCTGCGTCAGGCCCATCCCGTAATTGCCGATCACCGCATTGGAGCGGCCGTAGACTTCAGCCACATGCTCCAGATCCGCTCGCGCGATGCCCGACCGTGTGACGATGTCTTTCCACTCGGCAGCGCGTAAATAGGCTTCGAATTCAGCAAAACCGTGCGTGTGTTCGGCAAGGAACTCGACATCGAGGACGCGCGAATTTCCATTCTCCCGAGCTGCGTCGTCGAGTGCCAGCACCGCCTTGGCAATGCCGGTCATCGCGGCAATGTCGCCGCCGCTGCGGACCTGGAAGAAGTCGCTGGACATCTTGGTGCCGGGGCCTGGCGACAACATCTCGACGGGATCCTGCGGATTCTTGAAGCGCTTAAGCCCTCGCTCCGGCAAGGGGTTGAAGGTGAACACCGGCACGTCGCGTTGGCGAGCATCCTGCAGCGGGTGCAACAGCCGCGGCGCCGTCACGCCGGTGTTGTGGCCGAAGAAGAACATCATGTCGCATTTGGAAAAGTCTTCGAGCTGCACGGTTCCAACCGGCGAGCCGATCGACTCGGGAAGTCCGACCGAGGTCGATTCGTGACACATGTTGGAAGAATCGGGCAGGTTCGACGAACCATAGATGCGGGCGAAGAGCTGATACATGAATGAAGCTTCCAGCGAGGCGCGGCCGGATGTGTAGAAGACGACCGACTTCGGATCGAGCCGCCGAAGTTCCATGCCGATCTCGGCAAAGGCTTCATCCCAGGAAATCGGCTCATAGCGATCGGTGACGGCGTTGTAGCGCAGCGGATCCGTGAGCCTGCCTTGCTTTTCCAGGTCGCGATCCGGCCAATCGAGCAGTTCGGTAACCGAATGCCGTGCGAAGAAGTCCGGACCGCAACGCAACTTCGTCTGATCCCACAGGGTGGCCTTGGCGCCATTTTCGCAAAACTCGAAGGGCCGCGGCTCCGCTGGCTTGGCCCATGAGCAGGAAACGCACATGTAGCCGTCTGCCTTGTTCTGCTTGAGCAGCGTGCTCCATATCCCCGACATCAGCAGGCCTTCGCCATATGCCTTGCGGATCAAGGAGGACAGGGATCCCCATCCGCCCGTCGGGTGGTCGTATTTCTTGATTTCGACATGATCGGTAACGGCAGGTTCCATGACGGTCGTCCTTGCGAATGCCAATACCAAACCTCGCCCCTGCTTGATTGTTCCCGGGTCCGTGAAGCGAACGTCGCTGGTGCAATTCGGCCGCGCTTGCCAGGCTGGTACGGACGACAACCGGTGCCGCGGCATCGGTTCGCGCCTGCTTGTGGAACTATTTTGGTCATTGGCTGTTCGGGAAGGGAAGGGAGCAGCACGATGGAGCAACGCAACGCGGTGATCTCACTGGTGATAGCCGCAGTCATTATCATCGGGTTCCTGATCGGCTTTCACTACGTTGACATGGGCTGGCGCACCTCGCCCCTGAAACGGGCGCCTGAGCAGAATCAGGGCGGCAACGCTCCGGCGGACACCTCACCGGCCGCGGGCATCCAGAAAAATCCCAAGGAAAATACCGAAATGCCGGGGCAGCAGTGATCGAACCCGCTGCAGTAGCAGCTTGGCTCACCAGTGTCGCTATCCTTCATATGAACTCGGACGAGAGGACGTTGTGCTGTCAGATCCCACCGTTCTGATCCTGATGTATTTTCTTCTCCCGGTCTGGTTGGTCGCTGGTTTTGCAGACTGGCTCTGCCATCGCGCTTCGCATATCGAATCGACGACCGGCGCCAAGGAATCGTTGATCCATCTCCTGATGTTCATCGAGGTCGGCATACCGCTGCTTGCCGCCATGTTCCTCGACGTGAACGCCCTGGTCATAGCCATCATGATCGTCACCTTCTTCATTCATGAGGCCACCGCGATGTGGGACGTTCGCTATGCCACCACGGCGCGCACGGTAACGCCGGTCGAGCAGCATGTGCACAGCTTCCTGGAGATGATCCCGCTGATGGGGCTGGTCAGCGTCGTGTCCCTTCATTGGGGACAGTTTCTCGCATTGTTCGGGGCAGGACGGGAAACCGCGCGCTTTGATATTGCCTGGAAATCGCAGCCGCTGCCGGTGACATATATCGTCTGCGTGATGGCCGTGATCCTGCTTTTCGAATTGCTCCCTTATCTAGAAGAATTCGTCAGGGGGTTACGTGCCAATGCCGGCAGGCTCATTCCATCGAAAGCCAGAGGACGCGACCCGGGCCAGACGACCTTGCGGTGACGCGCTCAGCGGAAACGATGTCCCAGCCGTCTGGGCGCTGGCGTCCTGTGCGGAACATCTCTGCCGGACTGCCCATTATCAGAGGGTGAGAACACGGACATGGAGTGTGGTGATGGGCATCCTTTCCGATCTGGACAAGAAGCTGACGGACAACATGTATGAACATGGCAGTGCGCTTACCGACGC
Organism: Mesorhizobium sp. Cs1299R1N3; assembly: GCF_037179625.1. Taxonomy (NCBI): domain Bacteria; kingdom Pseudomonadati; phylum Pseudomonadota; class Alphaproteobacteria; order Hyphomicrobiales; family Phyllobacteriaceae; genus Mesorhizobium; species Mesorhizobium sp. Cs1299R1N3. The sequence continues at coordinate 38,493 of NZ_JAPYKQ010000020.1, read as the reverse complement.
AGTTGCGGATCTGCCGCAGGCGGTCGTTGAAACCGTCGACCGGCTGATGCCTTTCATTCAGCCCGAAGCGCGCGAGACAGTGAGAAATCAGGTTCTCGGCATGGTCCACGAATACAGGATCGAGAACCCCCCGAGCCCGGCCGAGCAGGATTGAACTAACCGTTCTGGTCTATCGCGTGGGGCGCGGGTTGGCTCCCGTTTTGCGCTTTGTGGCCGTTGAACCACAACCAAGCCGCGATGATCACGACCGCCACGATCACTATCCAGGCTATGAGACGAGGCATTGCGGAATCCTCCGTGCCAGCAATCCATCAACGTGATGGTGACAGAGGCAGGTGTAGGATTGACATCCTGGCCATAGCCTCTCTCTTTCGAACAAACTCTGCCAAATCCGCAGCGGCGGTTTGCAATGGCTAAATTTGATCGAGCAGAATCCTGGCGTCCTTGGCCGCAACGATGAACGCCTGTCTTGCGACCCTTGGAGGCTTTTCGCCACGCATCACGGCAAGGCACGCCCTGAGCGCGGCAAGACGCACTTCGGATTTCGGCTTTGGCCAGTCCCGCAGCAGCACTTCAGCGGCATCGGACACAGAGACCACGACCCTGTCGCGGTCTATGCGGCCAGGTTGAATGATGATCGGCTTTCTGAAATGGCCTGTACGCACCTGCCCCTCCAAGACCTGCTCTAAAAGCCTGTCCAAGGAGAACGAGGCGCGCAGACCGCTCTCTAACTCCGCGACCGTCGATTTGTTCCAGCGTATTTGGCGTTGGAATGGCGGCGCCTGGAAATCACTCGTTTCCACGGCGGTTTTTTGCAGCCACGCCTGATGGCTTCTTCACGGATTGTGGCGCTGCGGGGTCCGCCGGCATGTCGCCTCGGTGGGAGGAACAAAGCGCATCCTGGCTTGTTAGTACCGCAACACAAATTCGCTCACTGACAAGGACAAGGCTGATGAAAACACGACATCTTCTCGCCTCCTTCGCAGCTGCTTGCGTTGTTCTCGCAATGCCTGCCTTCGCTGCCGACAGCGCCCAGGATTTCGTCGACAAGGCTGCCGTCGGCGGCAAGTTCGAAGTCGACTCGAGCCGGATTGCCCTGGACAAGGTTCAGGACCAGGGCATCAAGGATTTCGCCCAGATGATGATCCGGGACCACGGCGCCGCCAACGCCAAGCTGGAAGCGGTCGCGGGCGAACAGAAACTGAAAGTACCGCCGGCGCTCGATGCCCAGCACCAGGGCGATGTGGACAAGCTCAAGAATGCGCAGGGGCCGCTCGATCCCGCTTATGTCGACCTGCAGCGCAAGGCGCATGACGACGCCGTCAAGTTGTTTGAAAATTATGCCAGTGGCGGTGACAACGCGGCACTCAAGACTTTCGCCCAGCGAACGGTTGGTACATTGAAGATGCACCAGCAGACGATCGAAAAGATCGCCGCCAGGCAAGATGCGATCACGGGACCGACAACGCCGGCGGTGAAGACCGACAATATTCCCAACGCCGCCGCTCTCGTCCCCGGCGCGAACAGCTTCACCGAAGCCCAGGCCAAGAGCCGTATCGAGAATGCGGGATATTCAAACGTGTCGAAGCTTACCAAGGACGACCAGGGCATCTGGCGCGGCCAGGCGGCCAAGGGAGGCGAAAACCTCAACGTCGGGGTCGACTACCAGGGCAACGTCGTTGCCGCGGGCAAGTGAGTATGGATCAGGAGAAATCACATGAAGACGGTAACCGGACTGTTCGACAATTATGACGACGCGGCCGATGCGGTCGGCGAACTCGAGGCGACGGGCATTCCACATTCCAATATCAGCATCGTCGCCAACAACTCGGATGACTGGTATGAGGCAAACCGTTCCGAGGCCGCCGAAGACGCGGGCAGCGGTGCGGGAATCGGAGCGGTGATCGGCGGTGCCGGGGGCCTGCTCACGGGGCTGGGCGTCATGGCCATCCCGGGTGTCGGCCCGGTGGTCGCGGCCGGATGGCTCGCCGCCACCGCCGCGGGGGCGGTTGCCGGTGCCGTGGCCGGTGGAGCGGCCGGCGGCATTATCGGCGGTCTGACAGAGTCGGGTGTGCCCGAGCGCGATGCGCACGTCTATGCGGAAGGTGTACGCCGCGGCGGCACCTTGGTGACGGCCAAGGTGGACGACGAACTCGTGTCGAATGCCGAGGAAATTTTGGGTCAGTCCCGATCGGTTGACCTGGCTGAACGCCGCAGGATGTACGAGGCAGACGGCTGGACCGGCTTCGACGTCAATGCGGGCGAATACGTACCCAAGGAGGTCGATCGCGACGGCGGCCGCGCAATCAATCGACCCTGAAAGCGAATCCCGGCCCTGGCTGCGAGCAGGGGGGCGGACGGGGGCGGTGTCGGCTTCGGGACGTGGCAAACTTGCGCAACGACCGATAAGCGGCGCAAGACTTCACTGCCTTAGCGACAGCAACTTCCAAACAGGCACGAGGTGTCGTGAACGGCGGATTTGCCCAGCAAGACCTCAACGCCTACTCGGTTGAGCGTGATCCGCGTGAACGTTCAAGCCTGCGGCGTCCGGCCCATTGGCGCGCTTACCCGATCGTGATCGGGAGCCATAGCGCTGGTCGAATAGATTGCCCACAAACACGTCTCTTCCTGTCCCAGGGAGCGCTCCAGCGCAATGGTTCGCCCCATTCGGGTTTAACGGTCGACACCCCAAACGTCCGGATTTCGTGCGAAGTACTCGATCAGCATTTCGATGAGGACCCGGACTTTCCGCGCGGGGTGCCTACCCGGCGGCCGGACGACATAAACGCCTGCAGAAGGTGGGGGATAGCGTGTCATCACCGGAACTAGCGCGCCGGACGCAACATATTCGTATGTGATGCAATCGGGGAGCCAGGCGATGCCGAGTCCCGCCGCCGCGGCAACGGCAAGCGCCGTGGCGTTGTCGGCTTTGAACCTGCCCTGCGGCTGAACCGTGACGATCTTGTCGCCATCCATGAACTGCCAGGCTTCCGTTCCTTGCATGAGGGCTTGATGGTTGACGAGCTGTTCCACCGTCTGAGGTGAACCGTGCGCTTTGATATAATCCGGGCTTGCGACAAGCTTTCCATAGATCGGCCCGATGCGCTTCGCGATCAAGTTGGAGTCCTGAAGGTACCCGACCCGAATCGCGCAATCGAAACCTTCGGCGATCAGATCGACGAAGCGATCGCTGTAGGAGGTGTGGATGTGGAGCTGCGGGTGGTGTTGCGCCATTTCCGCAAGCACGGGAGCGAAGTGGGTCGGCCCGAAAGAGAGCGGCATGGCAACCCGCAGGCGGCCGCGCAGCTCACCGGTGGGGAGGATCGCTTCCTTGGCCGTATCGATCTCGGCGCTTGCCCGGGCAGCATGGTCTCTGAACGTCATTCCCGCTTCTGTAAGCGCGGCGCCGCGGGTCGTTCGCGCAAGAAGCTGGACGCCAAGCTCAGCTTCAACCCGAAAGAGTCGCCGACTGACGATTGACTTGGAGACGCCGAGCCGGCGCGCGGCGGCCGATACGCCTCCTGCGTCCGCCACAGCGACGAATGTCTGCAGATCCTCGATGTCCAACTTGGCGTTCCTCATTTCGCGACACAGCTTGCCTGATTATGGCACTACCGCATCACCAAGAGGAACAGCAAATTGCGTCCAGGCAACGTCGCCCGCTGGCGCATGTCTCCCGTGAACCCAATGCCGTCGATGGCGGCAGAGAAAGGAAGTCTTGATGACCCCTCGTAACGGCCTCGATTCGCTTCTTCGCCCCGAAGATTCGGTCCTCGTTCTGATCGACCATCAGCCTTATCAGCTCGCAAACCTGAACAGCCACGACCCGCATATGGTGGTCAACAACACGACCGCGCTGGCGAAGCTTGCAAAAGCCTTCAATGTTCCGACCATTCTCACCAGCGTGATCGCGGCGCGCGGTGGACTGCTTTTTAAGCAGATCACCGACGTATTTCCGGACCAGGAAGTCATCGATCGCACCTGGGTGAACACCTGGCAGGACGAGAATGTGGTGAACGTCGTCAAGGCGACCGGCCGCAAGCAGCTGATCATCGCCGGCCTGTGGACCGAGGTCTGCGTCGCAATGCCTGTGATCCAGGCCGCCGGCGAAGGCTGGGACGTGACTGTGATCACCGACGCGTCGGGCGGGATTTCGAAGGAGTCTCACGAAGTTGCCATCCAGCGAATGATCGCAGCCGGCGCGAACGTGATGACCGTGATGGCGCTCGCTGGCGAATGGCAACGCGATTGGGCGCGCACCGAGCATGTCGAGGAGCTGACCGAGATTCTCATCCAGCACTTCGGCGGCAGCGGCATCGCCTATCTTTGGGAGCAGCAGCTTCTCAACACGCCGGTGCCGAGCACGGTGCGCTGATTTTGGGTGGGGGTGACGAAAGTCTTGAGCGATCCGCTCCGAACAAGCTGATTGCTTATCGACCAGCGTCATCCCCTCCACAAGACGCTGGCCATGTCTGAATGCAAGCCGGCCGGCATCTCGCACGACAGAAGCGGCCGCGCTCATCGCCGTCTCACCGCAATGTCAGCTAGACCAAGGGTGTAGCGGCGCGGCTCGCGCGTGGTCGTCAACGACAAACACGGCGCTCGCTTCACTGACGATAGACACGTGTTCCATGGCGGCCTTGCCCGCGGCAGGGCCATCGCCACGCAGGATCGCGGTGACGATGGCGTCGTGCTCCTGCCAGGATTTCGCCAAGCGTCCGGCCAGCCTGAACTGGGCGCGGCGAAAGGGGGCAAGCCGGCTGCGCGTCATCGCGGTCAACTCGTAGATGTGCGTGCTGTGGGCACCGCGATAGAGTCGGCTGTGGAACTCGGTGTTGAAGTACTCATAGTCTTCCTCGGCACCCAGCCGTACCAGCCGCGCCGAGGCCTGATGCTCGGTCTCGAGCGCGCGGCGCTCGCTGCCGGTCATTCGCTCGGCGCAGAAGCGCGCGCATATGCCTTCCAGCTCGGCCATGCTCTCGAACATCGAGGCGAGGTGCTCCTGCGTGACGACGGCGACGATGGCGCCCCGGTTGGGCCGCCGCTCGACGAGGCCCATGGCGCTGAGTTGGCCAAGCGCCTCGCGCACCGGCGTGCGTGAAACCTCGAAGCGGGCGGCAAGCGAGACCTCGTCGAGTTTTTCGCCGGGACGCAGCACGCCGGTGACGATGCGGTCGCCGATCGCCCTCACCATCTGATCGACCGTCGTGCCCGTCCGGATCAAGCTGCGCTTTCCCGACAAAACTGCTTCGCCTCCCGTGCTTCGGTGTTCCAGGTCCCTGAAATCCTGCGGCCGAACGGCACGACCCCGACTCGGCCGCACCCTCTATGCCTATGTTTTAATCTGCCTGTCAAATTGTCTGTTTTCAAGGCAAAAAGTGCATGCAATTGCCTTTCGCTTGTGCATGCTGCCTCACGAGGATCATTGATTTTCTTTATGAAATTTAGCCGATCGAATTGGCACAGCGATTGCATGCACTTTCTTGAGAAGGCGTTAACCGACCCGGAAAGGGTCCTGCAGGGGAGCATAAGAGATGACCGACAGATTCATGCTTAGCCGTCGCCAGTTGCTCAAGACCTCCGCCGCTGGAGCAGCCTTAGGGCTTGCTTCCGCGGCCTTTCCCATCAGCAAGGCATTCGCCGCCGCCACCACCGTCGGCTTCGTCTATGTCGGGCCGAAGGACGACTACGGCTACAACCAGGCGCATGCCGAGGGTGCCGCAGCGCTGAAGGGCATCCAGGGTATCACCGTCGTCGAGGAGGAGAACGTGCCGGAGACGGTCGATGTCCAGAAGACGATGGAATCGATGATCAACCTCGACGGCGCCTCGCTGGTCTTCCCGACCTCGTTCGGCTACTTCGACCCCCACATGCTGGCCATGTGCAAGAAGTTCCCCGACGTGCAGTTCCGCCATTGCGGCGGCATGTGGGACAAGGCCAAGCACCCGATGAATGCCGGCTCGTATTTCGGTTATATCGGCATGGGCCAGTATCTCAACGGCGTGGTCGCAGGCCACACCTCGAAGACCAAGAAGCTCGGCTTCGTCGCGGCTAAGCCGATCCCGCAGGTGTTGCTCAACATCAACTCCTTCCTGCTCGGCGCACGCTCGGTCGATCCGTCCATCACTTGCCAGGTCATCTTCACCGGCGAATGGTCGCTGGCGGTCAAGGAAGCGGAAGCCACCAACGCGCTGGTCGACCAGGGCGCCGACGTCATCACCTGCCATGTCGACAGCCCGAAAGTGGTGGTCGAGACGGCCGCCGGGCGCGGCGCCTTTGTCTGCGGTTATCACGCCAACCAGAGCCCGCTGGCGCCCGAGAAATACCTGACCGGGGCCGAGTGGAACTGGGCCAAGGTCTATAAGATGTTCGTCGCCGACCTCGTCGCCGGCACGCCGCTGCCCAACTTCACGCGCGGCGGGTTGGCTGACGGTTTCGTCAAGATGAGCCCGCTCGGCCCCGCCGTCGGCGAGCCCGCGCGCAAGCAGTTCGACGCCACGCTGGCCGAAATGATGAAGGGCGGCTTCGCCGTCATCAAGGGACCGCTGAAGAGCAACAAAGGGGCTGTGGTCGCCACCGCGGGCCAGGCGTTCCCGGAGGCCGCCATCGAACTCGAAAGCATGGACTATCTGGTCGAGGGCGTCGTCGGCTCGACCGCCTGATCTGAGGGGAACGGGGCGATGACGGATACGGTGACAGGGGCCGGCATGCCGGCACTATTCGGCGCCAGGGGCTATCCGGCGGCGCTGGAATGGATGGCGCGGCGGGCAGAGACGTTTGTCATTCCGCTCGCGGCGCTGATCGTCGGCATGGCGCTGTTCAGCCTGTTCATCGCCCTGGTCGGCAAGTCGCCGGTCCTGCTCTACGAGACCATGTGGCGGGGCGGCTTCGGCTCGTGGTTCTCCATCCAGAACTCGCTTTCGCGGGCCGCACCGCTGTTGCTGGCGGCGCTTTGCGTGGCATTGCCGGCGCGGCTCGGGCTCGTTGTCATCGGCGGCGAGGGCGCTATCGTGCTCGGCGGCGTCGCCGCCGCTGCCATCGGCGTGGCGCTCAGCGGCGCGCCTTCCTTCATCGTCATTCTTGCCATGGGCGTGGCGGGCATGGCCGCCGGCGGCATCTGGATCGGTGCCGTCGGCGCGCTGCGCCACTACCGGGCGGTCAACGAAACGATCTCCAGCCTGCTGATGGCCTATATCGCCATCGCGCTGATGAACCAGTTGGTGGAGGGGCCGCTTCGCGATCCGGCCTCGCTCAACAAGCCGTCGACCCAGCCGCTGGCGGACATCTACCGCATCGGCAACATTCCGGGCATGGATGTGCATTGGGGACTGATTGTGGGCGTCGTCGCCTGCCTCCTCTCCTGGGTGCTCATCGAAAAGACGCGCTGGGGCTTTGCCGCGCGCATCGCCGGCGGCAATGTGCGGGCAGCGCAAGTGCAGGGGCTGGCCGTTGGGCCGCTCATCGTCGGTTTCACGGCACTCGCCGGCGGCTTTGCCGGGCTCGCCGGCATGCTGGAGGTCGCCGCCGTGCAGGGCAGCGCCAACGCTTCGCTCGCCGCCGGCTATGGTTACACCGGCATCCTCGTCGCCTTCCTCGCCCGCCACAATCCGCTGGCCATCATCCCGGTCGCCATCCTGCTTGGCGGCATCGATGCCTCGGGCGGGCTGATCCAGCGCCGCATGGACCTGCCCGACGCCACCGTGCTGGTGCTGCAGGGCATGATCTTCATCGTCATCCTGTTCAGCGAAACCTTCTACGGCCGCTTCAAGGCCTTCAATCCCGATCTCTGGACGAGGCCCGATCTCCCGAGGGGGACTGCCTGATGGACGCGACCGAGATCGGACTCTGGGGCGTGCCGCTCGCCATCCTCGGCGGCGCCATCCGCGTGTCGACGCCCTTCATCTTCGTCTCGCTGGGCGAGGCGATCACCGAGCGTTCCGGCCGCATCAATCTCGGGCTCGAAGGCACGCTCGTCTTCGGCGCCATGACGGCCTATGCGGTCGCGGTGATGACCGGCTCGCCCTGGCTCGGCCTCGTCGCCGCCGCCGGCGCCGGCCTCTGCTTCGGCCTGTTCCATGGCTGGATCTGCAAATTTCCGAAGGTCAACGACATCGCCATCGGCATTGCACTGATGCTGTTCGGCTCGGGTCTCGCCTTCTTCTTCGGCAAACCGTTCATCAAGCCGAAGGCGCCCAACCTGCCTGCCATTCCCTTCGGCGGCTGGTCCGACGTCCCGCAGGTGCAGGCAGCGCTCGACGTCAACGTGCTGTTCCTCATCGGGGCCGTGCTGTCGGTCGTCCTGTGGTGGGCGTTCCGCAACACCCGCGCCGGCCTCATCGTGCGCGTCGTCGGCGACAGTTCGGATGCTGCTCGCGCCATGGGCCTCAACCCCAATACGGTGCGGCTGCTGGCCACCGGGGTCGGCGGTGCACTGGCCGGCATCGGTGGGGCCTATCTGTCGCTCTACTATCCCGGCAGTTGGACAGAACGCATCTCGTCGGGCCAGGGCTTGATGGCGGTGGCGCTGGTCATCTTCGCGCGCTGGAACCCGCTCGGCTGTTTTGCCGCCGCCCTTCTGTTCGGCGGGGCAGGCGCGCTCGGCCCGGCGCTGCAATCAGTCGGCGTGACGCAGGGCTACTATCTGTTCTATGCCGCCCCCTACATCCTCACCCTCATCATCATGATCGCCACCGCGTCGCCGACACGCTCGCTCGCCGGCGCGCCAGGCGAATTGTCGATCACCAAATGACTGGAGTTTTGCCTGTGAACGCCAGAGCCGAAATCACCCAGCACACGATCGACGCAGAGCCTTATCCGTGGCCCTACAATGGCGATCTGCGGCCCGACAACACGGCGCTGATCATCATCGACATGCAGACCGATTTCTGCGGGCCGGGCGGCTATGTCGACCACATGGGCTACGACCTGTCGCTGGTGCGGGCTCCGATCGAACCAATCAAGGCCGTGCTCTCGGTGATGCGGGGCAAGGGCTACACCATCATCCACACGCGCGAGGGGCATCGGCCCGATCTCGCCGACCTGCCGGCCAACAAGCGCTGGCGCTCGCGCCGCATCAATGCCGGCATCGGCGACCCAGGTCCGTGCGGGCGCATCCTGGTGCGCGGCGAGCCGGGCTGGGACATCATCCCCGACCTCTACCCGATCGAGGGCGAGCCGATCATCGACAAGCCGGGCAAGGGCTCGTTCTGCGCCACCGATCTTGAGCTGATCCTCAACCAGCGCGGCATCGAGAACATCGTGCTCACCGGCATCACCACGGATGTCTGCGTCCACACCACCATGCGCGAGGCCAACGACCGCGGCTATGAATGCATGATGCTGGAGGATTGCTGCGGGGCCACCGACCACGGCAACCATCTGGCGGCGATCAAGATGATCAAGATGCAGGGCGGCGTCTTCGGCACGGTGTCGAATTCGAAGGCGCTCGTCGCGCAGCTGCCGTGAGGAGGGCGCTATGAGTGACAGCGTCAGAAAAGCCGTCGGCGTCGAAACCATCGGCATGAGCATGCGCTTCGGTGCCTTCACGGCGCTGGACGCCGTATCGGTGAAGGTGCCGGCAGGCTCGTTCCACGCGCTGCTCGGCGAGAACGGCGCCGGCAAGTCGACCTTGGTCAAATGCATGATGGGTTTTTATCACCCGACCTCCGGCGACATGCTGGTCGATGGCCGGGAGGTCAAGATTACCAGCCCCAGGGATGCCTCGGCGCTCGGGCTCGGCATGGTCTACCAGCACTTCACGCTGGTGCCGTCGCTGACCGGAGCGGAGAACCTTGTCATCTCGCGGGAAAAGGTGCCCGGCATCATCGACTGGCGCAAGGAGCGGGGCGATCTTGCCGTGTTCATGGAGCGCATGCCGTTCAAGCTGCCGCTCGACGTCAAGGTGGCGGAGCTTGCCGCCGGCGAGAAGCAGAAGCTCGAAATCATCAAACAGCTCTATCTCGGCCGCTCCTTCCTGGTGCTGGACGAGCCGACATCGGTGCTGACGCCGGGCGAAGCGCAGGAGGTGCTGGGGCTGGTGCGCGACATGACCAAGGCCGGCGACCTCACAGTGCTGATGATCTCGCACAAATTCCATGAGGTCACGGCATTCGCCGACGATGTCAGCGTGTTGCGCAAGGGCAAGCTGACGGGAACTGGCCGCGTCGCCGACCTCGACCACAAGGCGATGGCGGCGATGATGATCGGCGACCAGCCGATCGTCGCGCTTGACAGCCGCGCGACGCCGAAACCCGATGCCGAGATCGTGCTCAAGGTCAAATCGCTGAAGGCGCCGGATCGAACCGGGCTGAAGTCGATCAGCATAGAGGATCTCGGCGTGCGCTCCGGCGAGATCGTCGGCATCGCCGGCATTTCCGGAAACGGCCAGAAGGAGTTTCTGGAAGTGCTTGCCGGCCAGCGTCCGCGTGACGCCGGCGAGGTGTTGGTGCGCGGTGCCGCCTATGCCGCGACGCGTGCCGAGGCGCGGGCGCTCAATGTGCGGCTCATTCCCGAAGAGCCGCTGAAGAATGCCTGTGCGCCGAAAATGACGGTGGCCGAGAACATCTCCTTCCGCACCTTCGACATGGACGGCAATGGCAGGCGGGTGAACTGGATCAGCACCGGCGCCATTCGCGCCTTCAGCGCTCGCCTGGTCGAGCAGTTCAAGGTCAAGACCGCCTCGCTGTCCTCGCCCATCGCCTCGCTGTCGGGCGGCAATGTGCAGCGCGCGGTGCTGGCCCGCGAACTGACCGGCGACGTCGACCTGCTGATCGTCTCCAACCCCTGCTTCGGCCTCGATTTCTCGGCGGTGGCCGAAATCCGCGCCCGCATCATGAAGGCGCGCAACGCGGGTGCGGCCGTGCTGTTGATGTCGGAAGACCTCGACGAGCTCTTGGAATTGTCCGACCGCATTTTCGTCATGTCGGATGGCGCGCTGGTCTATGAGACGCCGATCGGCCGGGCGAGCGTGCAGACCATCGGCGAGCATATGGCGGGACATCATTGATGGCGGAAATCGACGCGCAGCCGTTCGCCTTTGCGTTCAAGCCCGACACGATGGCGCTGGTCGTCATCGACATGCAGCGCGATTTTGCCGAGCCCGGCGGCTTTGGCGCCAGCCTCGGCAACGATATCAGCCGCATCGCCGCGATCGTGCCGACAGTGAAGAAGCTGATCGAGGGGTTCCGCGCCGCCGGCCTGCCTGTGATCCACACGATGGAGTGCCACCGCGCCGACCTCTCCGACCTGCCGCCGGCCAAGCGCAACCGCGGCAATCCGTCGATCCGTATCGGCGATGTCGGACCGATGGGCCGCGTGCTGATATCAGGCGAACCGGGAACGGCGATCCTCGGCGAGTTGGCGCCGCTGCCCGGCGAGATCGTCATCGAGAAGCCGGGCAAGGGCGCCTTCTATGCGACGAGCTTCGGTGACGAGCTGAAGCGGCTTGGCGCACAGCAACTGGTTTTCGCCGGCGTCACCACCGAGGTCTGCGTGCAGACGACGATGCGCGAGGCCAATGATCGCGGCTATGAGTGCCTGCTCGCCGAAGATGCGACGGAAAGCTATTTCCCCGAGTTCAAGGCGGCGGCCATCGCGATGATCCGTGCCCAAGGCGCCATCGTCGGCTGGACGGCGATGACTGACCAGGTGCTGCGGGGAATCGCGAATGGCTAATCTGAGTTTTGCCGGTCTCGTCGGTGGCGGCTGGCGCGAGCTGGCGTTCGAGCCATTTCGCGACGGCATCACGGTGCATTGGCTGCTCAAGGGCGGACCGGTCGAGCCGTCGGTGGCGATCCTCGACTACCGGGCCGGCGCCGGCGTGCCGCGCCACCGCCACGTCGGGCTGGAAACCATCGTCGTGCTCGAGGGCACGCAGAGCGACGAGAACGGCGATTATCCCAGGGGCAGCGTCATCCTGAACCCGGTCGGGACCGAGCACTCGGTGTGGACCAAGGACGGCTGCGTCGTGCTGATCCAGTGGGACCTGCCGGTAATTATTCTGGGGGAGGCCACATGAGCGAGATCCGCTTCGATATCGTCAGTCTGCACGCGGCCTATGCCAGCGGCGTGACCGTCGCGGATATGATCGATGCCGTGCATGCCCGCATCGTGGCGGCTGACGATCCCGGCATCTTCATCCATCTGCCCGGGAAGACGGACATGCTGGCGCAGGCACAAGAGCTCGGACCGTTCGATCCAGCGACCAAACCGCTGTGGGGCGTCCCGTTCGCGGTCAAGGACAATATCGATGTCGCCGGCATGCCGACCACAGCAGCCTGCGCCGAATACGCCTATGTGCCGGAGACGGACGCTACTGTCGTGGCGCGGCTGAAGGCGGCCGGCGCGCTGGTCGTCGGCAAGACCAATCTCGACCAGTTCGCCACCGGACTGGTCGGCGTTCGCACGCCTTACCCGATCCCGAGGAACGCTGTCGATGCCAGCCTTGTGCCTGGCGGCTCGTCCTCAGGGTCAGCGGTGGCGACGGCGCGTGGCATCGTCTCCTTCGCGCTCGGCACCGACACGGCTGGGTCCGGCCGCATCCCCGCCGGCCTCAACAATATCGTCGGGCTGAAGCCGACTGTCGGTGCGCTCTCGGCCGCCGGCGTGGTGCCAGCCTGCCGCACACTTGACTGCGTCTCCGTGTTCGCACTCACCGTCGAAGATGCCTATACGGTGTTCGGCGTCGCGGCGGCCGAGGATCCGGCCGACGCCTATTCGCGCGCGATCAAGGTGCCGGCGCTTGCCGCCCGGCCGCCCGTGCTGAACGTGGGGGTGCCGGCGAAAAGCGACCTGAAGTTCTTCGGCGACGCTTCGATGCAGGCCGGCTTCGAGGCAGCACTTGGCCTTCTGGAAACGCTTGGCTGCCGGCTGGTCGAAATTCCGTTCGGCGATTTCTACGCCACCGCCAATCTTCTCTACGAAGGCGCCTGGGTCGCCGAGCGCTACGCGGCGATCAGCGACTTCATGGACGCCAAAGAGGCCGCCATGCATCCGGTGACGCGCAAGATCATCGGCGGCGCCAGAAGTCTTTCGGCGGCCGACGCCTTTCGCGGCCTCTATGCCTTGCAGGCCTACAAGGCGAAGCTCGCCCCGGTCGTCGCCTCGGTCGACCTCTTCTGCGTGCCGACCGCGCCTACGCACTACACCACAGCCGCGGTGCTTGCCGATCCGGTCGCGACCAACAGCCGGCTTGGCACTTACACCAACTTCGTCAACTTGCTCGATATGTGCGGCGTCGCCGTGCCGACAGGCAGGCGCGGCGACGGCCTGCCGATGAGCGTCACCTTGCTGGCGCCGGCCGGCCGCGATGCGCTGACGGCGATGCTCGCCCGCGACCTGCATGCGCGGAGCGGCCTGCCGCTCGGCACAACGGGTTGGCCGCAGCCCGGCCCGCGGCCCGCCGCCGTGCCGCCATGCGACGGCATGATCGACCTGGTGGTGGTCGGCGCGCACCTTTCGGGCATGCCGCTCAACGGCCAGCTCAACCAGCTCGGCGCGCAATTCCTGCGCGCGACCAGGACCGCCGCCGCTTACAAGCTCTATGCGTTGGCCGGCCAGTCCGTACCCAAGCCCGGCCTGATCCGCGTTGCCGATGGCGGCATGCGGATCGACGTCGAGGTCTGGCGGCTTGGGCCTGAGGCTTTCGGCCGTTTCGTCGCCGCTATTCCGGCTCCGCTCGGCATCGGCACGGTCGAACTCGACGACGGCACCCCCGCCAAGGGTTTTCTGGTCGAAAGCGCGGGCCTGGACGGTGCCTCCGACATCTCCTCATTCGGCGGCTGGCGCCGCTTTGTCGCACGCGGCAAAGTTTAATGGATTTTGGTAGCGGGAGACCGCTACATCGTGGGACCCACTATCGAGGAAGCGTAGTTTAACTTTCGGCGACGTTCACACAGGAGCAGCGAACTCGATTGATTGCGCTATGATGGAATCCGGCACTCGTCCCATGCAGCGAAATTTGGATGAACACCGGCCTTTGATGCGACTCTCTCTTGCCGTAGGTTATGCGATTGCGGAAATTGGGAAATCAACATGGCTTTCGGCGGCGCGAACGACAGAAATGATCTGCCGCGCCTTGCACGGATCTGCAGCAGAAGGCACCTCGCCGATGGTCGGCGTGACGATCAGCGTTTCGCCTTCAAGACGAACACCTTCGAGCTTTCCGGTTCGTGCCCGATAGGCAAGGCGTTTGAGGTTGAAGTCCAGCATTTGACGAGCTTCAGCCAACCAGGCCGCTCCATCAGCTTGCACGCCAAGGCCAAGTCGGTCTTCTTCCTTCATCGCAGTGAAGGTTGGTCGAGGCATGAGGTGCTCGTCGATCGGGCTGCCGTCGACCCAGACATCGGCCGAACGAAGCCTGTCTCGCAATGCGGCGAGTGTTGCAATTTCATAAAGACGGCGATCGGGCTTTCCCTGTCCGAAGATGAGTTTCCGATCGGCTTGGCTCAGGTGCGTGATCGGGACGCGCTCCGGGAGTGTCCGGCGCCTCTCCGAGTAGAGGCGTTTCAGCACACCGACCGCCGCAAGAAGTGGATCGTGTCGGCGGGCCGAGCGGAATGTGAACGCCTGCAGGAACGCACCTGCATATTTGTGGACGGTCGCATACTGCTCGGCTGCTAAAGCCAAGGGTGAAGCCTCGTTGTCTTCTACCATAGCGGCAAGCTCGGGCTTCATCCGAAGCAGTCGAGGCCAGCCAACTTCGCGGTCGAGTGTCTCGATCGCATCATCGCCATTGTCATTCGCCGCCTGGAGGGCGGATATCGTATCGAGGAACATCCGAAGAACCTTAGAGGTCTCCGGCCGAGCGTCCATGTGCCGCTGTTTCTTGCGATTGTTGGCTTGCGAGAACAACCGACCCATCAGCTTGATGAACATCGTTACGGCATCGTCGGTGAGCTTCTGACCGAGCTTGATGATCTGCGCCACGATCGTCGCACGCCGGCGATTTGCGCCGAAATCTGTGGCGAGCCACGCAGGAGTGGCATCGCCCTCCCGAATGATCTGATCCCAGCGTCCAGATGAAATACGCGCCTGCAATTGAGGATCGATTTCGAGCGTGTGCAGGAAGGCGATCCGTTCGGTCAGTCCAATTAGGTTCGAAGCACAGGGCGCGTCTGGCGCTGATCGCAGCCAATGGAATCGCGTTTGACCAACAGCCGGATCGACGTGGAGCAGAGCGTCGAGCGCTTCCAACTTCTCGGCGGCGATATCTTCGAGGAGTGTGATTTCTGCGCGTCGGCGTGCGATGGCGCGACCTGCCAATCCGATCGTCTCGATCGCCGCCTGAGAAGGAAGCAGCGCCCCGCGCTGCCGAAACGTAGATATCACGGCCGTAACGATCGGGTGCCCCTTGTCCCCGGCAGCCGATGCGTCGATAGCAGCCAGAAGTGCTGCACGCCGGTCGTTCTTGTTGGCTATGTGCAGGCTGAGATGTTCGGTCAGGAAACGGCTGTGCTCGAAACGTGTCTGCACCCGACGCGCGTAGATGGCGTAATCACACGAGTCTACGCCGAGCTGGTCGGCCAAGTAGCGGATGACCGCCGCATGAGGCTGCTCGTCTTCTCCCAGGAGACGCCCTGTATGCCGCATGACGCAAAGCTGGATGGCGAAGCCCAGTTTATTATGCGGCGGCGACGCACCTCACATTCCAACCCGTCAACTGGATCGAGAGTGTAGTGCCGGAGCAGACTATCCTCGTCAGCCTGGAGACCAAAAAGAACCTTTGCCTCAGCCGCATTGACCAGCCTTCTACGGCCCATTCGTTCGCTCCTCGCTATGAAGGAGCCGAGCCTATGGTTGCTGCAAGAGCGATCGCAATCGAGTTGGCAATCTTATCCAGAGGACAAACAGATGTTCGTGCTTCGTTCGACCTTAGCGTGTCTGGGAAAGCAAATCTTGTGCCGACCCCACCCGGGGTGAGCTCTCTTCCTTCTTCGGCAAGGAGGTGTCGCGCGACCTGATCGGCGTGCTGCGGGGGCAGGAGCTGATCGCGTCGGGTCCACGCTCGCCGCAGCCGGGCGCGCCCTACACCTATGTGACGACCAAGAATTTCCTGTCGCAGTTCGGGCTCGACACGCTGCGCCAGCTGCCGGATTTCGAGGCGCTCGAGGATGCCGGACTGCTGAGTAAAGAGAAGCTGCTGGCCGGCGATATTCCGGCCGGGTTGGGTGACGGGGAGGGCGAGGACGATGTCGTTGAGGACCAGGTGCCGTAAGGGGGAGCATGGTTGCGTTGCGACCACAGAGCGAGTCGATGACTCAGGACCAGGACGACTGGTCGTGCGGTAGCCGTTGTTCGGGATCATGGACCGTGACATGATCGCCGTCGACAAGACTGGCCGGAAAGATCGCCAGGTTGGTGCCGCCGGCATGACGCAGCGACGGGAACAGAATACCGCGCAGCCCGGTCGTGATGACCATGTCCGCAAGTTTCCACGATGGCGGGATTTTCTTGTCGATGCGAGCGATGTGGCGCCAGGCACAATCCCATTCCTTCCAGGCGTCGTCCCAGATGTCCGGGTCGAATCCCTGCGACAGATCGGCAACTTCGGCAAGCGTGATCTTGTAAGCGGCGAGGGTGGCTGGCGGAACAATGCTGGCGCCCTGCCTGTATTCATCGAGCGCTGTCTGGGTCGACCGGGACAGATAGAGCGCGCCTCGACACCTGGCCGATTGAAGCGCCCGCCATCGATCGCCGCGCCCGCACCGCTGATGGGCAGGAAAGCCCATTTGGGAGTCAGATAGCGATGGAAGATTTCGTCTGGACCGATGCGGGTGATCTTCACCCGCGCGCCCCGTTCTCGAGATCCCGGATAAAAGCCAGCACCGCCTCGACCTGGCCGTCCGCGACGAGCTCGGCCGCCGTGCGATGGCCATAGTCGGCAATCGGTTCGTTGCGATACCAAAAAATCGCCTTGTTGACGTCGCCGGTGAGTTCCGTCGCGGCCGAAATCACCTTCACCATCTCGCGCATCCTGCCCTGCAGGCGCTCCGACGACGGGTTACGGAGTGTGTTGCGGTGGACGCCGGTCAACTGCGCCAAATTGGCAACCTTCACGCCCAGCGCCTGTGACAGGCGCTTCGGTGAGATATAAGGTGTGCGCGGCTCCTGCAGGCTATCGACAAAGCCTGAAACCACTTTCGATCGTGCGAGCTGTGCGTGGACCATGACAATTCTCCGACCTCTCATACGCACAATATATGCACATTCCTACGCATAGCGGGCGCCGGGTGGGGGCGAAATCGTCGGGCTGGGACCGTCCCTGTCCACCGAACGGTGGATGACCCGAAATTCTTTTCGTGGTGGTCTGCGTCCACCTCTGTCCCAGATCCGATGGGCACCCCATAAATTTCTAGTTTTTGGAGAATACGATGACAATTGAGGACGATTGCGAATGTAATACAGTTTGTCCGCAATACAAGCATTGTATATGTATTTATCACTACGACGAAGGATATTGTGACTGCACTTGCGGGCCCCTGCAGATCTTATCTGAGCGAATCGCAAAGCGGCCGTCGCACAGCATTATTAATATCTGCGTAAAGGGTGCCGAATTGTCGGCCGTGGCGGAGTTCCTGAGCAGATACAGCGAGGAAGAATTGTTCATCCCGGCTGCGCGCGCGAAGACGATAATTTCGCTTGAGATCAAAAAGACAACGCTTGCCAGCGTGATCGAGCAAGTTGGTTTGCGGATCGGACTGCCTGGTTGAAATGAATTCTCGCGGCCGGGCCGCTTGAGTTCTTTTCTACGCCATGCCAGCCAGTGGCGACGCGAGCGACGCGGCGAGCTGAACCAGCTCGGCCTGCCGCCGCACGCCGGTCTTCTCGAACAACCGCAGCAGATGCGTCCTGACCGTGCTGCGGCCGATGTCGAGAGCATCGGACGTCTCCTCAACCGTGCGGCCGGCCGCGATCTGCTCGAAGACGCGCGCCTCGGCCGGCGTCAGGCTGAACAATGCCGCGACCAGCGCGGTCGGCGCGACAAAGGGCGTATCCGCGCGTGCGACAAACACGGCCGCGACCACGCTGGCATCGAACGCCCCGCGCCCCGGGCGCAGCGGCAGGACATGCAGGGCCCCGGCCGAGCCGTCGCGCCAGCGTATTGGAACTCCCAACCCCTTGCGACCGATGGCGCTCTCGTCCTGCGCCGCCTGGGACACCGCGACGGCCAGCGCGCTGGACACGGCGGCGACGTTGGCGCTGAGAACCCCGTTGCGGATGTTCAGCAGCTCGCCCGAGGCGACGATGTCCTGGGCAGCTGGATTGGCATGCACGACATGCAGGTCGGCGGTGGTGAGAAAGATCGGTGCTGTCAGCGTGTCGAGCACCGTCTGGAAGGTCGACCGGGCGATCGCCGCCATGTCCAGCAGCCGGTTGATCGTCGCGGCGCGCTGAAGATGGGGGATCAGCAATCGGGCGGCCTCGATCTCATATTCACCGATCGGCTCCGCACTCTCGTGACGGCCAAGGCCCAGCGACCCAAAACCACGCTCGTCGCGAGCGAGTCCCAGCCCCATGACATCGACCAACCCCCGCGGTTTGGCCCACTCCAGCGAGTAGCGGTTCGTCGCACTTGCCTCTGGATTGACGCGGCTCATCACCGCAGGCTGATCCATCGGCAGCGCCAATAGCACCGCCAGCCCACCCCACTGGTCGACAATGTCAACGGCGTAGTCCGCGATCCGGTCGACGTAGTCCTGCGGCATATTGCTGGTCACGTTGAGCAGCACTTCGCCCGACGGCAACGCTTGCAGGTTGAGGGCTGCGTTCTCGAAATCGAGCGCGATGCGAATCTCTTCAATGGCGACGGCCCAGCGCGAGGGATCGATCGCGGCGTCGTAGATCAGCCCGATCAGTTCGGACAACTGAGCCATGGAGAGAGGAGATCGCATCGCACCATACCCTTGCCGCACGGCAATAAAATCTTTGTTGCATCGCAATAAGATGAACACATGACCCGGATTGGGCAAGCCCCATTATCTCCCGACGGAGATGGTGATCCAGCATTGGGCGGAACCACCGAACTCTGGCAGTCGCTATCCACCGAATGGTGGAAGACGCGGCATTTTCTTTGTGTTCGTTTGCGCCGGTCGGGTGCTGCGGTCCTGCGCGGAATTTGGGGGCATCGGTGTTTGCAAGGCGAGTGCGGTTCGGGGACGGCAGCACAACCGTCAAGTGCGCAACTGCTTGATTGTCAGCCCAGCCGGAGCACCTCCCGCCCGGCCCGGCCATCGCGCGGGACCGCCTGCCGCCGGCAGGACGACTTGGTCGATTGTCAGGCAATGAAGCGAGGGCTTTGGACGTGATTGCAGAAACGGTTGGATGCGTGAGCGTATCGGAAGACGCTGGGGCTGGAACAAAAAGCAGAACAATCGCGATTAGGCGCCAGGTGCGAAAAAGCATTGGATCCGCCGCGACGGCGGTTTTCGGCGAGCTGGCATCCTCCCAAGTGCCGGCTCTCGGGACAGCAGTGATGGTGGCGGTCGCGGCCACCGGCTTTGTCGCCTTGGCGCCAGGCGCCGCGCGCGCGGCAGGAGTCATCTGCCAGGATTTCAATGGTGCGGATGGTGGAGCGGCTTTCGCGCAGACGTCACCCAGCGGCACGGCATGCGGAAGATCCGCCAATAGCGATGGTTTCCTCTCGACTGCGATAGGTGATGCCGCGGGTGCTTTCGGGGACAACAGCGTGGCGCTCGGCCTCAACGCGAGCGCCGGTGGACTTGTTTACGACCCGAACGCGGGCGGTCTGACCACCGACTATAACAATGCGAATACAACGGCCATCGGTACCGGAGCCCAGGCCGGAACCAGCGCGGTTGGCCAGGCCAATGCCACAGCGCTTGGTACTTCGGCCCAGGCGAATGCCGGGGACGCCACGGCCCTTGGCAGTTCGGCTCAGGCGAACGGCGGCAACGCCACGGCACTTGGCAACGCGGCCAAGGCAAATGCAGTGAATGCCGTTGCCATCGGCGCCGACACGAAGGCCAACTATAACAACTCCGTCGCCATCGGCGTGGGCGCGACAACGACGCACGACAATCAGGTCATGCTTGGCAATGGCCTCAACACCTACACGCTGACCGGTGTTGCTTCGGCAGCCAGCAAGGCCGCACAGACCGGCACCACCTATCTGGTGACTACTGACAGCGGCGGCAATCTGGCGGCCTCGACATTCGATGTCGCGACGCTTGCCAACCTGCCGGCCCAGGTCGCCCAGAACGGCATCGCCATCGCCAATCTGAACAGCACGGTGAGTAGCCACACGACGCAGATCAACGCCAACACCACCGAGCTCGCCGACCACGAAACGCGCATCACCAACAACACCTCACAGATCAGCTCCAACACCCAAGAACTCGCCAATCATGAGACGCGCATCACCAACAACACCAATGAGCTTGCGGTGCACACCACGCAGCTCGCGAACCTGGATACTAGGGTAACGACCAACACCGCCAACATCACCCAGCTCGACGGACGTGTCGGCGCGCTTGAAGCAGGTATCCAGAATCTCGGCGACCAGATCAGCGAAACCCGCACGGAGGCTCGTGCCGGCACCGCGCTGGCTCTGGCGACGGCGGGGCTGCGCTATGACGACAGGCCCGGAAAATTGTCGCTGGCCGGCGGCTTCGGCAACTTCAAGGGCCAATCGGGCCTGGCGCTCGGTCTCGGCTACAATCCCAGTCTGGATTTCCGGCTCAATGCCGCCCTGGCGGCGACCAACAATCGCGGCGACGTCGGCGTCAGCCTCGGGGCTTCGTGGACGCTGAACTGATCACGAGTGCGAAGGGGCCGCTGGCGGCCGCGTTCCCACAGACGCGGTCGCCAGTATCGCCTGCCGCCGGCTCGATTCGATCTCAAGAGGCCACATGAAGCGCCTACACATTTCAGCGACAGGGCGGGTGACGCTGACCGCCGTGGCTGCCTTGCTGTCGGCCGGCTGGATGACGGCATCCCCGGGCGTTGCGTGGGCGCAGACGAAAAAGACCGATAAGGGCGACAAGGTCCATGCGGCCCGCCCGGCCAGCATCGACCGCAACGGCGTGCTGATCCTGATCCGCGGCACGCTCCTGGCGCTCGATCAGGCCAACAAGACCGGCAACTACACCGTGCTGCGCGACCTCGGCTCACCGAATTTCCAGGCCAACAGCGCAGCGGGGCTCGGCGATGTCTTCGCCAACCAGCGCAAGCAGGCGCTCGACTTCGGCGCGGTCGCGGTGCTGGAACCGCAACTGACCCTGCTGCCGCAGATCGAGCCGAACGGCATGTTGCACATGGCGGGCTTCTTCCCTTCCGTGCCGATGCAGGTCAATTTCGAGCTCTTGTTCGAGCCGGCGAACCGTCAGTGGAAAATCTACGGCGTGTCGGTGAACCTCACCTCGGGATCACCGCAGGCGCCCGCCACGCCGGTGGCCGAACAACAGAAGCCCGACGATGCGGGCCCGCCGCCTGACGCTCCTTCCATGGCCGTGGTGCCGAAGACGAAAACAAAGCCGTAGCCGCGAGCGTTCGAGCTGTTCCTCGTTTCAAGATAACATCGACCGCTCGATCTTCTTTGTTTTGGGGCGCGAAAAATCCTCAAGCGCGCAGGGCGCTTGCGAACAGCGACAGCGCAAAGATCAGCAGGGCCGAACTGAAGCCGAGATTGACATAACGCAGCCCACGCGCGCTCAGCCGCTTGCGCAGATGGTTGGTGGCCAGTGTCAGCGTTGTCCACCAGGCCGCCGAGCCGAGCAGCACGCCGGCCGAGACAAGCGCCAGGGTTTTCCAGGACGGCATGCCGGCGCCCAGGATTCCCGGCGTAAGCGTGAGAAAGCCGACCAGCGTCATCGGATTGCCCAGCGTCCAGATCAGCCCCGTCACATAGGCCCGGCCCGACGGCATGCGACGCTGCAACGCCGTGTCCAGGGATGGCGTCAGCCGTGCCGCCGTCAGCGACATGTAGAGCAGGAATATGCCGGCGCAGAGCTGCAGCAGCATGTGCCAGCCCATCAGGACTTGCGCCACTGCCCCGAGCCCGGCGGCAGCGATGGAGGCATAGACCGAGTGTGTGGTCGCCGCCCCATAGCCGGTCGCCAGACCCGGCCCGATGCCGCCCGCGATGGTGCGCTGCACGCATAAAAGGCCGGTCGGACCGATGGGGGCCGCGACCGCAAAGCCGAGCAGGGCGCCTCGCATCGCACTGAGGACAAGTTCCGATGTACCCGACATGCTGATAGATCTTCCTTTGAGCGCACATCGTCGGGTTCCGGCCAGGCAAGATCTCGGCCATATACCGACCGTGGCTGGCAAGGGTCGTCCCGTTTTCGTGAGCTGTTCGACATTGTGGCGGAAGGTCGACCGTCGGCGGGGCTGACAAGCGGTCGTCTTGACATTTTCTCCAAATATTAGAGAAGTCTAACTTACGTGCCTTCGTGTATAGACGTCGCTCTATCCCGCGAGCCGACGCGCCAACTGGCGGTGGAGAAAATGTAGAATTCTCCTGATGCGCGTCGCACGGCTCCGAATTCAGTCCATCCTCAGGCTGGCGCAGCCAATCACAAAAGAAGCTGCCCAGCGTCCACCATTTGGATTAGGCTTGACTCTCGGCTGTCGTTTTTTCCAATCGTTTTCAACTGGCTTTCGGTGGGACCCACCCCTCTCGACTCCAGACATGTAAAATCGCGAGAGCGAACGAGGACTGACCCCGTTGAAGCGATTTCAGGGCCGCAGCACGTCATGCTCGACCGTGACCGCAAACCCGTGCCGCCCCGCGTGACCGGCCGGTCCCATCCGGCGGAGCGCATTTCAGAACTCATCGGCTCCATCTACGATTGCGTCCTCGATCCTGAGCGCTGGCCATCCGTCGTCGACGACATTCGACGAGAGCTGGAGTTTTGCTTCGCCGTTCTCGGGGTATATCCGCTTCCGGGCGGGGAAGTGATGCTCTGCGTTGCCACAGGCCTCGAGCAGCATAGAGTTCACGATCCGATCGCTCTTAGCGCAAGATTTTGAACAGCTCTTGTCCTGCCCCCAAAAGGCCGGAAAGCTTGGTCAGAAAGAACAATCCAAGCTGTTCAGGAGGCCGTCCGTGAGCGAGAGCCTGACAAAAGCGGGGATTTCGAACGTGTTATACGGCGAATTCTGCCGAGGAAGGCCAATGGTCCGGCTACTTCAAACGGAAGCGACGCTGGCAACCATAATCGGGAGTTTCGCAGGGCTTCGGAGCTACCATCCGGTGCGGGCTACTCTGTATTCGACAGCCGCCTTTCCCGAGCAGATGGATTTCAGACTGCGGGCGAACAATGAAACGTTCCCGAAGTAATTCGGGTATATTTTGACAAGCTTTTCGACATTGTCCACCTCAACCAAGACAGCCGTCAAATCACTCCCCCTTAGCGCGATTTTCCTCTCTATATCTTCCAACTTCCGCGCACCCAACATAAGTGTTCGGAATGGTTGGGCGGTGACGCTCTGATCCGTGCTATATTCCAACAAATGGTGCCGAAAATGTCCCGCCGACTGTTCGACATTCTCTGAGTGGAGGGTAAGATTCGTGATGTCTTCCAGTATACTTGTCGCACCTAGACGCCTGTTAATATCCCGCAATTCCCGCACTCGGTCATCGTGATCCGGAACACCGACATGAATGGGACACTGCTCAACATGCGCGAATTCCGCCGACATAAGCTGGAAAAGGCGTAGCCAATCCTGCTCGCCGTTTCCGTGCTTCAAATCCTGGCGCCGGAATAGCCCGACGGCCTCAACTGCAGTTGCCCATGAGTGCTGAAGTGTGGTCCGAACTTGCAATTCGATGCGTCGTCCCTCGAAAGCCTCAGTCTCGGCAGCTCTGGGTCGGTACTGCAGAACAATATGGTGACTCCGATAGCCGTCCGGCTTCGGCTCATCGATATAGTTAAATTCCCGACAGTGTATCTCGTGAGGGAACTTGTCTCGCATCGATTCGAGCAGCAAGCGAACACTTTTAATGTCGGGCATGATCGCTCGGCAGCCGCCGATGTCGTTCATTGTATCCAAATTGGTGGTGGACTCTCGAAGCTTTCGACAGATGGATGCCAGACGCTTCGGACGCGATGCCATGTCGCCCTTCAATCGCAGGGCTTTCATGTGGTGACCGACAGAGAACCGAACGCTCCGCATCGGCAGAAAGTGCGAGTCGCGCCAGCTATTGGCGATTGAGAAGATCCGCATCGTGTCCACGTACTGACCGGCGGTGGTGTCTTGTCCGAACTGCATAGGTTTTGCCAGCCGGTCGCCTGCCTTGCGAACGGCTTGCATGCTGTATTTAAGGCGCGGGTACTCAGTCATTGGACCACAAAGTCAAGGTAGGCCGCCTCATTCTGGACTGGGCGGGACGACCGCAAGAGAATCGGATCTCATGGATCGTATCGCTTTGTATACGCCAAGTCCGCTCAGAGCGGCTGGGATTGAAGCCGCAAAACCTCGTCAGTGCCTCCTCGAGTTGCGTCAGCGGTGACCTCACTGGCTCCTGCAACTTGAGCGCACGCAACATCACAACCATGCCGTTGCCGTGGCGTACGAACAGCGCCTCTCGAGTGATGCGGAGCACTTGGCCAATTGCGGACCTGACCGCCGGCTCTGGCTGAGACCAATCCAGTCGTCGGCCGCACCGTACTGTTCTCAAGCATCATGCGCATCAAACGCGCGCAGCAGATTGAGATCCACCGCTGCGATTCATATAGCGAATAACCCATACGAACATGCGCTTCCTCTCACCGGTGCAGTGCCTATCTCTTCTTGGCTCTGCAAGACCTTATCACCAAGCCGAACCAAAGGAACCAGCCGTGGACGTGGCAGTTGTCAGTTCGCGCCCTTAGACGAGAGTCTCCTGGGATGTGGATCAAATTCCGGATCACCCTCACCAGGGCCGATACAGCCGGCTGCTGGGAATGTTGGAGGGCCGCGTGCAAGCAGCCGATGGCACTCGTCCACGATTATCAGAATGAATACGAGGTCCTGCAACTGGTGGAAGGCCAGCATGAGTTTTGGCTCGACTGCGCAATAACCCGCGGCGGGCCGGGCAGCTCGATCTTCCCGCCGCCTGGCGTGCCGCACACGTTTTGGGTAGTGGGTGACGGGCCGGGGGGAACCTCACGCTCGTGACACCAGGCGGATCGGAGCGCTCTTCTTGGGTGTCGCCGCCGGCACCCTCTCCATTGCCGACATGCCGGCCGTCTTCGAGGCCGGGCATCTCTACGGCCTTGAACTCGTCGGCCCGGCTCCCTGGAACAGTTGAAACCTGTTGCAAATGCCCGGATGGGCCATTCTCGGTTGCGGCCTGTCGGTTTACGTTCAGGCCATCTGAGTTCACCTCGTGATGAACATCCCAGCGAAAGAGCCACCTTTGCGCTTGCCTTGAAGGCATCCTATTCTGGAGGAATAGCATCCGCTCGTGGGCACAGAATGTCGGTCCTGCCTTTCTTGAGAATTTACGCGCCGCTAAACGCGGTGCTGGCTGCGCCCGGGCTGCTGGCGGTGGCTGCGCTCACGATGCCGGACATGTCCGGAAGAAGCAGGCTGGCTCTGACTGCCGTGCTGGCGGTCATTTGGGGCGCTTATCTTCTGCAGATGGCCGAGACGCTGCTCAAGCGCTGGGCGGGAGACCTTCGGGACAGGACGCCGGCAATCGCCATTGATATGCTCGCGGTTTTGGTTCCACTCGCTGCATTTCTGCTCGAAGGCACGCCCGACCGGAGCCTCTACTGTGCTGTCTGGCTGCTGAAACCGCTGCGCGACTCGACTTTCTTCCCGGTACTGGGCAGGGTGCTGGCCAACGAAGCGCGCAACCTGATCGGCGTCACCACGCTCTTCGGCGTCGTTCTGTTCGGTGTCGCGCTCGCGGCCTATGTGATCGAGCGCGACATCCAACCTGAAAAATTCGGCAGCATCCCTCAGGCAATGTGGTGGGCGGTGGTCACGCTGTCCACCACCGGTTATGGCGACGCCATTCCGCAAAGTTTCGCCGGCCGCCTCCTTGCCGGGGCGGTCATGATGTGTGGCATCGGCGTCTTCGCGCTCTGGGCCGGCATTCTTGCCTCCGGCTTCTATCAAGAAATCCGTCGCGAGGATTTCGTCCGCAACTGGCAATTGGTCGCCGCCGTGCCGTTGTTTCAGAAGCTCGGCCCGGCCACGCTGGTCGAGATCGTGCGCGCGTTGAGGCCTCGTAATTTGCCGCCGGGCTCCGTGATCTGCCGCAGGGGCGAGACCGGGGATCGGATGTTCTTCGTTGTGGAGGGGCGGGTCAGCGTCGCGACGCCGAACCCGGTGGAGCTTGGCCCTGGCGCCTTCTTCGGCGAGATGGCGCTGATCAGCGGCGAACCGCGTATGGCGACCGTCAGCGCCGCAACGGCGGTCTCACTCCTGTCGCTGCACGCGGCGGATTTCCAGATGCTGTGCAGCAGCAGCCCGGAAATCGCGGAAATCATCCGCAAGACCGCGCGCGAGCGGCACGGCGCGGCACCGATGGCTTGACGGATAGGTGTTCGTCAGGAGTAGGACGCGATGGCAAGGCTACCCAACTACCTGTCGAGAATGGCTGGCTGGAACTAGATGAGCGGCTCTATGCCGCAGCGGTTCTGGACGGGACGTGGGTCCCAGAGGCGCACCCCGGCCGGGTCCGCTCGGGTGGGCCGTCATTCAGACGACAGGCCGCGAGCAGCCGCTTGGGGTCATGTTGCGTATGCAATCTTCTCAACTGACCGCAATGGATCGATATCCCACCAAATGCCGGGGCTAAACATCAGGTGCATCCTCCAAAGTCAGGCGCGCGGCAGCAATAACATTCGCGAGCTTGCCAGTTAGCAGAGTGTCTATCGGCGCGTTCCCGCCAAGCTTGTCCGTCGGCGCCATCAACCATTTCCAGGCTAGCCGATGGTCGCCAAACATAGCGATCAATTCGGCTATCCCATCTGCAGGGCGAGCATCGACAAACTGCTTCAATGGAAAGACAAACCTGCTGCTTCCGGTTTTAAGTGCGATCGCCTCATCGCGTTTCTGCCACCGAAAGAGCGTCGACCTCGGTATCCCAAAATGTCTTTCTATCACTGTTGGCCCGGCTACCGGCCCCGCCCAATCACTTGCGGCACTGACAGGCGCTTGGGGGACCGCTGGTGGCGGTACCGCTTTGAAACGCTGCAGTCGTGGATCAAATCGGCCCTGTGCCTCTGCCACTATGTGGCCAATAAAAATCTGAGCAAGGGTCTCAACATCATCCTCGATAGTTGGGAGGGCTCGCTGAACAGCCATCGTTGGTGGCCAGATGCGCGTAGCGCATGGTCATCGACAGCGTCTGATGACCCAGCCACATCTGCACGCGCCTGATGTCGATGCCGCCCTGGACCAGGCGCGAAGCACAGGTGTGACGCAGGATGTGCGGCACGACCTGGTGGTCGGCGCCAAGTCCGACCTCGGCTTTCGCTTCGTTCCAGATGGCACGGAACTCTGCCTGGCTGAACTTGGTGAACGGGCCTTTCGGCCGACGGCTTTCGTCCGGAGGCAGCCTGATCACCTCCTTGACCCGCTCGGCCATCGGAATAGTACGGCTGCGGCCGGACTTGGTGGTCCGGAAGCTGACGCGATGTTCCTTGATGTCGTTCCAGGTGAGCCTGAGCGCTTCGCCGAGACGGCAGCCGCCATCGACCAGGAAGACTCAGAGCCTGTAGGTGTCCTCGCTGCGGCTCTTGATGGCGGCGAACAGCCGCGCCTCTTCGTCCCTCTCGAGAAAACGAATCCGTCCCGCCCGCTCTTTCTGGCGGCGGAACTCGTGCAGGCTCTGGAGATCTCCCATCTTGTAAGCCTTGCGGAACAGTGGTCGGGAGTTTCGGACCCACCAAAAGTTTGAGCCTCCCCTAGCAGGGCAGCGCCTTCGACCACTCGGCCACCTCTGCGCCGCTGGATAAAGAAAAGCGGCGGCACAATCAACAAGGGCGTGGCATCATGGAAAAGGTG
Source organism: Mesorhizobium sp. Cs1299R1N3 (assembly GCF_037179625.1). Taxonomy (NCBI): domain Bacteria; kingdom Pseudomonadati; phylum Pseudomonadota; class Alphaproteobacteria; order Hyphomicrobiales; family Phyllobacteriaceae; genus Mesorhizobium; species Mesorhizobium sp. Cs1299R1N3. Next base: position 10,527 of record NZ_JAPYKQ010000020.1, on the reverse strand, counting down.
AGCGCGCCGAACATCGGCTTTACCTCGGATGCGGCGGATCCGCGGCAATTCCCTGGCGGATGACCCCAGACCTTGCCATGATTCCGTCGGCCGATTGCCGGATTCGGCCGGAGACAGGCGGTTGCGGCGGCCCCGATGGTTAACGAGAGCTTTCCAAGTGAGGCCAAATCGTGACGTTTCTGCAACACAGGTAGGGGATAGCAGCCGAACTGTCCTTTCGCCGGTACGATCGTTGTTGAACGCCGCTGGCTCATGAGTAATGTCGGTTTCGAGGAAGCGGCGCGGTGCGCATCTTTTTCGGTAGTGGGGATGGGGCAGGGAACGCTGTCCTTCAGCAAAGAATACCCAGACCCGTTTTTTAACTTTTGACTGGAGGTCAGAAAATGAACATCAAGAGCCTTCTTCTCGGCTCCGCTGCGGCCCTGATCGCAGTTTCCGGTGCGCGCGCCGCCGACGCCGTCGTCGTCGCCGAGCCGGAGCCCGCTGAATACGTCAAGATCTGCGACGTCTACGGCGCTGGCTACTTCTACATCCCCGGCACCGAAACCTGCCTGCGCATCGGCGGCTATATCCGTTATGACATCGGCGTCGGTGACGTGGGTTCGTTCGACGGTGCGACAAGCGCCGATCACGAGGACGGCGGCAGCAACGACACCTTCTACAAGCACGCTCGCTTCGCACTGAAGACCTGGACCGGTCAGGAAACCGAACTCGGTACTTTGAAGACCTATACCGAGACCCGCTTCAACTTCCAGAACAACAACCGTGACTCGGGCAGGTTCGGAACGCTCAATACTGCTAGCAACGGCGGCGGCGGCAACACCGCCTCGCTGAACTTCGCATGGATCCAGCTCGGTGGTCTCCGCGTTGGTAAGGACGAATCGGCCTTCGATACGTTCATCGGCTACGCCGGCAACGTCATCCAGGATACGTTGGTTCCCTATGGCGGTTTCGACACCAACGTCGTGCAGTACTACTTCGACGCTGGCAACGGCTTCTCAGCCGTCGTCTCTCTCGAAGAAGGCTCGGGCTCCGACACGATCGACAGCTACGTTCCGCATGTCGTCGGTGGTGTGAAGTGGACGCAGGGCTGGGGCGCGGTCACTGGCGTCATCGCTTACGACAGCAACTATGAAGAAGTCTCCGGCAAGGTTCGCTTGGACGTCACCGTCTCCAACGAACTGTCGCTGTTCATCATGGGCGGCTACGGCTCCGACGACAACCTGACGGACAACACCTGGGTGTTCCCCGCTGGCGGTCGCGGCTTCTACAAGCCGTGGAGCGGCAATTGGGCAGTCTGGGGCGGCGGCACCTACAAGTTCAACGAAAAGACCTCGTTCAACCTCCAGGCGTCGTATGACGAAGGCAAGAACATCGGCATCGCCGCGAACGTTGCCTATGACATCGTTCCTGGCTTCACGGTCACGGCCGAAGTCGACTACTCGCGTCTCGGCGACGACTCCGTGTCGAACTGGACCAATATTTCTCCTGGACATGACGACGCAATCGGCGGCATGCTTCGCTTCCAGCGCTCGTTCTAACAGGCGCTGCCTGATTGAAATCGGAAAACCCGGCGGGCAACCGCCGGGTTTTTCATGCCGTCTGTGTGGAACTTCGGACAGCCGATGGCATGGCCGCCCGCCCACGCTTGCAGACGTGGAAGAACAATCCTCGCAGCGAAAGGAAAGAAGAAAGCCAAACTGCTTGGCAACCGACGCGTGAAACGGCGGGAGGCTCTGTGGCCAGGATACGCCGGCGGGATAGCTGAAGGAACGCGGCGTTAAGCCTGAGGAAACCCTATTAGACTGGTCTAGTGGCGGAAAGCGTACGCCATCGGGATTGGGTGCAACCGAAGTTGCGCGCAGCATCAGGCACTACCGGTCAAACCTCAGCAAGATCGCCCAAGGCTTCGATCAACGGCTGAATCTCGCTTTCGTAATTCTTCCAACGCTTGACGGACGACGTATAGATCGGCTGGCGGACCTGCCAATTGCTGTAGGTATTTACGGAGCCGCCCCTGTCAAAAAAGCGCAGGCAGGCATCGTCCCACGGCAATCCGAGATAGTCTATGAGCCGGCGCGACTGCTCCTCCTGATTTTCGATCAACGTCTCGTAGCGATTTTCGAAAATACGACCCGGGAAAACACTATCCCAATGCCGCATCAAGCGATCATACTCCCTGTAGTAAAGCCCCAGCGTCTCAAGATCGGCACTGTAGCTGTGGGCTCTATTGAACTGCAGCACGAAACAGGAGATGCAATTGTCGATGGCGTCGCGACGACAATGAATGATACGCGCTTTAGGGAAAAGAAGGCCAACCAGGCCGATCATCTCGAAATTGTGAGGCATCTTGTCAACAATTCGCAGCGAGTCGGGAGCCCGCTCGCGCAGATAAGCAAGGTGCTCTTCGGCCAAAGTCCTGGTCAGATCGGGAGTAATCATCGCGATCGATTGACCGAGGCTCGCGTTGGAGCCGTCTACGACACCGAGTCCACTGGCTATTCGCCTAAGCTTGCTGAGCTCGCCGGCGCCATGAACATTGGGGTGGCTGGCACAGATCTGCTCTGTCAATGTGGTGCCCGAACGAGGCATGCCGACGACGAATACAGGCGCCTCCGAGGGATTGCCGTACGCGGCTCTTGAAGCGACCAGTTCCGGCGTGAAGGTTTCGATCATGCCATCGACCCAGCGACGGTAAGATTGCAGATCGAATGTATGGCCCCCGGCTTGATTCCCCCTCTTGAAGTGATCCATCGCCTCCTTATAGCGATGGATGTCGTTGAGAACCTTTCCCGCGGCGTGATGAAGCGCTGCCGCTCCCTCCGGCCCATGGCCCGGGTCCTGAAGCTCCGTCAGGATTGCCCCGAGCTCTGGCGGCTCTTCAGCGAATTTGTGCGTGTGTACAAGTGCATTGTGGGCAGCCGGTACCGCGATGCGCCGTTCTATTGCCTCTTTCAGATGAACCGCGGCTTCGTCCATGCGGCCGAGGCTTGCGAGCGCGCGGGGCAGCCCCAACCGGGCTACGGGATGATCTCGGTCGACCCTGAGCGCCTTCTCAAAGAGCGGCAGCGCCATTTCCCCCTTGTCAAACGCATTGTATGCATCGCCCAAGGCGCAAAGCGCTTCCACCAGATCCGGCTTCAAGTCCAGCGCGTACTGAAGGTGCCTGATCGCCGGCGTAAATTCGCTGACCTTCAAATAGGTCTCGCCGAGGCTGAGATGGTAGTAGGGGTTCTGCGGATCCTCTGCCACAGCCCGAGCGAAATATCGCAGTGACTTTTCGTTATCGAAACCGACCCCGAGCGTTCCCAGGATATACAGAGCTAGCGGATGGTTTGACGTGCGAGCCAGGACCCTGAGGCACAGTTCCTCAGCCTCGGACAGACGTTCGGCCTGCTGCAATTCGAGCGCCTGCCGTAAAAGCAAGTCGTCGGCGTGGCTGCGGTGGGGGCCTGCCTTGGACTGCGCTTTGAGTGGCGCAGCCTTCGGTGATGCCGCCTTCGGCGAGGGTTGGGTCTTGAGGTGCTTTGCCCATGCGGGCGGCAATCGGTTGCTCATCCTGTCTGGCTAGCAAAAGGGGATTGGAGAATCCAGCCTCAATAGCCGTTTTGCGCAGAGCGCTGGCGCGGTGCCATCGATTTGCCCATTCTTCCGGATCGACCCCTTATCGGATTTCCGTTCCGCTCGGTCCGGTGACGGCGCTCTTTCCTATTCCGTCGTGCTAGCTTTTTTTCTGCGACGAAGAGTGTGCGATTGCGCGGCGGCCATTTTTAACGCGGGTGTGATGTCCAACGGCGCATTCTCTGCCCCATGTGGATCCTGTAGCCCCTGGACCTGGACGGTCGGGAATGGGAGTTCGATGCCCTGCTCCTTGAAGACCTGGCGGAGGCGTACATAGAATTTGCGTTTCATAGCGAAGGCGCCTCCCGGTCTGGTTGTGGCCTTGACCCTCAATACGATGCCGTACTCGCCGAACTCCTGTACGCCCTGCATCTTGATCGGGTCGAGCACCCAGTGTTTGAACTCGGGATCTTCCGCCAGTTCGAGGCCGATCCGCTTGATCAGCTTGCGAGCGAATTCGATATCGGTGTCATAGCCGACGGTGATGTTGAATTTGTCGATAACCCAGTCACGGCTCTGGTTCTGGACGGCCCCGAGTTCCCCGAAAGGTATGGTGAACAGTGGACCACGATGATGGCGCAGCTTCACCGAGCGCAGCGAAAAGCTTTCCACGGTACCCTTGTAATTGCCCGAGGAAATATATTCGCCGACACGAAACGCATCATCGAGCAGAAAAAACACGCCCGAAATGATGTCCTTGACGATGGTTTGCGCCCCAAAGCCCACCGCCACGCCGACGACGCCAGCGCCAGCGATCAGCGGGCCGATCTCGATACCCATTGAGGCGAGCATCATCAGCACCGCCATCACGATGATCAATGCGAGCAGAATGTTCTGGAGGATCGGCAAGAGCGTGCGCAACCGCGCCTGCTGCGGATCGAGGATCGGGACCTCTTCGTCGCTGATCGCAGGGTGTGGTGTTTCGATGCCCAGCTTTCGTTCGATCAAGGCTTTGATGATCGACCAGCCGAAATCGGCTGCGAGGGCAATGACCACGACATTGATCAAGCCGCGCAAGATGAAGGTCGTCGTCGGATCGCTGTCCCGCATGGATTGCATGTTCAGACCCCAGACACGCGCGAGAAAGTAAGCCGCCGCCAGGATGAAAATCATTCGGATTCCGCGATCGATGACAGCGATCGTCACCGCCGGTATCGTAGGCCGGCCGAGATCTTCCGAACCTGGCCGCAGGACGAAATTAACCCCGCGCTGCGTCGTCACGATTGCCAACGGCAGGAAGAATGCGGCGAAGGTAAGCCAGAAGTATCCATAAAGGCCGGCGATGCGCTGCAGGAACAGGACGACGAAATAAGCCGTCAAAATCCATGTCGCTTCCGTGTGAACGCTGTGGCGCGCACCGTCTCGCTGCGTTCTTGGCCGACGCCAAATGGCCAGCAGCAAGAGCAACAGCAGCACGAAATCGGCGCCCAACGACAGGACCATCATTCCGTCCTGATCTATGCCGAGACCTGGCAAGAGGATGAAGGCGGCGCCGAAGAAGGCGAAGACGCCAACGATCCGGGGTAGCCAATAGGACCAATGGTCAGCCGCTTCGTTGGTGATCGGCAAAGCACGAACCTCGACGGCGTTCTCGACGTTCATGAACGAAGGGACGAGCATGGCCATGACGTACATGCGCACACCCCATGTAACGACTGCCGCCATCAGAAATGTCAGTACAATCTCGCGGATGAGCATTGGCCAGTCGAACAGCATGAACGCGCCGGCGCTGCCCAGTGCGAACGAGACGATCAACGTGCTGGAATAAAGCGTGCGACCACCGATCTTCTTGACTCGCCCAACGGGCGTATCCTTTGGTTGCGCGATAATCCAGAGACGAAATGGGCGGGTCAACTTGTACGTTGCCCAAGTGAGCGCCAGGCCGGCAGCGATGAACATCGCAATCAGCATAAATACGCCGGCGGACCCCTTGCCGGACATATCCTCCATGGTCTCTGCCCGAACGCGCGCGAACTGACCTGGCAGCAAGGGCAAAGTTCGCACGATTCTTTCGATATGATGCCTGATCCGATCGAGCGTCGAGGATGCCATCGTATTCATCTGGCCTGGTGCGGCCGCGGCGCCGGACGATGCGTCGGCCGGAGAAGCTCCGGCCTTGGCAGGCGCTCCCGATGATCCGGCGTCCTGATTTCGCTGTTCGGCCACCCAGGCTTTCACTGATGGATCGTCGAGAAGCTCGAATAGCTGTTTGACCCTTTCAGGCGGGACGGTCGCCGGCGCCTGCGCCTGTGCCGGGCCCGCCAACAAGAGGGCGATCCCAACAATCAGCGCCCTGGCAACCAGGACAAATATCGCGCTCAGATGTCGGAGACGTTGTGCCGGGCGCGCCAGGTTCCTGGTTCCCAATCGTCGAATCATGAGTGGCATCGTGTGTTAACCTTCCGGTCAAATCGGCAAGCAACGGCATCTATGCCGGCCATCGCTCACCTTGAAGAAGCCGATGTTGTGGTACAAGACTCCATCGTTCAAGCTAGACCATTGCGCAGGGTCTGGTCGCGCAAATCATGATGTGATCCGCAATTCGAAGACGCTGGGCGTCACGGTGCTTCTGGTAGAGCAGAACGCGTATGCCGCGTTGGGCATCGCCGACCGAGGCTATGTGATGGAAACTGGGCCCATGATCATCCAGGGCCGGCCGAGGAACTGATTGCAGACGAGCGGATACGCGCTGCCTATCTGGGCTCTGACACAGCTGTACACATGAAGGCAGCCGTAAGCATCACCGTGTGCGTCTGTCCCGCATAATGCGATAGACAGTCGCATCGCCCTCCACACCTCGAAGAGGCGCATCAAACGCGACGATGCCTAGGCCGGCAAGCAGGTCGCTCACGCCTGGCGCGGAATAGAGCGCTTCGGAGATGCAAATCTGCCCGGCTTCCGCCAGTGACTGCACGCGTGCGGCGACATTAACGGTCTGGCCGAAGTAGTCGAGGTTCTCGTTGAGCGTGACGGCGATCGATGGACCGCAGTGGGCACCCATCTTCAGGATGATCCCCGGCCTGACATTGTCGCCGTTGAAGCGATCGATTTCTTCAAAAATGTGAAGGGCGGCCGAAATCGCATCCGGTGGCCGCGAGAATACTGCCATGACCGCATCTCCGATCGTCTTTACGACAGCGCCGGAATGCTGGTGGACCGCAGCATTGAGAAGCGCGAAATGCTCGCGGACTAGAGCATAGGCGTTGAGGTCGCCCAGGCGCTCATACATGGCGGTGGAACCCTTGAGGTCCGTAAACAGGAAGGTGATCTGCCGGATGCCGAGCCCCTCCTTCTCGTCGACACACTCGGAACGGAAGAGCTGGCGGAAGGTTTGCCGCGCAAGCAGAGCCCCACCGGAAACATATGGGTCGAAATCGAGCGCCGGTTTGGTCTTCAGCGCTACAAGCTCGGGCGGCCAGTTGATGAGAAGCAGCGCGCCACGAACGGACCCGGTATTCGCAACTTCAATGACAACCGGACCGGGCGGCACGACCGGCAACGCCGGCAAGAAACGCTTGCCGTCATAGTTGATCTTAAGAAGTGTCGGCGCCAACACCGGATCGCCTGATATAGGCACAGCGAACGCAGCCTGTGTCTGCACGTTGACGCCCGACAGGGAGCCGGCATGGAGGTCGGCGCGCAGCATTGTTGTTGTGCCCGGAGGCAGGAACGCCATGCCCCGTACTAACCCTCGCAAAAGGTCCAGAAAGCGTACGTCCCGCCCGGGCAGCCGCCCGTCATTGCCAAAGCGTAGCTTCCAATGAAAATCCTCGACAGAAAGCGTCTCGGGCTCGTGGAACGGCAGGCGCCGCAAATGGGGCGATACAGAGAAGGAGACCTCGATGAAGTCGTCGAGGTCTGTATCGCCCGATACGTCGCACAGGCCGCAGACGTAATGGGTCTGCAGTGTGCGCAGGGCGCCGAAACTGTCGAGCACCATCCCGGACTGGGGACAGAGCACGTCCCAGCTCATATCGAACAGGCCGCAGCGAGCCGCGTGAAGGAAGAGGTCGATTGCTTCAGGCTCGGCGATTGCGCGGTCGCGGGCGAAGGCCAGCGGATTGACCCGATACAGCGCAAGGTCGTCGCCGCTCCTGATAAGCGTTTCGAATTTTGAGATGACGCGCGGGCTCCATGCTCGCGCTTGCTCGATCTCGGTCATCTTGCGTTCGAGAAGACGATCGTTGACCACCGGAACGACAGCTCCACCGTTTGCCATGCGGCAGCTTACCAAAATCCTGCCCCGATGCGAATGGATGGAAATCCTTCGTCTGTCTCGAGCCTTAGGGCGGCACGTGCCACACTGGTGCAGGTGCTCTGAATGTCGGCATAGGGTTGTCGGCGTTTTTGCCTGCTCGATCAGCCGCACACGCGTGTCGATCTCCGCGGAAATCGGGCGATCGCCGCAATCTGTTCGCGTGAGCCATCGTCAACAGCAATGTCTCGAGCGCTCTCTCCGATCGCAAGATCACGCTGCGAAGTGTCTCGTAGATCTTGGGCGTTGTGGGCGGAAACAAAGTTCACCCGTTCAATTGAGCACGGCCTCGACGGTGGCAACAAAGTCATCGAGCGAGCGATCCCCACGAATCTCGATGCGCGGAAGATCGATGGGATCGCAATCGAGGTCCGCCGGCCCGTGTCTGCCGCCGAAGCCGATCCGATAGCCGGACTCCTTGGCCAGCCGGCCAAGCCGTCGGTCGGTGACCGAGAAAGGTGCCGCGAACGCCATCGTGGGCCGGCCGGTCCACCGTTCGATGAACATCCGTGAGCGTAACAGCTCACCGGCCAGGTCGGAGCTCGAAAGACCATCGATGGCGCGATGCGTCGCCAGATGGCTTCCGAAGAATACACCTTCGGTGGCCAGGCGACGCACCGTCCCGGCATCCATGAGCGGTGCCGGCGGACCGCTGACGGCGTCCCACTTTGCACTTTCACCCACCAGGTCCGTCACTAGGAACACTTCCGCGGTCAGGTCGTGCGCACGCAAGATCGGCCAGGCATGGTCGGCAAAGTTCTGAAAGCCGTCATCGAAGGTGATGAGCACCGGGCGGCCAGCGAAAGGCTGACGGTTGGCGATGGACCATTCAAGCTGCTCGGACATGATCGAGTGAAAGCCGTTTGCGCGCAACCATGACATCTGGCTCGCGAATGCGGCGGGCGTGAGCCGGAAACGGGCGAGCGCGGCCGGACCTTCATCGGCGACGCTGTGATACATGAGGACAGGGATACGTTGCCGCCGCTCGCTGCGCGCGACGTCGCGGCGCAGCGCCCTCGCCCCGCCCCAGACGATATTTCGTGCGACCCCGATTCCCAGGGGTGCGCGGACCGGCACATGATCAATCACCGGCTCCGTCGCCACGTGGTCCGGTGACAGGCGGCGGAAGCGATCTATGCGATAGAGTTCGGTCTGGATCGAGTGCGCAAGGACGAGGCCTTCGGTCTCTGCCAGGGTTTGCGAGATCGTTTGTGCACCGAATGTGTTCCAATCGAAGCCCGTCCTTTCAATATTGTCGCGTAGCACGAATGCGTGTGCGTTGATGAAACTGCCGCCAGGCGCCAGTGCCTCGACGAATTTTTTGGCGATGCGCCGCAACCCGGCGAGATCATCCAGGTAGTAGAGCACTTCCGAACAGACGATCAGATCCATCTCACCGGGCAGCGTGTCCGCAAAAAAATCCAGTACGCCGAACTCGACATTCGGCTGGTCCGAGCAGCGCGCGCGCGCCCGTTCGATGGCTACGGCGGAAATGTCGGTTGCGATCAAATGGCCCACTCGGGGTGCCAGTTGTCGCGTGAAATGGCCCTCCGCGCAGGCCAGTTCAAGCGCCCGTCCGATGGGGCCGGCCGGCAGAATCTCGAGCTGCCGCTCATATTTTTCCTGCTCGTAGGGCGAGCTGTAGTTCCAGGGATCCTCTGTCGCGAAATAGCGATTCCAGAACGACGTACGATCCTTGTCGTGGCCATCCGAGGCCGGTGCACGGCGCGGCGCTGGAAGAGGCTGCGCAGCTTCGGCGCTCGACCGTACCAGTTCCCGCGCTTCCGAGACCAATTGCGCGAGTCTGTCGTAGTGGCTGTCCGGATCGGGCCGGCGTTCCGCTGTGGTCGACAGTGCCTCGGCTGCAAGCGTGTTCGACGTGTCGGCACCGTCGTCCTTTTGCAGTGCGAAATCCAGAATCAGTTCAATCCAATGACGCTTTGTCACTTTCCCGAGTACGCCGAACTGCACGACAGCTTCGATCTGGCCATCCATCATAAGGTAGGCATAGATTTGATCGATTCCTTCCGGAAGCTCGGTTGAGGTTGGATTTCGAGCGTCGACGCGAATGCCGAGCGTTAGCGCCAGCGGACGCGGCGCGGCAAGATCGTCGGCATCGAGAAGCATTTGCTCGAGATGATACTGGACGCGACGACCCGCGACCGGATCGCCCCAGACTTGGCCGAGGTCGATGATCAGCCCGCTCAAGGGGCCGCCGAACCTGTCCCACCTGGAAGCCAATTGCTCCGGCACCGATAGGCTTCCCACCATCAGGCCGTCGAAAATCACCTTGGCGATCTCACGCGCCCATTTACGTCCTGCCGGGAGCGCACGCAGGATCTGCCGGTTGATCGAACCGCCGCCGCGGCCGCAATCAGCTGCCGCGATCCACAGCGCGAACCACGCCAGTGCTTGGGAAGCGGTGCGGCCGTCCGCCGTGGTCGCCCCATTGGCATGCGCCGACGCTGGATGCTCGACCCTGGAGTCGGCGGAAAAGCCGCGGGCGATAACGATTTCCGCGTCTGCCAGCATCTGCCTCGAATTGCGGGTGAGCGAGTTGGGGCTTGCCCGATAAAAAGCGAGCGGCTCGTCGACCATCACCCAAGGTTTGCCTTGACGTGCGACGCGCTGCCACAAATCCCAGTCCTCGC
>NZ_JAPYKQ010000019.1:0-96905 GCF_037179625.1 Mesorhizobium sp. Cs1299R1N3 | reverse complement strand
ACTTCGCCGCGGTGATCAACCCGCCGCATGCGACGATCCTGGCGGTCGGCGCCGGCGAGCAGCGGGCGGTGGTCAAGAATGGCGAGATCAAAATAGCCACCGTGATGTCGGTGACGCTGTCGACCGATCATCGCGCCGTCGACGGAGCTCTGGGGGCCGAACTGCTGGTCGCCTTCAAGAAGCTGATCGAAAACCCGATGGGCATGCTGGTCTAGGAAAGGAAAAGGCTGTGCGGATATTCTTCACCAGCCTTTTTGCCTTTCTCATTTCCGGGTTGGCCGGCGGGCTGATCGCGCAATGGTTGGCCGTCGCCACCGGCGCCGAGGAAGAATATGTCATCGTCTTCATGTTCTCGGTGCTGGTGACTTTTGTCGTCACCTTCGTCTTCTTCGTCGCGCAATTGACGAACGATCCGGTCGCGGCCGTGGCGACGGCGGGAAAGTGGACGCTGATTATATTTGTGGCGCTGCTCCTCCTCTTGGTCGCGCTGATCCTCTACAGCGACAGCAGCGCCGCGGTGGTCAGGAAAGACATGCCGGTGGTTGCCGGTCTCGGTCTGCCGGGCCTGGTGACGATCATCATCCATTGGTTGTTCGTGCGCTGGCGCGTGAAGCGCGGTGTGGCCAACATAAAGGCGGGTTGAACGGATGAAGACGGTTCTTTGTTACGGCGACTCGCTGACATGGGGTTACAAGGCCGAAGGTGGGCGTCATGCGCTCGAGGATCGCTGGCCAAGCGTGCTGCAAGCTGGCCTCGGCGAGGGCGTTCAGGTTATCGCCGACGGCCTCAACGGCCGCACCACCGCCTTCGATGATCATCTGGCCGGAGCCGACCGCAACGGTGCGCGGCTGCTGCCGACGGTGCTGACGACGCATGCGCCGATCGACCTGATCGTCATCATGCTCGGCGCCAACGACATGAAGCCATGGATCCATGGCAACCCGGTTGCGGCCAAGCAAGGCATCCAGCGGCTGATCGACATCGTGCGTGGCCACGACTATCCGTTCGACTGGCCGGCGCCGCAGATCCTGATCGTTTCGCCACCTGTTGTAAGCCGCACCGAGAATGCCGATTTCAAGGAGATGTTCGCCGGCGGCGATAACGCCTCGGCGCAGCTCGCAGGGCAGTATTCGGCGCTTGCCGACGAAGCCGGCTGCGGCTTCTTCGATGCAGCCACCGTGGCGCAAACCACACCGCTCGACGGTGTCCACCTCGATGCCGAAAACACGCGAAACATCGGCAAGGCGCTGACTTCGGTCGTGCGCGTCATGCTGGAATTGTGATTGAAGGAGAAAAACCGTGGCTGAGAACTACGACGTCATCATCATCGGCTCCGGTCCCGGCGGCTATGTCACGGCGGTGCGTTCCGCCCAGCTCGGCTTCAAGACGGCGATCGTCGAGCGCGAGCATCTCGGCGGCATCTGCCTGAACTGGGGTTGCATTCCGACCAAGGCGCTGCTGCGCTCGGCCGAGATCATGCACTATTCGGATCACCTGAAGGACTATGGCCTGAAGCTCGACGGCAAGGTCAGCGCCGACACGGCGGCAGTGGTCGATCGGTCGCGGAAAGTGTCACTGCGGCTCAATGGCGGCGTTGCCTTCCTGATGAAGAAGAACAAGGTCGACGTTATCTGGGGTGAGGCCAAGCTATCGAGGTCTCCTTCCGGTGATAAATTGGGTGAGATCGTTGTTTCCAAGACGGCCAAGAAGCCGATGGAACCGCAGCCGCCGGTGCCGAAAGGCGTCAAGGGCGAGGGCACCTACGCCGCCAAGAACATCATCCTGGCGACCGGCGCCCGGCCGCGCGCACTGCCCGGCATCGAGCCGGATGGCAAGCTGATCTGGACCTATTTCGAAGCCATGGTGCCCAAGGAGATGCCGAAGTCACTGCTGGTGATGGGTTCGGGCGCCATCGGCATCGAATTCGCCTCCTTCTACCGCACCATGGGCGCGGACGTGACCGTCGTCGAGCTGCTGCCGGCGGTGATGCCTGTCGAGGACGCCGAAGTCTCGAAATTCGCGCAAAAGCAGTTCGAGAAGCAAGGCATGAAGATCATCCTCGAAGCCAAGGTGACCAAGGTCGAGAAGGGGGCGAACTCGGTCACCGCGCATGTCGAGATGAAGGACGGCAAGGTCGAGAAGATATCAGCCGACCGCATGATCTCGGCCGTCGGCGTCCAGGGCAATATCGAGGGCCTCGGCCTTGAAGCACTCGGCGTGAAGACCGATCGCGGTTGCGTCGTCATCGACGGTTACGGCAAGACCAATGTGCCTGGCATTTACGCCATCGGCGATGTCGCCGGCCCGCCGATGCTTGCCCACAAGGCCGAGCACGAGGGCGTCGTGTGCGTCGAGAAGATCGCGAATTTCCCCGGTGTTCACGCCATCGACAAGTTCAAGATCCCCGGTTGCACATACTGCAATCCGCAGGTCGCCTCGGTTGGCCTGACGGAAGCCAAGGCCAAGGCCGAAGGCAAGGACATCCGCGTCGGCCGCTTCCAGTTCGCCGCCAACGGCAAGGCGATCGCGCTTGGCGAAGACCAAGGCTTCATCAAGACCATCTTCGACAAGAAGACCGGTCAGCTGCTTGGCGCGCATATGGTCGGCGCCGAAGTCACCGAATTGATCCAGGGCTTTGTCGTGGCGATGAACCTCGAAACGACTGAGGAAGAGCTGATGCACACGATCTTCCCGCATCCGACGCTGTCGGAGATGATGAAGGAAAGCGTGCTCGACGCCTATGGCCGCGCCTTGAACGCATGATAGATTCGCCGCAGGAGACTCAGCTTCGAAAGCCGCAGGGTCGCGACGGCGGGGCAGTTCGTTTCCGGATGCACTTTTACTCGCGCAAGGAGAAGGCATATGCACTTGAACGGCGTGGGCTGGATCGCAGCCATCATCATCGGCGGCCTGGCGGGCTGGTTGGCCGAAATGGTCATGAAGAGCAACACCGGCATATTCATGAATATTATCATGGGCATCGTTGGCGCTGTAGTGCTGAATGCCATCCTGCAGGCGCTCAACATCGGCGTGTTCGGCGTCGGCTGGACCGCCTATCTGATCACCGGCTTTATCGGTGCCTGCCTTCTGATCTGGGTCGGTCGTCTGGTGCGCCGTTAATCGATATCGCTCCGGCTATGCGAAAACGGTTGTGGCGGCATGCGCCGCTGCAGCCTTTTTCTTTGTGTTGAAAAGTCCTAGATGACGTGAAAGTGACGATCGCCGACGAGCGGTCGCGAGAAAAGCCAGGGTTCAGATGGTCACTGTCCTCGACACGATCGCCAACGCGCCGCGGCTGCGGCATCCCGAGAAAGCGCACAAGCCCGACCAGGAGATGTTGCGCAAGCCGGACTGGATCCGCGTCAAGGCGCCGGTCTCGAAAGGTTATGCCGAGACACGCGAGATCGTGAAATCGCACAAGCTGGTGACCGTATGCGAAGAGGCCGGGTGCCCGAATATCGGTGAGTGCTGGGAAAAGAAGCACGCCACCTTCATGATCATGGGCGAGATCTGCACGCGCGCCTGCGCCTTCTGCAATGTCGCCACCGGCATCCCGACCGCGCTCGATCCCGACGAGCCGGCCCGGGTCGCGCATGCCGTCAAGCAGATGGGCCTTACCCACGTCGTCATCACCTCGGTCGACCGCGACGATCTCGCCGATGGCGGTGCGCAGCACTTCGCCGATGTCATCCGTGAGATTCGGGCGGCAACGCCTCTGACGACGATCGAAATCCTGACGCCGGATTTCCTGCGCAAGGACGGGGCGCTGGAGATCGTCGTGGCGGCCAGGCCCGACGTCTTCAACCACAATCTCGAAACCGTGCCGTCGAATTATCTGAAGGTCCGGCCGGGCGCCCGCTATTTCCACTCGATCCGGCTGCTGCAGCGGGTCAAGGAACTCGATCCGTCGATTTTCACCAAGTCCGGCATCATGGTGGGTCTGGGCGAGGAGCGGAACGAAATCCTGCAGTTGATGGACGATCTGCGCTCGGCCAATGTCGACTTCATGACTATCGGCCAATACCTGCAGCCTTCGAAAAAGCACCATCCGGTGATCCGCTTCGTCACGCCCGAGGAATTCAAGTCCTTCGAGACGATCGGCAAGACCAAGGGTTTCCTGCTGGTGGCATCGAGCCCGCTGACGCGCTCGTCGCATCACGCCGGCGACGATTTCGCCCGGCTGCGCGCGGCGCGCGAAGCGCTACTCATGAAAGCGCCCTAATGCATGTCGCCCAAAAGTGACCTCAGTTTTGGGAGAACGACGTGCATAAAGACGAAGACTCTGAAGCGCGTCGCATGACTCCGTTTCGACGCGACGCGCTTTAGGGCCGGTTTCATGCCGAAATTCGAAGCCACCCGCCGCGTCGCCCACACGCCTGAGCAGATGTTCGCGCTGGTCGCCGACATCGAGACGTACCCGCAATTCCTGCCGCTTTGCGAAGCGCTGACGGTCCGCTCGCGCAAGGAGCGTGACGGACGTACCATCCTCGTGGCCGATATGAGCATCGGCTACAAGGCGATCCGGGAGACCTTCACGACGCAGGTGCTGCTCAAGCCCGAAGAGAACGCAATCGATGTGAAATACATTGATGGCCCGTTCAAATATCTGAGCAATGTCTGGCGTTTCGAGCCGGACGGTGCCGGCTGTACCGTGCGCTTCTTCATCGACTATGAATTCAAGAGCCGCATCCTGGGTGCGCTGATGGGCACGATGTTCGACCGCGCCTTCCGCATGTTCGCCGAGGCTTTCGAAAAACGCGCCGACGTTATCTACGGCAAGACACCGGCGGCCTGACTCTCGCCAAGCGCCTGCAAGCCGAGCTCGAGCGCATGGTTGACCGTTTCCCGGCGGATGAAGTCACGGCCATTGTCGGCAAATAGCTTGTATTCAGCCGTCACCGGCTGGCCGTTCACCGCAACGCCGAACCAGACCAGCCCGACCGGCTTTTCCCTAGAACCGCCACCCGGACCGGCAATGCCGGTGACGGCCAGGGTCAGCCCGGCGCGTGAACGGGCGAGCGCGCCGGCTGCCATTTCGATCGCTGTCTCGCGAGAAACCGCGCCATGCGCGTCAAGCGTGGCGGCGCGCACGCCGAGCATGTCCATCTTGGCTTCATTGGAATAGGTGATGAAGCCGCGATCGACCACGGCCGAAGAGCCGGCAATGTCGGTCAGCGCGGCAATGATCATGCCGCCGGTGCAGCTTTCCGCGGTCGCCAGCATGAGGCTGCGCTCCCGGCAGGCCTTAAACAGGGCGATGGCCAGATCGCTGTTGGTCATTCCGGAACCTCGCCGGGAAACACCACGCTGGCGGTTGCGATCGCCGCGATGCCTTCTTCGCGGCCGACGAAGCCGAGCTTCTCGTTGGTTGTCGCCTTGATCGAGATGCGGTCGGCGGAAATGCCCAGCATCTGGGAAAGGACCGCCGTCATCGCCTCGCGGTGCGGGCCGACACGCGGTGCCTCGCAGATCAGCGTGATGTCGGCATTGGCGATGCGCCCGCCGCGCTCCCGCACCAGTCTTGCCGCATGTTCGACGAATATCCGCGACGCAGCACCTTTCCACTGCGGATCGGTAGGCGGGAAGTGCGTGCCGATGTCGCCGGCCCCGCAAGTCGCCAGCAGCGCGTCGGTCAGGGCATGCAGGCCGACATCGGCGTCGGAATGGCCCGACAATTTTCTGTCGTGCGGAATGGCGACGCCGCAGAGCGTGACATGGTTGCCGGGCTCGAAGGCATGGACGTCATAGCCATTGCCGGTGCGGATGTCGGGAAAGTGTGCCCGCTCGCTGGAAAGTCGCTGGTGCGCCATGGCGATGTCCCGTGCCCATGTGAGTTTGACATTGTCCGGCGAGCCGGGAACGAGCTTCACCGGCATTTGCATCCATTCAGCGATCGACGCGTCGTCGGTAAAGTCGGTTTTGCCTCTGTTATAGGCTTCCTCATGCATCGTCATGATCGCGAGGAAGGGAAAGCCTTGCGGCGTTTGGGCCGCGTGCAGCCCGCTCCTGGGGACTGTTTCGCCGACCATGCCGGTGGCCGATTCGCGTTTCAGCGTGTCGGCAACGGGCAAGGCGGGAAGCGCGCCTTCGCCCTCGCCGATGGCCGCGATGGTGCGGTCGATCAGATCCATGTCGACAAAGGGGCGCGCGGCGTCGTGGATGAGGACCTTGTCCGGCGCGTAGCTTCTTAGCGCGTGCAGCCCGAGCCGAACCGAATCCTGTCTGGTCGCGCCTCCGGCGATTGCCGTCACCCGATCGGCATCGGTGCCGACCGCTTGCCGAAAAAGCTCCTGGTCCTCGGCATGAATGGCCACGACGATCCGGCCGATAAGCGGGTGCGCCAGAAAAATATCGATCACACGAGCGATGACGGCACGTCCGCCAATTCGTTGATATTGCTTCGGACCATCAGTCTGGCCGGCACGCGCGCCGCGACCGGCCGCGACGATAACCACCGCGACTTTGCCACCCGGATCCGGAGCCTGATTTTCAGTTGCGCCAGTCATTCAGTCTGGTCCTAGTCGCGGCTAAGGCCGAAGGCCAGCATTTTCCCAATTGCGCCTTAATGTGGCGTCATTCCGCGTTGCACATTTCTCTCGATCTGGCTAGAGAATGTGCAACGAATGGACATGCTTGGTTTTTGTGCATGGTTAACTTGATCAGATTGGCCGCGCCACTTGACGTCGGCGGCGTGAGAATCCGCAACCGCGTCTTCCTCGCGCCGATGTCCGGGATTACGGACGAGGCGTTCAGACAGCGCGCCCATTCTCATGGCGCCGGCCTGGTCGTGTCCGAAATGGTGGCCAGCGGCGAACTCGCCAAGGGCAGGGCCGGCTGCGACCTGCGCATACGTCATTCCGGCCTGCCCGTCCATATGGTGCAGCTTGCCGGCCGTGAAGCCATGCATATGGCTGAAGGCGCGCGGATCGCCGCCGGCGAGGGCGCCGACATCATCGACATCAATATGGGCTGTCCGGCCAAGAAGGTCACCGGTGGCTATGCCGGCTCGGCATTGATGCTGGACCTCGACCACGCGCTCTCGCTGATCGAGGCCGTGGTCGCCGCCGTCAAGGTGCCGGTGACGGTCAAGATGCGACTGGGTTGGGACGACGCCGCACTTAACGCTCCCGTCCTGGCCCGCCGCGCCGAGCAGGCGGGCGTCAGGATGGTCACGGTTCACGGTCGTACACGCTGCCAGTTCTACCAGGGCAAGGCGGATTGGCGCGCCATCGCTCGCGTCAAGGAGGCCGTTTCCATCCCGGTCGTCGCCAATGGCGATGTCTGCTCCCAGGCTGAAGCCTCGATCATTCTCGAACAGTCCGGCGCCGATGCAGTGATGGTCGGCCGCGCCCATTATGGCGCGCCGTGGGTCGCCGGCAGCATCGCTGCGGCTGCCGGCGGGACATTTTCATCCGGCATTCCCGAGACCCCGCAAGGGCTCGCCGACTATGTCGTCGCCCATTACGAGGACATGCTGGCGCTTTACGGCATCGAGAGCGGCCTGCGGCAGGCGCGCAAGCATTTGGGCTGGTATCTCGATCGACATGCCGGCGGTATCGCTGGCGAGAGTAGAAAAGCGATAATGACCGCACTCGAGCCGGCTCGCGTTATTACCTTGCTGCGCGATGTGTTTTCGCGCGATCCGCAAACCTTGAACCTGCGGAGCGCCGCATGACCGCCACCGCTGGCCAGGGCACCGAAATGGCCGATGCCGCCCAGATCGTGCTGAACACGATCCGCCGCCCGGTGATCATGCTCAGCGAGGAAGGCTTCATCACCTTCGCCAACGCCGATGCCGAGGATTTCTTTCGCTCCAGCGCGACCATGCTGGCGCGCAACACCCTGTCCAAGCTCATACCCTTCGGCAGCCCGTTGCTGACGCTGGTCGACCAGGTGCGCGAGCGCCGCGCGCCCGTCAACGAGTATCGGGTCGACGTCTCGTCACCGCGCCTCGGCATCGAAAAGGTCGTCGATCTCTATGTCGCGCCGGTGCCGGAATTTCCGGGCTCCGTCGTCGTCATGTTCCAGGAGCGGTCGATGGCCGACAAGATCGACCGGCAGATGACGCATCGCGGCGCCGCGCGCTCGGTGACCGGCCTGGCGGCGATGCTGGCGCATGAGATCAAGAACCCGCTCTCCGGTATCAGGGGTGCTGCCCAGCTGCTCGAACTGTCCGCATCCGATGAGGATCGCGCGCTGACGCGGCTGATCACCGACGAGACGGACCGCATCGTGTCGCTGGTCGACCGTATGGAGGTGTTTTCCGACGAGCGGCCGATCGATCGCTATCCCGTTAACATCCACGTCGTGCTCGATCACGTGAAAGCGATCGCAAAGAACGGTTTCGCGAAGAAAATCAAGATATTGGAGGATTACGATCCTTCATTGCCTCCGGTATTCGCCAACCGCGACCAGCTGATCCAGGTGTTCCTCAACCTGATCAAGAACGCCGCCGAGGCAATCGGCAGCGATCCGCAGGGCGAAATCGTGCTGTCCACCGCCTTCCGGCCCGGTATTCGGGTTTCGGTCCCGGGCACGCAGGACCGCGTATCGCTGCCGCTGGAGTTCTGCGTGCGCGACAATGGTTCCGGCGTCTCGGAAGATATCCTGCCGATCCTGTTCGATCCCTTCATCACCACCAAGCCGAATGGCTCGGGGCTGGGGCTGGCGCTGGTGGCCAAGATCGTCGGCGAACATGGCGGCATAATCGAATGCGATTCGACGCCGCGCGCGACAACGTTCCGGGTCTTGATGCCGGCCTGGAAGGAAACGGCGCTGGGCGCTGATCAAGACGGCGAAGGAGACCGCAAATGACGGTTCGCGGCAATATTCTCGTCGCCGACGACGATGCGGCCATCCGCACCGTGCTCAATCAGGCCCTGTCGCGGGTCGGTCACGAGGTGCGCGTCACCTCCAACGCCTCGACCCTGTGGCGTTGGGTGGCGGCGGGCGAGGGTGACCT
Source organism: Mesorhizobium sp. Cs1299R1N3 (assembly GCF_037179625.1). Lineage (NCBI taxonomy): Bacteria > Pseudomonadati > Pseudomonadota > Alphaproteobacteria > Hyphomicrobiales > Phyllobacteriaceae > Mesorhizobium > Mesorhizobium sp. Cs1299R1N3. The sequence goes on along the minus strand of NZ_JAPYKQ010000019.1, from coordinate 87,943 downwards.
CGTCATCACCGACGTCGTGATGCCGGACGAGAACGCTTTCGACATGCTGCCGCGCATCAAGAAGGCGCGGCCGGAACTGCCCGTCATCGTCATGAGCGCCCAGAACACCTTCATGACGGCGATCCGCGCTTCCGAGACGGGCGCCTACGAATATCTGCCGAAGCCTTTCGACCTGACCGAACTCCTCAACATCGTCAATCGCGCGCTATCCGAGCCCCGGCGGCCGAAGATCGATGCCCGGCAAGAAGAGCAGCCCGAGACGATGCCGCTGGTCGGCCGTTCGGCCGCCATGCAGGACATCTACCGCATGCTGGCGCGCATGATGCAGACCGACCTGACGGTCATGATCTCGGGCGAATCGGGCACCGGCAAGGAACTGGTGGCGCGCGCGCTGCATGAGTATGGACGCCGCCGTGGCGGTCCATTCGTTGCAATCAACATGGCGGCGATCCCGCGCGACCTGATCGAATCGGAATTGTTCGGCCACGAGAAGGGCGCGTTCACCGGAGCGCAGAACCGCTCGACTGGCCGCTTCGAGCAGGCAGAGGGCGGCACGCTGTTCCTCGACGAGATCGGCGACATGCCGATGGAGGCGCAGACGCGCCTGCTGCGCGTCCTGCAGCAGGGCGAGTACACGACGGTCGGCGGCCGCACGCCGATCAAGACCGATGTGCGCATCGTCGCTGCCACCAACAAGGACCTGCGCACGCTGATCAACCAGGGCCTCTTCCGCGAAGACCTTTTCTATCGCCTCAACGTCGTGCCGCTCAGGTTGCCGGCGCTGCGCGAGCGCTCCGAGGATGTGCCCGATCTGGTGCGCCATTTCTTCAAGCTTGGCGAAATGGAGGGGCTGCAGACCAAGCGTATCTCTTCCGGCGGCATCGAACTGATGAAGCGCTATCCATGGCCAGGCAATGTGCGCGAGCTGGAAAATCTCGTTCGCAGGCTCGCCGCGCTTTATTCGCAGGACGAGATTTCCGCCGAGATCATCGAGGCGGAGCTCAAGACAGGTGAGCGCCCGGTGGTACCAGGTGCCGGCAACCTCATTCCCGACGATCTTTCCATTGGCCAGGCAGTGGAGCACTTCCTGCAGCGCTATTTCGCCTCCTTCGCAGGCGAATTGCCGCCCGCCGGTCTCTACGAGCGCATTCTGTCCGAAGTCGAATATCCGTTGGTGCTGGCTTCGATGACGGCAACCCGCGGCAACCAGATCAAGGCCGCGGAGCTCTTGGGCCTCAACCGCAACACCTTGCGCAAGAAGATTCGCGAATTGGGCGTCAACGTCTATAAGTCATCCCGCCAGACCTGAGCCGGCGCCGGGCACACGATCTTTTCAGGGGACCGAACGGGGAAAGAGTCCCGTCGCCGTCACACTTGTTGCATAATCGCCACAATGCGTTGCATAGATCGGATGCAATCACTGGCTCTACACGGCGACATGGCTCCGCAGATACCTGTACCCAACCAACCGCTTTTCAGCGAACCCGGCGCGCGCGACGGACGCCGGCTGCTGGCGCTGCCCGGCGTGGTCGCGGTCGTCGGCGCCCTGATCATGGCGGCTATTTCGTTCGCTATCCTGGTCGGAGCGACGCCGATCGCGCCGGACGCCAAGGCAACCTGGGCGCTGATCGCCCTCAACGCCGCCTTCGTGCTTGTCCTGATTGCGCTGGTCGGGCGCGAGGTGCATCGCATCGTCATGGCCCGCCGCCATGGCAAGGCGGCTTCGCGTCTGCATGTGCGCATCGTTGCCATGTTCGCGCTGGTTGCCGCCATTCCCGCCATCATGGTGGCGATCATCGCCTCGATCACACTCGATATCGGCCTTGATCGCTGGTTTGAGATTCGGACCAAGACAATCGTCAATTCTTCACTGTCGATCGCCGACGCCTATGTGCAGGAGAACGCGCGCAACCTGCAGGGCACGACGTTGTCGATGGCCTACGATCTCGATGCCTCCCGCTCGCTTTATGGCCTCGATCGCACCGGCTTTCTCGATCTTATGAACAAGGAAGCCGTAGGCCGCTCGCTGGCGCACGCCGCGCTGATCAAGCCCGACGGCTCCTTCGTCATGAGCGCCAAGACCGATGCCGATTTCGCCATGCCGGAACCGCCGGAAGGCGCGGTCGCTACTGCCACCGACGGCAAGCCTGTCCTGATCGAGCCGCGCACGCGCAACATCATGGGCGCCATCGTCAAGTTGCGTGAGATCGAGGGGCTCTATCTCTACACCATCCGTCTGGTCGACCCAGAGGTGATCAAGGCGCGGCAGATCGTCAGGTCCAACACCGACGAGTATCGCAATCTCGAGGACAACAGGCGCACCTCGCAAGTGGCATTTGCGCTGCCTTACCTGTCGCTGACCCTGATCATCATCCTCTCGGCGATCTGGACCGGCATAGCTGTTGCCGACCGGCTGGTGCGGCCAATCCGCCAGCTGATCGGTGCCGCCGATGAAGTCGCGACCGGCAATCTCGATGTCGCGGTGCCGGTGCGGCCGTCCGATGGCGATGTCGCCTCGCTCGGCGATACTTTCAACAAGATGCTGCTGGAGCTCAAATCACAGCGCAACGAGATCCTGTCGGCGAAGGACCTGATCGACGAGAGGCGGCGTTTTTCGGAAGCCGTGCTTGCCGGTGTCACCGCCGGCGTCATCGGCGTCGACCCTTACGGCATCGTTACCATCGTCAACCGATCTGCCGAATCGATGCTGGCCATTTCCGCCAGCGCGGCACTTGGGCAAAACCTTTCCGCGATCCTGCCGCATGTCGGCCGTGTCTTCGAGATCGGCCGCAAGTCCGGCAAGCCGGTCTACCGCGAGCAGGTGACTTTCTATCGCGCCGGCGCCGAACGGACCTTCAATGTGCAGGTCACCATCGAGGCCGGCGACGACGGCTCTGAGGAAAAATCCTATGTCGTGACGGTGGATGACATCACTGATCTGGTTCAGGCCCAGCGTTCATCCGCCTGGGCCGACGTGGCGCGGCGCATCGCCCACGAGATCAAGAATCCACTGACCCCGATCCAGCTTTCCGCCGAGCGTATCAAGCGCCGCTATGGCAAGGTCATCACCGAAGACCGCGAAGTTTTCGACCAGTGTACCGACACCATCATCCGGCAGGTGGAGGACATCGGCCGCATGGTCGACGAGTTCTCGGCTTTCGCGCGTATGCCAAAGCCCGAGATGAAGGCCATCGACCTGCGCGAATCACTGCGCGAAGCTTCCTTCCTGGTCGAGGTCAGCCGCGCCGATATCACGTTCGAGCGGACATTCGGCAATGAGCCGCTCAAGGGCACTTTCGACAGCCGGTTGATGGCACAGGCCTTCGGCAATGTGATCAAGAATGCGGCCGAAGCGATCGACGGACTGGAACAGAAGGACGGTTCGCACGGCATAATCCGGATTCAAGCCGGGCGTCAGAATGGCGCGATTCGCATCGACGTCATCGACAACGGCAAAGGCCTGCCGCGCGAGAATCGCCAACGGTTGCTGGAGCCTTATATGACCACACGTGAAAAAGGCACCGGTCTTGGTCTCGCTATCGTCAAGAAGATCGTGGAGGACCATGGCGGCAGGCTGGAGCTCCATGATGCACCTGCTGATTTCCACGGCGGGCGCGGCGCGATGATCAGCATCATCCTGCCGCCCGCGGCCGCCGCACTGCCGCGCGGCGAAAGCAGGGCGGACCACGAAAGAGAAACTGAAAAGGTCGATAATGGCGTCTGATATTCTCATCGTCGATGACGAGGAAGACATCCGGGAACTCGTCGCAGGCATCCTGAGCGACGAGGGTCACGAAACCCGCACGGCATTCGATGCCGACAGCGCACTGGCGGCCATCGCCGATCGAGCGCCGAGGCTGATCTTCCTGGACATCTGGCTGCAAGGCTCGCGCCTGGACGGATTGGCGTTGCTCGACGAGATCAAGACCATGCACCCGAACCTGCCCGTGGTGATGATTTCAGGCCACGGCAACATCGAAACGGCGGTTTCCGCCATCCGTCGCGGCGCCTATGACTTCATCGAGAAGCCGTTCAAGGCCGACAGGCTGATCCTCATTGCCGAACGTGCGCTCGAGACCTCGAAATTGCGCCGCGAGGTTTCCGACCTCAAGCTGCGCAGCGGCGAGACCTTCGACCTGATCGGCATGTCGTCGGCGATGAGCCAGTTGCGCCAGACCATCGAGCGCGTCGCGCCGACCAACAGCCGCGTGATGATCATTGGTCCCTCCGGCTCGGGCAAGGAACTGGCGGCCCGCGCCATCCATACGCTGTCGACCCGCAAGGGCGCGCCGTTCGTGACGCTGAGCGCCGCCAACATCACGCCAGAACGCATGGAGATCGAACTGTTCGGCACAGAATCGAACGGCGTCGAACGCAAGGTGGGAGCGCTGGAGGAAGCCCATCGCGGCATTCTTTACATCGACGAGGTGGCCGACATGCCGCGCGAGACGCAGAACAAGATTTTGCGCGTTCTGGTCGAACAGCAGTTCGAGCGCGTGGGCGGCACAAAGCGGGTCAAGGTCGATGTCCGCATCATTTCCTCGACCTCGCAGAATCTGGAGGCGATGATCGCCGACGGGCGTTTCCGCGAGGATCTTTACCACCGTCTCGCCGTGGTTCCGGTCATGGTGCCGGGGCTGGCCGAGCGGCGCGAGGACATTCCCTATCTCGTCGACAATTTCATGAAGCAGATCGCCCGCCAGGCCGGCATCAAGCCGCGCCGTATCGGCGACGACGCGCTGGCCGTGCTGCAGGCGCACAATTGGCCGGGCAACGTGCGTCAGCTGCGCAACAATGTCGAGCGGCTGATGATCCTGGCGCGCGGCGAGGATGTCGACGCGCCGATCACCGCGGATCTGCTGCCGTCCGAAATCGGCGATGTCATGCCGCGCACGCCCAACCAGTCGGACCAGCACATCATGGCGCTTCCGCTGCGCGAGGCGCGCGAACAGTTCGAAAAGGACTATCTGATCGCCCAGATCAACCGGTTCGGCGGCAACATCTCGAAGACGGCCGAGTTCATCGGCATGGAGCGCTCCGCCTTGCATCGCAAGCTGAAGTCGCTGGGCGTCTGACGCGGGGCGTTCATAAGCCGCGCCTGGGCCAAGCATTTGCCGGTTACGGCGGCGGCGGAATCGCATAAGAAAGCCCGAGAATTTTCCAGGGGTCGCCAATGCCGCGCATTGCCTATGTCAACGGGCGCTACATCGCTCATGCCGACGCGTCCGTGCATATCGAGGATCGTGGCTATCAGTTCGCCGATGGCGTCTACGAGGTCTGCGAGGTGGCGCGCGGCTTCATCGTCGACATGCCGCGCCACCTTGCCCGGCTGAACCGCTCACTGACCGAACTGTCGATCGCCTGGCCGGTGACACGCAATGTGTTGCCGCTGATCCTGCGCGAGGTGGTCAACCGCAATCATGTCGTCAACGGTCTGGTCTATGTCCAGGTGACGCGCGGTGTCGCCAGCCGCGATTTCGTTTTTCCGGCGGCGGACACGAAGCCGGCTTTGGTGGTGACCGCCAGGAAGGCGGATCCTGCCGCCGGCACGAAACGGGCTGAGACGGGTATCGCCGTCATCACCGTACCCGAGAACCGCTGGGACCGTGTCGACATCAAGAGCACCGGGCTGCTGCCCAATGTATTGGCCAAGCAGAAGGCCAAGGAGGCCGGCGCTCAGGAAGCCTGGTTCGTGGACACGGATGGCAACGTCAAGGAAGGTGGCTCGTCGAACGCCTGGATCGTTACCAGGGATGGCGTTCTGGTCACCAGGCCGGCCGAACATGGCATTCTGCGCGGAATCACGCGCACCACCATGTTCGAAGTCGCGGCGAAACTTGGCCTGAAGATCGAGGAGCGTGGGTTTTCCGTTGCCGAGGCCAAGACGGCTCGCGAAGCATTCATCAGTTCGGCGACGACTATTGCCATGCCAATCGTGACCATTGACGGTGATCCCATAGCCAATGGGCACCCCGGCTCAATAACACTTTCGTTGCGGCAGGCCTTTTTTGACATTGCGGAAAAAAGTCCAGCCTGATAACCGCACAGGTGGAATGAACATCAATATATCTCGTTCTGCTTGTCGTTACTGACGGCAAGAGGGTGTTTGCGCGCTTGACATGTGCCCGTTAATTTGGCGCATTGGCTGCAAACCGAAGGGGATCGGCGAAAGACAAAAACAATGGCGGAACGATCGCAAAACCTTCAGGACCTGTTCCTGAATTCAGTTCGCAAGAGCAAGAACCCGCTCACCATCTTCCTTATCAACGGCGTGAAGCTGACCGGCGTGGTCACTTCCTTCGACAACTTCTGCGTCCTGTTGCGCCGCGACGGCCACTCCCAGCTCGTCTACAAGCACGCCATTTCCACGATCATGCCGAGCCAGCCGGTTCAGATGTTCGATGGCGAGGAAAGCCAGGGCGCCTGATTGGCACGTGAGAAGGACGCGGACGGCACGGTTCGCGGAAAACCAGCGCATCATCCCGGGACGGAAGCCAAGGGTCCGACCCGGGCCGTTGTCATTGTGCCTGTGCTTACCCGCCAACCGCGTAATGACGATGACACGAGCCGTCCCCGGCTGACGCGCTCGGCCGAGGCGCGCCACGACGAAGCAGTCGGCCTTGCCCGAGCCATCAATCTTGATCTGATCCATACAGCGGTCGTAACCGTCAACGATCCTCGTCCGGCGACGTTGCTCGGCAGCGGCAAGGTCGAGGAGTTCGGTCAAATCGTGAAGGAGGGTCACGCGGAAGTGGTCATTGTCGACCATCCGCTGACCCCGGTGCAGCAGCGCAATCTCGAGAAGGAATTCAACGCCAAGGTGCTGGATCGCACGGGGCTGATCCTGGAGATCTTCGGCGAGCGGGCGCGCACCAAGGAAGGCACGCTGCAGGTCGAGCTTGCCCATCTCAACTATCAGAAGGGCCGCCTGGTGCGCAGTTGGACCCACCTGGAGCGTCAGCGTGGTGGTGCCGGCTTCCTCGGCGGTCCCGGTGAAACGCAGATCGAATCCGATCGGCGTCAGTTGCAGGAAAAGATCATAAAGCTGAAGCATGAGCTGGAAACCGTGCGCCGCACTCGCGACCTGCATCGCGCCAAGCGCAAGAAGGTGCCGTTTCCAGTGGTGGCGATCGTCGGCTACACCAACGCCGGCAAGTCGACGTTGTTCAACAAGCTGACCGGAGCAGGGGTGCTGGCGCAGGACATGCTGTTTGCCACGCTTGATCCCACATTGCGCCGCGTGCGCCTGCCGCATGGAACGCCGATTATCCTTTCCGACACGGTGGGCTTCATCTCGGACCTGCCGACGCATCTGATCGCGGCTTTCCGGGCGACCTTGGAAGAGGTGGTCGAGGCCGATCTCGTCCTCCATCTACGCGATATTTCCGATCCCGATACGGCGGCGCAGGCCGAGGATGTCGAACGCATCCTCGCCGATCTCGGCGTCGACGCCAGCGATACCAAGCGCGTGATCGAAGTCTGGAACAAGATCGACCTGCTGGACGAAGGCAACAGGCAGCGGCTGCTCGCCGACGGCGCCGACGGCAGCAAGGAGCCGCCAATCGCAATATCGGCGGTATCAGGCGAGGGCATCGATGCGCTGAAAGCGATCATCGAAACGCGGATGGCCGGCGAGCTGCAGGATCTGACGGTGACGATCGAGCCGGCCCAGTTCGGGCTTCTCGACTGGCTCTACCGCAATGGTGATGTCGTTTCGCGAACCGATAATGACGACGGCAGCGCCACCATCTCGCTCCAGGCCACGCAAAGCGCCCGTGAAGAGATCGAAAGCCGGTTGCGCCGCAAAAACAACGGCTAACGCACGACAATTCCAGGGAAAGTGTATCGCGGCTTTTCGTCTGGGATTGCCGAGCTATAGGCTTACTTCGCCGTTTTTGCTTCCTGCCAGAGCGCTTCCATTTCCTCCAGGGTAGCTTCCTCTAGCGAGCCGCCTGATTTTTCCAGGGCCTGCTCGACATAGTGAAAGCGCGAGCGGAATTTTTCGTTCGTTCCGCTCAGCGCCGCTTCCGAATCGAGCTTGAGGTGACGGCCGAGATTGACGACGGCAAACAACATGTCGCCGAACTCGTCCTTGATCTCAGCCGTTTCGCCCTTGGCCAGAGCCTCGCGCAGCTCCCCGATCTCTTCTTCGATCTTATCCAGGATGGGAGCAGCCTCGCTCCAGTCGAAGCCGACACGGGCGGCCTTTTCCTGAAGCTTCAAGGCTCGCGTCAAGGCGGGCAGGGCGACCGGAACACTGTCCAGGAATCCCTTGCCATTGTCCTCCGGGTCGAGGCCACGCGCGAGGCGGGCTTGCCGCTTCTCGGCTTTCTCCTGCGCCTTGATCTTCTCCCACATGCCCTTGGCCATGCCGGCGCTGCGAGCCTTCTCGTCGCCAAAGACGTGAGGATGGCGGCGGATCATCTTGGTGGTGATGGCCTGGACCACGTCGGGGAACGCGAATTCACCGGCCTCCTGCGCCATCTGGGCATGATAGACGACCTGCAGCAGGAGGTCGCCAAGCTCGTCGCGCAGGTCGTCGAGATCGCCGCGCGCGATGGCGTCCGCCACTTCATAGGCCTCTTCGATCGTATAGGGGGCGATGGTGGAGAAATTCTGCTCGATGTCCCACGGGCAGCCGGTCTTCGGCGCGCGCAACGCCGCCATGATCTCGATCAGGCGTGAAATGTCTTTCGATGGCGTCATGTAGCGGATGCTACAGCGCGAACCGCCGCGCTGCCAACGCTGTCAGCCGGAGAGGGGACCTTGTCCACAATTGCACCGCATCCGCTTCGTCAGTCGAGCACGGAAACGACCGCCTTGGCGAGGTCATCCATGCCGTCCTCGGGCAGGCCGGCCACGTTGATGCGGCTGTCGCCGACCATGTAGATGGCGTGCTCGGCGCGCAGCCGTTCGACCTGCGCTTCCGTGAGGCCAAGCCGGGAAAACATGCCGCGATGGCTGGCAATGAAGTCGAAGCGGTCGGAATTGGATTGCCGGCGCAGCGTCTCGGCGAATGCGACCCTAAGCCTCAGCATACGCAGGCGCATCTCTTCGAGCTCTGCTTCCCAGTCGGCACGCAGTGTGGCGTCCTCCAGCACGATGCGCACCGCGGCCGCACCATGGTCCGGCGGCATCGAATACATAGCGCGCGCCGCCGACAGCATCTGGCTCATCGCCACGTCTGCCTGCGCGCCGTCCCTGGCCAGGACCATCGCCGCGCCGACACGGTCGCGGTAGACGGCGAAATTCTTCGAGCAGCTCGACGCGACGACCATTTCCGGCACTTTCGCGGCCAGCAGCCGCAAGCCGAGGGCGTCGGCCTCGAGGCCGTCACCAAAGCCCTGATAGGCGATGTCGACAAACGGCAGCAAGCCACGCTCGACGATCAGATCCGTGACGGCCTGCCACTGAGCCGCATCCAGATTGGCGCCGGTCGGGTTGTGGCAGCAGCCATGCAGCAGCACCACGTCGCCGCTGTCGGCCGTCCGCAATGCAGCCAGCATGGCGTCGAAACGAACCGCACCCGAGGCCGCATCGAAATAGGGGTATTCGCGAATCCGCAGGCCGGCGGCACGCATCACCGGCATATGGTTCGGCCAGGTCGGGTCGGAGACCCAGACCGTCGCGTCCGACCGTGTGCGCTTGAGCAGTTCCGCCACCAGCCGCAGCGCGCCGGAGCCGCCGGGCGCCTGTGCCGCACGGATGCGCGACAGGTCCGCACCCGGACCGAAGGCGAGCTTGGCCATCACAGCGTTGAAGCCGGTATCGCCGGCAAGGCCGAGATAGGTCTTGGTATCCTGTCCCTCCAGCAGCCGCTTCTCGGCCTCGCGCACGGCGCGCATGACCGGCGTCTTGCCGTCGCGATCCTTGTAGACGCCGACGCCGAGGTCGACCTTGCCAGGGCGTGGATCGGCGCGATAGAGGCCGATCAGCGCAAGAATTTTGTCGGCGGGAGCTGGCTGCAGGTCTTCGAACATCATTATGGTTCCGTTGGCGCGGCGGAGTGATACGCAAATTGGCCAGGTTTCACCAGAGGTTTCGGTGCGCCGACGTGAAAGGCGGCACCTATTGGTGCAGCTTCCACAAACTTCAGAGAAAGCATGCTCCATGCTCGTCCGTCTGACCATGATCTGCGCCGGCGCCACGGCGGCGACCCGGAAAGGATCGTTTCCTTCGGATGAACCGCTGGAGCCACGATCGCTGACATTGGCAAAGGCGATGCGCGGGACGCTGCGTCGGGCCGACCGTGTGTGGACAGCGCCGGCGCTTCGCGCCTGTCAGACCGCGGAGGCGCTATCGCTGGATGCGTCTGTCGATCCGATGCTGGCAGACCAGAACTACGGTCGATGGGCAGGCAAGAGCTTCGACGAGGTGCAGGCGCTACAGCCGGACGAGATCGCCGCCTGGCGCACGGATCCGAATGTGGCCCCGCATGGTGGTGAATCGCTGGCCGACGTTGCCCAACGGGCCGCTGGATTGATGGATCGATTGATCGCCGAACGTGGTCACACGATCGCCGTGACGCATGCCAGCGTCATCCGCACCGCGATCCTGCATATTCTCAGCGCGCCGCTTGCCGCCAGTTGGAAGATCGACGTCGAGCCGCTGAGCATCACCGATTTTCGCAGCGATGGCCGCAGGTGGATGCTGCGCGCCTGCGGCGTAACAGCTCTCAAACCGGCAAAACCGCTTGGGAGCTGAGACGTGAGCCGCGGCGATATCCTCCAGCAAAGAAAAGTGGCGCCCCCGGGATTAAAACCCCCACATGCTCCGTAAACAGGACATGAAACCGTCGATGCCACGCTTTGATATCATAGGACAGCTCGGGCCGCTGCGACGCTACGCGCGCTCGCTGACGCGCGACGGCGTGGAGGCCGAGGATCTCGTGCATGACGCGCTGGTGCGCGCCTATGAGCGGCGCGGCACCTTCCGCTCCAGCGGCAACCTGCGGGCATGGCTGCTGTCGATCGTCCACAACACCTTCATCGACCGCATGCGTTCGCGCCGCTCGGAAGCGGCACGTCTCGAACAAGCCACATATCTGGCCGACGGCAGCACGCCGGCGCCGCAGGAACACTCCGTGCGCCTGGCGCAGGTGCGCGAAGCCTTTTTCAGCCTGCCGGAAGAGCAGCGCTCGGCGCTGCATCTGGTCGCCATCGAGGGGCTCTCCTACCAGCAGGCCGCCAACGCCAGTGGCGTGCCGCTGGGCACGCTGATGTCGCGTATCGGCCGGGCGCGCGCGGCCTTGCGCCAGATGGAGGAGGCGCCGGCGCGCGGCAAAAATCATCTCAGGATCGTTGGAGGTGACTCATGACCGCTCTTGTCGACCCGGTTACGGACGCCGATCTCGACGCCTATGTCGACGACCAGGTTGATGTCGCCCGCCGCATCGAGGTCGAGGCTTTCCTGTCCGCGCGTCCGGAGGCGGCCGCGCGCGTGATGTCTGATCTGCGCACCCGCGACGAACTGCGCGTGGCGCTGGCCGGCTCCGAGGGCATGGCGCGGCCGGCGACGGCCGATGCGGCGCGGCGGCTGGAGAGGGGACTTGGCCGGGGCCGCATCTTCGGCGTGCTGCAACGCGCCGCGGCGGTCGCCGCCTTCGTTGCCGCCGGCTGGCTGGCCAACGGTATCGTCGGGCCGATGTCGGTGACAAAGGTCGTCGCTTCGCCGCAGCCGCCCGCCTATGTCGACGAGGCTGTACAGGCACACAGGACGACGTTGCTGCGCGAAAACATGCCCTCGCAAACCGAGGCGGCCAATTACAACGCCGGCGAGATCCGCGCCGCCACCGCCATCGTCATGCCGTCGCTGCCGAAGGACTGGAAAGTCCGCGACGTGCAGATCTATCCGTCGCGCTTCGGCCCGAGCGTCGAGATCGCGGTTGAAACGAAGGAGATGGGCCTGGTGTCGCTATTCGCGATCCGGCCGGGCACTTTCGATGTGGTCAAACCGACCGTCGCGCCCTCCGGCGATATCTCCTCGGCCTATTTCCAGATCGGCGATGTCGCCTATGCGGTTGTCGCGAAGAGCGGGGTTCATGATCTCGACCGCACTGCCGAAACGCTCGCCAGAACGCTTTACTGACCCATCCACAAAGGAGACCTCAAAATGAATACGCCCAATCTTGGATACCGCGTGGGCACGGGCGTCCGGACCGGAGCCGTCTATGACGAGGGCCTGCGCCAGCACATGCTGCGCGTCTACAATTATATGGGCCTCGGCCTGGTGGTTACGGGCCTTATCGCCTTGCTGGTGTCGTCGACGCCGGCTCTCTATGTGCCGATCTTTTCCAGCCCGCTGAAATGGGTGGTGATGCTGGCGCCGCTCGCCTTCGTGCTCTTGTTCTCGTTCAAGATGCAGACCATGTCGGCGGCAAGCGCGCAGGCAATGTTCTGGGCCTTCTGTGCCGTCATGGGCCTGTCGCTGGCCTCGGTGTTCCTGGTCTTCACCGGAACCAGCATCGCGCGCACCTTCTTCATCGCCGCGACCATGTTCGGTGCCACCAGCCTCTATGGCTACACGACAAAGCGCGACCTGACCCAGTTCTCGTCCTTCCTGATCATGGGCCTGATCGGCGTGGTGATCGCCAGCATCGTCAACATCTTCCTCGGCTCGACCGCGCTGCAGTTCGCCATCTCGGTGATCGGCATCGCCGTGTTCATCGGCCTGACCGCCTGGGACACGCAGACGATCAAGGAGCAGTATGCGGAGAATTTCGATGCGGAGTCGCGGCAGAAGCTCGCCGTCTTCGGCGCGTTCTCGCTCTATCTGAACTTCATCAACATCTTCCAGTTGCTGCTGAATTTCACCGGCGAGCGGGAATAATCCGAACCGCAGCAGGAAACAGCTGGCATCTTGCCGTGGCCGGAGGGAAACCTCCGGCCACTTTTTCATCTGAGACCGCGCCCGGCCCGTGGCGCCATCGAAGTTCATCGCGACTGTGTGAAATGCTGCGTCCGCCGCCTTGAGTTCACTCCTGGCCATTTGCTAGCCTGCCGGCCACACCAGACGGACCGCGAGGACATATGGAACAGGACAGCCTGACGCTTCATGGCGACGGCATATCGGCGACCATTGCCGGGCAAGGCGCCGAACTGGTTTCGCTAAGGGATGCGCAAGGATTTGAGTTCCTGTGGCAGGCCGGACCGGCCTGGCGGCGCCATTCACCGGTGCTGTTTCCGATCGTCGGCCGGCTGAAGGGCGATCAACTGCGCCATCGCGGTCAGACCTATCCGATGACGCAACACGGCTTCGCCCGCGACAAGCCGTTTATGTGGGCGGAGAGGGGGCCTCGATCCTGCACGCTGGTGCTCACCGATGACGCGGAAACCCGAACCCACTACCCGTTCGCATTTCGCCTGGCCGTGACCTATACACTGGGCGAGGGGCAACTCGACATAGGATTGGAGGTCACCAACTCCGGCGACGAGCCGATGCCGGCCTCGATCGGGGCGCATCCGGCATTCAATTGGCCGCTGCTGCCGGATCTGGCCAAAACGGATTATCGGCTGACCTTTTCCGATGACGAGCCAACACCGATCCGCCGGCTGAAGGATGGCCTGCTCACAGCAACACCGCAGCCGACGCCTGTCAGAGGCAATATCCTCGAGCTCTCCGAACGGCTGTTCGACAAAGACGCCGTGATCCTGGACCGGCCGGCCAGCAACAGGGTTCGCTACGGCGCCGAGACTGGTCCGGCGATCGAGGTCTCATGGCAGGGATTTCAGGAACTGGGCATCTGGTCCAAACCCGGCGGCGCACCGTTCCTGTGCATCGAGCCTTGGCACGGCATGGCCAGCCCGCTGGATTTCGATGGAGAGTTCACCGACAAACCCGGCCTGATGCTGATCGCGCCGGGCGCGAAGCGTTCGCTGAGTTACCGGATCAGGCTGGAGCAGGGGCCTCGGTAAAGTTTCCTGCAGGCTGGACAGGGGCCGTATTCGACCTCAGCTTGGGTTTCAAACCTGCCGGACCACGGCGCCGATGACATTGACGAGGAGGCGCGCGGCGGTCAGCGCCGACAGGCCGTCAATGTCTGCAGGCGGATAGAACTCCACAAGATCGAATCCGGCGATCCTCGCCCGCTTGCCCAAGCCGGCAATGAGATCGATGACCTGGGTATAGGTGAGGCCGCCGGGAGTACGCGCTGCTACGCCCGGCATGATGCTGGGATCGAGGCTGTCAAAGTCCAGGGTGACGACGACCCGCGCTCCCTCCGGGATGTGCCTGAGCGCCGCTTCGACACCCAAGGTGTGGACCTCGCGCGCGGTGACGAAACGGCTGCCATAGTGCCGCGCCGCTTCGATCTCCGTGAGGCGTGCGCTGCCGACACTGCGCAGTCCGACCTGCACCATGCCGGCGACATGCGCCATCTCGCTCGCCCGGCGCATCGGGCTGGAGTAGCCGTGGCGTTCGCCATGCACCTCGTCGCGCCAGTCGATATGGGCGTCGATCTGCAGGATCCAGACAGGCCCGTGATCCGCAAAGCCGGCGAGGAAGGGAATGACCACGGAATCGTCTCCGCCGAGCAGGATGGGCACGGCCGGCAATGACAGGACCTCGCGCGTCTTCGCCACGATCCGGGCGCGGTTGCCGGCATTGTCATGCATGGTGGTCAGGATGTCGCCGGCGTCGACGCAGCAGATCGGCCTGCCGTCGAACAGCGGGCCGCCGAGATCGAAATCCCAATGCTCGATGAGCGCGGCATCACCCTGGCTTGCAACACGGATGGCATCGGCGGCCAAGGCATGGCTGCCGCTGTCTTTGCCGGGATAGGTGCTGCCGTGACCAGCTCCGAAGATCACTGCGCGGGGCGCCGTGCCACCGGCGAGGCGATCGGGCAAGCCCAGAAAGGAAGATCGAGTGGTCATTTCTGATCGCCTTCAGTCCCGCCGACGCATGATGAGCGGATTGGGGCAGGGTAGTTGCTTTGTATGCCGGATTCCATCGTCGAAATCTTGATCCCATGCTGGGCCTGCATTGGGTTCATTCCCGGCGTTCCGGGCCGGGTGACCCTTTCGATCTTTCCTTGACCGCCGTTTGGCACGGAACCTTCCAGCGCGAGCATCGTAAACGACGAGAGGTACTGGAAGCCCAATGCGCTCGTCTTCGAACGCTCTATCGAGGAGGCAAGGTTGCGACACCGCCAAGTGAAAGTTGACGGAAATACCGTTTTCTATCGCGAGGATGGTCCGACCGACGCACCAGTGCTTCTGCTGCCGCACGGCTATCCCTGCTCGTCCTATCAATTTCGAAGGCTGATGCCGGCATTGGCCGATCGCTGGCGTACCTTTGCGCCGGATTTCCCGGGCTTTGGCTACAGCGCGACGCCCGACTTCTCGGCATTCGGCGATGATTTCGATGCCTATGCAGGATTTCTGACGGCTTTCGCGAATACGCTCGGTCTGTCCCGCTATGCGCTCTGGTTGCACGACTACGGGTCGCAGATCGGATTGCGCCACGCCATCGCGCATCCGCAACGCATCACCGCGTTGATCGTCCAGAACGGCGACATCTACGAGGACGTGCTCGGCCCGAAATATGCGGCCATCAAGGCCTATTGGACCGAGAAAACGCCTGAGAAGCATCGTCCGCTGGAGGAGGCGGTGAGCGAGGAGGGTTTCCGGCACGAGTTTATCGGTGAGGTGGCTGACGCCGTGGCCGAGCGAATGCCACCGGATCTATGGAAACTCCACTGGCCGCTGATGAATACGCCGCTGCGTCGGCGGCTGGCCGTGGGCCTGATGGAGAAGCTGGAGGCGAATCTCGACTGGTTCCCGCGATACCAGGCCTATTTGCGCGAAAGACAGCCACCGACGCTCATCGTCTGGGGGCCGGAAGACGGCTACATGCCGGCCGCATCGGCTCGAGCCTACAAACGCGACCTGCCGGGAGCAGAACTCCATCTCATCGAGGGCGCCGGCCACTGGCTTCTGGAAACCCATTTCGATGACGTGCTTCCGCCGGTGCGTGACTTCCTCGCGCGCATCCATCGTTCAGCGCAAGGTTTGTGAAGAAGTGCAAAAGGAGAAGGATCGATGACGACAACGCCGACAATCGCGCGCATTTGGCGCGGCCGCACCCGGGCTGGTGTGGGCGACGCTTACGAAGTCTATTTGAAGGCCGAGGGCATTCCGCCGCTTGAGAAGACCGCGCTGGGCGTCCAGCTGTTTCGCGAAGATCGCGAAGGGGAAAGCTGGTTCACCACCATCTCGTACTGGCCCGACCACGAATCGATGACGGCTTTCACCAAGGGCGAGCCAACCGAGGTCCATCATCTCGACCGCGATCCGGAGTTCCTGATCGAGCTGCCGGAGCGAATCCAGATCCATCGCATCCTGCTCGACCGGCGGAGGCTCCGCTGATCCGATCCGGTCGCGGAAATGGGAACACATGGAGCGTCGCGCGGCACCGCCGCGTCATCTACAATAATATGTTGGGTGCGGGCGGTCCGCCAAACCGGAAGTGTTTGTCTCGATCGACGTGTCTGTATCGGCGGCGCCGTTCGAAATCCGCTGCGAGAGGGTCAGGAGGTCGGGTGAAAATCTATGTTCTGAGTGTAGTGGAGGGGCAGGAATGGGTTCTTCCCCATCAACCCGACGACTACCAGCTATTCGCGACCCTCGGGGCCCGGAGCCAGAAGCGATGGCGTTCGCCCCGGATGAAATTCCTGCGCGAGCAAGACGACGGAACACCCCGGCTGTATTCGGATTTTCCTTGGCTTGGCGAGCATGTGCTCATTCTGAGGGGCACGGCGTTGGGGTCGCTACGGCCGATTCTCGAACCGTATGGCGAATTCCTGCCGCTTCGTGCTGACGAGCCGATATCGCTCTTCAATGTCACCACTGTGGTCGATGCGCTGGATGAAGAACGTTCAGGAATCGTCCGCTTTGACGATGGCGGCATCATGACGATCGAAAACCTCGTCCTTCGGACCGAAGCCATCGCCGGGGCCGAGATATTCAAGCTGCCGGAGCGTGCCGATGGCGTGCGAAGATCCGATATCTATCTGCAAGAAACCATCGTGCGTCAGATTGGAGACCTCGGGCTCAAAGGCATCGCCTTTGAGTTGGCCTGGAACGACGAAACGGTCGGTCGCGACAGGATCGAATACCGCGGCGTGAAGCGGCGTGCGCCTGTCTCATCCGCGAGTTCGCTCAGAAGCTTCTGGGCCGGTCTGCTTCGGAAGGCAGGGCTGTAAAGCAGGATTGCGAGATGGATTCGAGATGCTTCTCACACTGTGACAAAAGTCGCATAAGATAGATTATGGAACTGGTGTATGGGGCGCAGCCCGGGAATTGCTGCGGTTTCGGCCATTGGCGAGCAAACATCGTGAACAGCACCACGCTGGCACTTCACGACCTCGAACTCATGATCGAACAGTCGAAGGGCGGATTGAAAAGCCGACTGAGCCGCTGTCTCTATCGTTCTGACTCGTAAGGGATTTCGATCACCATGCCATCGTAGGCCGGTTCGACATTGTCGGGCGTCTCAGTCATCACGGCGGTGTAGTCGAGCGGCACGTGCATGTGCGTCAGCACGGCGTTGCAAGGCGAAAGCGCCTCGATCCAGTCCAGCGCCTGGCCAAGCGAAAGATGGCTTGGATGCGTGTTGTACTGCAGCGCATCGATGACCAGCATGTCGAGGCCTCTCAGCCGCTCTGTGGTGGTCTTGGGAAAGTCGCTGATATCGGGACAGTAGGCGAGCCCGCCGATACGGAAACCCAGCGAAATGATGTCGCCATGGATCTGGGGCAGCGGCTCGAAGGTGAGGGCACCCCCCTCTCCTTCGATCACAACCGGCCTGGAATGATCGATGATGTGGGCGTCGACGATCGGCGGATAGGAACTGCCTGGCGGCGTCTCGAAGCAATAGCCGAACGCCTGGCGCAGTCGTAGCATGGTCGGCTCGTCGGCATGGATGTCGATGCGATGCCCCTGCTCCTGCACATAGCCGCGCAAATCGTCGATGCCGTGGATGTGGTCGGCATGCGGGTGCGTGTAGAGCACACCATGGATACGCCTGACTGAAGCCATCAGCATCTGCTCTCGGAAATCGGGACCGGTGTCGATGACGACCGTGGTGCGGCCGCCATTGGCAGCGATGCGCTCGACAAGCGCGGCCGTGCGCATGCGCCGGTTCCTGGGATTGGCGGGGTCGCAATTGCCCCAGTCGCCGGTGATGCGCGGCGTGCCTGGCGACGATCCACAGCCGAGAATGGTCAGGCGCAGCCGGTCGCTCATGCCTCGGGCGCCTGCTGGTCCGGACGTGGCATTTTTCCAAACAGCCGAAAGAAGTTATCGGTGGTCACCGCTGCGATTGCAGCCTCGGTGACGCCGATCGTCTCGGCCAGCACCCTGGCGGTCTGCGCGACATAGGCCGGCTCGTTGCGCTTGCCGCGAAACGGCACCGGCGCCAGATATGGAGCATCGGTTTCGACCAGCAGCCGGTCATGCGGCACATCGGCGGCGATGGCGCGCAATTCGATCGAATTCTTGAAGGTCAGGATGCCCGAGAACGACACATAGCCGCCTAATGATACGCCAACCTCGGCGAGCCGCCGTCCCGACGAAAAACAATGCAGGATGAACGGGAAGGCGCCCTTCCCTGTCTCGTCCTCGAGAATGGCGGCCATGTCGTCGTCGGCATCGCGCGAATGGATGACGAGAGGCAGCCCGGTCTCGCGGGCGGCGGCGATATGGGCGCGAAAGCTCCGCGCCTGCGCATCGCGTGGTGCCTTGTCGTAGAAGAAATCGAGCCCCGCTTCACCGATCGCCACCACCTTCGGGTGAGTGGAGAGGCGGACAAGATCGGCGGTGGTGACGTCGGGCTCCTCGGCGGCATTGTGCGGATGGGTGCCGACCGAGCAATAGACTTCGTCGAAAGTCTCTGCGATCTCAAGGATTTGCTGAAACCGCTTCACGCGCGTGGAGATCGTCACCATGCGGCCGATACCGGCCGCCTTGGCGCGGGCGACAATGGCCGCCCGCTCCTCGGCGAAGTCCGGAAAGTCCAGATGACAATGGCTGTCGACGAGCATCAGGCGTTCGCGTCCGTCTGTTCGACATAGCGCGGAAACACGCCCTCTGGCGCAGGCAGCGCCGTGCCGGACACAAGCGCATGGTCGGCGTGGACATGCACGAAATCGCGATTGTCCGCCGGCACCGCCAGCAGGTCGAGCAGCTTGCCGGCCGAGCCCGGAATAAAGGGCTGGCATAGAACGGCCACGCGCCGGACCACTTCGGCCGTCGTCCACAGCACCGTTTCCATGCGTTCCGGATTGGTTTTCTTGAGCGCCCAAGGTTCCTGACCGGCGAAATACCGATCGGCTTCCGCGACCACGCCGAAGATCGCCGCCAGTGCCAGATGGATGCCCTGTTCGACCATTGCCTTGCGCGCGGTGGCGAGAGCGTCGACCGCCTGATCCAGGATCACCTTGTCGGATTCCGCCAGATCGCCGCGCTTCGGCACCACGCCGCCGCAATTCTTGGCGATCATCGACAGCGAGCGCTGTGCCAGATTGCCGAGACCATTGGCCAGATCCGCATTGGTACGGTTGACGATCGCTTCATGGCTGTAGCTGCCGTCCTGTCCGAACGGCACCTCGCGCAGGAAGAAGTACCGCACCTGGTCGAGGCCGTAATGCTCGATCATGGTGAACGGGTCGATGACGTTGCCGACCGATTTCGACATCTTCTCGCCGCGGTTGAACAGGAAGCCGTGGCCAAAGACGCGCTTCGGCAGCGGGATGCCGGCCGACATCAGGAAGGCGGGCCAATAAACCGCGTGGAAGCGTACAATGTCCTTGCCGATGATGTGTGCATCAGCCGGCCAAAACCGCCAATCGTCTGCTTTTTCACCGGGATAGCCGACGCCGGTAATGTAGTTTGTCAGCGCGTCGACCCAGACATACATGACGTGCTTTTCATCGCCAGGTACCGGCACGCCCCAGTCGAATGTGGTGCGCGAGATCGACAGGTCCTTCAGTCCCGACTTGACAAAGCTCATCACCTCGTTGCGGCGCTCGGCCGGACCGATGAAGTCGGGTTGGTTTTCATAAAGCGCGACGAGCTTGTCCTGATAGGCCGACAACCGAAAGAAATAGCTTTCTTCCTCGACCCATTCGACCGGCGTTCCCTGTGGCCCGTAGCGAATATTGTCGGGACGGACCTCGGTCTCTTCCTCGCCGTAATAGGCTTCGTCGCGCACCGAATACCAGCCGGCGTAGCCGCCCTTGTAGACGTCGCCATTGGCGGCCATCGCCTTCCAGATCGCCTGCGAAGCCGCGTAATGCCGCTCCTCGGTGGTGCGGATGAAATCGTCGTTCGAGGCGTTGAGCGCAGTCGCCATGCGCTTGAACTCGGCCGAGTTGCGGTCGGCCAGTTCGCGCGCCGAAATGCCTTCCTTCTTTGCCGTCTGCAGCATCTTGATGCCGTGCTCGTCGGTGCCGGTGAGGAAGAAGACCTGCTTGCCGTCGAGCCTCTGAAAACGGGCAAGCGCGTCGGTGGCGATCAGCTCGTAGGCATGGCCGATATGCGGCTTGCCGTTCGGATAGGAAATCGCGGTCGTGATGTAGAATGTGTCGCGTGACATGAATGAACCGTCATGAATGTCTGAATGGAAGCCGTGGCGGTGGATATCGCATCGGAATGGCGATTGCCATCCCGAGACCAATGCACGCCGCCCAAAAGTGGCTCCTGTTTGGGGGGCCAACGGCATGCACCAAAAAGGCCGTCACATTCGCATTGCAGAATTCAGGCGGTCGATCATGGTCAGGGCGTGCTGCTTCTTGTCGAGATTGTAGGTGTCCGTTTCAGATATAGCGTCCAAGGCCTCGTGCCAAGTATCGGAGAGCGTTTTGGCCCGCTTGAGATCGCCAGCCTGCGCCGCCTGGCTTGCCGCGTCCGACAGAAGGTCCAGCGCCCGGCGGTTGAAGATGTCGAACTGGATCGCCTGGTCTTTGCCCGCGACGGCCTCGGCCAGGCGGTAGGCACCGGCAATATCGCTCTTTCCCGTCGCCACCAGGCCATCGAGCGTCTGCGCGATCTCCAGCCCGCCATACTGCGTCAACAGGATCGCGCTGCGGGCACTCCCCCCTGCCCGCTCGACCAGTGCGGCCCTTGCGGCGGGATCGTCCGGTGGTGGCGGCTCCGCTGTCTCCAGCACCGCCATCAGTTCGTTGGCGTCGAGCGGTGTCAGCCGCACCACCTGGCAGCGCGAACGGATCGTCGGCAGCAGACTGCCCGGCGCATGGACGATGAGAATGAACAGGGTCCGTGCCGGTGGTTCCTCAAGATTCTTCAGCAAGGCATTGGCCGCATTGGCATTCATGTCGTCGGCCGGGTCGACGATCACCACCCGGTAGCTGCCGTCATGCGAAGTCAGCGACAGGAAGCGGCTGACCTTGCGGATTTCGTCGACGGTGACGACGGTTTTGAAGCTCTTGGTCTTGTCGTTCAAGGGGCGGGTCAGATGCAGCACCCCCGGATGCGCACCGGTGGCTATCTGGCGAAACAGCGGCGAGGCCGAATCGGGGACCGCAAGGTTGCCGGGCGCCTGGTCGAAGGCCGGATGCTTCAAAAGGTGGTGGGCAAGATGGAAGGCGAGCGTCGCCTTGCCGATCCCGACCGGCCCGGCGAAGATCAGCGCGTGCGGCAGCTTTCCCGCGCGATAGGCGGCGGCAAGCATGGTGGCGGCCTGCCCGTGCCCGACCAGACGTGGCGTTTCGGAAGGTTCCGGCACACCGTCCAGCGTGTCATGCTGTTCCGGCGCGATGCGTTCGAAGATCATACCGGTGCGACCTGCCTGTTGCGCTCGGGCGCCCTTGCCTCCAGTGCCGCGAACACGGTCGCCGTGACGACATCCTCCACCGTGTCCGGATCGGCGGAGGCATCGACGACGATGCAACGTTCCGGCTCTGCCGCCGCGATCGCCAGGAACGCTTCGCGGCGGGCCTGGTGGATAGCCAGCGTCTCCTTTTCGAAGCGGTCGGCGACGGCATCGCTGCCACGCCGCAATGTCGCGCGCTTCAGGCCCTCGGCCGGGTCGATATCGAAGATCAGCGTCATGTCGGGCATCATGCCGTTGATGGCGACCTGTTCCAGCATCGCCATGAATGCCGGGTCGATCCCGCCTGTAACGCCCTGATAGACACGCGAGGAATCCAGGAAGCGGTCACAAAGCACGATGGAGCCGCGCTCGACCGCCGGCCGGATGACCTGCTCGACATGGTCGGAACGCGCGGCAGCGAAGAGCAGCGCTTCCATCTTCGGCCCGAACGGTTCGGCGGCACCCGAAAGCAGCACATGCCGGACCGCTTCGGCGCCCGGCGAGCCGCCCGGTTCACGCGTGCGCAGGACATCATACTTCTTGGCGCGCATCTTTGTGGCCAGCCGCTCGATCTGTGTCGACTTGCCTGCGCCTTCGCCGCCTTCGAAGGTGATGAAAAATCCGCGCGCCAACCGAGAGGCCTTTATTCCTGTTTGAGTAGATTGTTTGCGCTTTAGATAGTCCGCGACAGGCAAAACGTCCATGCCGTCGGTACTATCGAAGCCAGCCGACCGCCAGTTCCTTGACGGCATCGAGCGCGCGTTGCGGCAACGTGCCGACGCCGATCGACTCGGCCGCGAACAACGGTGTCTCCTGGCTCAGCGTGTCGCCGATCCAGACGCGCAGTGCGCCCACCGGTTGCCCCTCCTCCACCGGTGCGGCGACCGGGCCAGTGTAGATGATCCTGGCCGTCAGCTTGTCGCGGTTGGTGATCGGCAGGAAAATGTCGATCGGACCTTTTGCCTTAAGCGTCACGCCGGATTTCGCACCGCCAAAGACCTGGGCCTCCCCGACCACCTCGTCCTTGGCGAAGATCTCGGTCTTCGCGAACGAACGAACGCCCCAATCGAGCAGTTTGCGCGCTTCTTCGGCACGCTCCTTGTCACTGGCCAGCCCGCTCATTGCCGTGATCACCCGCGTGCCACCGTGGCTGACCGAAGCGACGATGCCGAAGCCGGATGTCTCGCTCGCGCCCACAGCCAGGCCGTCGGCGCCGATGTCCATCGCCAGCAACGGGTTGCGGTTCCTCTGCGAGATCTTGTTCCAGGTGAAATCCTTCAGGCCATAGTAGCGATAGAAATCCGGGTATTCGCGCCACAGATGCAGGGCGAGCTGCGCCAGCTCGCGCACGCTTGTCTGCTGGCCATCGGCCGGCAGGCCGGTCGAATTGACGAAAGTCGATGTCTTGAGGCCGATCTGGCGCGCGCGTTCGGTCATCTCCGCGGCAAAATTGTCCTCGGATCCGGCCATGCCTTCGGCGATAACGATGCAGCCGTCATTCGCGGCCTGCACGGTCACTCCCTGGATCAGGTCCTCGATCCGGATCGCCGATTTGAGCTTTGCGAACATCGTCGAGGTTCCCGACGGCGCGCCGCCTTTGCGCCAGGCGTTCTCGCTGACCACGAACGTATCGTCGAGTTTGAGGCGCCCGGACTTGAGGGCGTTGAAAACCACCTCCATCGTCATCAGCTTGGCCATCGAGGCCGGCGGAATGGGTTTGTCGGCATCTTTCGAAAACAGCACCGTGCCGGTGTCGGCATCGATCATGAAGGCCTGTGCGGCCTTGGTCTCGAAAAGCTGCGCTTGGGCCGGCGAAAGCGTGAGCAGGAGACCGAGGAGAAAGAACCCGGCGAAAGGCTGTAGCAAGCGAAACTGCATGAAATTCGACCCGTTGGCCGGCCCCTCCGGCATGCCGAAACTATCGGGCTTTTTCGCTGAGGGATCAACAGCCGGGCGGAAAGCCGGCTGTTGGATCAGTCGCGCACGACCAGCGCATCGGGTGCACCGTGGGACCATGCCGCCTTCAGCAACTCGTCCAGGCCGCCATGGCCGTCCGGATAGAGGTTGACCGCATACCAGTCATTGCCGTCGAGATCGGAGCGCTGGATTTCTATTCTGCCGAAGGGCTTTAGTGCCGAGGCCACGCGTTTGGCTTCGCTAGCATCGTCGAACGTGCCGGCGGCGACATAATCTGGGCTGGACGGCGCCGCATGGCGGCCGTTCTTTTTCCACGACCGCAGGATGTCGGCGGGCGACATGCCGCTGTCATCCAGAGCGGCAAAGACATCTGCGTGATGGACGCGTTCATTCGCATAGGACAGCGAGGCCATGGCGAACGGCGGTTGCGGCGGCAGGCTGATCTCCGGCCGTTCCGGCACGATCGGTCCGAAATCGGGCAGCGCCAGATCGCCGAAAGCCGCCGACTGCGCGGACATCTGCCCCTGCACCGGGGTTGCGGCATCGGTCAGCTGACCTGGAAACGGCACTGCGGCCGCGCCGACCGGAAGGCTCGGCGAAGGCCCGTTCATGGCCACCATGACGCCGGTCGGCAGGCCATCCGACGGATCCGGTATGCGGTTGCCTGGATGGTAAGAGGCCATCAGGTACTGGTCGTCATTGCCGTCGAGCGGCGCGCGGCCGACATATTCGACCTTCACCTTTGCGGTGCCGACCTTGTCGTAGTCCAGCATCTGCGCGGCTCGCTCAGAGACGTCGATGATGCGGCCCTCATGGTATGGGCCGCGGTCATTGACGCGCACGATCACCGAACTGCCGGTTTCGAGGTTGGTGACGCGGGCATAGCTGGGCAGCGGCATGGTCGGATGCGCCGCCGTCAGGTGCGCCGTGTCGTAGACTTCGCCGTTGGCGGTCAGCCGGCCATGGAAGGCGTCGCCATACCACGAGGCCAGACCCACCTTGGCGTACTTCTTGTCTTCTTTGGGATAATACCACTTGCCGCGAACCTGATAGGGCTTGCCAAGCTGATCGCGGCCGCCGCCGCGCCGCATGAAGGCAGCGCGCGGACTGGCCTTCACACCATATTCGGTCTCGGCGAAATATTCCTTGGAGCGGGTCTTCTTGTAGACCATGCCTTTCGGCTCAGGCTGCGATGCGCAAGCAGCAAGCAATGCAGCAGACGCTGCAAGCAACGCAACCGTGGCAACGCGACGAAGACGCGGGTGCGTCACAGCCTGCATTCTTGATTGTCCCCTAAAGTCTCAACCAAAGACGTCGTATCCGACCATCAGAGGAGCCAAGCACTCACTCGACAATGCCAACGACGTCTCGAACCCCGATCCTTTGTGCGCAGGAATTGTTTATCACGGTATTAACCGATTGTGGCCGGAACCGGGCAAGATTGTGACACTGCCCGTCCTGTCGTTGGCTAGGGAGAGGTATGCCTTTGCGGCGCCTGCCTGCAGGAAGCGATCAGGCGGTTGATCTCCGCTTCATCGGCAAGTTGCTGGCGTCGGAAAGCCGCCGTAGCGGCTCCAAGGCCAGGAGCAGCGGTGATCGCACCCGCGAGAGCGGAGCGTCGCGTCTGTGCGTGTGACATTTGGTAGTTCTCATCAGGAAGGGCTGTTCAGTCGCCGCCCTCGGGAGGCTTCTCCCCGAGGGCGGGCAACATCGGCTTACCGAATGATAGGCTCAATCCAGAACTCAACAACGCAACGCTTACACAACAGCCGATACAATAGACTTTGAACGTTTTGGTTCCGTTAGCGATGGCTAAAAATTAGAAAAACCAACCGCCTTCATGCACGGCACCGGCGGAAACGGCGCGGGCGGAATCCTCTTCTAAAGAATTCTACCTCTTTCCATGCACCAGTCTAAGCCCATTAGCTTGCTGGCAGCCGATACTGCAAATGGTACGGTAGTATTGAAATTGGAGGCTTTATACATGTCGACCCAGAACACAAACGGCTCGGAAAAGAAACTCGACCAGAGCCTTGTATCGGAATCCCAAGCGCGCCGGGACTTTCTTAAGAAGGCGGGGCGTTTCGCTGCGGTTACGCCGCCCGCTGTAACTCTCCTGCTCGGCACAAGCTTGAATTCCAAGGCGATTGCCAAATCAGGCGGATCGCGTCCTGGCAACGGATGGGGGGACAAGAACCACACCCACGCCGGCCCTCCCGGTCAGGTCCACACTCAAGCCAGCCCTCCCCCTCAGGTCCATACTCAAGTCGTGTTCGAGCGAGGCCACTCTGACAACGTCGGCGGCGGATCCCACGGAGGATCGAGGGCAGGCGATCCTAACTAGCAACCAAGCCCTCTGGATAAGGCCGAAGCGCTGGCGGTATCAATCGTCGCCACGGTCGAGAAGCTGAGGGATAACGGCTGATGCCCGCCTGGCCTGCGAGATCGCAAAAATTAACGGATCGTTGACCGCGCTGTCCTATTCTGAGACAGCGCGGTCTAGTCCCATCCGGACTGCGCAGGCGGCTCCGGCAACACAGCCCCCGCCGCACTGTCGGAGCCGCCACCATACTAGCCTGAAGATACCAGCAATGGTTGAATCAACTGTTACTGCAGTTGTTGCAAATAGAGCGAAACGGTTCTCCCTAATAAGATCTTTGTTTGCAGCGCTCCTTGAATCCCCGGCTTCGATCGGCAGTTAGCCTGATCACCGGCACATCGGACGATACCGAGCCATCGGCCCACAACGACCGCGCTTTGGTCTGCACCGAGCTGCGTCGGCCGCCTTCCCGCCACCAGATGCAAAAAAGCCCGCCGGGCATCCCCAGGGATGAATCAAGGGACATAGCCGGAGCGTTGGAAACCCAAGCTATCTCTTAACACGTGAGAAGCGGCATAGAGGTTTCAAGGCGTGAGCTAACGCCACTGAGGAACGGTAGCGGGCCTGTTCGAGGCCAGCATAGGTCAACGATGGGCGGTGGGGTCGGCTATTTCGACTCCACGCCCAGCTCAGGCCGCATGTCGATCGTATCGCCATCTCCATGCACGGCATCATGATCCCAATTGTTCGTCTTCTCGGGCGTTTTGACGACAGCCTCTCGGGTGTCCCTGTCTTTGTCCTTGCGGGGCTTTGGACCTGGCACGTCGCGTGATGACTTCGGTTCCATATGCGCCTCCTTTAGTTCTGTCCAGAAACAAGGACGGGAGGCTCGGGTTCCAAAAACAAGAAAGTCCGCTGCCTCGGGCAGCGGACTTTCGCTAGGAGTTGAGGGGACATCTCCATGCTTCGGAGACAGCAGACCAACAGTGGATTCGGTCCAATGTTAGTCTCTGTTTCGCGGCGCGTGCTGTGAGCGCCCAGGGTATTCGAACATCAAAATCACGCTGGACGTCTATTCCCATGTGATGCCGAGAATGCAGGCCGACGTAGCGGAGCAAGTTGACGTCGCGTTGCAGGCGGCTATAAGCAGCGATCGAAAAGGCAAATAGGTGCAAAGTGCGCAGCAGCCGGCGTTTCTCGACCGGACGCAGAATCAAAAAAGCGCAGCGTTTGTAACTACTTGGAGGGATGGCCGAGCGGTTTAAGGCACCGGTCTTGAAAACCGGCGTGGGCGCAAGTTCACCGTGGGTTCGAATCCCACTCCCTCCGCCACAACCTGTTGGTTTGTCTACGCAAAATTCGTTGACGAACCCACAACCCTGAAGCGGACTCCCTGCAACATTTCGCGATGCTACTGCAACAATAGTGCAACAGCTATCCTGTTGCACCGAGGCCCGATTCGAGCCAGTTGGGGATGAATTCCCATGACCGCGAGAATCAGGCGTTCAGAAGTATGTCTTTAGCAACTGTGTGGCGACCTCAGCTGCGAGCACCGGAGGCACCGCGTTCCCGACCTGCGCGAACTGCCGAGCCGTCGGCCCGACGAAGGCGTAGTCGTCGGGAAAGGTCTGAAGCCGCGCGCATTCCCTGACGCTCAGGGTGCGCGGAATCTCAGGGTGCAGGTGCGAGCGGCTGCCGTCGTTGGTGCCTCCCGCAATGACCGTCTTTGACGGCTCTAGAGAGGGGCGGCGGGCCTCTTAAGCTATGGCCCCACTCGTCGCTGAGGTGCTGGCCACAATTTAAGGACGCCCGTTTTGACCCCAGGCATCCTCATGATCCTTGACACGAACCTTACCGATACTTCGCTTGTCGAGTGAGACCACTTCAAAGCTCATTCCGTCGACCTGCAGCGTTTCGCCAGCCGCCGGCAGGTGGCCCAACTGCGTGAGGATGTAACCGCCAAGGGTGGAGTAGCGGTTTGTATCGTCGACGAAATCGCGGTCAATCGCGCCGCTGAACTGGCGAATGTCGACAAAGCCATCAGCCAGCCATGAGCCATCATCCTGGCGTTCGAGTGTCGCCGCTTCTTCGTCGATGTCAGGGAATTCGCCGGCAATCGCCTCAAGGATGTCGGTGGGCGTGGCGATCCCTTCGAGCGAGCCATGCTCGTCGACGATCATCGCCATCTGGACCGGCGAGCGGCGCAGCTGTTCCATGACCTTCAGCACGTTGGTGGTTTCGTGGACGATCACCGGTTGTCGGACGACGCGTGTCCAGTCGATCGATCTCCCGTCGATGAGCATGTTCAGGAGTTCCTTCGTGATCGCGACGCCGACGAACTCGTCGACCCTGTCACGGGCAAGAATGACGCGGCTGTGCGTCAGCTTGCAGATCGCTGTCTGAAGCTCGGATGGCTCGTCATTCAAGTCGAGCCACTCGACCTCGTTGCGCGGCGACATGATTGAGCTGACCGGTCGATTGTCGAGACCGAGCACGCCGCGGATCATCTCCTTCTCCTCGGGCTTGAAGAGGGTACCAGGCGCGACCTGCTCGGCAATCACGTCCACGGTCTCACCCAGCGGTTCTTCACCCACCCTGCCGCCAAGAAGGCGCAGCACCGCCGCTGACGTGCGCTCACGAAGATCGCCGGTCGTTATCCGCTTTTCCCGATTGTGACGCCCGACCTGGTTTGCTGCCTCGATGAGAACCGAGAAGCCGATGGCCGCATACAGATAGCCCTTCGGGACATGGAAGCCAAAACCCTCCACCACCAGGCTGAAACCGATCATCAGAAGGAAACCGAGGCACAGGACGACGACGGTCGGATGTTTCGACACGAAGGCCATGAGCGGCTTCGATGCCGCCATCATAACCGCCATCGCCACGCAGACGGCTGTGACCATCACCCAGAGCTCATCAACCATGCCGACGGCGGTAATCACGCTGTCGAGTGAGAAAACGGCGTCTAGCACGACGATTTGAACGATGACCTGCCAGAAGACGGCGTGAACGACCTTGCCTTCCTTGGGCCGATGCGAGCCCTCTAGTCGCTCGTGGAGTTCCATCGTGCCCTTTGCGAGCAGGAACACGCCGCCCAGGATCAGGATGAGATCACGCCCTGAGAATGACAGGCCAGCAACACTGAATAGCGGCTGCGTCAGTGTTACGATCCAGGAGATCGAGAACAGCAATACGATGCGCATGGCGAGCGCCAGCGCCAGGCCGAGCAGTCTTGCCTTGTTTCGTTGATGCGGAGGAAGCTTGTCGGCGAGGATTGCGATGAAGACGAGATTGTCGATGCCGAGGACGACTTCCAGAACGATAAGGGTTGTGAGGCCGATCCAGAGGTTTGGATCTGCAAGGAATTCCATGGCGGTACCTATCAGATTTTATCAGGCGAACGCGAAAAACCCCGGACCGAAGATCCGAGGCAAACGCCGCATGAATTACAAGCTATGAAATGAGAATATGGCTGGCATCGCAGGCGCAATGCCAGCCTAGATCGGTATCGATTCTCGCCTGTACTGTCGCCTTCTTCAGGCATTTCTAATTCTACTTCCGATCAGCGTGCGATAATTCCTATCGAAATGCTAAATATCATAAAAAAGCCAGTCGGGAAAGCGTGCGCTTCAGGAGCGATGCCCCCTGTTGCGTTCGGCGGCTCAGGGGGCAGGTACGTCTAAGTTATTGTCGCCAACTTTTGATAGTGTCGGACCCGCCGAATCCTTTACGGTCAGCGCAGCGAGTGCTCGCAATACGTTCGCTTGCGCGCGCCTCCTCGGCAGCCTCCACTTTGACAGCTTGCTCGACATCGAGTTCAGTCCGCCATGCGGCCACGACTGGGCGCGGTCCCTGCCCACCTGCTTGCACTCGCACCGGAACATCTTCACCAAGTCATCGTGCATGGGCGTGCTCAACCCCCAGGCGGGCGCCTAGCGCCTCAAGGTCGAACTTGACGGAATGTTTGCACTTGGGATGCCGCAAGTGACGTAAAACGAATCGCATCGGCAATGGTTTTGGACGTGGTGCGGCCTCGGAATGAGAAAATCGCCGCGCGCGGAATATGTTCCTATTGGCTGAGATTTGGCAAAATAAAAAGGGCCGGAAGCCGAACCCCGCCGGGCCTTGACGCCCCTGAATCAAGAAAACGCCCGCCACGTTTTGCGCAGCGGGCGCTAGTTCATGGGAGGAAATGAAACGCGTGCGGTCAAGGGTGGCCCCCTTTTACCCTCGATGACGATACGCCTCGCCTGGTTGGATAATAAGCGCGCAGCAGTTGAAGCACCGCATTATCCGGGTTGCGTGACTTTTCCGCCACAGACGAAGAAAGCCCGGGCACCTGAGCAGCCGAGCTAAACCTGCAAATATGCAGGTTTGATGTGGGGATCGTGTTTCCCTTCAGTGCAGCAGCGGGGCGCCGACGACGGCCAGCGCTGCGGTGAGGGCGAGGAGCGGCAGCAAAGGCAGGGAGGCGGCTTAACCATGCCGAATCTAGATGCGGTTGGCCTTCAGCAGGCGTACGATGGACTCGCGGGAGGGCATCTGGGAGGAGCCCTTTATGTTTGAAGTGCGGAGCTTTGTCGCCAAGATGGTGAAACGCGAGCGCGTAGCTGCCAAGCAGCGCGTGATGCCGCCGATAGTGAAAACACTCGCCGATCGGCCGGTTCACATCAAACCCCGGCCCGCCAAGAACAGACCGGCTCCGCCGCAGCATCACGCCGCCAGCAACATGTAGGCTTTCAGACGCCTGCACTTTCCGCACAGGACCGACGCTTAAGGATTGAGCGCCGACGCCCGAACCTTTGTCCCTCTTTCTCCAGAACCATCGTGCGGTGCCGGTGACGTTTGCGACGTTCCGCTTGGCGGGCCTATATCACCAGGGGACGGTGCGGCCGAGATAGTCGACATAGGTCAACCCCGGGGTTCCCCGCCTGGCAAGCAGGACGTTCACAAGGCTGGGCACGCTTTCCTCGATGCTCAGCCGTCCATCTGGTCCGCCCAACTCAGTACGGACCCATCCGGGCGCCATCAGCACCATGGCACGCGATTTTGCGGCATGACGGGCCGCGAAGCTTCGCATGAACATGTTCAGCGCCGCCTTGCTGCCGCGGTAGACCTCACGTTGACCTGTTTCGTTGTTGGAAATGCTGCCCTGCCCGGACGACATCACGCCGATCAGACCGGTCGCCGGGACAAATGGCTCCAGGCTCTCGAGGACACGCATCGGGCTGAGTGCATTTGTGACCATCACGCGAACGAACTCGTCGGTCGCCACATCAGCGATCGTTTCAGCCGGGTTGTTTGTCACGCCGGCATTGACGAACACTATGTCGAATGCCCTGCCCGACAGCCGGTCGCGCAAGGCCGCGACCTGATCGGGCTCGCAGATGTCGACCGTCTCGATTTCGAGCCGGCGGTCGAACTCATCCGCGAGATCGTGCAGCTTGGTCCGGCCGCCGCTTGCCCGGATCGTGCCAACGACGTGCCAGCCTTTCCTGAGGAACTCGGCGGCCATTGCATGGCCGAGGCCGCGCGATGCGCCGATAAGAAGGGCTGTACCTGATGGGGTGTTCAGAAAGTCTGCGGACATTGGGCAATCTCTTTCGTTTGCTGGGTGACCGCAGATATGGGCAAGCGGAAGCCCCGCGCCAGACGCGCCAAATTCAAACTATGGTTGCATCCGGCGCTATGTCTGCCAGAACAGCTGCGATAAGGCTGTGCCATGGACAATGTGGACATGAACCTTCTCGTGGCGCTGGACGTCTTGCTTGCCGAAGGCAGCGTGACGGGGGCGGCCCGCCGGCTCGGCTTGAGCACCTCGGCGATGAGCCGGACGCTCACGCGACTTCGCGCTGCCACCGGCGACCCGCTGCTCGTCCGGGCCGGACGCGGGCTTGTGCCCACGCCCCACGCCACGGAATTGCGCGATCGCGTCCATGAGCTCAGCCGGGATGTGCGAGCTGTTCTTCGGCCGCAAAACATGCGCCTGGACTTGGCCACGCTCGAATTGACATTCACCATTCGCGCCAGCGAAGCATTCCTGGAATTCCTTTCCGGCCCGGTCGTGATTGCGGTCACCCGTGCGGCGCCCCGTGTTCGCCTGCGCTTCGCACCCAAGCCCGACAAGGACGCGCGTCCGCTTCGGGAAGGTCTCATCGATCTGGAGATCGGTTTGCTTGGAACGTCCGCGCCCGAGGTACGCACCCAGTTCCTGTTCCACGACAAATATGTCGGCGTGGCCCGGGCCGGACACCCGCTTCTGACGGGCGCCTGTGTGACGCCCGAACGCTACGCCGCCTGCAAGCATGTGGTGGCATCACGGGAAGGAAATGTCGTCGAGCCGATCGATGGAGCCTTGGTGAAGCTTGGCCTCGGACGCACCGTCGTGGTTGTCGTGCCGGGCTACCCCGATGCAATGCGGATCGTGCGCCAATCGGATCTGGTCGCGACCGTGCCGCGCTCGTGTTTCGGCAATGCCGGCGCAAGCGACCATGCCGTCACGGCGGGTCTCGAGAGCTTCGAGCTCCCGCTTCTCATTCCGGAGTTCAAGATATCGGCGATGTGGCATCCTCGCATGGACGCCGACCCGGCCCATCGTTGGCTGCGCGATACCGTCATGTCGGTCTGCCGGGCGGCCTATCCCCGTCGATGAAGCGTGATCGCGCAGCGATAGTAAGTCCAACGCCAAGGCGCCGACTTGCTCATTCCGATTGCTGTGTGCGCTCCGCGATGGCAAATGCCTGCAGGTTCCTGGCCTTGCCGATGTCCTGGTCCGCGTTCGCGATGATCGAAAAGAAGGCTGCTCTCGCAATGTCCTTCTTGGAGGCCTTGGGGTGCGCTTTCCGGGCAGCTTTGACAAGCTGCTTGGGAGACATGTCGGGCGTGACGATCCTCATGAGAGTGTCGCCGATCGCACTCATTTCGCTTGCGTCCATGATGGGCGTCCCTGTGCTGACCGCAATGTCACAATAGCAAGGACAACTCGCGACCGACAATATGGTTCTGGAAATGAAAAACCCCGCCGGCAGGGACCGGAGGGGTTAGTCCTGGGAGGACGCGCGTTGCGCTGCGTTCGACAAGCGCGCGCCGACCAAGTAGCGCCAGCTTGCGACACGGATGTGACACCCGGCGATTGCGTGGGAAGCCGTGAGCGTGACACAGGCCGCCGGCATCAAGCCTTTCGAAAGGAGAAATGTGGTTCTGTTCGAAACTGAAGCGCGGGTGGCGCTGGCCAAAGGCAAGGCGATAGCGGTCGAATGGATATCTTTGGCATCAAGGGGCTGTTGATCTGCGCGCTGATCTTCATTCCGTTCGAGCATCTGTTTGCAGAGCGACCGCAGAAGATCCTGCGCAACGGCTTGGGTGTCGACCTGATCTATGTGCTGTTCAACGGCCTCGTCGTAAAGGCAGTAGTAGTCCTGATCGCGGCGAACACGCTCGAAGCCGCTGCAATGCTGGTCCCGCAATCGGTAACGCACGCGATCGGCGGCCAGCCAATCTGGCTGCAGGTCGCCGAAATCATCGTGATTACCGATACAGGTGTCTACTGGGCACACCGTGCGTTTCACGAAATCCCCGCGCTTTGGAAGTTCCATGCGGTCCATCACGGCATCGAGGAACTGGACTGGCTCGGTGCATTCCACTCTCACCCCGTCGACTCCATAATCACGAAGGCAATTTCGCTGACTCCGATCTTTTTTCTCGGATTTTCCGAAGCTTCGATCGGGGTCTTTTCCGTCATCTACTTCTGGCACACTCTGCTCGTTCATTCGAATTTGCGAATTCCGTTCGGCCCCTTGAAGTGGCTTATCGCCAGCCCGCAGTTCCATCGCTGGCACCATGCCAACCAGCGCGAAGCCTACGACAAGAACTTCGCCGGACAGTTGCCCCTCCTCGACGTGGTGTTCGGCACCTATAATGCGACAGGCAACAAAGTGCCTGAGAAGTACGGCGTCGATGATCCGGTCCCTTCCAGCTACTTCGGACAGATTGGCTACCCACTGCTGCGCCGCAGGAAACGATCGAATCGGGCAGCGCCGGAGAGCAAAGGCTGACGGCAAATATTGACCGCAGCTGTTGCCGCCCGATGTGGCTGCTTCGCGCCGAACGGCGTTCATGGCGGCAACACAACCCCACTTGTCGTGTCGGCTGATGGCAGCAGAAATTCCTTCGTGGGTTGGTGTCGGCGGGCGCCGGCGATAAATGTAGGTCCTGCGCAATTTGCCACGAGGCTGGTTTCGGCATGGATTATCGCGACGACGACCTCACGAAATTCGAAGCGCACGGCGCCGCTCCTTTGCCGGCCGCGGCGAACGAAGGCCAGGTGGAGCACGAGGGCGCAAAGATCTGGTACGCGACGTTTGGGACGGGTTATCCCGTGATCCTGTTGCATGGTGGCCTTGGCCATAGCGGCAATTGGGGATTTCAGGTCCCGTCATTGGTCAAGAACGGCTATCAGGCCGTCACCATCGACAGCCGCGGCCATGGACGCAGCACCCGCGACGAACGGCCGTACAAATACGAACTGATGGCCTCGGATGTCCTGGCGGTGATGGATCGCCTGCAATTGAACAAGGCTATCGCAGTGGGTTGGAGCGATGGCGCCTGCGTTGCCCTGATCCTTGGCATGAAGGCCGCCGATCGCATCGCGGGTGTGTTCTTCTTCGGCTGCAATATGGATCCCAGCGGCACGAAGGAGTTCGAGGCCAGTCCGGTCATCGAGCGGTGTTTCAGCCGGCACAAAAAGGACTATGCCGAGCTGTCGGCCACGCCAGGTCAATTCGATGCGTTTGTCAAAGCTGTCGGCCTGATGATGAAGAGCGAACCCAATTATGGCGCCGCCGAACTGGGAGAGATCGGCGTGCCCGTGGCGGTCGTCCAAAGCGAGCACGACGAGTTTATCAAGGACGAGCACGCGATCTATCTGGCCCACAGCATACCGGGATCGGAATTGGTCATGCTGCCCGAGGTCAGTCATTTCGCGCCCTTGCAGCGTCCCGACCAGTTCAACCACGTGCTGTTGGCTTTCCTCAAAATAATTCATCCTTGAGCCCGCCCGCACCGCTTCCGGAGTCCCAACTCCGGGCCATGCACGCGAGACATCATTTCGCCTGCGAGGCTTTTCACGTCGAATCGGCTAAGCCTTGCGGCATGAACGAGACCTCACTTTATGCGCCGGTGAAGCGTTTCCTCGAAAACCTCGACTTCGTCGTGAAAGGCGAAATCGGCGGCTGCGATATCGTCGCGCTGCGCGAGGGAGAGCCGCCGATCGTCGTCATCTGCGAGTTGAAGCTGCAGTTCAATCTCGAGCTGGTTCTGCAGGGCGTCGACCGCGCGGCTGCTTGCGATGAAGTGTGGCTGGCGGCGCGCATGTCGGCGCGTGGCAAGGGGCGCGAAAGCGATGCCAGGTTCCGCAACCTTTGCCGTCGGCTCGGCTTCGGCCTGATTGGCGTGACCGCCAATGATCGGGTCGAAGTGCTTCTCAGTCCGATCGCCGTGGCGCCGCGCAAGAATGCGCGACGGCGTTCTCGCCTTGTCGACGAGCACCAGCGCCGCCGCGGCGATCCTGTCGCCGGCGGAGGATCGCGCACTCCGATCATGACCGCCTACCGGCAGAGCGCCCTCGCCTGCGCCGCAGCGTTGGTGGACGGGCCCAAGCGCCCACGCGACCTGAAGGCGCTGACGCCGCTTGCGCCAAAGATCCTGCTGCATAATGTCTACGGCTGGTTCGCGCGCGTCGACCGCGGCGTCTACGATCTCACCGACGCGGGCCGTGCCTCGCTGATCCGTTGGCCGCAGGCCTCGCACAGTTCGCCAGGATGATCGTGAGCGTGCTCTATGCCGTCGGTCAGTTTGAGCGGGATTTGCCGATCGAACCAGGGGATGCATGGTGATGGTGCGCATCCTGGACATGCGAAACCTTGGCCCGGCGATGGCGCGGATGTTGGCGGAAATCGACATTGTCTCCGACGACGATTTGCGCAATCTCGGCTCGGTCGAAGCCTATCGTCGCCTGAAGTTTCGATTTGGCCGGCATGTGACGATCCTCGCGCTCTATGCCATGGAAGCTGCATTGTGCGACTGCGATTGGCGGAATCTCGACCAGGACAAAAAGGTATTTCTCCGACAACAGGTTGGCGCCGGCCAAGTCTTGGGAACGGCGTTACGCACGCCTCGCTGATCCGTTGGCCGCGGTCGTCCGACGATGAAACACGACACGGGATTTTGAACGCGCCGACCGCCTGAACACGGGAACCTGCCAGGCCTGTTGGTTGATTTTTCAGACAAAACATGCTGCTAGTCCCGCCCATGAAGACACTATGTATTGCGGCCGTGGCGTCCTTGGCCCTGGCTTTTCCGGCCAGCGCCATGGACAGCGCCCTGCGCGCCGGCCTCCTGAAACTCGACCCGCAAACTCGCCTCGAACAGCGTTGCGACGCCGAAATCCTCGACCGCATCTCTCATGACGACCGCAAGTTCAAGGCCGACCGCGTCGTCGCATACGCCTTCGCGACGCCAGAGATGAGCGCCGACGCGATCCGGAGCCCCGGTGCGGCGTTCCGCAGCAAGGGACAATGGTACCGGCTGAAATTCAAATGCCAGACGGGGCCGGACCATATGGAAGTTCTCCAGCTCCGCTATCGGATCGGGGATGAGATCCCGGAAGCCGACTGGGCGAAGTACAATCTGTACGATTAGGTTCTCGCGGGCTCGCACCGGCATCTGGCTGCAGTCGGCGGCTGTTGAGAATCTCGCGTGGTTCCACCGCCACGAAAATGGTTTCCCAGCGTTGTCCGGTGCCGCGACTTGACGCCAGCGGACCATGCCTTTAGGCCCGTTTGGACGATCGACGACGAACACTCGACGAAGGGCTTCCAGGTCGATGGAAATTTTTACCACCGCGGGCTTTTCGGCTCTTCTTCAGGTCATCGCTATCGATCTTGCCCTAGCGGGCGACAATGCCATTGT
This sequence comes from Mesorhizobium sp. Cs1299R1N3, assembly GCF_037179625.1. Taxonomy (NCBI): domain Bacteria; kingdom Pseudomonadati; phylum Pseudomonadota; class Alphaproteobacteria; order Hyphomicrobiales; family Phyllobacteriaceae; genus Mesorhizobium; species Mesorhizobium sp. Cs1299R1N3. Next base: position 50,907 of record NZ_JAPYKQ010000019.1, on the reverse strand, counting down.
CATCGGCCTCGCGGCGGCCGGCCTGCCGGTCAGCCAACGCAAGCGAGCCATTCTTGTCGGCATCGCGGCTGCCACCGTTCTTCGCATTTTCTTCGCCTTGATCACGCAATGGCTGCTGACAATTGGTCCCATGTTGCTTATCGGTGGCGGCCTGCTTTTGCTGTGGGTTTGCTGGAAGATGTGGCGCGAATTGCGTGTCAGCCACGACGACGAGCGCGACGCCACCGAAGCGCTGTCGAACGGCGACTTCGACAAGGATGGCGTCGTCGGCGGCAAGGGGCCAAGCAAGACCTTCTCGCAAGCCGCCTGGCAGATCGTCATTGCCGACGTGTCGATGTCGCTCGACAATGTTCTTGCCGTGGCGGGAGCGGCCATGAACCATCCGACGGTGCTGATTGTCGGACTGGCGCTGTCGATCGCGTTGATGGGCTTTGCCGCGTCCTTCGTCGCGCGCCTGCTGCACAAATACCGCTGGATTGCCTATGTCGGCCTGGTCATCATCCTCTATGTCGCGGTCAAGATGCTGCTTGATGGGGCCGTGCAGCAATTCCCCGATCATTTCGCTTTTTTGGCACCCTGGTTCGGATCGGGAGGCCACTGAGCCACCCTGATGGCGTGGACCAGCCCATCGACAGGTTTGCTTGATTGCTGAACCCGTGCTATTGCGCCGCGCGTATTGGCTCCGGCCATGCGCCACAGACCGACATTTACAGCGACTTGAGGCCGGGGAACCGTTTCGGCCCGTGCCCCCATTGGAAACTTGCCTATGTCCGCCCCTCGCGTCAGTTTCGTCAGCCTTGGATGCCCGAAGGCGCTCGTGGATTCCGAGCGCATCATCACGCGTCTGCGGGCCGAGGGCTACGAGATCGCCCGCAAGCATGACGGCGCCGATCTCGTTGTCGTCAATACCTGTGGTTTCCTTGATTCCGCTCGCGACGAGTCGCTCAACGCCATCGGCTCCGCGCTTTCTGAAAACGGCAGGGTCATCGTCATCGGCTGTCTGGGCGCCGAGCCGGACGTGATCCGCGAGAAGCACCCCAACGTGCTGGCGATCACGGGGCCGCAGGCCTATGAGAGCGTGATGGCCGCCGTCCATGAGGCTGCCCCTCCCTCGCACGATCCCTACATCGACCTCCTGCCGCCGCAGGGCGTCAAGCTGACGCCGCGCCACTATGCCTATTTGAAGATTTCGGAAGGCTGCAACAACCGTTGCACCTTCTGCATCATCCCGGCACTTCGCGGAGATCTCGTTTCGCGGCCGGCGGCCGATGTGCTGCGGGAAGCCGAAAAACTGGCCAAGGCCGGCGTCAAGGAACTCCTCGTCATCTCGCAGGACACCAGCGCCTACGGCATCGACATTAAGTACCAGACGTCCATGTTCGGCGACCGCGAAGTGCGGGCGAAATTCCTCGATCTCTCGGAGGAGCTGGGCAAGCTCGGCATCTGGGTTCGCATGCATTATGTCTACCCCTACCCGCATGTCGCCGACGTCATCCCGCTGATGGCCGAGGGAAAAATCCTTCCCTATCTGGATATCCCCTTCCAGCATGCCTCGCCGCAGGTGCTGAAGAACATGCGCCGGCCCGCCCATGGCGAAAAGACGCTTGAGCGCATTCGCGGCTGGCGCGACGTGTGCCCGGATCTCGCGATCCGCTCGACCTTCATCGTCGGCTTCCCCGGCGAAACGGACGACGATTTCGAGATGCTGCTCGATTGGCTGGATGAAGCGAAAATCGATCGCGCCGGCTGCTTCAAATACGAGCCGGTCAGAGGCGCCCGTTCCAACGACCTTGGGCTCGAGCAGGTTCCGCAGGAGATCAAGGAAGCGCGCTGGCATCGCTTCATGCAGCGCCAGCAGAAGATCTCGGCGACGCAGCTTGCCAGGAAGGTCGGCAAACGGCTGCCGGTGCTGATCGACGAAGCGCACGGGAACTCGGCAAAGGGCCGCACCAAATATGACGCGCCTGAGATCGACGGCTCGGTCCACATCCAGTCGCGCCGGCCGTTGCGCGCCGGCGATATTGTCACCGTCAAGGTCGAGCGCGCCGACGCCTATGATCTCTACGGTTCGGCCGTCTGACCCTTCCTCGCTTTCCCGACAAATGAAAAGGGCGCCTCGCGGCGCCCTCTCCATATCGAAATGTGATCCACCGCTTATTGCGGCAGCTTGTCGTCGACGCCCTTGACGTAGAAATTCATGCCGAGCAGCGTCCCGTCGTCGGCGACCTCGCCGTCCTTCAGCCATGCCGAGCCGTCCTGCTTGGCGATCGGTCCGGTGAAGGGGTTCCAGCCGCCGGCGATCTTCTTTTCGGTCGCTTCGGCCATAGCCTTCACGTCGTCGGGCATGTTGGTGTAGGGCGCGAGCTTGACCGCGCCGTCCTTGATGCCGAGCCAGACATTGTCCGGCTTCCAGGAGCCGTCGATGGCTGCCTGCACGCGGCTGATGTAATAAGGGCCCCACTCGTCGGTCAGCGAGGTCAGCTGCGCGTTCGGCGCGAACTTGATCATGTCGGACGACTGGCCGAAGCCGTGCAGCTTGCGCTCTTCGGCCACCTGCAGGGCAGCGGTCGAGTCGGTGTGCTGGACGATGATGTCGGCGCCCTGGTCGAACAGAGCCTTGGCGGCGTCGGCTTCCTTGCCCGGATCGAACCACGAGTTCACCCAGACGATCTTGGCCTTGAAGTTCGGATTGATCGATTGCGCGCCGAGCATGAAGGAGTTGATGCCCATCACCACTTCCGGGATCGGGAAGGAGACGATGTAGCCGGCGACGCCGGACTTCGATTCCTTGGCGGCGATCTGGCCGAGCACGTAGCGGCCTTCATAGAAGCGCGCATTGTAGATGCCGAGATTGTCCCCGGTCTTGTATCCGGTGGCGTGCTCGAACATCACCTTGGGAAACTTCTTGGCGACCTTCACTTCGGCGTCCATGAAACCGAACGAGGTGCCGAAGATGATCTTGCAGCCTTCGCGCGCCAGACGCTCGAAGGCTCGGTCGGCGTCGGGGCCTTCGGAGACGTTCTCCAGATAGGCGGTTTCGACCTTGTCGCCGAGCGCTTTCTCGACCTCGAGGCGCCCCTGGTCGTGCTGGTAGGAATAGCCGAAATCGCCGATCGGGCCGGTATAGACCCAGCAGGCCTTCAACTTGTCAGCGGCCTCTGCGGACGCCGCCAGCGACAAGGCCGCTGTCGTCGTCATCAGGGCAATAAGCAGTTTTTTCATTGTGTTACCTCTCTGTGTTAAGCCTTGGAGCTTCCCGTCTTTTTGTTATTGTCAACGATCCGGAACGAATGGCTGCCCCAGGGAGGCCGGCGTGTTCATCATCGTCAGACGCTTGTTGCGCGAGATTAGAACGAGAACCACGACCGTTGCCAGATAGGGCAGAGAAGAAAGCATCTGCGAGGGCACCGGAATGCCAAAAGCCTGTGCATGAAGCTGGCCGATCCACACCGCGCCGAAGATGTAGGCGCCGGCCAGCACCCGCCATGGCCGCCAGGATGCGAACACCACCAGTGCCAGCGCGATCCAGCCGCGGCCAGCGGACATGTTCTCGACCCACTGCGGCGTATAGACCAGCGACAGATGCCCGCCGGCAAGACCGGCGCAAGCGCCGCCGAAGATGACCGCCAGGTAGCGGTAGCGGATGACCTTGATGCCGAGCGCATGCGCCGATGTGTGGCTGTCGCCGATCGAACGCAGCGTCAGCCCGGTACGCGTCTTGAACAGAAACCACATTACCGCGGCCGTCAGCGCGATCGAAATGTAGAACACTGGATCCTGGCCAAAGAGCAGCCTGCCCACGACCGGAATCGAGCTGAGGCCGGGAATGTCGAGGTTGGGCAGCCTGACGCCAGGCTGGCCGACGAAGCGCGTTCCCATCATGCCGGAGAGGCCGAGACCAAGCAGTGTCAGTGACAGGCCGGTCGCCACCTGGTTGGTGGCCAGCGACAGCGTCATGACGGCAAACAGCAGGGAGAAAAGCGCTCCCACGGCGATCGCCGCCAGCAGGCCGATCCAGGGCGATCCGGTCAGATAACCGGCTCCGAAGCCGCCGACGGCGCCCATGACCATCATGCCTTCGACACCGAGATTGAGCACGCCGGAGCGCTCAACCACCAATTCGCCGATTGCCGCGATCAAAAGCGGCGTCGCCGCCGTTGCGATGGTCAGGAGGATGTTGACGGCAATGTCCATCAGCGGGCTTCCTTCAACTTTGGCGCGACCTCGAGCTTCGCGGGGGCTTCCTGTTTGGTCAGCGCCAGGCCGATCAATCGGATGCGGTAATGAATGAGCGTGTCGCAACCGAGCACGAAGAACAGCAGCATGCCCTGGAACACCCTCGCCACCTTGTCGGAAATGCCGAGCGCGCTTTGCACCGCCTCGCCGCCGAGATAGGTCAGCGCCAGAACGAGGCCCGCGGCGACGATGCCGAGCGGATTGAGGCGGCCAAGGAAGGCCACGATGATGGCGGTGAAGCCATAGCCGGGCGAAATCACGGGCTGCAGTTGCCCAATGGCACCGGAGACTTCGGAGATGCCGGCAAGGCCGGCCAGCGCGCCCGACAGCAGGAAGGCGAAGAACACCATGCGGTTCAGGCCGAAGCCGGCGAACCGCCCTGCCCTCGGACTGGAGCCCAGCACGCGGACCTCGAAACCCTTGAGCATGCGGCCCATCAGGATCCAGATCAGCACCGCCGCAACCAGGGCGAAGACGAAGCCCCAATTGGCTCGCCCGGCATCGGGCATCAGCTCCGGCAGCACGGCCGAGTCGCCGAACTGGATCGTCTGCGGAAAGCCGTGTCCCTGCGGATCGCGCCAGGGACCGCGCACCAGCCAGTCGAGGAACAACTGCGCGACATAGACCAGCATCAGGCTGGTCAGGATCTCGTTGGTATTGAACCGGGTCTTCAGCAAGGCCGGGATCGCCGCGTAGGCCGCACCGCCGACCATGCCGAGCAGAAGCATCAGCGGCAGCACCAGCGGGCCCTCGAATTGCGGAAACAGCACGGGAATGATGGAGCCGAAGATTGCGCCGAAGATGAACTGGCCTTCGGTGCCGATGTTCCAGATGTTGGCCTTGTAGCAGACCGACAGGCCGACAGCGATCAGGATCAGCGGCGCGGCCTTGATTGCCAGCTCATGCAATTGCCAGACCTGGCTGATCGGCTCGATGAAATAGATCTTGAATGCGTTGAGCGGGTTGACGCCGAGCAGCGCGAACATAATGGCTCCGGCGATGATGGTCAGCGCGAAGGCGATGAACGGCGACAGCATCGAAAACAGCGCCGAGCGCTGCGGGCGTTTGACGAGTTCGAGGCGCATCATGCCGTCTCCAGCGTGTGTTCGGCGTGGCCGGGTTCGGCGCCGCCCATCAACAGGCCGACCTTCTCGAAAGTCGCTTCGGCGATCGGCATCGGCCTGGACAATTCGCCATTGTGCATGACCGCGATCGCGTCCGATATCTCGAACAGCTCGTCCAGATCCTGGCTGATCACCAGTACGGCCGATCCGCTGCGAGAGAGCTCGATCAAGGCTTGGCGAATGTGGGCGGCGGCACCGGCGTCGACGCCCCATGTCGGCTGGTTCACCACCATGACGCTTGGCCGGCGGTCGAGTTCGCGGCCGACGATGAATTTCTGCAGATTGCCGCCCGAAAGTGCCGCTGCTTCGGGATCTGGCGCGCTTTTGCGCACATCCATCGCCTCGATGATGCGTTGCGAGGCGGCGTAGACGGCGCCGCTCCTGACCATGCCACCGGTGCCGACAAAGGCCTTGCCGTCCGTGGCATGGCGCGACAGCAGGAGGTTTTCCGAGAGTTTCATGCGCGGCGCGGCACCATGGCCGAGACGCTCCTCCGGCACGAAGGCAGCCCCCAGCAGGCGCCGCCCGGTAATGGTGAGGCCGCCGGCGTCCTTGCCACGTATGCGCACCGAGGCGGTATCCTGCTGTAAAACCTCGCCGGAGACGGATTCGAAGAACTCGCCCTGGCCGTTGCCGGCGACGCCGGCAATGCCGATCACCTCGCCGGCGCGGACATTGAGGTTGATGTTCTTGAGCGGAATGGAAAACGGCGTTGCCGGCTTGCGGTTGAGGCCGCGGATTTCGAGCAGCGGCTGCGCGGTTTCGATCCCCTCGACCGGCGCCCGCACCACGGCCTGCACCTCGCTGCCGACCATCATGCGGGCGAGCGATGAAGCCGTCTGCTCGCGCGGATTGCAGTGACCGACCACCTTGCCATGCCGCAGCACCGTGGCGCGGTCGCAGATGCGTTTGACTTCTTCGAGCCGGTGCGAAATGTAGAGGATCGATTTGCCTTCCGCCCGTAGCCGCTCCAGCGTCTCGAACAGCTTGTCGGCCTCCTGTGGCGTCAGCACCGATGTCGGCTCGTCCAGGATGATGAGTTGTGGCGTCTGCAGCAGGCAGCGGATGATTTCGATGCGCTGGCGCTCACCGACCGAAAGGTCGCCGACCAGCGATTCCGGATCGAGCGGCAGGCCGTAACTGTAGGAAAGCGCCCTCGCCTTGGCCGCGATGCTGCTGATCGGCGAGCCGTCATCCAGCGACAGCGCGATGTTCTCGGCCGCCGTCAGTGCCTCGAACAGCGAAAAATGCTGGAACACCATGCCGATGCCGAGCTTCTTGGCGGCGCCAGGGCTGGTGATCCGCACCGCTTGGCCGTTCCAGAAAATCTCGCCCGAATTGGGCTCCAGCGAGCCGAACAGCATCTTGACCAGCGTCGACTTGCCGGCGCCGTTCTCGCCGAGCAAAGCGTGGATTTCACCTTTGGCGATGTTGAGGTCGATATGGTCGCACGCTGTCAACGTGCCGAATATCTTGGTCAGGCCACGAACCTCAAGCAGGTTCGCCCCGTCATGATTTGCACTCACAGTGCCTCCCATCCGGATTACCGGACATGTTCTGTGTTCCCGCAAGCATCGTATGCGCGGCCGGCTCTCGTGCGAAAGCAGCACGCAACTTGAAAGAGCTTCAAGAATTTCAGCGGAAACTCAAGGGTAAAGATTAGCCCTTCTCGCACAAGGATACGGCTGGCCGGCTTTTCGTGCAAACCATGCCCGCCGCTGCGGCAGGACGTTGAAAACCCAGGCTGTCGTCAGGGAACCAGGACGGTCGTGCCTGTCGTTCTGCGTCCTTCAAGATCCTGATGTGCCTTGCCCGCGTCCTTCAGCGCATAGCGCTGATTGATCTTAATCTCGACAGCACCACTGAGCACAACCTCGAACAGTGCGGCGGCGGAGGCGTCGAGGTCCTCGCGTTTAGCATTGTAGACGAACAGCGTCGGCCTCGTGGCGAACAGCGAGCCCTTCTGCGCCAGCAGCGACATCGAAAACGGCGGGATGGGTCCGGAAGACTGCCCGAAGCTGACGAACATACCGAGCGGCTTGAGGCAGTCGAGCGAGGCCGGAAATGTGTCGTTGCCCACGGAATCATAGACAACGTCGCATTTCCTGCCGCCGGTGATCGCGGCGACGCCGGCGACGAAATCCTGCTCCTTGTAGTTAATGACGTGATCGAAACCGTGTGTCTTGGCCAGTTCGATCTTGTCGGCAGAGCTGGCGGTGCCGATGACCGTCGCCCCGAGATGCTTCGCCCACTGGCCCAGAATGAGCCCGACGCCGCCGGCCGCTGCATGAAACAGGATCGTGTCGCCTGCCTTCACCTTGAAGGTCCGGCGCAGCAGATATTCCGCGGTCATGCCCTTCAGCATCATGGCGGCCGCCTGTTCGTCGCTGATGCCGTCCGGCACCTTGACGACCTTGCTGGCATCGATGACGCGCTCTTGCGCATAAGCGCCCGTCGTCACGGCATAGGCAATCCGGTCGCCGGGCTTCAGCCAGTCGACGCCCTGGCCGACTTCCAGCACCACGCCGGCGGCTTCGCTGCCCGGAATGAGCGGAAACCCTCCGGGCGGCGGATAGAGACCCGAGCGATGATAGACATCGATGAAGTTGAGACCGATCGCGGTATGCCTGATCAGGATCTGGCCCGATCCCGGCTGGCCGGGATCGGCGTCTTCATAGGTCAGGACTTCCGGGCCGCCATTGGCATGGATGCGGATCGCTTTGGACATGGACGGGATTCCTTGAAAAGCGGCTGGTCAGGCCTTTTTGGCGCCGAGGTTTGGAAAGAACTGCATGAGGCCACCAATGGTTGCAAGGTAGAGCCCGGTAACGGTAATGCCGATCTTGGTGAAGGTGCCGACCTGCTCGCCCAGCACGCCGATCTGGTCGTAGAAGGCGGCGAGCGCCGCCTGCGCGAGCGCTAGCGCGCCAAAGGCGCACCACAACAGCGTCATGCCGAGATTGATCGGCCGCAGCCGCTCCACCCGCACCGGATGGATGAAGTTTATCGGGACAAAAGTCAGAATACCTGCCACCACGACCACCGCGAACGAAACCCATTGTCCGGGTTCGATGACGAATAGAGTGAACACCACCATGTTCCAGACCACGGGGAATCCCTTGAAGAAGTTCTCCTTCGTCTTCATGCCGGTGTCGGCATAGTAGATCGCGCTCGACACGACGATGATGGCGGCCGAAAGGAACGAGAGGCCTTCGCCCATAAAGCCCCGTTGGTAGAGCGCGAAGGCCGGGATCAGCACGTAGGTCACATAGTCGATAATGTTGTCGAGGAGTTCGCCGGACCAGGTCGGCAGGATTTCCTTGACCTCCAGCTTTCGGGCGATCGGCCCATCGATACCATCGACGAACAGCGCCAGTCCGAGCCACCAGAACATGGCCGTCCAGCGCTCCTCGCTCGCCGCTACCAGCGACAGGAAAGCCAGGAACGAACCGGAGGCGGTCAGCAGATGCACCGAAAACGCGCGCGCCTGCGGCCAGGTGACCTTCTTCTTCGGTCGCGGAATTCGCTCGGTGATCTTCTCGGCGATTTTCCGGGCCTTTGTGTTCTTTCTCACGGGCCCCGCCAATCCAGCTTGCAGATTTCGGCCGAGCGGCCGGCGAAATTCCAATTGCGGCCAAAGGCGCGCATCTTGCTCTTGTCGGACCTCGCCACGATGATCTCCGGCGCGATCCAGTATTCGGAATTCGTGATCACCGTATCCTTCTCGCGGTCCTTGCCCGCGATTGGCGTGACCGCCCCGTCGATGATCTTCGGTATCTGGAAAATACGCGTCTTGGCCCGCGTCTCGTAGGTAATCGGCACCTGTTCGACGCCCAGGAATTTGCCGACGAGGATCGAGAGCAGCGACGTCGTCCCGCCGGCCTTGCCGGTGAAGATCTTGGTCAATGCCTTGACCGCGTAGACCGAGGCTCTGATGTCGATGAACAGGCCCGCGGTCCAGTTGCCGCGACTCATGTAACCCGGGATTTCCATGATCAACCCGAGATTGAGGCCGGAGAGGTCGACCTCGCCGAAATGCCCGGCGTCGATACGAAAACCCGCCCAGGTCTGGCAATAGCCCTCGGTCGGAGGATGACTGCCAAGCGACAGCACGCAAGGACAAAAAACCGTGCAATTGCAGGAGAGAACGAGCTCTCCTTTCATTGCCCAGCTTTGATCTGCCATCGAATTTCCCCCCGTCATAGCGAGACTACTAGCAGCGCGGCTGCCCAGACAAGCAGTATCGCACCAGCCAGCCGGGTTGGAAGACTGCCCGTCGTCTGTTTTTCAATCAGGGTGAACACACCGATCAGCGCCATCCAGAAGACATTCATCACGCCCACGGCGAACATCACCAGCATCAATGCCCAGCAACATCCCAGGCACCAGATGCCTTGCGCGGCGCCGAGCCGAAACACGCGGACGGTCTCGGCACTCCAGTTCGAAAACAGGATCGAGAACGGGTTCCGGCATTTCGTCAGGCAGGCCTCCTTGAGGCCGCTGAACTGGTAGAGGCCGGCAACCAGCAAGGCGAGCCCACCAGCAACGCCAAGCACCGGATCGAATATCCCGCCGGAGGCGGCGAATGCGTGGACGGCAAGTGTCAGTGCCGCAAACAGCATCGAGGCGGCAAGCCAGACGCAGAGGTAGCCGGCAACCAGCACCAGCGGATGGACGACTGGCTCCCCCTTGATCCGCGCCGTATCGGCGATCTCGCAATAAATGCGGATCATTGGTGCCGCGGATGGCAGCATCGCGGCGATCGCCATGAGAAACCACATGAGGATGAGCGCCAAGGTATGCGGGCCGATGCTTGCGTCGAGCGGCGTTGGTGAAAGGCAGAGCGCGAAGAACCGTTCGAGGACGGCTGGTAACGGCAATTGCGGCAAATTACGCAACAAGGCATCGCCTGGCGCGCTGATCTGGGCTTCGGCGCTGCGAATCGCCATCGCGGCGAGCAGCAGCCAGGCCAGTGCGATGCTTGCACCGACGACGACGTTGACCGTCAAGCGCGGGTTGCGCGCGACGTTTGCCGTGGCGCGGCCGGCACGATCGAGGTGGCTGAAATCATCCTGTTGGCCGGTCATTCCACTCGAATGGGCCGAATCGCCGCGTTGATCAAGCCGCATGATCTGCCCTATATGCGTCTCTTGACTGGCAGGTCTGATGGCCGCCTCGCACAGCAAGCCGGAAACCGATCTTGGAGCATCAGGAAACAGCGCGGATACTGATCGCAGGCACGGGGCCGGCGGGATTGATCGCCGCCCTTGGCTTCGCCGATGCCGGTTTTCCGGTGACGATTGCCGGGCCCGAGGTTTCGGCTCCCGATGGCCGTACCACGGCGCTCATGACGCCCGCGCTGAAAGTGCTCGAACGGCTGGGCGTGCTCCAGGACATCGAGCCCAAGGCCGCACCCTTGAAGGTGATGCGCATTGTCGATGCGACCGGCCGGCTGATCCGCAGTCCCGTCGTCACTTTCCGCGCCAGCGAGATCGACGAGGAACAGTTCGGCCTGAATCTGCCCAACAGCGTCCTTGGACCCGCGCTTGCCGACAAGGTGGCGGCGCATTCCGGGATCGAGTGGCGCAGATCGATGGTGAAGGCCTGGCATCTCGGCGGCGACAAAGCTCACGCCGCGCTGGCTGACGGCAGCGAGATCGATGCATCGCTTGCGGTCGCTGCCGACGGTCGCCTGTCGCCGGCCCGCGAGGCCGCGGGCATCTCGACGGCGGCGCGCGCCTACCCTCAGGCGGCGCTCGTCCTCAATTTTGGCCACAGTCGCGAACATGGCTTCACCTCGACGGAGTTCCATACCGAGACTGGCCCGTTCACGCAGGTTCCACTGCCGGGCAATCGCTCCAGCCTTGTCTGGGTGGTCAAGCCCGAGACCGCCAAGGAGCTTGCCGCTTTGGACGACGCAACGCTCTCGCTGCGGATCGAACGAAAGATGCAGTCGATGCTCGGCCGAGTAACCGTGGAGTTGGGCCGCCAGATTTATCCATTATCGACGGTGACCCCTCTGCGTTTCGCGGCGCGACGGGTGGCGCTTGTCGGTGAAGCCGCGCACGTGTTCCCGCCGATCGGTGCACAAGGCCTCAACCTAGGCATCAGGGATATCGACGATCTAGTTGGAATCGCAACGGAAAATCGCGGAGATCCCGGCGCTGCCGAGGCCCTTGCAGCCTACGATTTCAAACGCCGGCCTGACATCCTCGCGCGGAGTAGCGCGGTCAATCTGCTCAACGTGTCGCTTCTTTCCGATATGTTGCCGGCGCAGATGGCGCGTGGCGTCGGTCTCGGCGTGCTTGGTGGTTTTGCACCGCTTCGCGCCTTTTTCATGCGCGAAGGGCTGCGTCCCGGCAGCGGCTTTGCGGCGCTTGCGGGCGGCCTGCGGAAGCCGACGCGGCAGCGGTAGCGATTTTGAGGACTTTGCCGCGGGTATCGCGACGTTCATCAAAAACCTTTGTTGCGCATTCCGCGTATTTTGAAGGCGCTCAGACGCTCGGGATTGAATTGATGCGGAGTCTGCGCCAAATAAAGTCAAGGAATTCAGTGGTGAGTACGATGAAAACGGCCAAATTCGCGATCGGACAGGTGGTTCGCCACCGGCTGTTCCCGTTCCGAGGCATCATTTTCGACGTCGATCCACAATTCGCCAACACCGACGAATGGTACGAAGCCATCCCCGCCGACGTGCGGCCGCGCAAGGACCAGCCGTTCTACCACCTGCTCGCCGAGAATTCAGAAACCGAATACATCGCCTATGTCTCAGAGCAGAATCTGCTCGAGGATCAGTCGGGAGAACCCGTCCGCCATCCGCAGATCAAGGAAATGTTCGACAAGAAGCCGGATGGGCGCTACGCGCCGAAACGGCAGTCCAGGCACTGACTTCCGGCATACTGAGACTGAGACGGACAGAAATGAAAAAGCGGGGCATGACCCCGCTTTTTTTGACTCGATAATGACCCGATGGTGGATCAGTTCGCGGTCTTCGCCTTGTCCTGCTCGTCCTTGAGCTTCTTGGCGAAGTCCTGGTTGTTCTTGGCGACGAAGTCCTGGAGCTTCTTCTGCCGGTCCTCGATGTCCGACTGCTGCAGCGGGGGGCCGTCATAGGCGCCGCTGAAGCCCTGCAGCGCGATCTTGATCGGGTTGGCCTGGTTCTGGAAATTGATCGAGGTCAGCGTGATCCCCTGACCCTTCTTGAACGAGGCGACGAGCTGGTCGGTCAGCGGCACTTCGGCCACGCAACGATCCGGGAAGCAGATGACATAGTCGAGCTTCTGCGCCTTGCCGGCGTCGATCTGCAGGCCGATGCCGGGAGGCACGAGGCGACCGGTCGGGACCGTCACCTGGAACACCTTGCGGTTCACCTTGCCCTTGAGCTCGATCAGGCTGACGCCGGTAACAAGCTGGCCATTGCCAGCGGTGACGATGTTCTGGACATTGCAGATGTCGACATCTTCCTGCTTGGTGCAGGCCTTGAACCAGCCCTGCGGAATCTGCGGCTGCTGCTGCGCGGAAGCAGAGGGAAGTCCTGCGCCGAGAAAGCCAACCACGCCTGCGGCCATGACCGACAGGCGGTACGCGTTGCTGTTCAGGCTCGTCATGTCGTGTACTTCCTCTCAATGATCCCGGGACCGGCTTCTTCGTGCCGTGTGGTCCAGCTACCTGTTGCCAAAATGAGGCAACAGAATGACTTCGGACGGCGTGTTACACTGCAAGCGGCGTCGAATCCAGCCCGCCCACTTGTAATTCTTGACGACGCCATTGGCCGCCACGCAGTTGCCCCATGCTAGGGTGCGGACCGAATCATCAAGCCGACCTGTTAAGGAGACGGTCATGGGCCGCGTTCTTGTTTGGCTGGTCACCGCACTATCGTTTTTCACCCTGTCGTCGCCACCGGCGCTGTCGGAGCCGAAATACGCTATTGCGATGCAGGGCGAACCGGCCCTGCCGCCGGACTACACCCATTTCAGCTACGTCAATCCCGACGCTCCGAAGGGTGGCAGCATCACTTATTGCGTCGTCGGCAGCTTCGACAACCTAAACCCTTTCATCCTGAAAAGCCTGCGCACGACGGCGCGCGGCATGATGGACACGATCTTCGGCAATCTGGTCTTCGAGCCGCTGATGCAGCGCAGTGCCGACGAGGCTTTTACCCTCTATGGGCTTTTGGCCGACACCGCCGACATGGATCCCGAGCGCAAGAGCATCGAGTTCCATCTCAACGCGAATGCCAAATGGTCGGATGGTCAGCCGGTGACGCCGGAAGACGTGCTGTTCACTTACGATGCCTATACGCAGAAAGGCCGCCCACCCTACAGCGACCGCATGGCCAGGATCGCCAAGCTCGAAAAGACCGGCGACCATAGCGTGCGCTTCACCTTCAACGACAAGGCCGATCGTGAGTTTCCCCTGATCATCGCGCTGACGCCGATCATCCCCAAGCACGCTTTCGACATCGACACCTTCGACAGAACGACGCTGAAGCCGTTGATCGGCAGCGGTCCCTACAGGATCGCGCAGGTGACGCCCGGCCAGCGCATCGTCTTCAAGCGCAACCCCGACTACTGGGGCAAGGACATTCCCGCCAAACGGGGTTTCGACAATTACGACCAGATCACCATCGAGTATTTTCTCAACGCCAACGCCAAGCTCGAGGCCTTCAAGAAGGGGCTTTGCGCCATCGACGACGACGGCGATCCGGTGAAACGCGAGCGCGATCTCGACTTTCCCGCCTTCCATAGGGGTGACGTGGTTTCTGAAACCTTCGACACCGGCATTCCGCCCGTCGTGACCGGTTTTCTGTTCAACACGAGGTTGCCGAAGTTTTCCAACCCGGTGGTTCGGCGCGCGCTCGGCATGCTTTATGATTTCGAGTGGGCCAACAAAAATCTGTTCGGCGGCAAGTATACCCGCACGATGAGCTATTGGCAGAATTCCGAGCTTTCCGCGCTCGGCCATCCGGCTGACGACAGGGAAAAGGCGCTTCTGGCGCCCTACCCCGGCCGCGTGCCGGCCGACGTCATGGACGGCACCTGGAAACCGCCGGTGACAGACGGTTCGGGCCAGGACCGCAAGGTGCTGAAGACCGCTTTCGACCTTCTGAAAAGCATCGGCTACCACGTGAACAATGGCACGATGATCGATCCCGATGGCAAACCTTTTGGTTTCGAGATCCTGACCGCCTCGCAGGACGAAGAGCGTCTGGCCGGCATCTACCAGCGCACATTGGAGAAGATCGGCATCAACGTCAGCATCCGCAGCCTCGATGGCGACCAGATCCAGTCGCGCAAGCAGCGTTTCGATTTCGAAGCCCTGATCGGCTCCAGCGGCTTCAACAATTCGTTGTCCCCTGGCATCGAACAGATCGGGCGCTGGTCGTCCGCCGCGGCCAGGACGGAAGGATCGTTCAATCTCGCCGGCGTCGCCGATCCGGCGATCGATGCGGCCATCGACGCAATGCTGCGAGCCCGTTCGAAGGAGGATTATGTCGCGGCGGTTCGCGTTCTCGACCGGCTGCTGATCTCCGGCAATTACATGGTGCCGATGCAATACAACACGCAGCAATGGCTTGCTTACTGGAATTATCTGGAACATCCGCGAAAGACGCCCATATTCGGTTACCAGTTGCCGACCTGGTGGCGCAAACCGAATTGAAAACCCGGAGATAGAGATGAGCGAAGCGAACGCCATTACCGTCGATGTGGTGTCGGACGTCGTCTGCCCGTGGTGCTTCATCGGCCAGAAGCGGCTGGACAAGGCGGTCGCCGCGGCCGGAGATGTCGAAGTGCATATACGCTGGCGGCCGTTCCAGCTCGATCCGACCATTCCTCCGCAAGGCAAGGACCGCCACGACTACATGCTGGCCAAGTTTGGCAGCGACGAGCGCATTCGCGAAATTCATGCCCGCATCGAGCCGCTTGGCGAGGCCGAGGGCATTTCCTTTGCCTTCGACGCCATAAAGGTGGCCCCAAACACGCTCGACGCGCATCGGTTGATCCGCTGGGCCGGTGCCGCCGGCGAGGACGTTCAGAACCGGCTGGTGCGCCGCCTGTTCCAGCTGAATTTCGAGGAAGGCGTCAACATCGGCGACCATACGGTGCTGGTCGAAGCTGCCCGCGAGGCCGGCATGGACGCCTCGGTTGTTGAAACGCTCTTGCCGAGCGACGCCGATGTCGAAGCGGTTCGCACGGAAATCACCACCGCTTCGCGCATGGGTATCACAGGCGTGCCATGCTTCCTGCTCGAGGGTAAATATGCCGTGATGGGCGCGCAGGACGCGGACACGTTGGCTGATGCGATCCGTCAGGTCGCGGCGGCCAAGGCGCGTGGTGAATTGGAAAAGGCCGACTGAGGCCAGCAGACGCCACTTCGCCGCCATTTTGGCCTTGCTGATGAGAGAACCAGCCACCGTTGGCGCGCTGGTGCGGATCAACCCCTTGGTTGATGACGGGACAGGCGAGTTGGCGACGTCGCTGCGGCAAGGAATCAGACATTGAGGGCGGCGTATTTCGGGAATTCTGGCCAGGCCCAGTAAGAAAATCCCCCGCCCCACACGACTTTTGAGTCACAAAGCCGTGTACGAAGCTTCCCCAAGGGAAGATCGGCCGCAGCCACGGCCGTGGTGCCTAAATGACCGAAATTCATCGAAATTTTCTGGCCATCATCCACGGTTTTGATGTCAATTCGATCTTCAATCTGTTGCCTCAGGGCAACGGCCGCGGCGGCTTTCTGGTCTGCCCGGTTTAAAATTAATGGAAAATGATCAATTGGTGTTACCATCCGTAACAAAACAAAAAAGGTTTGGGCGGGATCGTGATTCGGATCGGCAGACGATCGCAAGAGTCAGTACCGGATGGACTACACCGCGACGCCGCAGGGCAGTCGCATTTGACGCCGGTATCCTCGATGCGCAATTTCTGGGGGCTCATGCGAGCCTACTGGGTCTCGGACCGCTGGAAGGAAGCCTGGACGCTGACGCTGGTGATCGCGCTGCTCACCGCGCTGTCCAGCAAGGCCAGCGTCTGGTTCGCCATGGCTTCGGGCGAATTGGTGAATTCAATTGCCTTCCTGCACGACGCCGCCAACACCCGTCCGCTGGAGACAATCCTGACCAACGCCGGCGTGCTGGTGCTGCTCGTCCTGCTCAAGGATGCCGGCTTCACCGGTATTCGCAATCTCGTCTCGGCAACCTTGCACCGCAAATGGCGTGGCTGGCTGAACGACAAATTCAACCAGGCCTTGCTCGACGGCAATCACACCCATTTCCATGCTCAACATGGTTCCGCGGACGGCGGCATCGTTGCGCCCGACAATGTCGACCAGCGCATCCAGGAATCGATCAAGGACATGACCGGCGGTGCGATCGGCCTCGCCATGGGCGTGCTGGGGCTGGCGACTTCGCTCTACTTTATCGGCCAGAACCTGCTGCAGTCGTCAGTGGAGGTCAAAGGACTGGAGTTCCTTGGCAGCTATGGCAGCGCTGTTCTCGCCCTCCTCGCGGTTGCCACTTACGTGCCCCTCAACACTTGGATCGCCGTCAAGCTCGGCAGCCTGCTGGAACGTCTCAATATTCGCATGCAGAAGGCCGAGGGAAGCTATCGTAGCGAACTGACGACATTTCTGCGCCGCAGCTTCCATGTCGCCGCCTCACATGGCGAGGGCGTGCAGAAAATGATGCACGACCGGCTCTATGTCGACATCGATCGCACCTGGGGACGGCTGAATGTCGTCAACACCAGCTATATGTCGTTCGAGTTGATCTACAATTTCATCGGCGCCCGTATTGTGGCCTATGCTCCTGGCCTGGTGCCGTTCATCCACAGCCGCCTGGACTATAAAGGTTACATCACCGGCTCCGAAATGGTGGGCCAACTCATCAGCCAGTGTTCGTGGTTCATCCATGTCATGCCCGCCATCGCCACGCTTCGCGCCAACAGCCAGCGTGTGACGGAGCTCGCCAACGCGATCGAGAATGTCCAGCACCCACAGGAATTCTACAGCCAGAGCGGCCGTTCCGACTTCCACTACGCCAGCCAGAATCCGGTTTTCGGCCTGACCATCCAGAAGCTGGAGCTGGCGCATCAGGGCGAGGACGCGACGCCATTCCTCAGCTCCGCCAACCTGCGCTTCCGACGCGGCGAATGGACCTTCCTGAAGGGCGAATCCGGTTGCGGCAAGACCTCGCTGATCAAGGCGATCAACGGTTTGTGGCCCTACGGCCGCGGCACTATCGTCTTCCCCGAGGGCGTGAAGAGTTTTTATGCCGCCCAGGAGGTCAAGCTGCCGCAGGTGTCGCTGAAGCAGCTGGTCTGCCTGCCCGGCTCCGAACGCGATCATGGTGATGCCCAGGTCGCGTCGGCGCTGCACAAGGCTGGCCTTGGCGATTTCATCGAACACATGGCCAATGAAAGCCGCGAGGGCAAAAGCTGGGATCAGGTCCTGTCGGGCGGCCAGAAACAGAAGCTGGTGGTGGCTCGTATCATACTGCAGCAGCCGGGACTGTTGTTCCTCGACGAGGCGACCGGTGCTCTCGACCCTGACGGCAAGATTGCCTTCCACCAGGCCATCAAGGACAACTGCCCGGATGTGACGGTGATCAGTGTCATGCACGAAGCCGTGGCGCCGAGATCGGCTGCCGGCACCGAGTTCTACCACTCGATGGTGCTGATTGCCGACGGTGTCGCCACGAAGAAACCACTCGCCCCGAGCCTACCTCTCGAACTCACCACGATCCTGGCCCAGCCAAGGCCGGTCGAGGACAAATGGACGCGGTTCTCGCGTCGGCTGAAGCAGAAATAACGACGACGTCACCGGGACTTGCCGCGTTGAACGGCACACGGTGATCACAGTCTCGCGATCGGCGCCGTTCGGCACTGTTTTCCTTCCTCACCGCGATTGACTCGGCAAGGTGCGCTCCTATGTTGCGCCGGCTTGCAGACAGTCAAAAGCGAACCCGCAAGCGGAAAGGTCACCGCGCCATGCCTGGCGACAGTCACAGTCGAACGCAACCGCCGTCCGCCTAGACGTGACCTGAATGGTTCATGTCCTGCCGGACGGCAAGGAGTGAACCATGAACGATTTTTCCCCGGTAGCGGACGACGAGGCCGTCGCCATCGCCCGCATCCTTGCCAATGACCACGTCGCCGACGTTGTCGAGGCGCTCAATCATGAATCGCGCGAAACCGCGACGGAGCTGCTTTGCGCCGTACCCTTCGAACGGCTGGTCGAGATTTTCGATCAGCCTGAGCTTGAGGGCGCGCCCGAACTGGCGGAGGCCCTGCCCCGTCCCAAGGCGAGCAAGCTACTCACCGCCATGTCCGTCGACCGCGCGGCCGACATCCTGCGCGAGCTCGAAGAGCCGGCACGCTCAGAACTGCTCGGCGCATTGGCGCCGCCGCTGCGCGCGACCCTGCTTTCCATTCTGGGCTATCCTGAAGGCAGCGCCGCCTCGATCATGACGACGGAGTTCGTCAGCGTTCCCTCCGACTGGACCGTCGGGCGCACGCTCGATTACATCCGCAAGGTCGAGCGGACGCGCGAGACCGTCTATGCAATCTACATCGTCGATCCGCAAACACACCTCCTGGTGCGGTCGACGGGCTTGCGTCGGCTCATCACCGGTGAGCCGGACGACTCGATCCTGTCGGTGGCGCCCGACCGCATGCCGGTGACGGTCAGCCCGCTGACCGACCGCGAAAACCTGGCGCAGACGATCTCCAAATACGATCTGCTCGCCGTTCCGGTCGTCGATCACGGCAAGATCCTCGGCATCGTCACCATCGACGACATCATCGACACGATGATCGAGGAGACCACTGAGGACGTGCATCGCTTCGGCGGCATGGAGGCTCTGGACGAGCCGTATATGAAGATGAGCTTCCTCGCCATGATCAAGAAGCGTGGCGGCTGGCTCTGCGCGCTGTTCATCAGCGAGATGCTGACGGCCAATGCGATGCAAAGCTATGAGGGCGAGCTGGAGAAAGCGATCGTGCTGACGCTGTTCATCCCGCTGATCATGAGCTCCGGCGGCAATTCCGGCTCGCAGGCGACCTCGCTGGTCATCCGAGCGCTGGCGCTGCGCGAGATCGGCCTTCGCGACTGGTGGCGGGTGGCGTTGCGCGAATTGCCTACCGGTCTCGTGCTCGGAGCCATGCTCGGCGTGGTCGGCGTCTGCCGCATCGCGCTCTGGCAATATATGGGCTTCTACGACTATGGCCCGCACTGGCCGCTGATCGCCACGACTGTCGGCGCCGCACTGGTCGGCATCGTCACCTTCGGCTCGCTGTCGGGGTCGATGCTGCCTTTCGCCCTGAAACGGGTCGGTTTCGACCCCGCCAGCGCATCCGCGCCGTTCGTCGCCACGCTGGTCGATGTCACCGGACTGGTGATCTATTTCTCAGTGGCGCTGGTCATTCTGCGCGGCACTCTGCTGTAGCGGTTTGACTACCGCCGCCGGCCAAGGCTGGCGGCGGCGCGTCGACAGGCGAGGCGTCAGACGCGCTCGCCGTCCTTCACCCGGTAGGTCGGCTTGTACATGGTGACGAGCTCTTCTGCCGCAGTCGGATGCACGGCCATGGTGCGGTCGAAATCATCCTTGGTCAGCCCCGCTTTCAGGGGGATGCCGAGCAACTGTGCCATTTCCCCGGCATCCGGCCCCAGTATGTGGGCGCCGAGAACCTTGCGCGAAGCGCCGTCGACGACCAGCTTGATCAGCATCTTTTCGTCACGGCCCGACAGCGTGTGCCTCATCGGCCGGAAGCTGGCGCGGTAGATTTCGATATCGGCGAAGCGCTTGACGGCCTCGTCTTCCGATAGGCCGACCGTGCCGATTTCGGGTTGCGAGAAGACGGCGGTCGCGATCGTGTCGTGGTCGGGCGCCGTCGGATTGCCCTTGAACGCCGTCTCGACGAAGCACATCGCTTCGTGGATCGCCACCGGCGTCAGCTGTACGCGGTTGGTGACATCGCCAATCGCCCAGATATTGTCGATGTTGGTGCGGGAATACCGGTCGACCTTGATCGCACCGGTCGCGGCGGCCATCTCGATGCCTATGCCCTCCAGGCCCATATTCTCGCTGTTGGGGATGCGGCCGATGGCCAGCATCACCTGGTCGACCGTCAGCACCTGCCCGCTGATGAGCTGCGCGTCGAGCCGCCCGTCCGGCCGCCTGCTGACCGATTCGGAGACGGAATGGCAAAGGATTTTTATCCCCTTCTTTTCCATCGTCTCATGCAGCGTGCGCCGCAGGTCCATGTCGAAGCGGCCAAGAATTTCCTTGCCGCGATAGACTAGCGTGGTGTCTACGCCGAGCCCGTGAAAGATGTTGGCGAACTCGACCGCGATATAGCCGCCGCCCTCGATCATAATCGTCTTCGGCAGTTCCTTGAGGTCGAAAGCCTCATTGGAGAAGATGCAGTGTTCGTGGCCGGGCAGTGCCGGATGCGCCGCCGGACGGCCGCCGGTGGCGATCAGGATCTGATCGGCGGTGACGGTGCGGTCCTCGCTCAGGAGATGGATCACGTGCGGGTCGACGATCATCGCCCGCGAATGAAAGGTCTCGCCGCCCGAACCCTCGACGTTTTTCTTGTAGATCGACTCCAGGCGGCTGATCTCGCGGTCCTTGTTGGCGACCAGCGTCTGCCAGTCGAATCTGGCTTCCGGCACCGTCCAGCCGTAGCCGGCGGCGTCGGCGAAATGCTCGGGAAATTGCGAGGCATAGACATAGAGCTTTTTCGGCACGCAGCCCCTGATGACGCAGGTGCCGCCAAAACGGTATTCTTCGGCGATGCCGACGCGCTTGCCGAGCGCTGCCGCGACCCGTGCCGCCCTCACCCCGCCGGAGCCTCCGCCGATGACGAAGAGGTCGTAATCATAACCGGCCATAAAGCGGCTCCTTGAACGCCAAAAATGTGAGTGACAGGTAGGCCGCAAACCACCAAAAGAAAAGCCCGGACAGGCCGGGCTTTACAGATGGCCGCAAAGGCCGCGTTTGAAATGCAGGATCAGTTCTGCGTGTCGTCGGCAGGAGCCGAACCGTCCGCGGGTGCGGCGCCATCCGCCGGGGCCGCATTGTCTGCCGGAGCGGCGCCATCGGCGGGCGCAGGCGCAGCCGGCGCCTTCGCTTTTGCCGCCGCCGCCAGCGTTTCGCCGACCTGCTGGGCAAGATCGCGAGCTACGCCGTTCTGCCAGATGTCGGCGGCCTTGACGAGGTCGCGCGTCACGGTCGGGCCGCTGTCGAGCAGCTTCTTGCCGGACTCGGAGCTGTAGAAGGCCGCGATGTCGGTGAGTTCCTTTTCGGAAAACACTTTCGCATAGGCAAGAGCCGCTTCCTTCTCGAGATCCGCGCGGCGAGAGGCCATCGCCAGTGCCTTCTCGTTGATCGTCTTGCCGATCAGCTCCTGCATGTCAGGGTTCTTCTGAATGAGCTGCGATTCGAGCGCCGCGGCGGCCTGCGGCAGGATGCTGTCGAACGGGTCGGTCGCGTGGATCGCGGCAACCGCGGCGCGTGCGGCCTTCAGATGCGATTCCGTGACGTCCTGCGCGAAGACAGGCGAGGAGAACGCGAAGACGGCCGAAGCCGCCACAAGGACGGAAAGACGGCGAACCCGGTTATGCAACATCATGATCGATAGAACTCCCTGGTTTTCGGGCGGCATGGACAGTTTGGATACCGTCGCCGCCGGCGATGATGGCCGCTGACGCCAGCCCGATGAAAAGACCGTGCTCGACCACGCCAGGAATGGCGTGGAGAGCATTCGAAAGCGCTCTTGTATCCGGAATGCGGCCAAAAGATGCATCGAGGATAAAATGGCCGCCGTCTGTAACAAAAGGCTGGCCTCCCGTCATCCTCAATGTCACCGGACCGGAAAGGCCGAGATTTCCAGCCGCCACGGCCACGGCGATCTCGGTCGCGCGCAGGCCGAACCGGTTGACTTCGACGGGAAGAGGAAACCGGCCGAGCGTCTCGACCATCTTCGAACGGTCGGCGATGACGATCATGCGCTGCGAGGCCGCCGCCACGATCTTCTCACGCAGCAGCGCACCTCCGCCACCCTTGATCAATGTCAGCTCCGGGTCGACCTCGTCGGCGCCGTCAACGGTGAGATCGAGTTCGGGCGTTTCCTCCAGCGTCGACAGCGGCACGCCGAGTTCGCGGCACAGCGCGGCGGTGCGTTCCGAGGTTGGCACCCCTGTTATGGTCATGCCGGAGGCAACCTTGTCGGCGAGCAGCCGCACGAACTCGTCGGCAGTGGTGCCGGTGCCGATGCCGAGCCGCATGCCGTCGGTGACATGGGCAAGGGCCGCCCGCGCGGCCTCGACCTTCAATTGCCTCGCATCCATGCCGTTTGCTGCCCCGAAACCTAATGCATGCCGCCCAAAAGTGACCTCGGTTTTGGGAAACGACATGCATGAAACAAAGACCCAAAGCGCGCCGCGGGGAGTCCGTTTCGACGCAACGCGCTTTAGCGTTTCGGGCTCCTAGCACTTTTGCCGGCCGGGTCAAAGCCTTTGGCGACGGCCCCACCAGTCTGCTTGCCTTAAAGCGTCGCAGCCGCTATCGCCTGCCGATGCACAAACCTGCGCAGGATGGATCATGAGTCGCCCGATCATCGTGTTCGACCTCGATGGAACGCTGATTGACACGGCGCCGGACCTGCTCGACAGCCTCAACCACAGCTTGGCGGCCAGCCAACTGGCAGCCGTCGACGAAGCCGGCTTCAGACGCTTCGTCGGCCATGGCGGCCGGGTGATGATCGAACGGGCGCATGCCGCGCAGCAACGATCCCTCAAGGTCGAGGAGCACGACCGGCTGCTGAAACTGTTCCTCGATCACTACACTGACAATATTCCTGGCAAATCCCGCCCCTACCCCGGCGTGATCGAGGCGATTGCCCGCTTTGAGAAGGCCGGCTATCTGCTGGCCATCTGCACGAACAAATACGAAGCCAATTCGCTGGCGCTGATCGAAGCGCTTGGCTTGACCAGGCATTTCGCGGCAATTGCCGGGCAGGACACGTTCGCGTTCCGCAAGCCCGATCCGCGTCACCTGATCGAAACCATCAAACGGGCCGGCGGCGATCCGCACTGCGCCTTGATGGTGGGCGATTCGCAAACAGATATCGACACCGCCAAGGCCGCCGGCATTCCTGTCGTCGCCGTCGACTTCGGCTACACCGACCGTCATGTGCGCGAGTTCGAGCCCTCGGCGGTGATATCGCATTTTGACGCATTGACGCTCGATCTGGCGCAAGGGCTGATCGGCGCCGCCGCGCACTGAGCGCCGGCGATGAAAATGTCTCCGGAACGGCGCCTGGCGGGACCGCAAATCCGATCTGTGTGAGAACACCAGACACTGCCTTGACTTAACGGGCCGGCCTCCCTTATATCGCGGCTCGCTTGGCCTTCGGGCAACGAGCGGGCGATTAGCTCAGCGGGAGAGCACACCCTTCACACGGGTGGGGTCGCAGGTTCAATCCCTGCATCGCCCACCATCTGTTTGCTGGGCATCACATCGGCAGCTACAGTCCGCCCCTTCAGCGTTCTCCCTTTTTTGCGCAGGCATTGAAACGCCGGGATGCAGGCACGACGACATGACGCCAACGTTGCATGGCCATGAATATTGAAGCGGCCATCGTGGTTTTTGGCATAGGACGCTTGTCTTGCCGCAACTGCAAATCCTTGGATCGGTGACCCGGCATGCCCACATGCGGAACAAACCTGCATGGCAGCGAGTTTCCCTCCGTCGAAACTTGAGGGAAAACCATGTCCAGATTTCTGCTTGCGACCTCCGTCGCCGTTCTTCTCGCCGCCGGGCCTGCCTTTGCCGCGGATGAAACTCCGTTGCCGCCACCCAATGCCAAGAAGCTGTCGGAGATCATCGCCAAGGTCGAGCAGCGTGACGGGTTTCGCTACGTGAAAGAGGTCGACTGGGACAAGGACGGCTACACCGTCACCTACTACACCTCGGACAAGGCAAAGGTCGAAATCGACTTCGATCCTGTGACGGCCGAACCAAAATAGGATTCGCAGGGATATCCTCGTCGCGAATGCGCTGCCCACGAGCATTCTCAACGACGAAACGGGAGCCCAAATTGTCCATCCTTGGGGTATGTTATGCGCCGGCGCGGGGCCGCGCCTTGGGCAATCCTGTTGGCTTGGGGCCATGATGCGATGTTTCGTTAGAACTTATTTGCTGTCTGTGCTCGCCATCGTCCCAGCCGGCAGTTTCCTTGCCGTTTCTCCGGCGCGGGCCGATGGGCCGTCCTTCGACTGCGCCAAGGCAAGCCTGCCGGCGGAAAAAGCGATCTGCGCCGACCCGCAACTGTCGGCGATCGATCTGCTGGTTTCGAAGGCGTACAAGGGTTTCGAGCCAGCGTTCGGCGGCGACAAGCGCAAGATTGCCCGCGGGCTGATCGCCGACCGCAATGCCTGCAAGAGCGATACGGCATGTATCGCCAGCGCGCTCAACAACGCCTTGCAGACCTATGGGAATGCGCCATCCTGGGTGCAGGACTACAACATCGCGCTGATTGGCAAGAAGGCGCTCGAAGCCGCCGGGCGAAACCCCGGGCGTAACGATCAGCCCTTGCCCTTAGCGATCGGCCAATGCGCATCGACGCACATCGAGACGCTTACCACGCGCCTCGGCGACGATCCGCTGGAAACGGCCAGTCCCGACGCGGGCAGCGCGGCCACGTTCACCAATGGTGGCGGGGCTGTCTCCTATGATCGCGAGCCTGGATTGGCTGCCTCGAAGGTTGGAGAACCGGTCGTCATGTGCTTGATCTTGATTCCCAGGGACTGCCCCAAGGACGACGACCGTGGCCGGGTCTATTATTCCGTCGACCTCGTCGCGAAAGGCTCCTGGGCTCTGCCGGATTCGCAGCATATGTGCGGCGGCGCCTGAGTGGCTGGTCCGCCTGCGTCGGGCCGCGACGCTGGCCAGGTCTTCCGTCTCCCCTTGCGTCAATTCGCCATTGATGGCTGACTGTAGGATGAACGGGCTTCACGGGGGTGGGCATGTCGACTGCGAAGCACTTGATGAAGCGCGTCCTGATGATGCTGGCCGGCTATCTTGTCGCCATACTGGTCGGCCTGATCGCGGTGGTGGCGATCTATGCGGCGCTGAGTTCCGTGCCCAACGCGCCCGCCTATTTCGACCTCATGGGCGTCTCACCGATCGCGGCCTTGGTGGTGCCGCCGCTCGGCATGTTCATCTATTTCCTGACGGTTGTGCTGACCGCGCCACAGACGCTGATTTTCGCGCTGATCGCCGAGTTTTTCTCCCTGCGCAGCGCCCTGCTGCACATGCTCTTCGGCGCCGCCGCAGCGGCCGGCGGCTTCTTCCTGATCTGGCCGAGCGCGGCGGAGGACGTCGATCCGGAGCGCTGGGCCGATATCGGCATCATCGCCGTCGCCGGTCTTGTGGCCGGGCTGGTCTACTGGCTGATCGCCGGGCGCGACGCCGGTTTCCGGCGCCCGCTGTCAGAGAGTTAGCGATTAGGTCGAGGGTGAGCGCACCGCCTCGGTCGCATCCAAGGCCTGCTTTAGCCGGGAATCGCGGTCATAGACGTCGCTGAAATACTCGACCTTGCCGGACATGTCTGGCCAGGCGGTGAAATAGGCGACATAGACCGGGATTTTGCGCGTTACATCCTCGGTCGAGTGTCCGTGCTTCAGCTTCTCCGCGATATAGTCGACCGAGGTGCCGAGCACCGCCGCCGCCATGCCGCGTGGATCTTGCAGGCGTACGCAGCCATGGCTGAGCGCGCGCATATCCTGCTTGAAGAACGATTTCTGCGGCGTGTCATGCATGTAGATCGCATGCTTGTTGGGGAACAGGATCTTCAGTTCGCCCAACGCATTGGCCTCGCTCGGCTGCTGGCGCACATTGTAGGGGATGTTGGCGCCATAAGCGCCCCAGTTCACTGCCGACGAAGGAATGCGCTTGCCGCGTGAATCCGTCACCTCGTAGCCGGCACGGTCGAGATAGCCGGGGTCGCCGCGCAACCTCGGCAGCATTTCGTTGACGATGATCGACTGCGGCACGCCCCAGTAGGGGTGGAAATCGACCTGCTTGATCTGATCGTAGAAGAACGCCGTCTGGTTGGTAACCCGACCGACGACGGCACGCGTCTTCAGCTTTTCCTGGCCGTCGTCAATGTAACTTGCGGTGAAGGCGGGCTGGTTGATGAAAACACGCGGACTGCCGAGATCGGAAGGCAGCCAGCGCAGTTCTTCCAGCGCCACCTCGACCTTCAGCAGCCTGTCGGCCTTCGACGTCCCGGCCAGTGTGGCGACGGTGCGCGGTCCGATGACGCCGTCACCCTTCATGCCCTCCTTCTGCTGCACCGCCTTGATGAGCGGGACCAGTTCGGGAACATAGACTTCGCTGGTCGCCAAACGCGACAGGACCTCGCCATAGGTGCCGCCCATCTCGTCGTCGAGATTACGCGCGATCAGCGACAGGAGCTTTGGCAGTTCGGGGCTGGTTTCGCCTGGCTTCAGCAGCAGCTTGGGATCGACGACGATCTCGTTCTCGGCACTCGCCTGCAGCGATTCCAGTTCGACGCGCAGCGCCTGATACTCCGCATTCTGGGGATGGCGCGATTCCAGATATGTGCGAACTTCCTGTGTATGCGCCAGTGTCTTCAGCACGCCTATCATGTCGAGCGGCTTGGCCGGGAAATCGTAGTAGCCGGTCATACGATTGGGCTCGACACGGCCGCTCTGGGCGTCGTGGGCGTAACGCAGGACGCGTGCCGACAGCGCCATCTCGAAACGGACGAGTTCCTTTAGCTTGGCTGCGTCGTCTGTCGAGGTCGAACTGGTGGCTGGCACGTCGACGGTGTAGTCGGCAGGCGTGAGGCCGTAGCTGGCAGCCTCGCCGAGCACCCGCACGGCATCTTGCGCACGGTTGTTGGGGCTGGTTCCGTTCACCCAGATGAAATCCGGGTTGGCCGAGTAATAGGCGATCAGCGCCTTGGCGATGTCGGGCTCTGCGTAGAGTTCGTAGTCGCTGAGGCCGGCAATGGCATCGTGGAAGGCAGCACCGGTGGCCGAAGGAACGAAAGCGGCATCTTGCGGTGTCGCCGGCTGCGGCGCGGTCGCTAGCGTCGAGAAGTCGACACGCACCAGCCTGTCGGCCTTGTAAGTATAGTATGACGGACCGCTGATCCTCACGCTACCGCCGCTGCTGCCGGCCGGCGCCTTCGGCTTGTGTTTTGGCGGAGGAGGCGGAAACTCGCCCTTCGGCTCATGCCTGATCCCGCCGCCGAACAGCATGTCGAAAAGCCCTTGGGCCCCTGCCTGAGGCATGCCGAAAGCCAGCGTCGCCGTAATCGCCACGAGCGGCATCACGGTTGCTTTTTTACCGAGGAATTTCATGGATCACCCGCTCCGGTCGCAACCGGTTCCCGTTCCGCACGCTAAACCGTCCCGCTCACCGCATGGCGGATGTAAGGCGCGACTATACCGATTCATACCGATTTCGTTAAGCTTTCATAAATTTCGGCAGGGCTGTTGCAGAACGGTTTCACAACATCGTGACGGCCGGCGCGACCGAACTGTCGCGCCGGCCACGGGAAGCCTCGCGCCTCAAGCGTTTGCGCCGCCGTCGATGGTCAGCGCGGCTCCGGTAACGAAACGGCCCTCCGGTCCGGCGAGCCAGGCAACCATGCCGGCGATATCCTCCGCCTTGCCGAATCGCGGGGTCGCCATCTTCTGGCGCTGATGGTCGGCATGCGGGCCGTCGGCCGGGTTCATGTCGGTATCCGTCGAGCCGGGATGAACGACATTGGCGGTGATGCCGCGTGCCCCGAGGTCGCGGGCCAATGCCTTGGTCAGGCCGACCAGCGCCGCCTTGCTGGCCGAGTAGGCTCCCAGGCTGGTGTCGGTGACCCGCTCGGCCAGGTTGCTGCCGATCGAGATGATCCTGCCGCCCTCGCCCATGTGCCTTGCCGCCGCTTTCGAGGCGATGAACGGCGCCCTCAGATTGACCGACATGGTTTCGTCGAAATCGGCAAGCGACAGCGTATCGATCGGCGCCGCGCGCCAGATGCCGGCACTGTTGACCAGGATGTCGAGCCGGCCGAAGGCGGTCACCGCATCGGCAACCGCCTGGTCTATGGCCTCGGCATCACGGTTGTCGGCCTTGATCGCGATGGCGCGACCGCCCTTGGTCTCTATCTCGGCGACGACGGACCGAGCCAGTTCCTCTCCATGCACGTAGGTCAGCGCGACATCGGCCCCGTCTGCCGCGAGCCTTCGCGCGATTGCCGCGCCGATACCGCGGCTGCCTCCGGTGACGAGTGCCGCCTTGCCGTTCAAACTTCCTGATGACATCGATTTCTCCATTTATGTAGCGATTGATACATAAATATCTGCCAACCTTGCCCAGTCGCGTCAACTCATTTATGTATCGATCAACACAGAAAAGAGCGTCATGTCGGAAAGAGGCCGTCCCCGCACGTTCGATCGAACCGCGGCCCTGCGGCGCGCGATGGATGTATTTTGGGCCAAGGGCTATGAAGGTGCGTCGATCAGCGATCTCGCCGCCGCGATGGGCATCAATTCGCCGAGCCTCTATGCCGCCTACGGTAGCAAGGAGGCCCTGTTCCTCGAGGCGACCGATCTCTATTCCCGCGTGGAGGGCGCCGACATCTGGACCGCGCTGGAAGAGGCGCCAACGGCGCGCCTTGCGATCGAGCGGTTTCTGCGCCGCACTGCAAAGGCCTATTCGCAGACGGGTCGCCCGCAGGGCTGCCTGATTGCTCTGGGGGCGCTGCACGAAGACTCGAGCCGAGGCGCGATCTGCACGGATTTGCGGCGCCGCCGCGCCGAGAATCTTACCGCCCTGAAGAAGCGTCTCGAGCGCGGCGTGGCCGAGGGTGAACTGCCCGCCGGCTTCGATTGCCGTGCCGCGGCGACCTTTTTCGCAACGGTCCAGCACGGCATGTCGATCCAGGCGCGCGACGGTGCTTCCCGGGCCGCCCTGCTGGCGACGGTGGCCGGGGCAATGGCCGCCTGGAAGACCATGGCCGGCACGGTCGAGGCGTGACAAACACCGTTCGTTGTGCTCGAAATCCGCCTTGCCAGCAAACCTGCGGCCGGGAGGGACGACAGTGAAAAAAGGGTATCGCGAACTGCTGGATGAGGCCAACGCCGAGATCGAAGTGGTCTCGCCCGAGGAAGCGGCAGGACTGCTTGAAGACGAAGACACCATTTTCGTCGATCTGCGCGATCCTCGAGAGATCGAGCGTGACGGCAGAATTCCCGGCGCCAAGCATGTCACCCGTGGCATGCTGGAGTTCTGGATCGATCCCGAAAGCCCCTACCACAAGGCCTTCTTCGCTTCGGGAAAAAGCTTCGTCTTCTTCTGCGCCGGCGGCTGGCGTTCGGCGCTGGCCACAAAGACGGCGCAGGACATGGGGCTTTCGCCGGTCAAGCACATCCTCGGCGGCTACACGGCCTGGAAAGCGGCCGGGTTGCCCGTAAAGCCGGGGGAAAAGAAGAAATAGCCTGAAGCTCAGTGGAGCAGCGACGGCCCGCGCTGCGTGGCCACGAAGTCGACGGCGCGTTCAACCACACCCTTGTCGACCAGAATGCGGCGATGGCCGAGCCCGTCGGCCCAATGCAACCGCACATGATCACCGGCGCCGGCATAGCGTCGTGCGTGTTCAGCCGGCACCTCCCGGTCGTCAGGCGCGTGGATGACCAGCGTCGGCACGGGCGCCTGGGCAAGCTGGCGGTCACCGGTGAATTCATGCAGCGGCCGGCCGGAGAGATATTCGACGCGGTCAGCCATCGCGACTTGCGAGCGGGGACCGACATTGAGCATGCGGCTGAAGTCGTCGAAGATTGCCGGCAGTGAGCTTGGCGCCGCGATCAGCACAAGACGTGCGGCCGCCAATGGTAGGATGTCCTTGACGGAGCCGGCGATGGCATTGGCGGCAACGGCGCCTCCGAAGGAATGGCCGACGGCGGCCACGAATGGCCCGAACCATTCGCCGACCACTCTTGCGGCTTCGACGGCGTTGACCATGTTGAGGTGCCTGCCCTGCGAATGGCCGTGACCGGGAAGATCGAGCGAGACGACCTTATAGCCGGCAGCACGAAACCCTTCGATCAGCACGCGCATATATTCGGTACGCGAGCGCCAGCCATGGATGATGAGAACGGTGCCGGCAGGCTCGCGGCCCGGCTCGGGGCGGAATTCATGCACCATGACGCAGCCGGTCGCGGTCTTCAGCCGGTGATGCCGCGCCTCGGCCATGAACTCGGCGGCGCGGTCGATTGCCCGGCGCTCGCCGTCGGTGAGCGTCCTGGTGCTTGGCGTACGGCAGAACAATTCGAAAGCCGCGCGTCCGGTGATGCGCGGCGCGACATGTTCGGCCGCACCAAACACACCTCGGATGACCTTCAGCCCGAATGATGCCATAGTCAGAATCCATCCATACGTTCAAGCATGAACATAATAGTTCAAAGATGAACAATAAACAAGAGCTACCCTGGGACAACCCGCGTTTTCGCAACTGGGTCGCGGTGGCGCGCGCCTGCCATGTGCTGGAGCGCACGCTGGCGGTGAACCTCGCGCCGCTCGATCTGAAGCCGGCGCAGCTCGACGTGCTGATGAATCTCTACCGCCATCCCGGCATGTCGCAGCACGACCTTGCGCGCAAGCTGCTCGTGGGCCGCTCCAACATTACCATGTTGTTGCCGCAACTCGAGACACGTGGCCTGCTGCGGCGCGAAGGCGACGAGAAGGACAAGCGCGTCTTGCGGCTTACGCTGACCGAAGCCGGCGAGGCGCTGCTGATGCAGGCGCTGAAAGTGCATATGGCGCTGATCGAGAAGGCGATGAGCCAGTCGACGCCGGAGCAATGCGACATGATCGGCGACCAGATGCGCAAGATCTATGACGTGCTGAACGAGGCGTGACCGCCCTTTCAGTAGATCACCACATCGAGTTTTTCGCTCGTTCCGGCCATTCCCTGTCGTAGGTTTCGCCGTCAATATTCTTGCGGCTGGTGATTTCCAGGATCTTTCCGGGTGTCGGCAGCGACTTCGGGTCGACATGTCTCTCCGGGTTCCACAGCTCCGACCGCACGATCGCCCGGGCGCACTGGAAATAAACCGAATCGACATCGATCACGGTGACCGAACGCGCCGGCTTGCCGTCGACCATGAACGATGCGCACAGCGCTGCATCCGTGGTGATATGCGCCCGGCCGTTGATGCGCAGCGTCGTGCCGGAGCCCGGCACCAGGAACAGCAGGCCGACGCGCGGGTCGCGGATGATGTTCTTTAGCGAATCGGCACGGTTGTTGCCGCGCCGGTCCGGCATCATCAGCGTTTTCGCATCGACGATGCGCACGAAGCCCGCGAGATCGCCGCGCGGCGAACAGTCCAGCCCCTCCGGACCGCTGGTCGCGAGCGCGACGAAGGGCGAAGCTTCGATAAAGGCGGCGTATTCAGGAATGACATGGTCGAGTTCCTTGACCACGGAGGCTTCGCCGGGCAATCCGTAGAGCGCTTCGATTTGTTCGACTGTGGTGATCACCGACATTTTCCGTCTCCCGATCCGCCGCCCCTACTCCCGGCACATGACGTTTTGACGACGCAACGGCGGCTAACGATCGCGGCTCAAGCCTTTCTCGGCGAGCTCCGCGAGATAGGCGTTCCAGCGTGCGTCCTTCTCGTGGCCGAGCGTGTGCAGGTAATTCCAGGTGAAGATGCCGGTGTCATGGAAATCGTCGAAGGTGATGCGCACCGCGTAATTGCCCACCGGTTCGATCTTTAGGATGGCCACATCGCGTTTGCCGGGAACCGTCACTCTCTGTTCCGGCGAATGGCCCTGCACTTCCGCGGAAGGCGATGCCACGCGCAGCAATTCCGCCGGCAACTCGAACGGCTGGTGGCCGGGAAACGTCACGGTGAGCAGCTTGCGGTCCCTGGAGACCCTCAGTTCTTTTGGCGCTGTCATGGTCGATCCTGCCTGAATGCCCTTCCCTACGCTGCTTCGCCCCGTACGCAAAGGCGTCAACGGTGTCCGACACGCAATGTCGGTCGCGGAATGTTACCAAGGATCGAGGCAAGCTATCTTGAATGGCGGGCTGGATCGTATCACATAGCTATATATAACGATGCCGATAACGGCCACGGAAACGTTCGAACATGAACATGATCGACCCCTTCGGTCGCACGATCAGCTATCTCAGAGTGTCGGTCACCGACCGCTGCGATTTCCGCTGCACCTATTGCATGGCGGAGGACATGGCCTTCTTGCCCAAGAAGGACCTACTCTCGCTGGAAGAACTTGACCGGCTCTGCTCCGTGTTCATCGAAAAGGGTGTCAGACGGTTGCGCCTCACCGGCGGTGAGCCGTTGGTGCGCAAGAACATCATGCATCTGGTGCGCCAGCTTTCGCGGCACCTCGAAAGCGGCGCACTGGAAGAACTGACGTTGACCACCAACGGCTCGCAGCTTTCGCGCTTCGCCGCCGAACTCGCCGATTGTGGTGTCAAGCGCATCAACGTTTCGCTCGATACGCTCGATGCCGACAAATTCCACGCCATCACCCGCTGGGGTCATCTCGACAAGGTCATGGCAGGCATCGACGCGGCTCAGGCGGCGGGACTGAACGTCAAGCTCAACGCGGTGGCGTTGAAGGATTTCAACGACGCCGAATTGCCCGAGATGATGCGCTGGGCGCATGGCCGGGGCATGGGCCTGACCGTCATCGAAACCATGCCTATGGGTGAGATCGATGCCGACCGCACCGACCAGTATTTGCCGCTCTCGCTGCTGCGCGCTTCGCTCGAGCGCCAGTTCACGCTGACCGACATCCCGTTCAAGACCGGTGGCCCGGCCCGCTACGTCCATGTCAGCGAGACCGGCGGGAAACTCGGCTTCATCACGCCGATGACGCATAATTTCTGCGAAAGCTGCAATCGGGTCAGGCTGACCTGCACGGGCACGCTTTACATGTGCCTTGGCCAGGAGGATGCGGCCGATTTGCGCGCGCCGCTGCGCGCGTCCGAAGGCAACGAACTTGTCGCCGACGCTATAGACGAAGCAATCGGCCGCAAGCCGAAAGGCCATGACTTCATCATCGACCGCCGCACCAGCCGTCCGTCGGTGTCACGGCATATGAGTGTCACGGGCGGCTGACCTTCTCGTCTTTTTGTGCGAGAATTGCCCTGCAATCATCGGCTTCGGGCAGACATGAGGTGGCTCTTTTCGATCGTGACATCTCTCGCCGTGGCCTCGGCGAGCACTGCGTTTGCCGCGCAATCCACCTACGTGAACGAGCGCTTCGGCACCGTCTGCACCTTTCCCGACGATGTCTTTAGCGATCGCCAGCCCGAGCCTGAGAATTGCGACGGGCAGGTGTGGCTGAGTGCGGACAGCGCCAGCCTGACATGCTCCGGCATATTCAATGTCGATGACGACACGCCGAAGGGATTCATTGCCGCTGAAAGAGCGAGCAACGAGCCGGGCTACGAGGTCACCTACAGCAAGGCCGGCAAGGACTGGGCGGTGCTGTCGGGCGTGAAGGATGGAAAGATCTTTTACGAGCGGCGGCTGTTTGGCAGGGATGGCGTCATCCGCACGGTCTGGATCGATTACCCACCGGCGCTGAAATCGAAATATGACCCGCTGGTCGGCGCCATCGCCGGCAGCCTGAAGGGGCCATGAACGGGGGGCGCATGAGCATTTTAGCCACACCGCAAGCAAATCTTTGTCCGCAAATGCCGGTCTGATTTACTGGTGACGGTTTCCCGCCTAGCCTCCGTTCCCCAGCGGCTCATCGCTTTCTCGGGGGATAACATCATGCGCCAACTTCTTCTTTCTTTCGCCTTGCTCGGCTTGGCCGCCCTGCCCGCGGCTGCCCAGTCGATCGGCGGCACTTACACCGTCGCCGGCACCAATTTCGACGGTTCGTCCTATGACGGCGAAGCCACCATCACGCTGACCAGCGGGACTACCTGCGCGATCCATTGGGAGACGGGCGGCTCATCCTCCGATGGCATCTGCATGCGCAACGACAACGCATTCTCCGCCGGCTACGCAATGGGCAAGGATATCGGCCTCGTCGTCTACAAGGTCGAGGATGACGGGTCGCTGCATGGCCTGTGGACCATCGCCGGCAAGGAGGGGAATGGCACCGAGGTGCTGACGCCGAAGAAATAGCGATCGCCTCGGTTGTACAGGTGTCGGGAGGCAATGCCGCCTTCCGACAGAATTCGTGCCTGATCCAGGATGATTTCACGCCGGCGACGATGGGTATCCGGTCCTGGCCCAGCCCTTTGCTGTTGCTGTTTCGTTGCGGGCTGTTACAGGCTTGCCTGCCAAAGCAACCGGTTGATGTCTTGCCCCTTTCCCCAAATCTTCGCGGCGCGTTGTTCATGGTGGTGGCGATGGTTGGCTTCACGCTCAACGACGCCATTACCAAATACTCTTCCCAGTCGATGAACATGGCGCAGGTCATGCTGATCAGAGGGGCGTTCGCCTCGCTCTTCGTCGGCCTGCTGGCCTGGCAACGCGGAGCGCTTGTCCAGCCTCGCCTGATGCTGCAGCCGCTGGTGGCGATCCGTGTGCTGAGTGAAGCGGGCGCTACCGTGTCCTTCCTGATCGCCCTCGCCCATTTGCCGATCGGCAGCGTTTCGGCCGTCTTGCAAGCACTGCCGCTGGCGGTGACGATGGGCGCGGCGCTGTATTTCGGCGAAGCGGTCGGCTGGCGGCGCTGGTTGGCGATCGCTATCGGTTTTGCCGGGGTTATGATCATCGTGCGGCCGGGTTTCGAGGGCTTCAGCGTCTATTCTCTGGTGGCCCTGGCCAGCGTCGCGTGCTGCACGGTGCGGGACCTCGCCACCAAGCGCATCCCCCAGGCCGTCCCGACGATGCTGGTATCAACCGCCACCGCGCTTGCCATGACCGTCGTCGGCGCGTTTCTGTTGACGCCGATGGGCGGCTGGACACCGATGACAGGCAAAAGCACGGCGCTGCTGGCACTGGCGGCAGTGCTGGTGCTCATCGGCTATCAATTCATCATCATGGCGATGCGTTCGGGCGAGATCTCCTTCATCGCGCCGTTCCGCTACACCGCGCTCCTCTGGTCGATACTGCTTGGCCTGATCATCTTCGGTGACATACCGGACATGCCGATGATCGCCGGCGCGGCAATAGTCGTCGGCTCGGGCCTCTATGCACTTTATCGCGAGCGCATCGTCGGCCGGCGAAGGATCGTCGCCGAAAGCACCGGCCCGGCCATGGCGCCGGAAGGACTCTAGCACTCCCTTGAAGCCGCTTGCGATTTCCCGCGGCTGGCGTACAGGCTGGATGGCATGAAGCGCTATGTCGCGGGGATCATTCTGGCCGGTGGCCAGTCGAGACGAATGGGCGGTGGTGACAAGGCGTTGTTGCCGCTGGGCGGCGGCTGCGTGCTTGACCAGGTCCTGTCGCGGTTTGGTCCGCAGTTCGAGACCCTGGCGCTTAGTGCCAACGGCGACCCGGCACGGTTTGCCCGTTTCGGGCTGCCGGTGCTGGCCGATACCCTTGAAGGCTTTGCCGGTCCCCTTGCCGGTATCCTCACCGGCCTGGAATGGGCCGCTGCCGGCAGGCCTTGCAAGGCGGTCGTCACTGCTGCCGGCGACACGCCTTTCCTGCCGCTGGATCTCGTCGATCGTCTGGCGGCGGCAGTCGATGAACGTCCCGGTTCGATCGCCGTCGCCTTCTCCTCAGGCAGGCGGCATCCAACCTTCGCGCTATGGCCGACCGGATGCCGCGAAGCCTTGCGGCATTTCCTGGTCGACGAAGACAACAAGCGGGTTTCGGCCTTCATCGAGCAGCGCGACTATGTCGAGGTGGAATTCCCGTTCCTGCAATCCGCCGGACAACCAATCGATCCTTTCTTCAACATCAACGTGCCGGACGATCTTGCCCTGGCCGAACGCCTGTTGCAGAGCATGACGTCATGAACAGACGCGTCTTCGGCATCACCGGCTGGAAAAACTCCGGCAAGACCACACTCACCGAGAAGCTGGTCGCCGAGCTTGTGCGGCGCGGCTGGAAGGTCTCGACGGTCAAACACGCCCATCATGATTTCGACATCGACAAGCCAGGGGCGGACAGCTTCCGCCATCGGCAGGCCGGCGCAACCGAGGTTGCGATCGTGTCGGGCAATCGCTGGGCGCTGATGCACGAGTTGCGTGGCGAGCAAGAGCCGCCGCTGGACGCGATCCTCTCGCGGCTCGCCCCGTGCGACATCGTGCTGGTCGAAGGCTACAAGCGCGAATCCCACCGCAAGATCGAAACGAGGCGGCTGGAAGCGAAGGACCGGACGCCGCTTGCGGCGGGTGATCCCAATATTGTCGCCGTCGCCGCGGATTTCGCCATCACCGACAAGAGCCTGCCGGTGTTCGACCTCGACGACGTAGAATCCATAGCCGACTTCATCGAGCGCACGACCGGCCTCGTTGCTTGAGATGTAACGTAAGGGCAGAATCCCATTGCCGATTTTGGCGGTTTTGCAGTTGCTTTTTTCTTGGAAAGAGTGGGAGTATCGGCCCAGCGGGCGGTCAAAAAGCACCGCCCCACAGAGCCGTTTCGGAACGACGGCCGGGACCATAAAGAGAGGACTATCATGCGTATTGCACTGCGTATCGCGCTCGCCGCATCGGCTGCGCTGCTGACGCTCGGCGTAGCCCAGGCCCAGGAAAAGACCCTGCGGATCGGCACCGAAGGCGCCTACCCCCCATTCAACAACCTCACCGCCGACGGCCAGCTTGTCGGCTTCGACATCGACATCGCCAAGGCGCTTTGCGATGAGATGAAGGTCAAGTGCACCTTCGTCGCCCAGGATTGGGACGGCATCATTCCCGCACTTCAGGCCGGCAAGTTCGATGCCATCGTCGCCTCGATGTCGATCACGCCGGAGAGGAAGGAGAAGGTCGACTTCTCGCACAAATACTACAACACCCCGTCGGCGCTCGCCGTGCCGAAGGATTCGCCGCTGAAGGGCGTGACCAAGGAAGACCTCGCCGGCAAGAGCATCGGTGTCGCCACCACGACCACCCATTTCAACTATGCCTCGAAGACCTACACCGACAGCACCGTCAAAGGTTATCCGAGCAGCCCCGAGGAGCAGGCAGATCTTGCCAATGGCCGTCTCGACGCTATCGAGGACGATATCGTCGTGCTGCAGCAGTGGCTTGATTCGCCTGACGGCGCTTGCTGCAAGATCCTCGGCCAGCCATCGCCGCAACCGGTCGAAATTTTTGGCCCTGGCGCCGGCATAGCCGTTCGCAAGGGCGAAACCGACCTGGTCAACAAGCTGAATTCCGCCATCGACGCCATCCGTGCCAACGGAAAATATAAGGAAATCAACGACAAGTACTTCAAGTTCGACGTCTACGGCGCCGAGTCCTGATAATCATTGCCAAGGCGGCAGGGGTCTCCTGCCGCCTTTCATCTCAGGAGCGCCGTGGGGATAAGACCAGTCAATGCCAGCCCAAAGCATATGGACACTGCTGAGTTGGGGACCCGAGGGCTGGAGTGACGATATTGCCTATGGCGCGTTGGTCACCATCGCGCTTGCCCTTGCGACGCTGCCGATCGGCCTGACGATCGGCTTTTTCGTCGCCTGGGCCAAGCAGTCCGAAGAACCGTCGCTGCGGGTGGCCGCCAACATCTACACCACCGTGTTTCGCGGCCTGCCGGAACTGGTGACGCTGTTCCTGTTCTTCTTCGGCATGCCCATCCTGCTGCAATATGTCATCCGCCTATTCAAGCCCGAGGCGACGGTCGACGTCGACAGCTTCATCGCCGGTATGATCGTGCTGTCGCTGATCTTTTCCTCCTACGCCAGCGAGGTATTCCTCTCCGCCTTTCGCGCCATTCCCAAGGGCCAGTATGAGGGCGGCTACGCGATCGGCCTGTCGACATGGCTGACCATGCGCAAGGTGATCCTGCCTCAGCTGCTGCGCATCGCCTTTCCCGGCCTCGAGAATTGCTGGCTCAGCCTGCTCAAGGACACCGCCCTGGTCTCGGTCGTCAACCTCGCCGAAACCCTGCGCAACGCGGGGGTGGCGGCGCGTGTCACGAAACACGCGTTCCTGTTCTACAGCGTCGCGGCCCTGGTTTTCCTCGTCCTGGCGATCCTGTCGTCGATCGCGACCGGGTTCATCTTGCGTTCGCTGGGACGGAGGGAGGCACGATGAGCGTCAGCCAAGCTATCTCCGTTGACCGGCCGCCGCCGCAGGCACGCGGCTGGCCGCGCACCCGTATCGTCGGGTACGCGCTCGTCGGCCTCTGGATTCTCTTCGGCCTCGGTATTCTAGCCTATCTCATCTATGCCTGGAACGGCGAGTTCTTTGCCAGATATGCGCCTGCCTATCTGCAGGGACTGTGGACCACGCTGTCGCTCGTTGCCATTTCGATGGTGGTCGGCGCGATCTTTTCGCTGCCCGTCACCTATGGCCGCATGTCGAAGAGCCGTTTCCTGTCCGGCCTTGCCTATTGCTATGTCTATTTCTTCCGCGGCACGCCACTGCTGGTCCAGGTCTACCTCGTCTACTATGGGTTGGGTTCTTTCCGGCTGCAGCTCGAATCCATCGGGCTGTGGTGGTTCTTCCGCGAGGCCTTCAACTGCGGCGTCTTCGCCTTTGCGCTCAACACCGCGGCTTATCAGGCCGAGATCCTGCGCGGCGCCATCGAAAGCGTGCCCAGAGGCCAATGGGAAGGAGCCGCCTCGCTCGGCCTTCACAAGCTGCAGACGCTGCGCAAGGTTGTCCTGCCGCAGGCGTTCATCGTGGCATTGCGGCCCTACGGCAACGAGCTGGTTCTGATGATCAAGGCTTCGGCGATCGTCGCCATCATCACCGTCTATGACCTGATGGGCAACGCGAAGCTCGCCTACGCCAAATCCTTCGATTTCCAGGCCTATGTCTGGGTCGCCATCGTCTATCTTGTGATGGTCGAAATGCTGCGCCACGGCGTCGAATGGATCGAGCGCCGGATCACGATCCACCTAAAGCGCTGAACCGTTCCTGATCGGCCTGTGCCAGTCGATGCGGCGGTGCGCGCCTTGACGAATTCGTCGCATGGCCTAGAGCTTCCGCAGCTGAAATCTCTGTTTCGCCGGAAGGACAAGGCATGGCATCGGTGGCATTTCTCGGTCTTGGGGTCATGGGCTATCCCATGGCCGGACACCTGAAGAACAAGGGCGGCCACGACGTCACCGTCTACAACCGCACCCAGGCCAAAGCCGAACAATGGGTCACCCAACATGGCGGCAGCCTTGCCGCGACGCCGGCCCAGGCCGCCGAGGGCAAGGATTTCGTCTTTTCCTGTGTCGGCAATGACGATGATTTGCGCTCGGTGACCACGGGGTCGGAAGGCGCCTTCAAGGCGATGAAGAAAGGCTCGGTCTTCATCGACAACACCACGGCGTCGGCTGAAGTCGCGCGCGAACTGGCGCAAGCCGCGCAATCGGGCGGATTCTCATTTCTCGACGCACCGGTCTCCGGCGGTCAGGCCGGCGCCGAGAACGGCGTGCTGACCGTCATGGTCGGTGGCGATGAGGCTGCGTTCGACAGGGCCAGGCCGGTCATCGACGCCTTTGCCCGCATGGTTGGACTGATGGGATCGGCGGGCGCCGGCCAGCTCACCAAGATGATCAACCAGATCTGCATCGCCGGATTGGTGCAGGGACTGTCGGAAGGCATCCATTTCGGCAAGAAGGCCGGCCTCGACATCGAAAAGGTCATCGAGGTGATTTCCAAGGGTGCGGCCGGCTCCTGGCAGATGGAAAACCGGCACAAGACCATGAACGCCGGCAAATATGATTTCGGTTTCGCCGTCGACTGGATGCGCAAGGACCTCGGCATCTGCCTGGCGGAAGCCGACCGCAACGGCGCCCGGCTGCCGGTGACCGCGCTTGTCGACCAGTTCTACAAGGACGTGCAGGCGATGGGCGGCAAACGCTGGGATACGTCCTCGTTGCTGGCCCGGCTGGAAAAATAGGATCGCGATGGCCAGCTTTCGCCCCAATCCAGTGCCGACGAAATCGTCGCGTATCTGCGCTCGATCGCCTCGGAGGAAAATCGTCTTGGCATGCTGCGCTACGGCATCAAGATCGAACGCGCGCTCGGCATCTCGCACGGTGTGCAGCGGCAGATTGCCAAGAAAATCAAGCGCAACCACGAGCGCGCGTTCGCGCTGTGGCAGACAGGTATCGTGGAGGCGCAGTTCATCGCCTCCGTCACGGCCGACCCAAAGCGGTTTTCCGCCGCGGATGCGAGGCAATGGGCGTCGAGTTTCGACTCCTGGGATATCGTCGATGGCGTCTCTGATCTGTTCGTCGACACGGATGCCTGGATAGAACTGATCAGCGAATTTGCGGCCGATGAACGGGAATTTGTTCGACGCACGGCTTTTGCCATGATGGCCTGGTCTGTCGTCCACCGGAAGAAAGAGCCGGAGGCGACCTTTCTCGCCTTCTTGCCCATCATCGAAGCGCAGGCCACCGACGCCCGCAACTTCGTGAAGAAGGGTGTGAACTGGGCCCTTCGTTCGCTCGGCAAACGGTCCATGGTTATGCACGGTGCTGCCCTTGCTGTCGCCGAAAGGCTCGCGCAATCGACCGACAAGACCGCGCGCTGGATCGGCAAGGATGCTATGAAGGAACTATCGGATGCCAGGACAATCGAGCGCCTCGCCGCCAGAAAGACCTGACAGGTTGAGGAGTGCTGCGGCCGGTTCTCGCCGACATGTGATGCGGCTCGAGCATTGACGCCACCGACGGCGGCGTCTTTACTCGCCCGCAAAGGATGCGGCCATGACCCATTTCAAATCAATCCTGGCGCTTGCGGCCGCGCTTGCTCTCTCCACCGCCGGCGGTTCGGCCGAAACCACGCACATCTTCTGGAAGGATTTGCGCCCGGTAACCCAGGCGGTTGCCGAAGACGCCGGCCTGCCGATGATCGCGGCGAAACTGCCGGATCACGGCGAGACGCTTTCGGTTGCCCTGCAGGACAAAACGATACAATTAGCCGGCTATGCATTGCCGGTCGATCGCGACGGCGATCTCGTCTATCAGTTCCTGCTGGTGCCTTGGACCGGCGCGTGCAGCCACATGCCGACGCCGCCGCCCAATCAGATCATGCTGGTCACGCCTGCCCGTCCCTACAAGATGTCGCAAGCCTACCAGCCGGTCGCCGTTACTGGTGCCCTGAAGCCGGAGATGGAGAAAAGCCAATTGTTCATTCTCGACGGCGTCAGCGTCATCCAATCCGGTTACGCCGTGCGCAAGGCCGATGTCGTGGGCGTCGACACGGTTCCGGACTCCGTCGTATTGCCGGTGAACTCGCCCTGGAGTTTCCTCAACAAGAAGAAGAATTGAGTTGCGGGATCAGGCCGCGTTGGCGCCCGACTCCGGGATCAGGCCGCGTTGGCGCCCGACTCCTTGTCCAGCACCATGTAGTCGAGCGGGATTTCGGTCGTGTATTTGATCTGCTCCATGGCGAAGGACGACGACACGTCCCGGATCTCGATCTTGGCGATCAGCCGCTTGTAGAAGGCGTCATAGGCGGCGATGTCGGGCACCACGACACGCAACAGGTAATCGACGTCGCCGCTCATGCGATAGAATTCGACCACCTCGGGAAATTCCTGGATGACCTCTGAGAACCGGCGCAGCCATTCATGGCTGTGCGAATTGGTGCGGATCGACACGAAGACGGTGACCCGCACATTGACCTTTTCGTGGTCGAGAATGGCGACGCGCCGCTTGATGACGCCCTCCTCTTCGAGCTTCTGGATGCGCCGCCAGCACGGTGTGGTCGACAGGCCGACTTTCTTGGCAACGTCGGCGACCGCGAGCGTCGCGTCCTCCTGCAGGAGGCGGAGAATTTTTCGGTCAAGGCGATCCATCGGAGGCTCCTGGTGGAATAGTTTCGCTATATTCCCTTTTATTTGGGCCGTTCACAAGAAAGAAATTCTGCTGCCTGCGCCGAAAGCGAGTGATTTCTTGCTGAATGCCTAAGCGAGGCGATAGCGGATTTCCGACCGCAGGAAAGGCAGCAAATCCATTTCAAACCAAGGATTCTGCTTCAACCAGCCAGTGTTGCGCCAGGATGGATGTGGCAGTGGCAGCACTTTGGGGCCGACGGAACTCTCCCAGATGGCGCGCCAGTTCATCACCGTTTCCGTCAGCGAGGGGCGGCGCGCCGCGCCCATATGCCAGGTCTGCGCATAGAGGCCGATCGCCAGCACCAGGTCGATCCGCGGCATCGACGCCATCAAGGGCGCGCGCCAGGCGGGGGCGCACTCACGCCTCGGCGGCAGGTCGCCGCCCTTGGCGTCCTGTCCGGGAAAGCAGAAGCCCATCGGCACAATGGCGAATTTCTCGATGTCATAGAATTCGTCGCTGGTCACGCCGAGCCAGTTGCGCAGGCGGTCGCCGGAAGCGTCGGTGAATGGCATGCCCGACACATGCACCTTGGTTCCAGGGGCCTGGCTGGCGATCAGGATGCGGGCGCTGGACGAGGGTCGCAGCACCGGACGCGGCTTGTGGGGCAGCGGCTTGCCGACGGGAGTATCGACGCAGATGCGGCAGGCGCGGACCGTCGCGGCGAGCCTGTCCAGTTGGACGCTCAAGCGGCGGCACTCGGGCGGCTGGAGACGGCCTGATGCCAACGTAGCACATTGGTGCATTCCTCTGGCACCTTGATGCGTGCTGGCTTCATGAAGTCGATCGCGATCAGGCCGGTGATGTCGGCAATCGAATAGCTGTCGCCGGCGGCGAATTCGCGGCTGCCCAGTTCAGCGTCCAGCAGCCTGAGAAAATCCACCGCCTTCGGCTTGTTGGCCTCGCCCCATTCGGGGATCTGCGGGCTTTCCCATTCCTTCATGGCCGGATGGATGTGGCGGAAAGCTTGCGTGACACTGCTGAGCAGGTTGAACTCCATCCGCCTCTGCCACATCTCGACCTGCGCCTTGCCAAGTGCGCCGCGCCCGAACAATGCCGGCTCGGGATAAAGCTCCTCGAAATAGCGGCAGATAGCGACGGATTC
This sequence comes from Mesorhizobium sp. Cs1299R1N3, assembly GCF_037179625.1. Classification (NCBI taxonomy): domain Bacteria; kingdom Pseudomonadati; phylum Pseudomonadota; class Alphaproteobacteria; order Hyphomicrobiales; family Phyllobacteriaceae; genus Mesorhizobium; species Mesorhizobium sp. Cs1299R1N3. Next base: position 7,466 of record NZ_JAPYKQ010000019.1, on the reverse strand, counting down.
GGTGAGGATGGTGCCGTCATCGAGCTCCAGAACCGGCAGGCGCCGCAGCGGATTGCGCGAGCTGACCGGCTGCTGCTTGTGTTCCAGTGCGCCCATGTCGATGGGCACCAACGGAACCGTGATCCCCTTTTCAGCGAGGAAAACGCGAACCCGTCGTGGGTTGGGCGCACGACCGCCGTCGAACAATTTCATTTCGATCCTCCTTTTCCTTCCGCCAGACATGCTTCACCAGAAGCGAAATATCTCGCGCACGGCATCGCCGATCGACGCCAGCATGCCATGTTTTCGCTCCACGACATCGCCGTGGTGGCTGTCGCGCCAATCCTGCGGCTGGTCGAACGTGCCCGCCCAGATGCCAATCCTTGCGGCGCGCGCGGTGGCTTCCTCGCCTTCGAAGTCGCCATAGGCGACGGCCCAGCCCGCCTCGACCTGGGCGCGGTTGAGGTCGGTGCCGCCGGCCTTGCAGTCGCCAAGCAACCGGCCATAGCGATCGCGCTGCCAGCCGCTGCAGGTGACCGGCCTGCCGGCGATCAGCCGCACCAGCGATTGGCGCGCCTGAGTACCACAGGCATAGTCGGCGCCGTTCTTGCGGCAGGTCTGGGTATACTCCGGAGCGTCGATGCCGCGCATGCGGATGCGCTCGGCGCCGAGCGTGATCGAATCGCCGTCATTGATGATGGCCGTACCTTGCGTCTTGCGTGTCTCCACCCGGTCAAGACGCGCCGCAAGCAGGATCAACAGCCCCAGGATGATGACGGTCAGCCCGTAGTCCAGCAGCTTGCGCCACAGGCTTCTGCGGCGAGGTGCCGCGTACCGCGGGCGCGACCTTGGCGACCAGGAACGGCTCATATGGCAAACGGTTGGTTAATCATTCGAACGTAGCTTAACACCTTGAAATCGCTGCGCGCATAAATTGAAGCTTTTGATGCCCTTGCAACGCTCGAACACAGCGGACAAGTTCATTGTGGACCGCAGGAAACGGCATCGCAACAGCGATGTCGCGCGCGCGGTGCGCAAGACGCGCGACCGTCTTTCGCAGCAGGCCGGCAACCCCGATTTCGATCGCGAACTGCTGAAGCTCCACGCCCGGGCGATGACAAGCGGTGCCGTCGTCATCCCGCTGCTCGTCCTGGTGATCGCCGCCGCCGGCCGTTTGGCCGGTGTCGGCAATGAGATCGGCCTCTGGGCGTTGTTTACGCTCACCTGCTATACAACAGTCGTCTTCATGGCGCGGCGCATCGAGCGCACGGAAGCTTCCGAACTCAACTCATTGCAAACGCGAAGGGAATTCCTGGTCGGGCATTTCCTTTGCGGCCTTGGCTGGGCTTGGTTTGTCTGGCTGGGCTGCGGCGCCTGCGAGGTCGACCAGTTCCAGGTGATCAAGGCGGTAGTGCTCCTGTTCGCCATGGCAGGGACCGCGCTCATGGCCTCGTCCCTGAGCGGCGCCCTGCTGGCGACCTTCGCATTTCCAGTGGCACTCTACGCCTATGCCGCGACCAGGTCGTGGATGCCGGTCGAGGCGATCATGGCCGGGCTGCTCGTCCTGTCGCTGCCTTTCTTCGCCTATATCGCCAGTCACCTCAATCGCTTCTCCCTGCTGCTCTTGTCGTTCCGCTCCGAAAAGGATGCGCTGATCGCCGAAGTGGAGACGGCGAAATCGATGTCGGACGAGGCGCGGCGGCGGGCCGAGGACGCCAACCTTGCAAAATCGCGTTTCCTCGCTTCGATGAGCCATGAATTGCGCACGCCGCTCAACGCTATTCTCGGCTTTTCCGAGGTGATGGCGAACGAGGTGCTGGGGCCGATGAGCAATCCTACCTATCGCGACTACGCCCATGACGTGCATGATTCAGGCCAGCACCTGCTCGACCTGATCAACGAGATCCTCGACCTGTCGCGCATCGAGGCCGGCCGATACCAGCTCAACGAGGAGCCGGTGATGCTGCTCAACATCGTCGAGGATTGCTGCCACATGATGGAGCTTAAGGCACGCAACAAGGATATCCGCGTCGTTCAGGATTTCGAACAGACATTGCCGCGGCTGTTCGCCGACGAGCGCGCCGTGCGCCAGATCGCGCTCAACCTTCTGTCCAACGCCATCAAATTCACCGCCACCGGCGGCGAAATCCGCGTCCGGGTCGGCTGGACGGCGGGTGGAGGACAGTACATTTCGATCAAGGACAACGGCCCCGGCATTCCCGAGGACGAGATTCCGATCGTGCTTTCAGCCTTCGGCCAGGGTTCGATCGCCATCAAGAGCGCCGAGCAAGGCACCGGGCTTGGGTTGCCGATCGTGCAAGGGCTGCTCGCCATGCATGGCGGTGAGTTCGAGCTTCACTCCAAGCTGCGCGAGGGCACCGAGGCGATCGCCATCTTCCCGCTGAGCCGGGTGATGGAAGAACTGCCGGCGCTGCCGACCGCCGCGGTCGCCGCGCGGCGGCGGTAGCGGATCTATCAGTGTGCGGTGTGCTTAGCCCCGCACAGCCGCCGCCATGCCTGAACTGGTCAATGCCGCTGCCTTGACCAGCCCGGCCGCCAGGGCTGCTCCTGCCCCTTCGCCATGACCGATGCCCAGATCGAGCAGCGGACGCAGCCCGAGGTGCTCGGCGGCCCTTGCATGCGCGGGCTCCGGCGACAGGCTGGCGAGAAGACAATGATCAAGTGCTGCGGGGTTCGCCGCATGCAGCACCGCCGCGGCTGCCGTTGCCGCGAAGCCATCGAGCAGTACCGGTATCTGCTGCATCCGCGCGGCAAGGATTGCGCCGGTTATCGCCGCGAACTCGCGGCCGCCGACCCGCCGCAGCGCCTCCAGGGGGTCTTCCAGATGGTGGCCGTGAAAGGCCAGCGCCGCATCGATCACCTTCGCCTTGCGGGCCTGCATCGCCGCATCGGCGCCGGATCCCGGACCAATCCAGTCGGCACCCCTGCCCCCCAGCAACGCGGCGAACAGGGCGGCGGCGACGGTGGAGTTGCCGACGCCGAGATCGCCCAGGCAAAGCAGGTCGGTGCCGCCGGCAATCGCCTCCATTCCGAAGGCCATGGTGGCCGCGCAACCGCGCTCATCGAGCGCGGCATCCTCGGTGATGTCGCCGGTCGGGATGTGCAGGGCAAGATCGAACACCTTCAGACCGAGGTCGTTGGCAATGCAGATCTGGTTGATCGCCGCACCGCCGGCCGCGCAAAGCTCGACCGCGTTGGCGGTCGCCGCCACGGGCCTCGGCGAAATGCCGTGCCTGACAACGCCATGGTTGCCGGCAAAGACAGCCATCAAGGGCCTGGTCACGGCGGGCGGAGCGCGACCGCTCCAGGCCGCGAGCCACGCGGCGATGTCCTCGACGCGGCCAAGCGAATTCACCGGCTTGTCGGCCTTGGCAAACAGCGTGCGCACGCGCGCTTCGGCTTTGAGGTCGGCTGCCGGCAAACTGTCGAGCAGGTTGCGGAAATCATCGAAAGGCAGTGCACTGGTCATGTCGCGAACAATCGTTCCTGGATCCGGGGAGCGGCATAGCTGCCTTGTGTGATCGGCACAACCTCCTCGATCGTCCTTCCTGATTTGCCGCAAAGGCGGTCACGGAAGGCGCTATCGCGAGGGCTTGCATTGGCTTTGCCGTTGCACCATGTGGAGATGGAAGAGCGGATTCCGGACCGGGTCCCTCGAGAGAAAGTCATGACGGCCATCGAAACTCCCTGCATCCTGGTCTGTTCGATCGATATGAAAACCGGCTTCTGCTTCGGTTGCGGCCGCACGCGCGACGAGATCGGCGCCTGGATGGCGATGACGCCCGAGACGCGCCGCAGCGTGATGGCCGAACTGCCGGCCCGGCTGGAAACCGTCGAGCGCCGGCCGCGCCGGGAAACACGCCGCACCCGCATGGCGCGCGAACGCGACGCACTCTAGCGAGGAACGGATGAGCAGCCGGCTGTTCTGGACTGTGATGGCGGTGATCGGCGTCGGGGCAGCGCTTCTCATGCTCAACGATTCCGCCGGCAGCACGCTCGGCGTCGAGAATTACGATTTTGGCCGGCTGATCTGGCTTGGGGCTTTCGGCGCCCTTGTCGGCGCCGGCTTGCTGCGGTCGGCTCCGCTCGGAGTGATGGCCCGCAATCTCGGCGCCTGGGCGGCAATCGTGCTCGCGCTGATCGCGGGCTACCAATATCGCTACGAGCTGCAAGACGTCGCCAGCCGCGTGACCGCGGGCCTCGTTCCCGGCAGTCCGCTGGCGCTCGGCGTCGAAGACGGCCACGCCACCGTGACCCTGGACAAGGCCGACAATGGTCATTTCGAAGCGCGCATCCTGGTCAACGGCAACCCGGTTCGCACCGTTGTCGACACCGGCGCGACCAGCACGGTCCTGACTTCGGAAGACGCGCAAGCCGCCGGCTTCAATCCGGCGGCGCTCAGCTACACAATACAGGTTTCGACAGCCAACGGCATGGCACGCGCCGCAGCGGTCAAAACCCACGAGCTGGCGATCGGCGGCATCGTGCGCAAGGATATGTCGGTGATGATCGCCGCTCCCGGCATGCTGAGCCAAAGCCTGCTCGGCATGAACTTCATCGGTTCGCTCTCGGGCTTCGACGTGCGCGGCGACCGTATGATCCTCAGGGACTAATGCATGTCGCCCGGAAGTGTCCTCGGTTCCGGGATATCGACATGCATAAAATCAGAAGCTAACAGCCGGTCAGGCGAATCCTATTCGCCTCGACATGCTGTAAGTTCAGGCCGCTTCGGCGGCCGCTCCTCCGAATTCGACAGCCGCGAAAGCCGTCTTCAGCACGTCCGGCCCGGCTCCGGGCCGGGTCGCGTCGGTGGATAGGACCTGGCGGTAGCGGCGCGCGCCGGGCAGCCGGTGAAACAGCCCGACCATATGGCGGGTGACATGGCCGAGCCGTCCGCCTTGTTCGATGTGGCGCGCCGCATAGTCCGCCATCGCATCGATCAGCGCCGCGAAATCGAACGCTTCCGGCAGCGCTCCGTAGAAGGCGGCGTCAACACCGGCCAGAATGCCTGGTGTGTGGTAGGCCGCGCGGCCGAGCATGGCTCCGTCGACATGATCGAGATGCGTCCGAACCTCTTCAAGCGACTGAATACCACCATTGATGCCAATGAATTTACTCGTCTTTTTCTCCTTCAGCCGATAGACCCTGTCATAGTCAAGCGGCGGGATGTCGCGGTTTTCCTTGGGGCTCAGCCCCTCCAGCCACGCCTTGCGAGCATGCACCCACAAGGCATCGGCGCCGGCATCGAAAACCCCATTCGCCAGCGCATCGAGCGCCGGCTCCGGATCCTGTTCGTCGACGCCGATGCGGCATTTGACCGTGACCGGCACCTTCACTGCCGCTTTCATCGCTGCGACACAGTCGGCGACAAGGTCGGGCACTTTCATCAGGCAAGCGCCGAAGGTGCCCGACTGGACGCGGTCGGACGGGCAGCCGACATTGAGATTGATCTCGTCATAACCGAAGGCCTCGCCAATGCGCGCCGCTTCGGCAAGTTTTGCGGGATCCGAGCCGCCAAGTTGCAGGGCGACAGGATGTTCCACCTCATCGAAGCCAAGCAGCCGCTCGCGCGCGCCGTGGATCACCGCGTCGGCGACAACCATTTCGGTGTACAGCAGCGCATGTGTCGTCAGCCGGCGATGGAAGAACCGGCAATGCCGGTCCGTCCAGTCCATCATGGGTGCTATGGCTATTCTATGCTCTTGATTTATCAGCATTTTTCTTTAACATCAAATCGTTAGACCCTGCCGAGTGCACACGAATTTACGACAGGATACGACCCTTTTCGCCACGTTTCGATCTCTCAGTGCACACGGAGCGCACACAAAAAATTGCCACCTAAATCAAGCTCTCGTCCGTATCCTGGCGTGTCCACGTCCGTCGCAAAGGTCGCTACGCCAGCGAGACCTTCCTGCGCCGAGACGCCGCGCGGCGTTGGGCGACCGAAACCGAGCGCCAAGTCGATCGCGGTGAGACGCCGACGAAGTCCCGTATGGCGCGCCTGAAAACTTTCGGCGAACTCATCGACCTTCATATCGACGACATGTGCGAAGTAGGCAAGTCCCCGCGGCGCTCCAAGGCCTCCGTGGTGAACGCACCTCATCTGCGTTGCGGCGGTGCCGATCGCGAACGAACCGTGGTGTGCTCACCCTTTATACGCGAGCCAATCCACGCGGCCGAGGCCCTGGCAAGGTGGTCATTCCCACAGTTGAAAAGCTGACAAGTGGCGACTGACGCCCGACCGACGAAATTGTCACGATTAACCGATCGTTGACCGCGCTGTCCTATTCTGAGACAGCGCGGTTAGATCCCAACCGGACTGCGCAGGCGGCTCCGGCAACCCAGCACCCACCTCACTGTCGGGGCCGCCACCACACTCTGGAATAGATACCAGCAATGGTTGAATCAACCGTTACTGCAGTTGTTAAACTAGAGCGAACGGCTATCCCGCCGTCTTGCCGCCATCCACTAGGCGCGTCTCCAGTCTCAAAATCTCAACACTGACTCCCAGGGAGACCTTCCTAACCAGCGTGGCTTTTCAGCTCTGTCCCTACTTTCCTTCCGCCACAGCCTGGCGCACCGCCTGCTCGAATGCTGCGCGACCGACCTTACTCAACCGGATGCTGAACGCCTCAAGCGAGTGCCGGATGACGTTCTCCAGATCGAGGAATTTGACCTTCAGATTGCGCCGGTGGGTTAGCAGAAGCCGCGTCCGGTAGCAGCTTTCCGAGTTAATGCGGGCCGCCTTGTCGGTTACGGTGACGAGACGAACAGGATATAACGTTATTGGGAGCAGCTGGTCGAGGAAAGCCTCACCGTCATGAAACCGATGAACGAAGAGCATCTTGCGGTTTTACGCAGGCACATGGTCGAGATGATTGCGATCCATGCCGACCTTGCAAGCGAAGAACTCGGCAAGGCAACGCTCGATGAGCGGGTGATGGCATCGATGCGGCGGGTCCCGCGACATCTCTTCGTGCCCGCTGCGGTCGCGCCTTATGCCTACCAGGACATGCCGCTGCCAATCGGCTTCGATAAGACCGTGTCGCAGCCCTTCATGGTCGCTCTGATGACCGATCTCCTTGCTCCCCAAGCGCACGAAACGGTGCTCGAGATCGGGACTGGCCTGGGCTATCAATCCGCCATCCTCGCGGAACTCGCAGGACAAGTTTGGAGCGTCGAAATCATCGAGGAATTCGCAAGCCATGCCGAGGCTCTGCTGCAGGGCCTCGGCTTCTCGAATGTCGCCATTCGTGTCGGAGACGGGTCTCGGGGCTGGCCCGAGCACGCCCCATTCGACAAGATTTTGGTTAGCGTGGCGGCTGAGCGGACGCCGCCGGCTTTACTGAATCAGCTCAAGCCAGGGGGACGCCTTGTTCTGCCTTTGGCGTCTGAAGAAGTACAGTTTCTGACTATCATCGACAAGGATGCTGCTGGGCAACTCGAGACTCGGAAACTCATCCCGG
>NZ_JAPYKQ010000018.1:0-109123 GCF_037179625.1 Mesorhizobium sp. Cs1299R1N3 | reverse complement strand
TGGATGGAGGCCAACCGATACATCAATATGGACGATCTGCGCGAGCACAAAAAACTCGCTCTACGCCAAGCCGCATGACCAGCACCATGGCCGCCCAATTTTGCAGAACTTGACGCACACAACCTCGCGGGCGCAGAGCCTGCCGGGAACCAGCGACGGCCACGCAGGTTGAATCAGCGTTGGTTCCCCGAGGCGAGGCGACGTCATGAGCATCCTGCAAAGCATCAAGAAAGCAACCGAACAGGTCACCGGTGCCGCAAGACCGGACAGGCAACAGGCGGCCGATCTTGTCAGGCCACGAAAATCGAACGAGTTCAGGTTTGGGGATGATGGCCTGGTGCCCAACCATCCGTCCTGGCCGCTGGTGGTTTATCACGGTGCCGTCACGCTGCCGGAGGACTTCGATCCCGCGGCCGTCATGGAGGAGCTTTTCTCGGCCAATGGCTGGGGGGACAGCTGGCGCAACGGCATCTATGACTATTGCCACTACCATTCGCGCATCCACGAAGTGCTGGGTGTGGCGCGCGGTACGGCGAAAGTCCGGTTCGGCGGCAAGAAGGGACGAACGCTGGCGCTGAAGGCCGGCGACGTCGCGGTTCTTCCAGCCGGCACCGGGCACCAGCGCATCTCCGCCTCAGACGACTTTCTCGTGGTTGGCGCCTATCCGCCATCCGGCACCTATGACGAATGCACGACCGCCGCCGACCACGCCAAGGCCGTGGCGACGATCCCCAGGGTCGGCCGGCCGCGCAAGGACCCGGTCTATGGAAGCAAAGGCCCGCTGCTGGCGGCGTGGAAGAAAGACTGAATTCGCCAAAGGCAGGAGAGCAAAACTCATTGGCGCAAGCCCTGCCTCGGCACGAGCGCCCGAGCGGATCGACGCAACAGCATCACATCGGTGGAACGCTCTCAAACGCCCGCGATCGCCAGAAGCCAAGCCAGGATATCGAGCAACAGAAAGACCAGCGCAAACTGCAACGCCACCCGGAGCCGCTGGATAATTCGCCAGTTGCTGGCCATGTCCGCCTTGATGCGGAGGGCCAGCGCGCGGTGCATGGCCGATATCGTCGTCGGCTTGTCGCCATCGACATAGTGATGGAGCAGCTCTTCTGGATCGAAGCGGAATGTGTATTGATGGTAGGGCCAAAGCATGAAGACGATCAGCCCGCCGATGCTGAACAGCAGGGTTACGGCGGTCCAGTCCCAAACTCCAAGCCCGTTGGAAAGGGCCGCGCCGCCCAGCAACGAGTTTGCGAATGCGGTGGCGAAGATAAGGCTACCGGCGCGGGTGTTCATGTTCTCGACAACGGTCTGCTGATGCGTGAGACCTCTCACCGCCTCCTGATAAATAAACGCAAGACGAGGATCGTCGTCGTCAAGACCGCCTGCGACAGGTCTGTTGCTTTCTCCTCCATGCGGACGTGCGGCCATAAGGGTGCCTCTCTGGCAGGGCAGGGGAGGCGCAGCTTAACCCAAAATCCTTAGCCGTTAACCACTGCCTTTCGAGATGCTTCTACCGCTCCTCGATAATCCGCAGATACGCAGCCGTCACGAACAGAACGATCAGCCCGAACAAGATCCGCCTCGCACCCTCCGGCATTTGCAGGATGGTGAGCAGCGTGGTCAGCACGGTGAGGATCAGCGCGCCGATGATGGTGCCGGTGTAGCCGCCGCGGCCGCCGAAGATCGAGGTGCCGCCGATGACGGCCGCCGCCACCGAAGGCAGCACCAGCGGCTCGGCGAGCGAGAGCGAAGGGGCCTTGATCAGGCCGATATAGAGCAGGCCGGTGATGCCGGCGAGCATGCTGGAGGAGATGTAGAGCGCTGTTATGACCTGCCAGTACTGAACGCCGGAGAGGCGGGTCGCGCGCTCATTGTCGCCGACGGCGTAGAGCAGGCGGCCGAAACCGGTGCGGGCGAGCGTGAAGACGATGAGGGCGGCCAGCGGCACGAACAGCAGCAGCGCGTTGGGAAAGCCGGAGGTGACGCCGGTGCCGAGCCAGGCGAGGAAGTCGGGGACCTTGGCGCCCGACGCGATCACCGTGCGCTGATAGACCTGCAGGCAGCCGGTGCCGATCAGGCTGGTGCCCAGCGTCATGATCAGCGGGTGGACGCGGAAGACGCCGACGCCGATGCCGTTGACGAGGCCGATCAGCACCGCCGGCATCATCGCCAGCAGGAAAGCCACCGCCGGGTCCTGGTTCACCACTTGCGTCGCCATGATGAAGGCGCTCATCGTCGCCACCGTGCCGACCGAGAGGTCGATGCCGCCGGTCAGCATGGTCATGGTCTGGCAGCCGGCGAGGATCGCCAGCGGTATGGCGAATTTGATCGTGTTGGCGATCCAGCGCTCGTTGACGATGCCAGGGCGCAGGATCTGCAGGATCACCACCAGGATGACCAGCAGGATGATCAGCGGGATAAGGGGCCGGTCGGCCATGAAACGCTTCAGGCGGCGGCCGAAGGGGACGGGCGTGATCGCGGTGCTGCTCATGGCGCGGCTCCTGCTCGCGATGGGGTGGGGTAGGTGGCGTTGCAGGGGAAGGGTGGCGCTCTACGGCGCCCCCCTCTGGCCTGCCGGCCATCTCCCCCTCTAGTGGGGAGATTGGATGTCGTGACGGCTTTCGCCAATAGTCGGCGCTGCAAGAATGAGCGGGGCGCCAAAGCTGCCAATCTCCCCCCTTGAGGGGGAGATGTCCGGCAGGACAGAGGGGGGCGCCGTAGGGCACTACGTGCCAATTCACACCTGCTCATCATTGCCGCCCCCGCATGGTGATAAACGCACCGAACATCACCACGGCGACCATGATCAGGCCTTCGATGATGGCGGTGACGTTGGGGTCGATGGCGAGCAAAGTAAGGTCGGTGCGCACCAGGCGCAGCACAAAGACGGCAACGATGGGGCCGAGCAGGCCGCCCTTGCCGCCGCCGAGCGCCACGCCGCCCAGCACGACCGCGGCGACGCTGGCGAGCAGATAGGGGCCGGGGATGGGCGCGCCGATGCCGGTGCTCATGGTCAGCGCCAGCCCGCCCATGGCCGCGAAGAGGCCGGACAGCGCGTAGGCGATGATGCGTGTGCGGGCGACAGGCACGCCGCTGCGGAACGCCGCCAGTTCGCTCGAGCCAATGGCGTAGATGGAAAGGCCGAGGCGCGAGCGCCGAAGCGGTATCCAGACGATGCAGAGGCAGACGACCAGCACCAGCAGCGCCTTGGGCAGCCAGGCATCGATGGTATCAGGCAGGCCCGGTATCGGCACGGTGCCCGAGATCAGCGCCTTCAGCCATTCGGCGGCCGCGCCGCCCGGCGCGCCGAGCACCAGAAGGGCGGCGCCCTGCAGCACGAACAGCATGGCGAGCGTAACGACAATGTCGGGCACGCGGGTGACGACGATGAGCAGGCCGTTGAGCGCGCCCAGCACAAAACCCATGGCGAGCACGAAGGGCACCACGAACAGGGCGTATTCCTCCGAGGCGCCGTTCATCATCGAGGCGGCGGTGACGCTGGTCAGCGCCATCATGGCGGCGACCGAGAGATCGATGCCACCGGCGATGACGACAACGGTCTGCGCGGCGACGGCAAAGGCGTAGGGTAGCACGGCCCGCGCCAGCGAGCCGAAATCGCCGCTGCCATAGCCGGGCTGGATCAGTTTTGTCGCGATGAACAGAACGATCAGCAGAGCAAACAGGCCTGTTACCCAGCCCTGGCGGCGCAGGAAATGGCTCATGGCGTTGCCTCCGGCGCGTCGGAAGCATTGGCCGTGGGATCAGCCAAAATGCCGATATCGGCCTTGGCGCCGCGCGGCAGGCCGTAGGCGGCGCGCATCAGTGCCGGTTCATCCGCTTCCTCGACAGGGAAGATGTCGACGAGGCGGCCGCCGAAGATGACGATGACGCGGTCGCAGACGCGCTGCACCTCTTCGAGTTCGGAGGTGTAGAACAGCACCGACTTGCCGTTGCCGGCGAGCTCGCGCAGCAGCTTATAGATCTCCTGCTTGGTGCCGACATCGATGCCGCGTGTCGGGTCGAAGCACAGGATGGTGCGGGCATCCGCCGCGATCCAGCGGGCGATGGTCACCTTCTGCTGGTTGCCGCCGGAGAGGCGCTGCACCTCGCCCTGGGCGCGAGTATCGATCTGCAGGCGCTGGATGGCGCTCGCGACCGTGGCGCGCTCCTTGCGCATGGCAATTGGTCCCCAGTTACGCAGGGCGGCGCTGAAGGGGAGCGCAATGTTCTCACGCACCGAGCGCTGCATGGCGAGCGCCTCGGAACGGTCGCCCGGCACATAGGCGATGCCGGCGCGGATGGCATCGATCGGGTGGGCGAATTTCACCGGCTGGCCATCGACCTCGATCGTGCCGCCCGACGGTTTGATCGAACCGGCAAGGGCGGCGAACAGCTCGTCCTGGCCCTGGCCTTCCAGCGCCACCACGCCGGCGACCTCGCCATCCCCGAGGTCGAAGGAGACGTCGCTGAGCTTGGTGCCGACGCGCAGGTTGCGTACGGCGATGCGCGGGCGGGCAGCGGGGCGGGCCTTCTCGCTGGCGCCGCAGCCGGCGACATGGGTCTTGACGATGCGGCTGCCGAGCATCAGCTCGACGATCTTTTCCTCGACACCCGGCACGATGTCGACGACGCCGACGGTTGCGCCGTCGCGCAGCACCGTGGCGCGGTCGCATAGTGCGGCGATTTCGACGAAGCGATGCGAGATGAAGATCACGGCGCGGCCGGCGTCGCCCTGGCGGCGCACCACCTCCAGCACTTTTTCGGCAAGGTTGGCGGGCAGTGCCGCCGTCATCTCATCGAGCAGCAGCACATCGGGCTCGACGGCCAGCGCGCGGGCAAGGTCGAGCACGCGCAGCACGGCCAGCGGAATGTCGCGCGCGGTGTCACGCAGGTCGAGGCCAGGAATGCCGAGTTCGCGCACCCAGGCGCGGAACGGCTCGACCGGCGTGCCGGTCAGCCGCAGATTGGACAGCACGTCGAGATCGGGGATCAGCGACGGCTCCTGGTAGACGGGCAACAGCCCGGCGCGCCGCGCGGCGGCGGGCGAGCGTATGTCGCGCGCCTCGCCACGGATCAGGATGCGCCCGGCATTGGCTGATATGGCGCCGGTCAGGATTTTCACCAGCGTCGACTTGCCGGCGCCATTGGCGCCCATCAAGGCGTGCACCTCGCCCGGTAGGACGGAAAGCGACGCGTTACGGAGAGCCGCGACCGCGCCGTAATTCTTGGCGACGCCCGTGGCGTCGAGGAGGAGATTGGTCAAATCGTGTGGTTCTCGGTGAAGCTGTTCAGATGTTTGAAGGAGCTCAATTGCTTTGACAGGTTGGCACTCTACGAGGCCCCCCTCTGTCCTGCCGGACATCTCCCCCTCAAGGGGGGAGATTGGCCGTCGTCTCGACTTTCGCCAACTTTCAACGTTGCAAGACGAGAGCCGGCGCCGGAATTGTCAATCTCCCCCCTTGAGGGGGGAGATGTCCGGCAGGACAGAGGGGGGCGACGTAGAACGCCGACCTTCGCATGACGAGGAGGCGACCCGCCGTCCTCGTCATGTAATTCAAACCCGGCTTACTCCCCCGGGCCCTTGCAAGCCACGATCTGGTCCTTGGTATACGTCGTCCAGTCCGGGATCGAGATCGAGACCGGCCATTCCGGGCTGAGCGACGGGTCGGCGGCGGCCTTCAGCTTGGCCTTGCCTTCGTCGGTGGCGTTGTCCCAGAGCTGCGGGTCGACCAGCACGGTCTGCTGGGCCGGCTTCTTGCCGTCGAGGATATGCAGGGCGAGCGTTACACCGGCGCCGCCGATCGAGCCGGGGTTGGTGACGGCAGCGCCGACGAGGCCCTTGACCGAGCTCAGCTGGCCGACGAAGCCGGCATTGTCGGCCCCGACCACCGGCACCAGCGGCGCCTGCGATTCGACCAGCGCGTCGACGATGACGTTGTCGATGCCCGAGGTCCACACGCCGTTGAATGGCGTGCCGGTGGCCAGGAACGACAGCATCTGCTGCTTGGCCTGGTCCTGCTGCCAGCCGGTGAAGACTTCCTGCGCGACCTTCACGTCGGGGAATTCGGCCAGCGCCTTCTTGAAGCCTTTGTCGCGATCGCTATCGGCCGACGCACCGGCCGCACCGCGCATATAAAACACCTCGCCCTTGCCGCCCATCTGGCCGAACAGCCATTTGGCGCCGAGATAGGCATATTGTTCCTGGTTGTTGGAAATGATATAGGCCGACGGTTCGGTGACCGCCTGGTCGACGGCGACGACGACGATGCCGGCCTTGGTGGCTTCTTCCAGGCCCGCCTTGATGCCGGCCGGATCGGCGGGGTTGACGACGATGGCGTCGACCTTGGCGCTGATCAGGTTGCGGATGTCCTCGAGCTGGCCGGCGGCATCGGTGTTGCGGTGGGCGATGTTGAGCTTGGTCACTTCGCCGGAGGCGAGCGCCTGCGCCTTCATGGCGCACACCATCTCCTCGCGCCAGCCATTGCCCTGCACGGTGTTGGAAATGCCGATCGTGTATTTGCCGGCGGCGGACGACACACCCACCGAGGCCAGCAGGGCCGCGCTGGCAAGCAGCGGGACCATGGTCAGATATTTCTTCATTTCAGTCTTCCTCCACATTTGTTTTTCAGTTCAGTTTTAATCCGCTAAGCCGCGCCACTCACAAACAGAGACAAGTGGCCCGCCATGCCATCACTTGACGAAGGGACGCAGCACGTCGCGGGCGAGCAGAAAGCCCCGCTTCACCTGATCGTCGCTGCCTTCAAATCGCCTGTCCTCGTGTTCGATGATGACCGATCCGTCATAGCCTGCGCGATAGAGGCCGGAGAAGAAGCCGCTCCAGTCGACATCGCCCAGCCCCGGCATGCGCGGCACCTGCCAGCCTATGCCGGCTGACAAAATTCCGCGCTCGTACAAACCATCATGATCAATCATCAGGTCCTTGGCGTGGACATGCAGCATGTAGGCGCCGAATTCCCTGATGAAGCGGGCCTGGTCGATCATCTGCCAGACCAGGTGCGAGGGGTCGAAATTCATGCCGACATCGCCGCCCCAGGTCTCCAGGATGCGGCGCCAGACCTGCGGCGAGTAGGCGATGTTGTGCCCGCCCGGCCATTCGTCATGGCTGAAGATCATCGGGCAGTTCTCGAAAGCGAGTTTTATCCCGTGGTCGCGCGCATGGGCGACGATTTCAGGCCAGACTTTCAGCGCGTCCTGCCAGTTGACGTCAACGGTCTTGGACGCATCGCCGCCGCAGAAGGTGTTGACCACTGATACACCCATGTTTGCGGCCAGCACGATGACCTTTTTGAGGTGGCCGATGACCGCTTCGCGGTGCGCGGCATCGGGATGCAGCGGGTTGGGATAATAGCCGAGGCCGGAGATGGACATGTTCTTTTCCGCCAGCGCGGCGGCAATCTCCTTTGCCCGCGAGGCCGACGTGCCGGCAGCGTCGATATGGCTGGTGCCGGCATAGCGGCGGGTCGCGCCGGAGGTTTTCGGCCAGCAGGCGATTTCCAAGGCCTCGAAGCCGACGGAGCTTGCCCAGCCGGCGACCTCGCCAAGCGGCGCCTCCGCGAACGGTGCGGTGAGCAGTCCAAGTTTCATCATGCCTCCCCTGACCGCGAACCCGCGATCGATGCCTATAATGCCGATTGTTTGGATCGCTTCAACCTCGCGACCTCGTCTTGTTCGAGACTGTGACGGACTGCCGCCATCGGATCGTCCGACAGCAGTTCGCCAAGCGCCGAAGTCGCGACCTGCCGGAACGTCTCGTTCGCGGCAAGGTCGGGATCGAAAATCGTGTCGATGGCCAGGATGGCGGAAGCCAGAGCCGGCGCATCGTTGCCCGTCGCGTCGGCTATTGCCGCGACCCTGCCGGCATAGGGATCCGAAACCGGCCAGCGTTTGCCGAAGCGGGCCGAGGCCAGGATCAGATAGGCCATCCAGCCGGCGACCGGCACCGACAAAAGGCCGATGCTGGCCCCTTGGTTCAGCCGGTCGCGGATCGGGTTGAGCAGGCGCTGGACGATCTTCTGCGAGCCATCGGTGGCGATCTGGTGGTTGCGGTGGCGGATGGCGGTATTGCGCAAGCGGCCGAGGCTCTGGTCGACATAAGCCAGTGGCTCCATGCCAGGCACCGGCGTCAGCGTCGGCAGCGTTTCCTCGACCAGCATGCGCCTGACGAAGACCGATAGCAGCGGGTCGGCGACGGCATCGAATGTGTGTTCCAGCCCGGCCAGCACGCCGAGCGTGGCGAGCGTCGTCTGCGCGCCGTTCAGCACCCGCATCTTGAGATGCTCGAAGGGCGTGACATCGTCGACGAAAGTCGCGCCGGCCAGGTCCCAGCGGGGCACGCGGCCGGCGAACTTTTTCTCGATCACCCATTGCCGGAACGGTTCGCCGACGGCGACGGCGGCATCGCGGTAGCCGAACCACTGCTCGACGCTATCGAGATCGTCCTGGGTCACCGCCGGCGCTATGCGGTCGACCATGGCTGAAGGGAAGGTGGCGTTGGCGGCGACCCAGTCGGTCAGACCATTGCCGCGCCGCTCGGCAAAGCTCCGCACGACATTTTCCAGGATGACGCCGTTGGTCGGAATGTTGTCGCAGGAGAGCAGTGTCAGCTTCCGGCCATGCGTGGCCCGGCGCATCTCCAGCGCCCGTGTGAGGATGCCGGGCACGCTGCGCGGAGTGTCCGGGTTGGCGAGGTCATGGACGATGTCGGGATGGCCGAGGTCGAGTTCACCGCTCGACGGAATGTGGCAATAGCCTTTTTCCGTCACCGTCATCGTCACCAGTTCGATGTCGGGCGAGGCGAGCGCGGTGAGCGCCGGTGCGGCGCTGTCCTGGCTGTCGATCACCTTCACGATGCTGCCAATGACGCGTGCCTCGACATAGCCGTTCTCGCGGATCAGCCTGGTGTAGAGGCCGCCTTGCCGGCCGAGCGTGTCGGCGAGGATGGGCGGGCGGATGTTGATGCCGACAATGCCCCAGCGGTCGAATTGCAACGACAAGAGGTCGTCGGTGTATTCAGCCTGATGGCAGCGGTGGAAGGCGCCGACGCCAAGATGCGCCATTCCCGGCGCCAGCGACGTGCGGTCATAGGATGGCCTTTGCACGGCAGCGGGAAGCCGCTCCAGCAGCCTGGGCTCGAGCGTTTCGATGCTGCTCACCGGTTCGCCCCGATCACCGACTGCTCCTGGTCGATCACCGCACCGGTCATTGGCCCGGCCGCTTCGGAAAGCAGGAAGACGGCGAGGTTGGCGATATCCTCCGGCCTGAGTAGCCGGCCAAAAGGCTGCGCGGCATTGGCGGCGTCGAGCCAGCCCGGGCCGTTGCCTAGCGTCTCGGCCTGCATGATGCGTTCGGCGGGCGTGTCGGTCCAGCCGACATTGATGCCGTTGACGCGGATGCGGTCGAAGCGGTGGGCGTTGGCGGCGTTCTTGGTCAGCGTCGCCAGCGCGCCCTTGGTGGCGGAATAGACGGCAAGCTCCGGCGAGCCGCAATGGGCGTTGATCGACAGGATGTTGACGATCGCCCCGCTTTGGCCGCGCTTCTTCATATCGGCGATCGCGGCCTGCATCAGGAAGAAGGGTGCGCGCGCGTTGACCGCGAACAGCGCCGCCCAGTCGTCCAACGACGCGTCGAGAAAGGAGGCGCGGTCGGTCAGGCCGGCGGCGTTGACCAGTCCGTCGATGCGGCCGAAGTGGTCGATGCAGGCCTGCGCCAGAGCGGCGGGGGTTGCCGGATCCTCCAGGTCGGCGGCGACGAAGAGCGTCGGCGTACCCAATCGCGAAAGCTCCGCCGCCACGGCATCGCCGCGCTTGCTGTCGCGTCCGGTGATCAGCAGGCCAGCAGCGCCGGAACGCGCCAGCGTCTCGGCAATGGCGCGGCCGATGCCTTGCGTCGACCCGGTGACCAGTATCACCTTGCCGTCGAGCCTGGTCTCCATTCCTCCTCCCGGAACAAAGTTTCTATTTTTTGAAATATGGAACGATAATTCCCGGTAGTCAATTGTGCCAGCAGCGCCTCATGTGCCGCGCCGCGCTGCGACGCCTTGGACCAGCGCCATGCCGACCGCCAACGATGCCGCCAGCGAGCGGAAACCGGCGAAGTCGGACTCCACCACCTCCAACCAGCTGTCCGAGAGCCGGATCAGCGGCGAGAAGGTACTGTCGGTGATGGTGACGATGCGGGCGCCGCGTTCGTGCGCCACCGCGACGAGGTCGGGCGTGATCGAATTGTAGGGGCTGAAGGAGACCGCCAGCACCGCATCCTGCCTGCCGATGCAGCCGACCTGGTCGAGCGCGGAGGAGCCGACATTGTCGACCAGCACATTGCGCACGCCTTGCTGCGAAAGCGTCAGCGACAGATAGGTGGTGACGGGGAAGGCGCGCTTGGAGCCGATGACGTAGATCAGGTCCGCTTCTGCCAGCGTCCCCACCATCTTCTCGAAGCTTTCGACATCGAAGCCGCTTTCGATGCGGCCGAGCGAGGCCTGCGAGGCGCCGACCATGCCGTGCAGGAAATGCAGGGCGGCGTTGGGCTCGGCCTCGGCGCGCGGCTCGCCGCGTCCTTCCGGCCAGGATCCCTTGACATGGTCCTTGAACAGGCCCTGGAAATCGGAAAACCCGGAATAGCCGAAGATCTGGGCAAAGCGCACCAGCGTCGAGGGCTGGACGCCGGCCTGCGCCGCCACCTGGGCGATGGTGCCGAGCGCCACCTCGCTCGGATGCTGCCACAGGAAGATCGCCACCTGGCGCAGGCGCTTGGGAAAATGCACGGTGCCGGAAGACAGCACGGCGCGCAGCTCCTCATAGGTCCGCGGCTGTATATAGCCAAGCGCCGCCAGGGAACGCCCGCGCTTGCGCGTCGCGGCTTCCTCGGCACTCGATCGTCCGGATGGTTTTCTCGCCCCGCTCATGAATTCAGGCTAGCGCGATACGATCGTTTTACAATATGGAAATTGGAAATTCCGTTCGAAGCGATGTCTTAGAGAGGATGTAAACGGTTCAAAGTTGGGCTCTACGAGGCCCCCCTCTGTCCTGCCGGACATCTCCCCCTCAAGGGGGGAGATTTGCAGTGTTGATCGCGGCGCCCTTCCTGCAACGCTCATGGTTGGCGAAAGCATAGGCGACGTCCGATCTCCCCCTTGAGGGGGAGATGTCCGGCAGGACAGAGGGGGGCGCCGTAGAACTCGACGGGGATAGCCAGGAGGAGAAAACATGGTCTACGCAACATCGGATGGATCGACGCGCCTGCGTCTGCGGGTCGGCATGGTCGGTGGCGGCCGCAATGCGTTCATCGGCGCGGTGCATCGGCTGGCCATGCGCCTCGACGACCAGATCGCGCTGGTTGCCGGCGCGCTGTCGTCCGACCCGGACAATGCCGCCGCCTCGGCCGCCGAGATCGGCATCGCGCCGGAGCGCAGCTATGCCGATTATCGCGCCATGGCCAAGGCAGAGGCCGCGCGGCCGGATGGCATCGAGGCGGTCGTCATCGTCACGCCCAACCATCTGCACGCGCCGATCGCCACGGCCTTCCTCGAGGCTGGCATCGATGTGATCTGCGACAAGCCGCTGTCGACGACGCTCGGTGACGCCGAAGCGCTGGTGGCGCTGGCGCGCGCGAAAAAGCGCCGCTTCGTCGTCACGCTCAACAACACCGGCTACGCCATGGTGCGCCAGGCGCGCGAAATGGTGATGGCGGGCGAGCTTGGCCGGATCGTGTCGGTGCATGGCGCTTATATCCAGGACTGGCTGACCAAGCCGATCGACGCCGACGGCCAGAAGCAGGCGGAGTGGCGCACCGATCCGGCGAGGGCAGGGCAGTCGGCGGTGCTGGCCGATATCGGCGTGCACGCCTTCAACCTGGCAAGCTTCATTTCCGGCCGCGAGGCCGAGACGGTATCGGCCGACCTGTTCACCGCGGTGCCCGGACGCCGGCTCGACGACAATGCCCATGTGCTGGTGCGCTGGACCGACGGCGCGCGCGGTACGATCCTGGCCAGCCAGACGTCGCCCGGCCACTACAATGATCTCTCCGTGCGCATCTATGGCGACAAAGCCGGACTCGAATGGTCGGGCGCGCGGCCGGAGGAACTGCGCTTTTCGATCCATGGCGAGGAAACCCGCACGCTGGTGCGCGGCGGCCATGGCTCGACGGCTGAATCCCGCCGCGTGTCGCGCATGCCGGCAGCACACCCGGAGGGCTATATCGAGGCCTTCGCCAATTTCTACCGCGACGCCGCCGACATCATCCGCGTCCACCGTTCTGGTGGCGCGGTCGATCCGGCCCGCGCGGCGCAGGTGCCCGACGTGGTCGACGGCGCACGCGGCGTGAAGTTCGTCGCCGCGGCGGTGGAGTCGAACGCGGCCCGCGGGGCGTGGACGGCGGCACGGTTCGGGTGAGGTCAGCCTAGGAATTGGAACGGAATTAGCCGGCGACGGACAACCGACAGGATAGAACGAATCTTCTCAGCCCGTCGGAATCCAAGGGCTGCCCGAAGGCATAGCCTTGCAGAATGTCGCAGCCAAGCGCTTTAAGCAGACGGGCGTGCTCCATCGTCTCGACACCCTCCGCTATGATCTCGATGCCGAGGGATTTGCCAATTTCGATGATCGAAGAGACGACTTGCCTCTGCTGGGGCGAATTCACAATTGGATCGACCAACTGGCGGTCTATCTTCAGGCGGCGAGGTTGCAATTTGAGCAGACTGACGATTGAGGCGTAGCCGGTGCCGAAATCGTCGATTTCGATGTCGATGCCGAGTTGCTTGATCTGCTCGACGTTCCATGTGACCAGGTCATCGTTGTCGTCGAGGAAGATGGATTCGACGAGCTCAAAGGAGAACGTTCCCTTCCTGATGTTGAGATCTCGCAAACTCGCTATGAGTTGCTCATCGTGAAGGCGCCGTGCCGAAACGTTGACTGACATGCGCGGAACGCCAATCTTCTGCGCGGACCATGCTTCGAAATCCAAAAGCGATTGCTGGAGGATTTTGTGGTCTATTATCGAGACGACGTTCAGTTCTTCAGCGGTCTTCAGGAAAACGTCGGGTGTTAGAATGCCCTTCTCAGGGTGGTTCCATCGCGCCAGCGCTTCAACTCCCACGATCTCCTGCGTCCTGGCGCTAAATTGAGGCTGGTAGAATACGATGAATTGATTTCGTTCGAGCCCGGCGAGAATTTCGTCGGCAATTCTCTTCGTGTTGACGATTTCGCTTTGCAACTCGCCGCTGAAGAATTCATGCCGGTTGCGGCCACGTTTCTTTGCCCGGTAGAGGGCGATATCGGCATTTACCAGCAGCTGTCTGGTATCGGCGCTCGTACCATCGTCGATTGCAATTCCGACGCTGACGCCAAAACGGCACTGGTGACCGTGGTAGTAAACGGGCCTGCGCATCTCTTCGATAATGCGGTCCGCGAGCGCGGCCGCCTGGGCATCGTCATCGTCTATCGTGCAGAGCACGATGAATTCGTCTCCTCCAACCCGAGCGACGAAACCTCGATCGCCGACGTTGGACTTGAGAACGGATGCCGCATGCACCAGCATCGCGTCGCCCGCTGCGTGGCCGAGCGTATCGTTGATGTGCTTGAAGCGGTCCAAATCGACGTGAAGCAGTGCGGCATGGCCGCCGTTCAGCCCGGCCTTTGCCGCGTAATCATTCAGTACCTGGTCCAGGTAGCGCCGATTGGGCAAATCCGTCAGCGAATCGTGCATGGCGACATGTTCCGTGCGCGCCTTGGCAGCTTCGAGTTCCCCATTTTTCGACTCGGCCAGCTGTTTTGCGCGAACTAGATCGGTGTTCAGCATTACATCGGATGTCACGTCCCATTCGGCCCCCACCATTCGTGGCGAATTGGTCGCGGTCTCGTAAAAGATCGCCCTGGACCGGACATGGCGAATTTCGCCGTCTGGACGAACAACCCGGTATTCCGATGAATATGTGCCGCGCTCGGTCACGGCACCGTCGAAGTCTGTAAGCGCCTGAGGGAGATCGTCGGGATGAATGGCCCCGGCCCAGTCGGAATATCCGCGCGGTCCGCTATCAGCCTCCCTGCCATATATCTCGTTGACGCGGTCGTCCCAAGCAAGGTGGTTGGTTTCGAGGTCGTGTTCCCAAACGCCAATGGCCGAGGCCTCCAGAGCAAGTTCCAGCCGTCGCGACAGCCGATTCAGTTCCCAATAGTTTCGCTGCCTTTCATTGATCAAGCGGCCCGCCGCCAGGAAGGGAATCAAAATCAGCGCCGCTGCTGCCGCCATGAGCGCCCGGAGCCGCCAGGCGTTGGCGGGCGTTGAGGGCCAACCGCCCTTGGGAATCGCAGCGATCTGCCAGGAGCCCGATGGAAAAAGAACGTCGGCCGTCACAGGATCGCTTTTGACAACCTGTTCGTCGCCGAAGAACCGCATTCCTTTCGTGCCGAGAGCGTCATTGCCGGTGAGGGCTATGTCGATCCCGAGCTCCTTGTCGAGAAGACCGCTTGCCTGGTAGAGGCGCTGCACGTCGACGACCGCGGAAACGATGCCCCAGAACCGTTCGGTGTTGCCCGCGCTTTTAACGAACACCGGAAATCGGCCGATGAAGGCCTGCCCTCCCTGCGCCAGATCGACTGGGCCGGCAAGAATGAGCTTGCGCTCGTCGCGCGCACGCAGCGCCGCCGCACGCTGCTGGTCGTTATTGCGGTAGTCGAGGCCGATAGCCTTCTCGTTGCCGGCCATCGGGTACATCAAGGAAATGACCAGGTCGGGCGCGCCGGCAATGTTGCGAAGCTGGGACTCTTCGTTGAACAATCTGCTGGCAAGCTCGGTGAAACGTTGCTGTCCCATGTAGGGTTCGGTCGTGACTGCCGCGACCAGTCCTCGCGCCAGCTGAAGGTTGCCGTTGATCTTCCCTTCGAGCTTGGCGCGAACGACATTAACCTTGGCCAGGACGTCCGCGCGGGCGACCTGATCCGAAACAATCTTGTTTTGGTGGTCGGCGAGCACCGCGCAAACGGCAATAACCACAACCGCGATCGCCACCGGAATCCTTGCCGGTGAAAAGACGCCCCCCTTAACGCGGGCGAACGTACTGGCGAAAAAAGCCAATAAAGCTATGTTCCCTGTGCTTCTCAGGCCCTCTGGTCGAGCCTCATCAAGAGAATATTAGTTCGCAATAACTTAATTTTGACCTTCACATTGTTTAAAAATTTTCCGCCTTCGGAGACTGCTGCGCGGAGAACGCACACCAGGACCTGCCAAATACGAAACTAGTGGCTGTCGAGCTTCTTCTGGGCGATCCGATACGTCCCGACGCCGCGCTTGGTTGCCCCGATTGAATAGGCCATCGGAATCTTGGGAGCGTTTTCGGGAAGGCCGTACATATCCTTGCCGGCCCTTACCGCGAATGAAAAGTGCTGCCAGGAAACTGTGTCGTGCTCATTGAGGAAATCAAGCGTCAGGCCCGCGGCGATCAAGGCGTTCACCACGTCGCTGATCGGATGAATCCATTCATAGTAGCGGGGATGCTTCAAGGTGCGCTCATCGCCGGTGTAGGTTAGCTCCTCGTTCCAGACGAGCGGTCGCGCTACAGGCGTTCGCCAATCGTCCTTCAACTCGAGCGCAGCAGCCTTGCGATTGCACTGGAACATCAAGGGATGGCCTTCGGCCATATAGAGCCGGCCGCCGGGCCGCAGAAGATCGGCAACCACCCCGGCCCAGCGGAAGACATCGTCAAGCCAGTTCACCGATCCCCAGGTAACGTAGACGATGTCATAGGTCCGGTCGAGCGCTTCGACAGCCTCGTATAGTGGCGCTTCCACGAAGCGAACGTCGCTGCCCGCCTTGGAGGCGAAAACTCGCGCCGCGGCTATCGCCCTTGGTGAAAAATCCAGGCCGGTCACACTGCCAGCGCCGAGATTCCTGAGACTGATCGTGTCGAGCCCGATGTGGCACTGCAGATGGACGATGTCCTTGCCGAATAAGTCACCGATCTCGCGCGCTTCCAGCTCATAGAGATTGGATCCACCAGCCAGCACGTTCTCGATACGATAGCTGCCGGTTCTGTCGGTCGCGTGCAGTTCGGCCCGGTCGTCCCAATTCAGGAGGTTCGCGTCCATGAACGGTTCCAAACTGTCCCCCGATCTCAGCCATGGCATGGTAAACAGCTGGTTAACGCAGATTGCAGCGAGCGGGCGTGCACGTCAATCCCGGCGCCTTGCGGTGTGTCGCAACTGGCAGGGTAACTGGCGCGGTCATCGCAGATGCGGTGCCCGCTAGGGGTGGTTGGCAGCTTATCGCGACCGCATCATGCCGCCCCCAGCCGTTCCGCCAGATCCGTCAGCATCGGGCGCTGGCCCTTCAGGATCTTCACCTCGGCTTCGGCCAACGTGAACCAACCGGCTCTGTCGACCTCCGGGAATTCCTTCATCCTTCCGGACCTCGGCGGCCATTCCATGGTGAAAATGTTGCTCCCGATAGTGGCCACGTCGATGTCGGCCTCGACGGACCAGGCCATGACGATCTTGCCGCCCGGTTGCCGGTAGTCGCCAAGGCGGGCGAAGAGGCCTTCGACCTTTATACCGAGCTCTTCCTCGGCCTCGCGTAGTGCCGCTGCCAGTTCGTCCTCACCGTCGTCGACAAGGCCCTTCGGGATCGACCAGGCGCCATAGTCCTTCTTCGCCCAGAACGGGCCGCCGGGATGGACCAGCAGCACCTGGATGCTATTACCGCCGCGGCGATGGATCAGCAGGCCCGCGCTGCGTTTTGCCATGTTTGCACGTCCGTTTGCGGCACTGGTGCGAACCCGGCCGATCCTGCGTTGATCATTGCCGACCTTGCACCGGGAAATTGCGACGCTATGTCAGGCGCATCTGCATTGCACCTCATGCGCGAGTCCGGCAATCTGATAGCATCGTTTTCGGGGCGGCGTCGAAAGTCAGGTGAGGCGTCTGAATGCAGCTGGGTCTGATCGGCTACTACAGCGACTTCGTGGTCTATCCCCTGGTGATCGCCATATTGGGCGTGGCTGGGCTGATCGAGGCCGGAGAGGAAAGCGCGCCGGATTGGATCGGCACGGCGCTGATCTGCCTTGGCCTGTGGACGCTGATCGAATACGTCCTGCACCGGTTCGTGCTGCACCACGTCCCCTGGATCCGGGACCTGCATGACCGTCACCATGTCGAGGAGCGCAGCCCGGTGGGCACCCCCACCTGGCTCAGCCTCGGCGTGCATGCGCTGGTGGCGTTCCTGCCTGTCTGGATGGTCTCGGATTTCGTGACCGCCAGCGCGGTGAGCTGCGGGTTGATGCTGGGCTACCTCTGGTACATCAGCGTCCACCACATGATCCATCACTGGCATCCGGCCCATCCGAGCTATCTCTATACGCTCAAGCGTCGCCACGCGGTGCATCACCATATCGACGACAACGCCAATTTCGGCGTGACGTCGATATTCTGGGACCGGATTTTCGGCACCGCGCGGCTTTGACGTGGGGTCTTTCGACAGGCCACCAACATCATTTGTGGTCCGCCGTGCGGTCGAGCGATGAAATCTAAGCCGAGCGATCTGGCCAGAATAACCAGATGAGCGCGGCGGCCATCAGAATCCAGATTCCGACGATGAATGCGAGACCGACGCGGCTGGTCGGTTTGGATCGGCGAATGGCCTCCGCGCGAAACTCCGCCATCAGATCGGCGGGGATCAACTTCACCGCAAGCAGGATGCCGAGTGGTACGATGATCAGGTCGTCCAAATATCCGAGTACGGGAATGAAATCGGGTATCAGATCGATAGGACTGAGGGCGTAGGCGGCGACCACGCCGGCGGCAAATTTGGCGTACCAGGGAACGCGAGGATCGCGGGCGGCCAGCCACAGGGCTACCACATCGCGCTTGATTGCCCTCGCCCATTGCTTTGCCTTGTCAAGGATAGTCACACGGCAACTCTCTTCTTATAGGACCCCGCACCGTAGGTCTCTCCGCTCGTTACAGCATGATCCGCTACCCAATTTCGGGTAGTGTCTCAGTTTGAAATCTGGAGCCGCAAAAGCCGTTGTCGCGGGCCGTCCCGAACTCCTATATGCTTAGCGGAAAGCATGGAGGCGCGGTTGCCATACGTCAAAGTGGAAATTGCCAAGGGCATCGCATCGGTCAAGCAGAAGCGCGCCGTCATACGCGGCATGACCGACGTGCTTGTCAAGGAGCTTGGGCGCGACCCGGAATACGTCTTTGTCGTCATTGACGAGGTGGACACAGATAACTGGGGCCGCAAAGGCGAGTCCCTTACCGAGCTTTGGAGGCAGCGCGATGCCGACCGGACCTAAAGGATAGAAGCGCCGCGCCGATGTGATCGGCAATGCTGTCCGCGTCATGCGCATTGCCACAGGCGAGGAAACCGACGAACCGAAAGCAAAAAGCTATAAGAAGGGCCTCGCTCTAAGGCTCCCGCTAAACCGGCAACGAAAGCTGCGAAGCCTTGGCCCTTTTTGAAACAAGGTCATACGGATTTTGAGCCGGAAGGTAGTGGCGAGGGGCCGAGGCTCCTCCGTTCACAACTCCTTTTCAGCCAACTCCCTGAATTCGTCGGGCACCGAGCGGGCCGCTTCCAGTGCCACCGTGCCGTAGCCGACAGCCTGCTTGCCGAAGCGCTCGCGGATCTTGTCGATGGCGCGGTCGGCGCCGAAGCGGGCGAGACCCTTTTGGCTGCCCGGGCGGCGCTTCTCGTCGGCGAGGCCGAGCGGCAGGTCGAGCTGCAGTTCGGCGCTTTCCTCCAGATGTGACACCGAGATCGCCAGCAGCGAGATGGTCTTCTCACGTGGATGATCGGCGAGCACGCCGCGCACCAGGTCGCCGGCGATCTCGGCCAGCATGGCGGTCGCCGAGATCGGCTGCTCCAGCGTGATCGAGCGGGTGACGGCGCTGAGATCGGCGAAGCGCACGCGCACCGTCACCGTGCGGCCGGGGCGGTTCCTGGCGCGCAGCCGGCTGGCGACGCGGTCGGCCAGATGCAGCAGTGTCGGCACGATCACCCGCGCCACGGCCGGCTTTTGCCCGAGCGCCGACTGCGCGCCGGCCGAGTGCGCCCGGCGCTTCGTCTCCAGTCTGCGCGGATCGCGGTTCCACGACAGGGCCGCGAGCTTTTCGCCGGCGGCGGGGCCGAGCAGCCGGGTCAGTGCGCCGCTGTGCGTCCGGGCCAGCTCGCCGATGGTCTCGACGCCGATCTCTGCCAGCCGCGCCCTGGTTGCCGGTCCGACGCCCCACATCAGCGCGACCGGCAAATCGTGCAGGAAGGCAAGCTCGGTGCCGGGATCGACCACCACCAGCCCGTCGGGCTTGGCGACCTGCGAGGCGATCTTGGCCAGATGCTTGGTGCGCGCCACGCCGATCGAGATCGGCAGGCCGAGTTCGGCGCGCACCCGGCGGCGGATCACGGTCGCGATCTCCCGGGGAGAGCCGAACAAATGCGTGCAGCCGGCGACATCGGCGAAGGCCTCGTCGATGGAGATGCGCTCGACCACCGGCGTGAAATCGTCGAGCACCTTGATCGCCGCGTCGCCCAGCCGCTGGTAGTGGCTGAAATTGCCGCCGACGAAGATCAATTGCGGGCAAAGCTCGCGCGCCTTGCGCCCCGGCATGCCGCCGCGCACGCCAAAAGCGCGCGCTTCGTAAGAGGCCGCGAGCACCACACCACCACCGACCGCGATCGGCTTGCCGCGCAATGTCGGGTCGAGCAACTGCTCGACCGAGGCATAGAAGGCGTCGAGATCGGCATGCAGGATGGTGGCCGTCGTTTCCATCCTGTTCCGCTCATCCGCGATTGCTGATAGACCAGAACACATAGAGAACAAATGCAGATCGTTGTCAATGCGGGGTCGTAGGATCCGTCCTTCTTCCGTGGGGGAGGAGGAAAGGCCTAGACAATATGTTCCGCCCGCAGCGCTGCCTTCATCCGTTCCAGCGCCGGCTCGCCCCCGGCCGCCAGTTCTTCTGTGATGCGGGCAAGTTGACCGTCGGCCTTGCGGTGCCTGCTACCCCACGCGCCAAGCGTGGCCAGCACGGGCAAGAGGTCGATGCCGGCCTCGGTCAGCCGGTAGATCGCCTTCAGCCCGTGGCTGGGATCGTCGCTGCGGGTGAGGATGCCTTCATCCTGCAGCGTCTGCAGCCGCTCGGCCAATGTGCGCGAGGAGATGCCTTCATCGGATTGCAGGAACTCGCGAAAATGCCTTTTGCCGGCGAAGACCAGGTCGCGGATGATGAGCAGCGTCCAGCGGTCGCCGAGCAGTTCCAGCGACAGGTTGATCGGGCAAGCGGATCTTTCGCGCGTCGACATGCCAATAGTTCCATTTTTAAATCACTTTACTATTGACACCATTTTTCCAGCGGGTCAAATAGTTCCAAAAGTAAACCACCTCCAGCCAAATCCGACGAGGACACCCCGATGAAAAAGCTCATTCTTCAGATGCAGATGTCGGTCGACGGTTTCGTCGGCGCCGATGCTGATCAGCCGTGGCAGCTCTGGGAGTGGGGCGACGACAATGGCTGGGACGCCGAGCTGAAACAGGATTTCAACGCCGTGTTCGCCGGCATCGACACCATCCTGCTCAGCCGCAAGATGGCCGAGGAGGGTTATCTCACCCATTGGGGCAATGCGGCGAGGAAATATCCGGCTGATCCGTTCTATGCCTTCGCCCGGCGCATCGTCGACGCGCGCAAGGTGGTGCCGAGCGACAGGCTCGAGGCCTCGCGCTGGGAGCGCACGACGGTGGTGAGCGGCGACCTGCCGCGCGAGGTCAACGCGCTGAAGGCGGGCGGCGGCGGCGACATGGCCGTCTTCGGCGGCGCCGGCTTTGCGTCGGCGCTGATCGCGGCTGGGCTGGTCGACGAGTTCCAGCTGTTCGTCAATCCTGCCGTGCTGGGCGCCGGCCGTCGCATCTTCGACCAAGGTGGGTTCCAAAACCTGCGGCTGCTCGGCTCGAAGGCCTACGCCTGCGGCATGGTGGTCAGCCGCTACGCGCCGGCAGGCTGATTGCCGGCGTACAGGCCTGGCGCCGACAAAAAAGACGTTTGGCCGGAATCCTTTGCCCGCTTCTCTTCGTCTTCAAGGTGCGGTCGTCGCAAGGGCGGCCGCATCAATCTGAATGGAGAGACAGACCATGATCCTGGTGACAGGCGCCACCGGCCTGAACGGCAAGGCAATCGTGCGCGAGTTCGCGCGGCAGAAGCATGAAGCGAGGGCGCTGGTTCGCGATCTGGACCGGGCATCGGCGGCGGGGCTCGGCGGACTTGCCGGCATCGACCTGATCGAGGGCGATATGCGCCGGGCGGACACGCTTGGCGCGGCACTTAATGGCATCGATCGCGTGTTGATGATTTCGACCGCCGCCGAGGACATGGTCGAGACGCAGTGTCGTTTCATCGATGCCTGCAAGCAGGCCGGCGTCGCGCATGTGGTGAAGTTTTCCGGTGCCGAATCCAACATCGGCTATGACGCGACGAAGTTCCGCTTCACGCGCATGCATGAGGAAATCGAGCGCTATCTCGAAGCGGTCGGGATGGCGTGGACCCACCTTCGCCCCAGCCAGTTCATGCAGGTCTATTTGCGCGACGCGCCGACCATCGCCACCGAAGGCGCCTTCTATCTGGCGCTTGGCGACACCGAACTGTCGCCGGTCGATGTCGAGGATATCGCCAAGGTCGCCGTCCGGCTGCTGTGCGACGGTGGCCACGAAGGCGAGAGCCTCGACATGACCGGACCCGAGGCGCTGACGATGAGCGACATCGCGGCGCGGATATCACAGGCGGTCGGCAGGCCGGTCCGCTATGTCGATGTCAGCCCGCGGGAGCGCCGGCGCAATCTGCTGGCCGCCGGCGTCCCCGCCGACTTCGCCGACGCACTGGACGAACAATTGGCGGAGCGGCTTCGGCGGCCGAAATCGCGTGTGCATCTGGCGACGCATGAGATGTTCGGCGTCCGACCGACGCCGTTCGTCGAATTCGCCCGGCGGCATGCCGCGATGTTTGGAGGCTGAGCGCGTCCGCAAAAAAGCGCCCACCGCCACGTATCCTTTTTGCCTGCCCGTACGTCTCTGCCTTCCGAAGGTCGCGTCTTCCGCGATCCGCAACCCGAGGAGAATATCATGGCGAGCATCGAGAGCGAGGCAAACAGGAACCATTACGCTATTATGGCGGCCAATGCGGGCAAGCTGACCAGCCCGCAGGCGATCATCGACCACAACGATATCCACTGGACGGCGCTGACCGGCGAGCCGCGCGGCGTCGACTATATCGAGGTCGATGCCGGCGGCGTGCCGGCGATGTGGGTCGTGCCGAAAGGCGCCGACGAGCAGCGGGTGCTGTTTTATGCGCATGGCGGCGGCTTCATCGGCGGCTCGATCTACACCCACCGCAAGCTGGTCGGCCATCTCGCCAAGGCCGTCGGCTGCCGGGCGCTGCTCTACGACTATCCGCTGGCGCATCAGGCCAAGCATCCGGCCCAGCTCGAGGCCGCGCTATCGGCCTGGAGCTGGCTCGTCGACCAGGGCTTCGACCCCGGGCGGATCGTGATTGCCGGCGACTCCTGCGGCGCGGTGCCGACCTATGGCGTCCTGCAGCGGCTGCGTGCGCAAGGGCGGCCGCTGCCGGTCGCCACGCTGATCATCTCCGGCTGGTTCGACATGGCGCTGACCGCCGCCAGCTATCAGACCAACCGCGAAAAAGACCCGGCGTTCGCCAAGGAAGCCGTCGACTGGCTGGCGGCCAATTTCATCGGCGATGCCGATCGGCGTGATCCCGAGGTCAGCCCGCTCTACGCAGATCTCTCCGGCTTTCCACCCGTCTTCCTGCAGGCCGGCGCCGACGAGACGCTGGTCGACGAAAGCCGCATGTTCGCCGAGCGGGCGAGGCAGGCGGGGGTCGAGACGCGGCTCGACGTGTTCGACGGCATGCTGCACTCCTTCCAGATGATGGCCGGGCGGGCGCCGGAGGCCGACGATGCCATTGCCCGCTTTGCCGCCTGGGTACGGCCGAGATTGGGACTGACGGCTGCCGGTGAGAAGACCCGCGAAAAGGCGGCGTGAGCATGCGACGGCTGATCGTGTCGAGTTTCGTCTCGCTGGACGGCGTCATCGAGGGGCCCATGACATGGGCCTCGCCGTTCTTCGTCGGAGAGAATGTGGACCATGCCTTGCAGGCGCTTTCGAACGTCGAGTTCTTCCTGCTTGGCCGCGCCACCTACGAGATGTTCTTCGCGCGCTGGCCTGGGATCAAGGGTCCGTACATGGACCGCATCAACGGCCTGAAGAAGCTGGTCGCCTCGACGACGCTGAAGACGGTGTCGTGGAATGCCGCGCTCATCAACGGCGACGTCGCCGAGGCGCTCGCGGCGCTGAAACGCCAGCCGGGCGGCGACATCCTGAAATATGGCGTGTCGCAGCTCGACCGCACCTTGCTTTCCGCGGGGCTGGTGGACGAGTATCATCTGTCGATCGTGCCGACATGGGTCGGGCACGGCAAGCGCGCCTTCGACGATGTTGGTTCCATCAACCTCGATCTTGTCGGCACGCATCGTTTCGACAATGGTGTGGTGACCCTGACCTATGTGCCGCGATGAACCAGCAGATCCGCAAATCTCTCGACACGACGCAAGGCATGCGGGCCTGGCCTGAGCCCGACCGCGTGTTCGACCTGCGCTATGCCGCGTTCCTGGAGACGGTTTCGCATCTGCGCGCCAGGCTGCATCGCTATTGCGCGCGCATGACCGGCTCGGCGCTGGATGGCGAGGACATCATGCAGGAGGCGCTGTTCGAGGCCTATCGCAAGATCGAGCTGCTCGACGACGCGCAGGCGCTACGGCCGTGGCTTTTCCGCATCGCGCATAACAGGTGCATCGACTTCATCCGCAATCGCCGCACGCGGCACGCGGCCGAGGCCTCCTATGCCGGCGACGACATCGTGCTGCCGGTCGAGCCGGCCGGTCCGGGGGCCGGCCGCGCCATCGAGCGGCTGGTCGTGCATCTGCCACCGAAGGAGCGCGCCTGCGTGCTGCTCAAGGATGTCTTCGACCATTCACTGGAGGAGATCGCCGACCTCGTCGGTTCGACATCGGGTGGCGTCAAGTCGGCGCTCAATCGCGGCCGCGCCAAGCTCGCCGCCCTGCCAGCGCAACCGGTCGCGGCGCCGCCACACGATCCTGAACTGGAGCGGCTGCTCGACCGCTATGTCGCGCTCTTCAATGCCAGGGACTGGGACGGCGTGCGGGCGCTGACCAGCGCCGATGCGCGCCTGCAGGTTTCGGACTGCTACAACGGCCTGCTCTCGGCCTCGCCCTACTTCGTGGAATATGAGCGCAACGAGCTGCCCTGGCGCATGCGGCCAGGCGCGTTCGAAGGGCAGATCGTGCTGGTCGTCGACAGGCAATATGGCGAGGTCTGGCGGCCGGCCTATCTGGTGCGGATCCGTGCCTATGGCGGCGTGATCAAGAGCATTGCCGACTATTACGCGTGTCCCTGGATCCTGGAGATGGTGGCCGCCGACGGATGAGGAGGCTCGGCATCGAAGACCTTCGGAAATAGCCACGTGAGGTTTGACACCAAGGCGCAACGTGGGCGTATTCGGAGCAGGTATAGATGCGGACTGGACGGGGAGCGGGGCGCATGGCCATCAAGAGATTGCCGTATTAGATGGGGGCTGCTTCAGCGGCTTTGTTTCCTCCGGGGTCGGGTTTTCCGTCCAACGCCGTACCCCAGCTTTCGGATTTGAAGGCTGGCAAGCCCAGCACGCGGAATGTCGGCAATTGCGCTCCGGCGAAATGATCCGCCGAGGCCGGCGGGGACTTCTGTTCGCACCTCACTTCGCGTCATGAAAAATGATACCGACGGTATGGCGCATGCCTGAGCGCAGGCGGCTGACGCCGTGGCGCAGATTGACGCGGTAATTGCCTTTGGTTCCCTGCACCGGCCGGTTGTGGACGGCGAAAGCCACCGCGTCGCCCTGGCGCAAGGGCACCACTTCGACCCGGCTCTGCATGCGCGGCCGCTGTTCGGTCAGCGCGAATTCGCCGCCGGTGAAATCCTCGCCGGGCTCGGAAAGCAGGATCGCCACCTGCAGCGGGAAGGCGAGGTCGCCGTAGAGGTCCTGGTGCAGGCAGTTGAAGTCGCCAGGCACATATTGCAGCAAGAGCGGCGTCGGCCTGACCTGGCCGGCGGCATGGCACTGTTCGAGAAACGCTGCATGCGTGCTGGGGTAGCGCATGGCGATCCCCATGCGCTCGTTCCACCGGTTGGCGACCTCGGCCAGCCTCGGATAGAGCGCGCCGCGCAGGCCGCCGATGAGATCGGGCAAGGGATAGCGGAAATAACGGTATTCGCCCTTGCCGAAGCCATGCCTGGCCATGTGGATGTGGCTGCGGAAATGCTGCTCCTGGGGATAGAGGCCGGCGAGCTGCCGGCACTCTTGCGGTGAGAGCAGCTTTTCCATCACCGCGCAGCCGAAGCCGTCGAGCTCGGCCGTGAGCGCCGGCCAGTCGTAGGCGGCGATGCGTGTCTCGGCGGCTTCGACCAGCGATGGTGCAACCCTGGCGTCGGCGTTCATATCGCGGCCTCCCTTTCCAGCAAGGCGCGCTTGCGTTCGATCCCCCAGCGGTAGCCGGACAGCGAGCCGTCGGCGCGCAGCACGCGGTGGCAGGGAATGCCGAGCGCGATGGCGTTGGCGGCACAGGCCGTCGCCGCGGCGCGAGCGCCGTCCGGCATGCCGAGGCGCCGGGCAAGGGCGGTGTAGGTGGTGGTGGCGCCGCACGGGATCGTGCGCAGCACCGCCCACACACGTTGCTGGAAGGGCGTGCCGTGGCGCATGTCGAGCGGCAGATCGAGACCGGCGCCGGGCGTTTCGATGAAGCGCGCTGTCGCCGCGAGATCGTCGCGCAAGCCGGCTTCGTCTTCGAGCAGCACCCTGCCGGGGAAGCGGTCGGCGAAGTCCTGTTCCAGCGTCTTAGCGTCGAAACCGATCAGGATGGCGCAGACGCCGACGGGGCTGCGCGCCACGAGGATGTTTCCAAGCGCGCACTGGCCGATGGCATAGGTGATGGTGTCGAGGGCGGCGGCGCTGGCGGCTGTCGCCGGCATATGGGCTTGCATGTGGTTCATTGCCTTCACTCCTTGTTGTGCCTGAACCCTAGCCACGGGCCGGATGTTCCTCACTCCGGTGCTTGCTTTCAAATTGAAATTTCAGCTCACGAGCGCTCACCACGACCGCCGAGTTCTGTGGCGCCCCCCTCTGTCCTGCCGGACATCTCCCCCACGAGGGGGGAGATTGGCTGTCATCGCGGCCTTCGCCAATCTTCCAACGTCGCAAGAAAAGAGCCGACGCCACAACTGCCAATCTCCCCCCAAGAGGGGGAGATGTCCGGCAGGACAGAGGGGGGGCGCCGTAGAGCGCTAAGTGTATCTAAGCGACACGCGTGACGGACACTTCGCCGAGCACGAACACCTCGCCGGTCACCAACCGCAGCTCGAACTCACCGCTCGCTGTGCGGCCCCATTCGGCCTGGCCATCCTCGACGAGCTCTCCCATGGCGGCCATCACCAGCGTCTTCGCGTCCTCTCGGCTGACGGCAGCGCCGTTGGCGACCTGGCTGTTCGCACCGGCGGTGGAAGACCTGGCCATCGCGCGCATTGTCGGGTCTCCTCAGGCCCGCGAAGGCCGGCCGGCTTCGCGGTCGAGCAGCGCGCGTTTGCGCTCCGCGCCCCAGGCATAGCCCGACAGGGCGCCGTCCTTCCTGATCACGCGGTGGCAGGGAATAGCGACCGCAAGAGTGTTGGCCGCACAGGCGGCGGCGATGGCGCGGGTCGCTTTCGGCGCGCCGATACGCCGCGCGATCTCGGCGTAGGAGACGGTGCGGCCGGCCGGGATGTCCCGCAAGGCCTGCCAGACGCGCTGCTGGAACGCGGTGCCGCGCACGTCGAGCGGCAGGTCGAGACCGAGCGCCGGCGCCTCGACGAAGCCGACGACGCGGGCGACGAGCGCCTCGTAGTCGCTGTCGCCGCCGACCAGCCGCGCCTTGGGGAAACGGTCCTGCAGGTCGCGCACCAGCGCGTCGGGATCCTGGCCAAGCAGGATCGAGGCGACGCCCTTGCGGCTCGAGGCCACCAGGATGGTGCCGAGCGACGTTTCGCCGACGGCGAAGCGGATCTCTTCGTTGGCGCCGCCGGCACGGTAGCGCGTCGGCGTCATGCCGAGCATGCCGGTCGATTTTTCGTAGAAACGCCCGCTCGAATTGAAGCCGGCATCGTAGATCGCCGATGTCACGCTGGCGCCGTCTTCCAGGCCCTGGCGGACCCGGGCGGCACGCTGGGCCGCTGCATAGTCTTTCGGCGTCAGCCCGGTGACCGCCTTGAAAACGCGGTGGAAATAACCGGGGCTGCGGCCGGCGACATCAGCCAGTTCGGCGAGCGAAGGTTCCACCTCGCTCGCCTCGATCCTGCGGCAGGCATCGGCGACCATCGACGCATTGGCGACCTCGAGCGAAGGTCCGTCCGGATTGCAGCGCCGGCATGGGCGAAAGCCTGTCGCCTTCGCCGCCTGTAAAGTGTCGTGCAACTGGACATTGGCGGGGTTGGCGCGCCGCGATGGACAGGACGGCCGGCAATAGACGCCGGTCGTCGCCACGGAATACCAGAATTCCCCGTCGGCCGACTTGTCGCGCGCCACGATGCGCGCCCAGCGCGGATCGTGGGCCACCGGCAGCGGCGCGGGTTGCAGATGTTTGGCCAGGGTGATGAACATGGTGCATTGAAGCCTCCAAAAGCCGGCCTCGCCACCCGTTTCCTGCCAAATGCCTGTCGAACTATCCTACGCCGCGCGTTTGGGTTCCACCGCGAACGGGCTGAGGCCGAGCCACGTCTGCATTTGCCTGCCGATGGCCTGGTCGCCGGTCAGGACGACCTTCGCACCGGCCTTTTCGACGGTGAGCACTCCCATCCAGATCGCCGTCATCGTGTGCAGGTCGGTCGAGACATAGAGGTCGACGTCGAAGCCCGGATCGTACCAGCACAGGTCGACTTCACCGTGCTTTTCGACGATCAGCCACCAGGAGCGTTTGGAGGCGGGGAGCTCGTGATACAGAAATTGTATCACCGTGCGTCCCTCGGGCAGCGGCAAGGGGTTCAGGTTGCGCCGCATGTCCCACATCAGCAGCGACGGATCGAGGTTCTTGAGGGACAGCCGGGACTCGACCCATTTCTGGCCCCAGAAGCCCATCGCCTCGACGACCGGGCGCAGATCGCGGCCGGCCTCGGTCAGCCGGTAGTCGAAAATGCCTTTTTCTCCCTGGACCTCCTTGCGCTCGACGATCCCCGCCAGCTCAAGCTCCTTCAGCCGTTGCGACAGAAGGGTCGGCGACATTTTGGGCACGCCGCGGCGCAGGTCGTTGAAGCGGGTCGACCCCGCCACGAGCTCGCGCATCAGCACCATCGTCCAGCGGGTGCACAGCACCTCGGCGGCCATCGATAGCGGGCAGAACTGTTTGTATCCGTGCTGGGTCATGACTGTGCCTCTCCCTCGAACCTTGGGAGAACATTAGCCCTTCGCGATTGAGGCGGCGAGTACAGAAACTGTACCGGCCCAGTACAGATCGCGGACTGGCTGGCGTGGGCCTTGCCATGCGAGCCCTTTGGCCGGTGCACGGGATACCCCTGTGCGCCGCAACCAGAAGACCACAATGACTGCTTACGTTATCGCCGACATCAAGATGAGAGATCCGAAATGGGTCCCGGCCTATGCCGCCTCGGTGCACGACCTTGTCCACAAGCATGGCGGCAAATATCTGTCGCGCAGCGGCAATGTGAAGACGCTCGAAGGCATGCCGCTCGACACGACGCTGATCGCCCTGATGGCTTTTCCGTCGGAAGCCGCGGCGCGCGCCTTCACCAACGATCCGGCCTATGCGCCTTTCGTTTCGGCCCGTCAGGACGGCAGCGACAGCCGTTTCCAGCTGATCGACGACACCGATCTGGCCGGAACGATCCCGTATCTGCCGAAGGGATGACCGGCATTCGCCGCGTCGTTTTCGGGATCTCCAAGCAGCAACAGCCACGGCGCTTGCCCGTCGCGCCGCCGTATTGCCGGCGGCCGGCCAGCCGTGCTTTTTCAACAGGAATGGAATGGATATGAAATCAAACTTTCGCAACGGGCTTCTCGTGGCGGGGGCCATGCTGGCCGTCTGCACCACCTTCGCACAGGCGCATCAGGAGGCGGCGGCGGGCGCACCGGATGCCAGTCCGCTGGCCGAGAAGGTGCGAGCCGCCAACAGCCGGTTTCTCGACGTCAACGCCGCGACGGCGGAAGGCTATGCGCCTATTCCCTGCGCCAGCGGCATCACCGGCGGCGCCATGGGCATCCACTATGTCAATGGCGGGTATCTGAAGGACGACAAGATCGACATCGCCCGTCCCGAAGCGGTGATGTACGAGCCGATGGCCGACGGCACGCTGAAGCTGGTGGCGGTCGAATACATCGCCTCGAAGGGGCCGGCCTCGCTCGAGGGACAGCTGTTCAACTTCAACAGCGCGCCCAACCGCTATGGCCTGGGTGAATTCTACGAGCTGCATGTCTGGGCCTGGAAAGGCAACCCGACCGGCACGTTCGCCGACATGAACCCGAAAGTGTCATGCGAGCACGCGATGGCGCCGAGCCAGTAGCCGGCGCGGCCAGGCGGCGCCAATGCCGCCTGGCCATTGTCCCGAAGTTCCCGTCGACCCCATGAAATCAGCGATGCAGGCGTAGCAGACGGCTCTTGCTGCCTCCGACGAAGCCAGACAGGCTGATCATTGCGATGCCGTTTCGGGCAGCGGCAGTTCCATCCCGGCGGTGTCCCGGCTCGCCCGCGGAAGAACGAAGCGTCCGGCCAGGTACCACAGCAAGGACACGACAAGGACGGAAAGGTAACCGTCCACGGCATAGTGCCAGCCGGTATAGACCGAACCGAACAGGATAAACGCCGCGAAGGACCAGCTGGCAAACGCCCACCGGCGACCGAAACCGCTCAGAAAGAACGCGTTGAGCGTGGCGAAGGCGACATGCATGCTTGGCATGGCGGAAATGCCGCCGCCAAGTTCCGGCCGTTTGCTTTCGAAGGCGGCAAGCAGATAGTTGGCATAGGTATGAACCGGCGCGGCATAGCTGTTGTGCGCCAGAGCATCCCGCAATGCGCCAAATCGGTCGCCGCCATAGAACTGGTCGTGGAATATCGGACCCGTGGACGACAGCAACGTGGCCAGAACCGTGCCGCACACGATCGTGGTCAGCGCCAGCGCCCAGAGATAGCGCAGACGCCCTGCCGGGTTGTTCCAGAAGGCGACGAACAGCAAAGTGCCGAACCATTGCACGTGCCAACCGTATCCGTAGCCGAAGAAAACGACGGCCGAGACGGATTCGGGAACGACGCTGTGCGCCCATGCCCAGGGGTCGGCGCCATGCAACCCAAGATCAAGTTCCGCCAGCATGCCGTCGGCGTGGAATGGCACGAAGTCCGGGATGGAGATCTTGAAGGTGGTGAAGGCCGTGATGCCGAGAAAGGACAGGAGGATCACCGGTGCGGCGCCCAGCCAGCGCTGCCTGATCGTGTCGAGCATGAACCTGGTTGGGTTTTGCCTGGAGAATGTCAGGGCCACCAGGCCGAGACCGGCTGCAAACAGCGCGGGCAGGAAGAAGGCGAACGGCCGGGCGTAGGATTGGGCCAGGTGCAGGTACCGGTCCGGCGCGAGGCAAAGCGCGGCCAGGGCGTAGGCCAGGCATAGAGCGGTCAGCAGCCAGCCGCTCCTGGTCGTCGCGATGTCCAGGTCAAGAACGGCAAGGGTGCGGCCATCGCCGTCCCGGTGTCCGGTGTACGCACTCATCGAAGACATCCCGCCAGCTGCCCAAGATTTCCGAATCTTGTCTATAACGCGAAGTATTACTTTCCGGTTACACCTGGGAGGAAGGCTCTTTCAAGTATCGGACGGATATGATTCTTCCATTTTCCTCAAGGAATTGTTCACGAAGACGTCGACGAAATGCGGCAGTGTCGATGATTGCCGGTTCCGCCGGAAACGCTGCCGCGCCTCCGCCGCGATCGAAGAGGGCATCGTTTGTCTGATTCCCACCCCTCCGCTGCCCGGTAACTGTTTCTTCTCTGGTTTTGCCGCAGATTGCCGGTGGGGTGGGGCAGGCGAAACGGACGATGGCGGGTCAGGGCAAGAAAAGTCGCAACGGAGCGTTCTGGGCCAAGGCCCTGGAGAGCGCCGATCTTGGCGTCTGGGACTGGAATCTTCGCACCGGCGACTGCTTCTATTCGGCGACCTGGGCGCGGATGCTGGGTTACGAGGAGGACGAACTCGCCGATGCCAGCGACCTGTGGCTGCAACTGACCCATCCCGACGACCGGGAACGGGCGCTGGCCAGCGGCGACCGCCACATTGCCGGGCTGACCGACGCCATCGAGACCGAACTCAGGCTCAAGCACAAGCAGGGCCATTGGATCTGGGTGCTCGACCGCGGCGGCATCGTCGAGCGCGACGCCGACGGCAAGCCGCTCAGGCTGATGGGCGTGCAGACCGACATCTCGAAGCAGAAGGCGGCCGAAGCCGCGCTCGAACAGGTCAATATCCGCTTTCGCCTGGCGCT
Source organism: Mesorhizobium sp. Cs1299R1N3 (assembly GCF_037179625.1). Lineage (NCBI taxonomy): Bacteria > Pseudomonadati > Pseudomonadota > Alphaproteobacteria > Hyphomicrobiales > Phyllobacteriaceae > Mesorhizobium > Mesorhizobium sp. Cs1299R1N3. The sequence continues at coordinate 77,486 of NZ_JAPYKQ010000018.1, read as the reverse complement.
CGCCGCCAGCGGCAGCGGCATCTGGCACTACGACATCGCCACCAACAAGAGCTATTGGGACGCGCGCACAAGGGAGATATTCGGCCTCGTCGCCGTGACCGACGAGGTGACGGCCGATCTCTGGCACAGCTACCTGCATCCCGACGACAAGGACGCCGCCGAACGCGCGCACAGGGTGCCGTTGGAAACCGACGGCGTCATCGCCGCGCAGTACCGCATTATCAAGCGTGACGGCCAGATCCGCCATGTCGAATCGCTGCTGCGCTTCGTCGTCGCGGCGGGCGCGGCCGGCCTGGTTCTCGGCACGGTGCGCGACATCACCGAGGACAAGGTGCGCGAACAGGAACTGGCCTTCGCCGCCCGTCACGACGCATTGACCGGACTCTGGAATCGCACCGCTTTCGACAGGCTGCTCGCCGACCACATCGCCACCGGCGCGTCGCTGGCGGTGTTCTACATCGACCTCGACTACTTCAAGGCACTCAACGATTTCGCCGGCCATGCCGCGGGCGATCTGGCGCTGAAGAGCGTCGCGGCGGGTATTGGCAGTTGCCTGCCGCCGTCGGCGCACGCGGCGCGGCTCGGCGGCGACGAGTTCGCGCTGATGGTGCCCGATTGCGATACCGTGCAAGCCGAACAACTGGCCGGCGCCATTCTGGCGGCCGTGCGCGACGCCGACCTCGGCCTTGCCGCGACGTCACGCCGGCTGGCGGCCAGCATCGGCATCGCCATCGTCCGCGACCGTGTCACCACGGTTGCCGACGCCCTGGCCTGCGCCGACGATGCCTGCTACGCGGCCAAGGCCGCCGGGCGCGATCGCTTCGCGCTGTTTTCGACCGATGCCGTCTCCGGTTCGGGCGGCCTCAACGCGGCACGGCTCGCCGCCGACACGGTGGACGCCATGGACGACGGCAGGCTGAAACTGTTCGGCCAGGAGATCCACCGGCTGGGCAGGCCCTGGGATGAGAGCCGCCATGTCGAGGTGCTGGCGCGGCTTGACGGAAAGGGCGGCCGGCTGATCCCGCCCGGCGAATTCATACCGGCCGCGGAGCGCTTCGGCGTTGCCGCGCGGCTCGACCGCTGGATCATCCGCACCGCGCTGTCGCGGCACGGCGCGGCGATGAAATCCGGCGCGATCACGCTCGGCTTCAACCTCTCGGCGCAGACGCTGAGCGATCCCGGCCTGTGGGACTTCGTCGACAGCATCATCGAGGAAACCGGGGCGCCGCATTCGGGCATCGGCTTCGAGATCACCGAAACCGCCGCCGTCACCAATTTCGATGCCGCCGAAACCTTCGTGCGCAAGGCGCGCGAGCGGCGCTGCAGGGTCAGCCTCGACGATTTCGGCGCCGGCATGAGCTCGTTCGAATATCTCCGGCGCTTTCCGGTCGATGCCATCAAGATCGACGGCTCGTTCATCGAGCACGTCACGGAAAGCCGCTTCGACCGCGAGATCGTGCTGGCCATCGCCAGCATTGCCCGCAGCCTCGGCTGCGCCGTCGTGGCCGAGAAGATCGAGCGGCAGGACACGGTGGCCATGCTGGACGATATGGGCGTCGAGTTCGGCCAGGGCTTCCTGCTGCACCGGCCCGAACCGCTGGAGCGGATCGTGGCGCGCGCGGCGCAAACGGCGGGCGGCGCATCGAGTCGCAAGGCGTCCTGACGGACAACTTGCATGTCGCTCCGAAAGCGGCCTGGATAACGACATTCGTGAAGACGAAGACTTGATGCGCGCAGCCCGAATCCGCTCAGCGCGGCGGGTTTTGTTCAGCCGCGTCGGCGCGCCGCCGCTCGGGGAAATTCCAGCACCCCTGGTTCCGGCTTCCTGTGCTGTGCTTCCGCCACCGTCTCGATCAACAGGTCGAGGGCCTCGCATGTCGAACGGCTCGTCTCGTCATTGCCGCGCAGATAATGGTAGGCGCGTTCGAGATGAAGACGGGCGGCTGAAAAATCACTGTTCAATGGTCCCTCCATGATACCGCCCTAATGTATCTTGGCCGCCCTGGCGCAATTTGAGGTAAATATCCACAGGCGCCTTTTATTCAAATGCCGGCGAATGCCTGGCGGCTGGCGGCGGCACGTCGTCTAAGGAGTGGCGGCGCCGTGGCCTTGCGCGGTCTGGCGGCGCGCCTACGGCTTCTGATTTTATGCATGTCGTTGTCCCGGAACCGAGGACACTTCCGGGCGACATGCATTAGGCTGCGCTCTTTTGTCCGAGTATGAGCTGAACCTTGTCAGGCCGCGCCGCCGGCGAACTCGGTGATACCCGCCATTCGCGCAGCAAACCCATGTCGCCTGAGGAACAGCTGAAATAAGGCCACATTCGAGGGCGAGGGGAGATGTCCAACTGTTTCGGAGCTCTCGCATGTCGCTGTCCGGCACGACAACCCGCTATGGACGCCTCGCCCAGGCATTTCATTGGCTGACGGCACTGCTGGTGCTCATTGCTTTCCTGGTCTCGGCGGGTGGCCCTCCGGAGCGGGTCTATTCAGCGGCCAGGGCGCCCACGCTGCTGCTGCACGAGTCGCTCGGCTTTACTGTTTTCTGCTTGCTGGTCATTCGCCTGGCCTGGCGCCGGTTCGATCGCATTCCCGAGGCGCCGGCCATGCCCGCCTGGATGGAGATCGCCTCGAAGGCGACGCATTGGGCGCTCTATGCGCTGCTGTTCGCGGTTCCGGCGACAGCCATGGTCGGCGCCTTGTTCGACGGCCACCCGGTCACTGTCTATGGGTTGGGCGCGATCGGTCCGTTTTCCGGCACCTGGGGCGCGCCGCTGGCGGAGATCCATGGCACGCTCGGCGATATCATGATGTGGCTCGCTGGCCTGCACGCGGCCGCTGCCATTTTCCATCACGTCTTCCTTCGCGACCGGGTGCTGAGCCAGATGCTGCCGGGCCTGCCCGATCCATCGTCCGGGCAGGGCGGCTGAACGCTGTCAGTCGAGAATGATGCGGATCGCCTGGTCGACCACCGGGTGCAGGCCGCTGGCCTGGAAGGAGAGGCGGTTGCCGGAGCCGACATTGCTGGTCATGGCGATGGTGAGGTCCGTCTCGGGATCGTGCAGCATGACGGCGACATAACCTGGAATGCTGCCCTGGTGGCCGTAGAAGGCGCGGTCGGCATAGGCGCTCTGGAACATGCCCGCGCCGGTCTCGCGCATGCGGGTGCCTGGAAAGCTCGCCGGCACGCGGTGGTCGAACATCTCGGCGAAGAACGGCGGTGACAACAGCTTCCCAGAAAACAGGCCGCGCGTGAAACCCACCATATCCGATGGCGTCGACACCATGTCGCCGCAGCCATAGGCGGCGCCGAACGGGAAGGAGTCGGACGAGTCCTGCAGCTCATCGGAATAGGGCAGCACGCCGTCCATGCGCCACATCTCGCCGCCCGAGGCGATATCGGTGGGCGCGTTCGGCGCCGGCGGCGGCCGATGGTAATAGCCGCGCACCATCGACTTTTCCGGAAACGCTTCGGTCGCCGGCGACCAGGTGTTCTTCAGGCCGAGCGGCTGCAGGACCGCGCTTCTGACATAGGCGCCTAGCGGCTGGCCGGTGACGGCCTCGATCACCGTGCCGGCCAGGACATAGCCGGTGTTGTTGTAGACGGCTGGCCCGCCCGGCGCCTTCTGCTTGTCGGAGGCAAAGGCGATGTCGACCAGCTGTCGCGGCGTCCACTGCCGGCCCGGGTCCATCGGAATGTAGTATTCGAACTCCGGCAGGCCGCTGCGGTGGTTGATCAACTGGCGCACTGAAATATCGCCGGCGCCCGGCAGGTCCGGGAACCAGGATGAGATCGGCGCGCCGAGGTCGAGCTTGCCGGTCTCGGCGAGCTTGACCAGTGCGGCGGCGACGAAGGTCTTGGTGCAGCTGCCGATCTTGAACAGCTGGTCTGGCGTGACTGATGTGCCATGCGCGCGGTCGGCGAGGCCGGCGGTAAGGGCGGTCGGCGTTGAGTCACCCTTGGCGTAGGCCAGCGAGGCACCCACCGCGCCGTCGGCAAGGTAGCTGTTTAGGAGGGAGGTCAGTTTTTTTGGCATGATGATCTCGCTTTTGTGGAGCACGGGATTTTCGCAAATCTGCTGGCGTTGTGCCCTTGGAGAGGCCCCCTCATCCGGCCCTTCGGGCCACCTTCTCCCCGTCGGGGAGAAGAGGGCGCCATGCTTCGTCAGGCTCGCCATTGGAGCTGTTGAAAGGAGAGCCGAGCGCTCGACCACCTCTTCTCCCCTCCGGGGAGAAGGTGGCCCGAAGGGCCGGATGAGGGGGCGGCGCCCAGCCTTACTCCGCCATGTCGACGGCGGCGAAATTCTGCCGGCCGAAAGGGTCGAGCACGTAGTTGAGCACGCTCTTGCGGATCGGGATCGCCACCATCGAATGGGCGATCGGCGCCACCGGCACCTCGGCCTTCAGGATCGCTTGCGCCTTCCCGTAGATCGCGGCGCGCTCTTTCGGGTCGGCCGCGACGCGGCCCTCGTCCAGCAGTTTCTCGAAATCCTTGTCGCACCAGCGCGATCGGTTGGAGCCGCCCTTCACGCCGTCGCAGGAGAGGAGATAGCTCAGCATGTTGTCGGGGTCGCCATTGTCGCTGCTGCCGCCGAGCAGGAAGGTGTCCTGTTCGCCCGCCGCGGTGCGCTTGAGATATTCGCCCCATTCGAAGCTGACGATCTCCGAGTGCACGCCGACCTTGGCCCAGTCGGCCTGGATCATCTCGGCCATGCGCTTGGCGTTGGGGTTATAGGGGCGCGACACCGGCATCGCCCACAGGCTGACCTTGAGGCCGCTTTCGTGGCCGGCTTCCTTCAGCAGTTTCTTCGCCCCATCGGGATCATAGTCGATGCCGGCATCGGTGACGGCGCCGAGCTGCGCCGGCGGCACGACGCTGCCGGCCACCGTGCCGGCGCCGGCGTAGACGGCATCGACGATCGCCTTGCGGTCGATAGCCTTGGCCAGTGCCGTGCGCACGCGCACGTCGCCCAGCGGCTGGTGTTCGACATTGAAGCCGAGGATGCCGATGTTCTGGCCCTTGAGATCGAGAACCGTGATGTCGGGATCGGCACGCAGGTCGGCGACCGCACTTGGCGGCGGCGGTGCGGCGACCTGGCATTCATTGGCCTTGATGCGCTCGACGCGGGTGGTCGGCTCGGGCGTGACGGCGAAGACCAGCGTGTCGATCTTCGGCGCGCCGCGCCAGTAATTCTTGTTGGCGGCGTAGCGGACCTGGCTGTCGGGCACATAGGCCTGAAGCACGAACGGCCCAGTGCCGACCGGCATGCTGTCGATCAGCTCCGGCGTGCCGGCCGCGACCATCTTTTGCGTCTGCTCCAGCGACAGGATGGAGAGATAGTCGAGCGCCAGCCCGGCCAGGAAGGTGACATTGGCTGCCGTCAGCGTGAAGCGCACCGTGTAGTCGTCGACCTTGTCTATTCGGTCGATCAGCGTGCCCATGCCGAGCGCGTTGAAGTACTCGTAAGCGCCGCCGCCGAGCTTGTGATAGGGATTGTTGGCATTGCGCTGGCGGTTGAAGGTGTAGAGCACGTCATCCGCGTTGAAGTCGCGCGAGGGCGTGAAATGCTCGTTCGACTGGAATTTCACGCCGTGCCTGAGATGGAAGGTGTAGGTCTTGCCATCCGATGAAACATCCCAGCTTTCGGCCAGCGCCGGTCCGACCTCCGTCGTGCCCGGCTTGAACTCGACCAGCCGGTTGAAGATCGTCTTGGCGGCGGCGTCCATGGTGGAATCGGCGATGCCGATCGCCGGGTTGAAGGTCTCGGGATTGGCCTCCGAGCAATAGACCAGCGTCTTGGCGTAGGCCTGCCCGCCGACGAGGACGGATGAAGCCAGAACGGATGTGGCAAGCACTGTGCGCAGAACGGTGGATTTCATCGCAAACGCTCCTGATGACACTTTACGGGGTGAGGAAAGAGCCTGAAATTCATGGGGCCGCCGCCGGGACAAGAAAGCGATCAGGCGCCAGCGCCGCGGCGGTGACGCCGAGCGCCGTGACATCCCCCGGGATGGGCTGCTCGCGCAGCAGCGCCGCGCTCAGCCTGGCCAAGGTCAGCGAAACCTGGAAACCGTAGCCGCCCTGGCCGCCGAGCCAGAAGAAGCCGGGAAGGCGCGGGTCGAAGCCGGCGACCGGCGTGCGGTCGGGCGCGAAGGTGCGCAGGCCCGCCCATGGCGTCGACGGACGGCCGATGCGCATTGATGTCGCCTGTTCGATGCGGTCGACGGCGATGGCGACGTCGATGTCTTCCGGCCAGGCGTCGCAAGGCTCGGAATCCTTCTCGTCGGCGAGCGAGCCGATCAGCCTGCCGGCATCGGGCTTGAAGTAGAACTGCTCGTGCAGGTCGACCACCAGCGGCCAGCCGGCGATATCCATCCCGGCGGGCGGATCGAACAGGAAGGCGGTGCGTCGTTTGGGCTGGAAGCCGAGGCCCGGCAGCCCCGCCATCCCGGCGACGACATCGACCCAGGCGCCGGCGGCGTTGACGACGATGTCGGCCGAGTAGACGCCGGCGCTCGTTTCAACCCGAAAAGCGCTGCCGTCGCGTGACATGGCGCGGACCTCCTCGCCGGTGCGGATGATGCCGCCGCGGGCCTTGAGCGCCGAGGCGCTGGATCCCAGCATCTTGCCGGTGTCGACATCCACCGCGTCCGGCTCATAGACGCCGCCGCAGGAGTTTTGCCTGGCAATGACCGGAACCAGCGCGTGGAGCTCGGCCGCCGACAGGCGGCACACGCTCGGCACCAGCGCCTGCAATTCATGAGCCAGCTTGTCGATGGCGGTATCGTCATCAGTCCATCCGACATGCAGCGCGCCACGCCGATGGGCGACGAAACCGCCCTCGACTATCGCCTGCCGGCTGGCCAGCGTCAGCCCGCGCACCAGGCGGTTGCCATAGGTCTCGGTGAACAAAGCGGCGGAGCGGCCGCTGGCGTGGTAACCGAGATGCGGTTCGCGCTCGATGACGGTGACATCGGCCCAGTCCGCCACCTCGGCGGCAAGGGAGAGACCGGCGATGCCGCCGCCGATGACGATGATCTTCGTGGGAGAATTCGACTGCATCCATCAGTCGTAAAAATAATTTCGTATCCAGTCAATATTTAGCGTATAAGAAAATTGTTGGCGTTGTTGATGGCCCGCTCGAGTTCGACTACCTAGGGTGAACCCCGAACCCCGCGGTAGTGGTGCCGCCGCCTCATGGAGCTGACAATGTCGGAGCAACCGAATCTCGGTGATTGTCTGCGTGCCCTACGAAAAAGACATGGCTGGACCTTGCAGGAGGTCAGCTCTCTCACCGGCGTCGCGGTGTCGACGCTGTCCAAGGTCGAGAACGACCAGATGTCGCTGAGCTACGACAAGCTGTTACAGATCTGCGAAGGGCTCGGTATCCATGTGACGGAGCTGCTCAGCGGCGACCGCAAGCAGCCGGCGGCGCGCACCCGCCGTTCGGTGACCTCGCAGTCCAACACGCTGCGCCAGCTGACCCGCAACTACGACTACCGGTATCTCGCCACCGACCTGGTGCGCAAGCGCATGGTGCCGATCCACGCCTATGCGCGCGCCCGCACGCCGGAAGAGTTCGGTCCGCTGACCCGGCATGCCGGCGAGGAGTTCCTGATCGTGCTCAAGGGCGAGATCGAACTGCACACCGACCAATACGCGCCGGTGCGGCTGAAAGCGGGCGAGAGCGTCTACATCGATTCCACCATGGGCCACGCCTATCTCTCGGTGGGCGAGGGCGACGCCGAGATGCTGTGCGTCTGCTCCGGCGACGAGCCCGACATGGAAGGCACGCTGCTCTCCGTGCTGGAGACGGTGGAGGGGTAGGGGCTTTCGAACACCGCCGCCGTCGCACCCCGGGCGCTAATTTGCGTGGTTATCAATGCCTTCCGGAGGCGATCCCGCAATCGCATCTCGGATGCCTCATTGCCGATCCTGCGTCTCCTCTTTTTTCGTGGTGACGAGGTTTGCATCGCGTGCAAGCCTCCATTGCCCGTCTTTCTCCTTGCGCAGGAGCGTCAGCGTATATCCCGACCGATGCACGCTACCGCCCGGCGAGGTGGCGCTCATTTCAATGCGGTTTCGGATAAAGGCCCAGTCTCCAAGCAGTTGCAGTTCGAGGATTTCGCTCGTTCCGTCGATCCTTGCATCAGCCATGCCTTGCGACGCTTTGGCGAAGGCCGCCTTGCCGAACGGCTCCTGGCCGGGAACCGTGAAGATCACGTCGTCGGTCATGAGCGAAAGCACGGTCGCCAGATCGCCGCTTTTGCTAGCCGTCATCCAGGTGTCGACCACTTGCCTGATGGCTTTTTCGTCGTCGTTCATCGCGCAGTCCTCCGGGTGAGTTCGGACATCGGCGAGAGCAGAGATAGTGCGGTCCGCCGTATCAGCAACAACGGTTGCGGCGGCGATCGCAGGCTGATCGGGTGGCGCCCGCTCGCATTGAGTTTTTCTGCAACCTGGATCAGCCTTTCCGGTTCGAACTGGCCGAGGAAACCGGCTATACGGTGCCTCAGCGTCGGCCATGCCGGTTGCAGTTTTGCCGAACCCGAGAAGGAAAACCCAATGAATTCAGAAAAAACAGCTGTCATCGTGGCCGGTGGCAGCGGCATGGGCGCGGCGGCGGCCAAGCGCCTGGCGGCGGATGGGTTCAAGGTGGCGATCCTGTCCTCGTCCGGCAAGGGCGAGGCGCTGGCCAAGGAATTGGGCGGACTCGGCGTCACCGGCTCCAACCAGTCGAACGACGACCTGCAGCGTCTCGCCGACCTGACGCTGGAGCGCTATGGCCGCATCGACGTGCTGGTCAACAGCGGCGGCCATGGGCCGCGCGCGCCGATCCTGGAGATCACGGACGAGCAGTGGCACACCGGCATGGACGTCTACCTGATGAACGTCATCCGGCCGGTGCGCATCGTGGCGCCGCAGATGGTCAAGCAGAAGGGCGGCGCCATCATCAACATCTCGACGGCCTGGGTGGCCGAGCCGAACGCGATGTTCCCGACCTCGGCCGTGTTCCGCGCCGGCCTTGCCGCCTACACCAAGATTTTCGCCAACACCTATGCGGCCGACAATGTGCGCATGAACAATGTGCTGCCCGGCTGGATCGACAGCCTGCCCACCACCGAAGAGCGCCGCGACAATGTGCCGATGCAACGCTACGGGACGAGCGAGGAGATCGCCGCGACCATTGCTTTTTTGGCTTCGGAAGGGGCCGGGTATATTACCGGGCAGAGTATCCGCGTGGATGGGGGTGTTATCCGGGCGCTGTGAGGGATTTGGTCCGATTTTTTGGAGACGCCGGAGGGCCAGCGCCCCCCTCTGCCCTGCCGGGCATCTCCCCCTCAAGGGGGGAGATTGGCAGCTTTGGCGCCGGTTCTTTTCCTCAACACCGAAAATTAGCGAAAGCCATGGTGACATCCGATCTCCCCCCTTGAGGGGGAGATGTCCGGCAGGACAGAGGGGGGCGCTGGCCCGCCGGCGTTCCGTTTTGGGTGCCATGCTCGTCCCGACGCTTCAGTGGCCCGTCACCGCTGATCCGCATCCGTCAGCGTCTGCAGGAACGCCACGATGTCGTCGATCTCGGTGTCGTTGAGCGCCGGCTTGTCGCCGGGTTTCTTGCCGTTGAAGGGTGGGTCCTGGTTGAGATTTTTCCAGTATGCCTTTGGCAGATCGTCATATTGCCTCACCGTGCCGTCTGCATTCCTGGGATACCAGTGGCCGGGGTCGGTGTCGCGGCTGGCGTAGAAGGCGACGGCGTCGCGCAGCGTGTGGAAATAGCCGTTGTGGAAGAAACTCTTGCGCAGCGCGACATTGCGCAGCGTCGGTGTCTTGAACAGGCCGCAATAGCCGGTGCGGCCGTGGAAATCGGTGCGCAGCGGGCCGCACAGGCCGAGATCGGCATAGGCGGGGTCGGCGTTGGCCGGGATGGCCGGATTGCGCGGCACGGCGATGGCGATCAGGCCGAAATCGGTGAATTGCGGCGGCTCGCCGTCATTGGCGGGTTCGCTGAGGTGGCAGGAGGCGCAATTGCCTTTCGCCTCGTCCTCGAACAGGGCGCGGCCGCGCCGTTCCTGCGCCGACAGCGTCGCCTTGCCGGCGAGGAAGGCGTCGTAGCGGCTGGAATAGGGGTAGAAATCGGCGGCGCTCTGCTCGAACGTGCCGAGCGCCTCGGCGGCGGCGTCGAAGGCGTCGCCCGGGCGGTCGAAGACATCGTTGCCGAACGTTGCCTTGAACTCGTCGGCATAGGCCGATCTGCGCAAGGCGGCGGTGACCGCCCCCGCATCCTTGTTGGCCATCTCGAAGGGCGAGAGCAGCGGGATTTTCGCCTGATCCTTGCCGTGGTCGGCGCGACCGTCCCAGGTCAGGCCGCCGGTCGGACCGTTGTCGACGCTCTCGTCGCCTTCGTCCTCGGAATCGTAGAAGTGCTCGGTGAAGGCGGGAGCGGCCTGGAGATAGCGCAGCGAGGGCACCGCGCGCACGCCGGGCCGGTCGAGATGCGGCCCGCCCATCTCGACCGGAGCTGCCGAGGCCGGACCGAAAGCATGGCGCGGATCATGGCAGGACGAGCAGGCCTGCCTGCCCGAGGCCGACAGCGCCGGGTCGAAGAACATCTTTCGCCCCAAGGCGTTCAGCGCCTCGGCGCGCGCGAAAGCTTGCGCGCGGGATAGCGGACCGGGATGGACGCCATCCGCCGTACTCGCGGGCGCGGCACAGCCAAATGTCGAGATCGCGGCAATCGCGATCATCAGGCTTTTCCATCGTCTCGTCTTCATGGAGCATGGTCCGCTTTGGCCGGGAAATAGGAATGGAGTGCAACGGATTGATGACCGGCCCCTGTGCTCACGAAACCGTGTTCGCCGCAGCGGCGGATGTCACAAAGGTGACAAGGCATCCACGTTAGCTGCCCCTATGGTTTCCGCGCCCCTCCAGCCACAGTCAAGCCACGAGGTCTTCCCGATGACGAGGCTCAAGCTCCTCACTTCCTTCTGCCTGGCCGGTTCGGCCCTGCTTCCCCTCGCGGCCAATGCCGCCCCTGCGGGCTTCGACAAGATCGACACCGTCGTCGTCATCTATGCCGAGAACCGCAGCTTCGATAATCTCTATGGCGGCTTCCCCGGCGCCAACGGGCTGGCCAATGTCTCGGCCGATCAGGCGCGCCAGCTTGACCGCGACGGCAAGCCGCTCACCGAGCTGCCGCCGGCCTGGGGCGGGCTGACCGGAAAGGGCGTCACGCCTGTCGTGACGGAGGCTGAGACCGCGCATCTCGCCAACGCCGCCTTCGCCATCGACGATCCCAAGGGCTTCAACGAGGGCACCAACGTCATCACCCATGATCTGTGGCACCGCTTCTACCAGGAGCAGATGCAGATCGACGGCGGCAAGAACGATAAATTCGTCGCCTGGGCCGATTCCGGCGGCCTTGTCATGGGCCACTATGATGGCTCCATCCTGCCGATGTGGCAGGTCGCGAAGAAGTATGTGCTGGCCGACAATTTCTTCCAGGGCGCCTTCGGCGGCTCCTTCCTCAACCATTTCCAGCTCGCCTGCGCCTGTACGCCGGTCTACCCGCACGCCGACACCAGTCCGATCAAGGGCCAGATCGCCGTGGTCGAGGCCGACGGCACGACACTGAAGGTCGCCGACAATTCGCCGGCCTCGGCACTCGGCGGCGTACCGAAATTCGTCAATGACGGCGCCATCACGCCCGACTTCCATGCCGTCAACACCATGCAGCCGCCCTATCAGCCGAGCGCCAACAAGCCGGCCGAGGGCGGCGACAAGGCGCTGGCCGACCCGGCCGCGCCCACCACGCTGCCGCCGCAGCACGACATCACCATCGGCGATCTGCTGTCGCTGAAAGGAGTGAGCTGGGCCTGGTATGCCGGCGCCTGGCAGGCAACGCTCGACGGCAAGAACGCGACGCCGGTGCCGAACTTCCAGTTCCATCACCAGCCCTTCAACTACTTCGCCGCCTACGCGCCCGGCACCGCCGCGCGCACCGAGCATCTGCGGGACGGCGGCCTGGATGGCGCCGAGTTCATCAAGGCGATCGACGACGGCAAGCTGCCGCAGGTCGCCTTCTACAAGCCGCAAGGCAATCTCAACGAGCACGGCGGCTATGCCGACGTGGCCAGCGGCGACCGGCATCTGGCCGACCTCATTTCGCATCTGGAGAAGAGCCCGCAATGGGGCCACATGCTGGTGGTCGTCACCTATGACGAGAATGGCGGCTTCTGGGATCATGTCGCGCCGCCCAGGGCCGACCGGTGGGGCCCGGGCAACCGCGTCCCGGCCTTCATCGTCTCGCCCTATGCCAGGATGGGCACGGTCGACCACACGCAATACGACACGACGTCGATCGTGCGCTTCATCACCGCGCGCTACGACCTGCCGGTACTGACCGGCATCGTTGCCCGCGACAAAGCGCTGGCCGCCAATGGCGAGCCGCCGATGGGCGACCTGAGCGCGGCGCTGGACCTCAGCCGGTAGACCCGACCCGAATCGCGGATACGCCGCCGCGCCGCGGGGCGCGGTGGCCATCTCAGCCGCCATTCACCAGGGCAAGAATGAGCTTCTGCAGATTGCCGCCCTGGCCGAGTTCGACGCGGTCGAAATCGCGGCTTGCCTGCACCCGGGCCTTCGAGATCGCGTCGAGCCGACGGACCACCTCGGCCCTGGTCTTGCTGCATTTGGGATCATCGGGAACAGTCAGGCCGTCGGTCGCGACTTCGATGTCATTGACCATTTGTATCATGCTGGCGCCATGGACCTTCTCATGGGCACTGACGCCGGCGATGAACACTTCCCAGCTCTTCTGGACGGCCGGCGGCAGCGGCGCGGAGGGGCTTGGCAAGGTGTAGGTGATAATCAGTTTCGGCTTCGCCGCCGTCAGCACGCAGGCCTTGCCGGTAGGCTTGTAGTTCCTGACCCCCCAGGTCAGCTTGAAATTGGTGTGGGCGATGGCGCGGGCAATGCCGGCATTCGGCCCGTTCTGGCCGATCGACCGGTAGAGCTCCAGCCCGGACTGGCCTGAAATGGCGTAGGTCTCGACCTTCTCGACCGGCTTCCATTCGGCCTGCGCGGCGAGCGGCGAGGCCACCAGGGCGGCTGTCACAAGACACAGGCGAATACAAGCTCTCAACACCAAGGCCCCCCGCACATGCAATGCCATTCAATGGCTTTTCCTATATGCTGCCGGCGGGTGCTGCAAATGCCCGAAGGGGGAAGTCATGAAAAGATATCTCGTTGCCGCCGGAGCCTTGGCGGCATTGCTTGGCACTGAGCCGGCCTTTGCCGCATCCTGCGGCTGGAGCGCGAAGATGGAAGAAGACGAGGGCGGCAGCGTGCTGACGGCTTCCGTCTGCGGCGGGCCGAAAGGCGACGCGCAGTTGATGCTGACCTGTTTCGACAATCCGGTGCTGAGCTACGACCTCGGTGCCAGCGGCCCGCAACTGGAACCGGGCATCAACGGTTCGTTCGACTTCAAGGCCGATGGCAAGACGGTGACCAAGACGCTGCAGCTGGAGGAAATGTACAATTATTTCGTGGTCGATCTCGCCAAGGCCGATCCGCTGCTCGACCTGCTGCGCTCGAAGGGGGACGTGTCGGTCAGCGCGGCCAAATATGGCGCTATCAGCTTTCCGCTGAAGGGATCGAGCGCGGCCATCGGCAAGGTGCTGGCGCAGTGCGGCAAGGCCAAGCCCGCGGCGGACGGGGATTGATCGGGTGCTGTGCGGCAGCTGTGGCGGCTATCCATATTGTCGTCATCCTGACATCTGAACATCAGCCCGCCACTAGCCCATTGTCACATCCAACTTCGCGAGCGGTGACGCCTCTTCCTTCTCCCCTTGTGGGAGAAGGTGGATCGGCGCGTAGCGCCGAGACGGATGAGGGGTGCCGAAAGAAAATCCGTTGATAATTCAGCGTAATGTGGTGTCGCGAGAAGCATGTTGCCAAGCTGGAACACCCCTCATCCGACCTCGCTTCGCGAGGCCACCTTCCCCCACAAGGGGGAGCTGAACCTTGCCGCCGGGGACGGCTGGCCGTATCTCATCCGCTATGGCCAACATCCAATTATGAAGGCTTGGGCTTCACCGCCAGCCATATTGGCTACAAGAAGAGCCTTTAGCGGACGCCAGCACGCTGTCGCCGGTTCCGGCTTGGCGGCGACTGGCGTATAGCGGAAGCCTTTCAGGCACTATTCAAATCGCCCGGCAAAGCGGATATAGGTCAGTTAGGTTGACCTATATAAGAAACGTCGGGGAGGCATGTCTTGACCCTTTTGAACCTGTTGGCTTCGCGCTCGACGCGCATGAAGGCGTCGGAAATCCGCGAGCTTTTGAAGCTGCTCGACCAGCCCGACATCATCTCATTCGCCGGCGGCATTCCCGATCCGTCACTGTTTCCGGCCGACGCCATCCGCGATGCCTATGCCGATGTGCTGGGCGGGGCGGAAGCCGGGGCGGCATTGCAGTACCAGGTCTCGGAAGGCTATCTGCCGTTGCGGCGCTGGCTTGCCGGGCAGATGGGCAAGCTTGGTATCGCCTGTGACGAGGGCAACATCTTCATCACCTCCGGCTCGCAGCAGGCGCTGGATTATCTCGGCAAGCTGTTCCTGTCGCCGGGCGATACCGCGCTGGTGACATGGCCAACCTATCTCGGCGCGCTGCAGGCCTTCAACGCCTACGAGCCGCGCTACGACCGGCTGCGGCCCGAAGGCGGCAACATGACGCCGGCGGCCTACCACACCGCTGCCACCGCCAATGGCGGGCGGGTGAAGTTCGCCTATCTGGTGCCCGACTTCGCCAACCCGACCGGCGCCACGCTGGATCGAAAGCAGCGCGAGGCGGTGCTCGACCTTGCCGGCGAGCTCGACATCGCCGTCATCGAGGACGCCGCCTATCGGGCGCTGCGCTATGACGGCGAGGGTGTGCCGCCGATCCTGGCGCTCGACTGCGCGCGGTCCGGCGGCATCGACAAGGCGCGCACGCTCTATTGCGGCTCGTTTTCGAAAATCCTGTCGCCGGGCATGCGCGTCGGCTGGGTCTGCGCGCCGCACCACGTGGTCGAAAAACTGGTGCTGATGAAGCAGGCTTCGGACCTGCACAGCCCGTCGGTCAACCAGATGGTGATGCACCGCGTCGCCGAATCCTTGTTCGACGGCCAGGTGGAAAAACTCATCGGCGCCTATCGCGAGCGCCGCGACGGCCTGCTTGGCGCGCTGGAAGTCAATATGCCGGAGGGCGTGAGTTGGAGCCGCCCGGAAGGCGGCATGTTCGTCTGGGTGACGCTGCCGGAAGGCACCGATGCCACGGAACTCCTGGCGCGGTCGGTGAAGGAGGCGCGCGTCGCCTTCGTGCCCGGCAATGCCTTCCACGCCGACGGCACCGGCCGCAACACGCTGCGGCTGTCGTTCACGCTGGCCGACCGTCGCGCGGTGAGCGAGGGCATTCCACGGCTGGCGGCGCTGCTCAAGGGTTAGACCCGCAGCCAAGCGCCGCGCGACCAGACTTCCGGTCAGCCGAAAAGTTCCGTCGGGCCCAAAAAATTGTCGCTGGTTGTCAGCAGATGCAGGCGCCCCGCGTTGACGCCTTGCCGCCCGCGCCTAAATTCGAGGCCTTGCGAGGAGGAGCTTTCATGGAACTGCATCGCGGCCGGCTCATCGACCACCTGCAGCTCGTGGTCCGGGATCTCCCCGCCAGCCGGCGTTTCTACGAGGCGCTGTTCCAGGTGCTTGGTGTCCCGATCGGCGGCACCGGCGAGGACTATTTCTGGGCCGACGAATTGTTCATCTCCAGCGTCGACAGCCGGGCCGCACAGGGAAAGCTGACCGGCCGCCATCATCTGGCCTTCCAGGCCAGGGATCACGCCATGGTCGATGCCTTTCACAGGGCCGGACTCGAGGCCGGGGGCACGGACAATGGCGCGCCCGGCGAGCGGCCCTATCATCCCGGCTATTATGCCGCCTTCCTGCTCGACCCGGACGGCAACAACATCGAGGCCGTCCACCACGGCCCGGCCAACCGGAGTTCCGCTTCCGTGAAGATCACCTTCTAGCAACACCCGGCCGGCCGGGCGACCGCGATGCGCGTCGGATGGTGATTCTCATGCCGCTGCATGTTCCGCGCATTTGGAAAAAACGCGGGACCGGCGCATCCGATCGGATGCTTGATCTGGGCGGCACTGAAATTGTCCTGCAGGGCATGGATAACGCCGCCTCTGGACAAGAGGCAAATCGGTCCCATACGGTGCGGCTTCAGGGAAGACGCGTGCGCGGGAAAGGCCGGTTGGTCGTTGAAAAAGAATGTCTTCTCGTCGGTCGACCTGCCGCCGCATCTCGACGACCGCGCGCGCTTCGCGCTCTGGCAGGACATCCATGTCGCGGAGATATGGTCGGTCGAATACGCCATTTCCGGCAACGTCCCGTTCCAGGCGGATATCGAAGCCACCGCCATCGGGCCGCTGGTGCTGGGGCGGATGGCAGGGACGATCAGGCATGCCAGCCGCAAGACGCGCAACATCGCCGATGACGGCCGCGACGGCTATCTGCTGCTGGTCAACGACGGCGACACCAAGCTGAGCGGCGCGCAGACCGGCCGCGACTACAGCATCGGCAGGGGCGAAGGCGCGCTGGTCTCGGCTTCGGAAGCGCTGGAAATGACCGGCGGCGACCGAAATGTCTGGACCAATGTCGTGGTGCCCCGCGAAATCCTGGAAAATGCCTTCCCCCATATCGAGGATCGCCTGGCGCTGACCATCGGCGCCGACAATGAAGCGCTCGATATGCTCAAGCGCTATTGCGGCTTCCTGGAAGCGGGACCGGCATTGCTCTCGCCCGACCTTGTCGCCCACGCCACCGAGACGATCGTCGACTTGATCGGGCTGGCGACCGGCGCCAAGGGCGAGATCGCCGAGCTGGCGGGCGTGCGCGGCCTGCGCGCGGCAAGGCTGCAGGCCATCCTGCAGAAGATGCGGGACAACTTCGCCGATCCCGCCATCTCGGCCCAGCACATCGCCCAGCATTTGCGGCTTTCCGCGCGCTATGTCCATGATCTCTTGCAGGAAACGGGCTCCAGTTTCGCCGAGCATATTCTCGAACTGCGCCTGCAGAGAGCCCATCGCATGCTGCGCGACCGGCGCAACGACAGCATGCGGGTCAGCGAGATCGCGCTCTTGAGCGGCTTTTCCGACGTCTCCTATTTCAATCGCTGTTTCCGCCGCCGCTTCGGCTCGACGCCGAGTGGAGCGAGGTAGAGCGATTCATGGAAGGCGCTGCCATGATCGCATCGCAATCGGCTGCATGACTGGAGGCAATCCCGACCTGCCGTTCGTTCCGGCCAGCACAAGCGATGACAGCCCATGCCCGAGAATTATCGCGGTGACGCCCGGCAAACCGGCAGCCGCCGCACCGCCCGCCTGCTGCTGCGGCAGCCGACGGCAGCCGATGTTGCGTTTGTGACGCGGCTGTTCGCCCGGCCGGAGCTGGTTGCGCATAGACCTGATCCCAGCCCTGACACGGCGCGGCAAAGCACCGATCGGCTGCTGCGCGACATCGACCATTGGCGCGAGCATGGATTTGGGCGCTGGGCGATCGAGGCGGACGGCGTGCCGGTCGGCTTCGGCGGCGTCACGGTGTCGAAGGACTTCAGGGGGCTCAACCTGTCCTATCATCTGCACCCCGAAAGCTGGGGGCATGGCTATGCCACCGAGGTGGTCCGCGCGGCGCTGGCTTTCGCCTTCGACGACCTGCATGCCGAGAGGGTCATAGGACTGGTGCGCACGGCCAATGCCGCCTCGCGACGCGTCCTGGAAAAATGCGGCTTTCTCCTCGAAGGCCAGGTGACGCTGCATGGCGCGCCGACCAATCTCTTCGCTCTCGAAAGAAGGCGGGAAACAACCGGCACATCCGGGCGATGACAGGGCGGCCAGCCGTCCCGCGCCGGCAGTTTCGCAAGCAGTTCGAGATGGCGAAGACTGGTTCCGATCAGCTTTGCCGATCGCTGCCTTGCGTTGCCAATTCGATGGCTCCGGTGCTAACCGTGAAAATGGCGGACGGGAATCGGCGAAGCAATGCGCGCAGCCTTTCTCAATAACGTCCCGAACAGAACATCTCTTGCCCACCGTGGAGAACCGATTTTTATGCAGAAATCAACCAGGGCGATCCGTGTCGCCGCGTCGTTGCTTGCGATTTTGTGCATGGCCGCACCATTCATATTACCATTTACTCATATATCTTCGGCGCAGGCCCAGGAGGAATATCTTCCGACCCAGAAGGACTTTGTCGGCAAATGGCAACTCAGCGGCGCGACCACCCGGCCGCCGCGCGACTTGAAGGATGCGCCCACGCCGGAACAGGAAGCGGCTGCCAATGAGTTCCAGCAGACGGTGACCGCGTTTTACGGCGCGTTCGATTATCTGGAGATCACCGCGGACGGCCGCTACAATTTCCATCAGCCCGGAGACCCGACATCGGGTTCCTGCGTCTGGTGCGGAACCTGGTCCTTCAGCAAGAGTTCGGCGTGGCTCAAGCTGGACACGGCGCCCAGGCTCGATATCTACGCCAAGGGCGGCGACATACAGATGACCTACACCGCGGAACCCGACGAAAAATCGAGATACGCCTGGCTGGTGTTCGGCTGGACGAAGGTTGAGTAGACGGCGCGCGACGCGCCGGGAAATTCGGCGCGTCCGAGCGGCTTTTCACCCATCTCGTATTCGGCGGCCCGAGGAGTCCACATGAGTCCATTGCCTGAAGCCGTGCCGTTTTTCAGTCAGTGGGAGACGCCCGACATGACGCTGGCGGTGCTCGCCGACGGCGCCGAAGCCGCGTTGCGGCGGGATCCGCTGTGGCAGGGATCGGGTGCCGCCACGCTCGACGAATACGCGGTCTGGGCCGCCAATGTCTGCGGCATGGCTTGCCTCAAGATGATCCTGGCGACGCGCGGCCAGATCGTGCCGACGATCGAGCTGGCAAGACGGTGCACCGGATATGGCGGCTATGTCGTCAATGAAGGCTCGATCAAGGGCCTGATCTACGCGCCCTTCGTCACTTTCGTGAAGCAGGAATTCGGCCTCGATGCCGAGGTGATGACCAATGTCGCGGCAGCGGACGTCCCGGGGATCCTCGCCCGGTCACGCTTCTTCATCGCTTCGGTCAGCAGTTCGATCCGCTGGCCGGAGCGCGAGCCGCCGTCGAAGGGCGGTCATCTGGTGCTGGTCACGGCGGCGTCGGACGATGGTTTTCGCTTCCACAACCCGTCCGGCCATACCAACGCCACACAGGCGGACGCAGTGTTGGCGCCCACCGATTTCGATCGTTTCTTCGCCAATCGCGGCATTGCCGTCAGCATTTGATTTTTGACAGTTGAGGGATTTCGATGACCGGAAAGATCAGGGTTGCCATCCTCTATGGCGGTCGCTCGGCCGAGCACGAGGTGTCGCGGCTGTCGGCGGCCAATGTGCTGAAGGCGATCGACCGGACGCGCTACGAGGTGGTGCCGATCGGCATTTCCAGGGACGGCAGATGGCTGCTGCAGCCGGCGTCCGAGGCCGTCGGCGATGGGGCAGGGGCTCCAGTGTCGGAGGACGGCGTGGAAGTCGCCCTGCTGCCCGGCGGCAAGGGCCGGCTGATCGCGGCGTCGCACAAGGAAACTGACCTGCCGCCGGTCGATGTCGTTTTTCCCGTGCTGCACGGTCCGTTCGGCGAGGACGGCTCGGTGCAGGGCTATGCCGAGGTTGCCGATGTCGCCTATGTCGGCTGCGGCATCCTCGCCTCGGCCGCCGCCATGGACAAGGACGTCGCCAAGCGGCTGCTGCGCGAGGCCGGCCTTGCCGTCGCCCGCTCGGTCACCGTGCTTAGAGGCGATGTCGGTTCGTTCCAGGAAATCGCCGGGGCGCTCGGGCTGCCTTTCTTCGCCAAGCCAGCGCGCCAGGGCTCGTCCTTCGGAGTGAGCAAGGTAAACGACAGGGACGGCTTCGAAACAGCCATCGAAACCACTTTCCGCTATGACGGCAAGGCGTTGATCGAGGAGTTCGTCGAAGGCCGCGAGATCGAGTGCTCGGTGTTGCAACGGGCAGACGGCTCGCTCACGGTGTCGCTGCCAGGCGAGATCATCCCGGCCGGCAAGCATGGCTTCTACACCTACGAGGCCAAATATCTCGATGCCGACGGCGCGGTGGTCAAAGTGCCCGCCGATATTCCCACTGCGGTCGCCGACAGAGCGAGGGACATGGCGGGACAAGCCTTCAAGGCGCTCGGCTGCGAGGCCATGGCGCGCGTGGACCTCTTCCTGCGCGCCGACGGCTCCCTGCTGGTCAACGAGGTCAACACGCTGCCCGGCTTCACCGATATCTCGATGTACGCCAAGGCGCTTGCGGCGATCGGCATCGGCTACAGCGAGGTCATCGACGCGCTGATCGAGCACGCGCTGGCAAGGCATGCGGTGCGCACAGCCTGAAGTCTTCGCCGATCGAGATACAAACCAGGATGATCCCGTTTGCGCTCCGAGCGCCTACCGATCGACCATCGCCATGCCGCGCTCGGTGTAACGCGGGCCAGAGATTTTTCCCGGCGCCAGGGCATCGTCGAGCGCAGCCATTTCGGCGGCGTCGAGTTTCAATGATGCGGCGGCGACGTTTTCCTCCAAATATCTGATCCGCTTGGTGCCGGGGATGGGCACGATGTCGACACCAAAGCCGTTGCCCTTCTCCAGCAGCCAGGCCAGCGCGACCTGGCCGGGCTTGACGCCCCGGGCTGTGGCGACGTCGCGCACCTTGGCCGCCGCGTCGACATTGGCGTCGTAGTTTTCGCCCTGGTAGCGCGGGTCGTTGCGGCGGTAGTCGCCCTCGGCGTAGTCCTCCGCGCGCTTGACCTCGCCGGTGAGAAAACCGCGGCCGAGTGGCGAGAACGGCACCAGGCCAATGCCGAGTTGCCCGAGCAGCGGGATGATCTCCGGCTCCAGATTGCGCTCCCAGAGCGAATATTCGCTCTGCAACGCCGACAACGGGTGAACGGCATGCGCCCGGCGGATGTTGGCCGCACCTGCCTCCGACAGGCCGAAGAACCGCACCTTGCCTTGTGCGACCAGCTCGCCGACAGCGCCCGCGACGTCCTCCAGCGGCACCGCAGGGTCGACGCGGTGCTGGTAGAGCAGGTCGATATGATCGGTGGCGAGACGGCCGAGCGAGGCTTCCACGACCTCGCGGATATGCCCGGGCCGGCTATCGACGCCCACCTGTTTACCGTTTTCGATGCGGAAGCCGAACTTGGTGGCGATGGTCACCTTGTCGCGCTTGCCCTTCAACGCCCGGCCGAGCAGGGCCTCGTTGGTGTACGGGCCATAGACCTCGGCGGTGTCGAGGAACGTGCAGCCGAGTTCGATGGCACGGTGCAGCGTGGCGACGGATTCGGCCTCGTCAGCCGGGCCGTAGGACTGGCTCATGCCCATACAGCCGAGACCAATGGCCGAGACTTGCAGCCCCTGGCTGCCGAGCTTGCGTGTGTCGAGGGTCATGGGTGGAGCTCCGAGAGGGAAGGAAGGAGGTGGCCGGGATTATATAAGGCGCTCGCTCAATTCCCACAGGGTGTCTCGGGCTTTTGGTTATTGCATCGAGCCTGATCGATGAAGATCGAGATGGACCATCGCACTCTCATCGCCGTTCTCGACCAATCCGTTTCCAGGCGGAGCCAATCCGTTGCTCAAAGCGTCGAATTCGATTGCGGCGCCGAGCAGTTGGGCAGCCTGCACGACCAGATGTTCAATGTCCTCGAGGGCGACATTCTCGGCAAGGTTCCTGACCCTGATCCTCTCCGCCACCACCGACACGTTGATGATGCCCACCGTCTTGAATGCTGTGCAGACGGTCGAATAGACGTCTTCACGCAGCATTGTGGAATAGTCGTATCGCATCGAAACCTCCCAAGGCGAGTTGGTTTCCTCAAGGCGGCAAGATGCGCCCGATACCGCGTACTGACAAGTTAAAACTGAAGAATCCTCAAATAAAATCAGTTAGTTAGCAGAGTTACACGAAGGCCCAACCTGCGTTCAATGAGCATCATTGATACCGTGCTGCATTCGCCCATTGGCAGCGCTTGACGTAAGATGAGGAAGTTCCTAACTGTAAGTGCAGTGAGACATTTACTAACTGTGCAAATCTTGCGCGGGAGGCGGATATGGTTGAACTGGAACGTCCGGAACGATTGCAGGTCATGTTGACCCAGGATGAGCTGGCAGCGCTGGAAAACTGGCGTTTCGACAAGCGCATGCCCAGCCGTTCGGCTGCGGTGCGCGAATTGCTGCGCCGTGGCCTTGCCTCCGACGGGTTCCTGACGGCAGAGATGGGGGCCAAGTCGCAGGAGTTCGGCGTGCTCAGGCCCAATGGCGATGGCAAGACGCCGCCGGAACAGGCGGAGTGAAATGCGTTAAGGCCTATCCATCCTCGCGCCGGCGATTGCCTTGATCCGTTTGCGCCTTATCTGATCGGGAGAAGATGCAATTGCGGGTGGCGATGAACGACGTCGACGGCAGCGACAGACAGGGGGCGACCGCTGATGCCCGGCTCGCGGCAATTGTCGATTCCTCCTTCGATGCCATCATCAGCAAGGACCTGAACAGCATCATCCAAAGCTGGAACCATGCGGCGGAACGCATGTTCGGCTATACCGCCGAGGAGGCGATCGGCCAATCCATCCTCATGCTCATTCCTGATCACCTCAAGAACGAGGAAATCGAGATCATCAGCAAGATTCGCAGCGGCGACCGGGTAGCGAGCTTTGAGACGACGCGCAAGCGCAAGGATGGCATGCTGATTTCCGCCTCGCTGACGATTTCGCCGATCAAGAACGACAATGGCGAGATCATCGGCGCCTCGCAGATCGCCCGCGATATTTCCGCCGCCAAGGAGAGCGAGCGCCGCATCAGGCTGCTGATGCGGGAGGTCAACCATCGCGTCAAGAACCAGTTCGCGGTCATCCTGTCGATGGTCAGGGAGACCAGCAAGCGCTCGACCGATCCAGGCGAGTTCGAGGAGTTGATCCGCGCCCGCATCATGGCGCTGTCGCGGTCGCACGATCTGCTCGTCACCTCGGAATGGGCGGGGGCGAGCCTGTTCGATCTGATCCAGGAGCATCTCAAGCCCTTCGGTCTCGAGGAGCAGATCCTGCTCTCCGGCCCGGTCCTGACGCTGCAGTCGAACGCGGTACAGAACCTCGGCATGGCCTTCCACGAACTGGGCACGAACTCGTCCAAATATGGCGCGCTGGGCAGCGAAGGCGGCCGGGTGGAGATCACCTGGACAATCGACTCCGGGACGCAAAACCCCGGCTCCGTCGGCGAGCGTGAATTCCAGTTGACCTGGGAGGAGACGTCGACGCCGCATCCCGGCGACCGGCGGGACCAGACCACGCGCAAGGGGTTCGGCACCGTCGTGTTGCAGCGTGTGGCGCCGCAGTCGCTGGGCGGTTCCGCCATTCTGGAGCGGTCGCCCGGCTATCTCAAATGGCGGCTGAGCGCGCCCTTGGCATCCATCGTCGTGGCGCAGATCGGTAGCGAGGCTGACGGCGTTTCGCCGGGTTCCGGCATCTAGGGCGATCCGCCGGTCCGGAATGCCGCCCAAATCCGTGGCCCAAAATCCGTGTCAGCTCGACCTACTCGACCAGGATATGGGCTTCGCGCGCGGCCTCGACAAAAGCCTCCCTGGCGACGTCGGGGGGCACGTCGCCGCTCGTTGCGCGGCGGCAGGCGCGCAGCGCGGACTGATGTTTCAGGCTGCCGGCATCGCGCCAATGTGTCGTCAGCAACTCGATGGCCTGTTGTGTGTTGGACAGGTTGCGGGTGGCTCCGGTAACGCCGACCGAAACCACGACGGGCTTGGAGAACCACGCGGTTTGCATTGGAACCTGGACCCTGTTGCAGGCATGGAACGTGTTTGGCCGCGCGAGGTTTCATTGCCGCCGATCACTGTAGCGTGAACTCTCCGGCATCTCCCGGCGAAACGATGCCTAGAGGATGTTGGTCGTCACCTCGACGACAATCGCGGCGCCTTCCAGTCCGCCGTTGGGAACATGCACGACGCGCGAGACCCTGAGATCCTGTGGGCTTCCGTCGACCGACAGGGAAACGCTCTCGCCAATCCGCGGCACAGCCTGGAAAGTGGCGTTGGTGGCGTCAGGCCGGTTGTCGATGGATATGCGGCAGTTGACGGTCATGGAAATGTCTCCTTTGTCTGGCCATGCCGGTCGTTAACGTCGGGTCCCTGAAATGGTTTCAGGAGGGCCGGGTCAAACCCGAGAGCCCGCCGATGCCTATCCGCCAACTGGCGACGTTGGTCGCGGCGCGGCGGCTTCGGCATCCGGACTTGTCGTTGCTGGCGGGCTTCTAAAGCGCGTCGCGTCGAAACGGATTCATGCGACGCGCTTTAGGTCCTTATTTTGATGCATGTCGTTCCCCCAAAACCGAGGTCACTTTTGGGCGACATGCATTAGTTGCTGGCTCTCGGAACGAAATAGTTGGTGGTGACCGCATCGCTGCCGGTTCCCCGCGTGACTTGAACCGCGGCATAGCCTTCCGGTGGAATCGAGCCAGTCGCCGTCTGGTCGACCTGCTTGCATCGGCCGACCATTTCGCCGTTCGGCCAGGGTGCCAATCTGGCTTCAAGTGCCGCTTGGCATTCCTCCATCGATGAATAGACGACCGGGCGCGACTCCGTGGGCCGACAGAGCGATGCGCTGCATGAAAGCATCACCATCACCGCCACGGTTCCCGGATCCATGGAATTCTCCTGTTGGCCGACAATGAACGCGCAACAGGCCGCGAGGTTTCATGCGGGCCCAGCGCGCCGCGACGGCTAGAGTCAAGCACGAGGTCTGATAGCGCACTCACGTTTTGCAAAGGCCCAGCGCCTCGGTCTCCGGGCCTTTGGGTAGAGGAAATGCTGGGAACGTCAAAGGCCGAACGAGGGTATCGTCCAAGCGTTTTCGTACCCAAGGTGCGGCTTGGCATTCGTTGCGTCAGTCTGGGTTGATGTTCCCGTTGCAGTGCAGTCCAATTTTGCCGCCACTGACGCCTTGATCGACAAACAAGCACATGCCTTGGCAGCAGTGACTGTTGCCTTTTTTCCATGCGCCGCAGCGACACTCGACCCGGCGAGGACAAGCGCCAGGCAAACGAAGGCGATCTTCATGAGGATCTCCTATTTTAGGGTTGGCTAATTTAACGTTAACGTAACGTTAACTGGCCGTCAATCGCGAGCGAGGTCCTGGGGCGGAAGCCACCTTCCTCCTGCCCGGCAGGATCACGGCCGGTTCCTTACCTGTCCCGGATTGAGTCCGAATTGATGGGAGAGAATCGGGAGCGACCCGACCTGATTCCGTCCACGCCAGTCGCTCGGGATTAACTGCTTGGTTCCCGCTCATGGGCTCGAACCACGATTCACGCCTTCAAAGGGCGCTGTCCTACCATTAGACGAAGCGGGAAAGGCTGGACGTTATGGCGCCCAGGCAGCTTGCGGTCAATTCGGGAAATTGTTGACCGGCTCTTCGCAGCGATAGACCGGGCAGTCGCCATCGCGGGACGGGACATAGGCCGACATCGGCACCTCAGGCCAGTCGCACTCATTGCCGAATTGCCTGACATAGCGGTCATAGGTGTTGCGGCCGGTGGTCAGCACCACGGCGCGATGGCTCTGGATCATGGCCCGGATCTCGCCGCAGCCCATGGTGCGGCTGTCGGGGCGGGCATCGGCCAGACCGGTCGTCGCGAGCACGGCGCCGATGGCCGTCACCAGGGTCAGAACGCGAGCGGACATGACGGTTCTCTTTGCTTCGACAAAATTGCACAGGCGGCCGGTTCGGATTCGCACTGGAACGGCCGCTTGCATTGTCGCACACAACCCCTTTCGTGTCCTTTGGTTCCGCGACAGGCCGTACGGCGCGCGCGTTCGGGCGCGGCGGCCGCGACCATGGTTTCGAGGCGTGTCCGCGCATGCCCGATCCTTTCCGGCTTGGTGAACCCGAAGGCAAGTCTACATCGGAAGAATCAGCCGGCTGATCCGGGGTGCCCGTCGCGGTGGTTAACCGGCGCCAGCCTCGACCTCGCCGAAGAAATCGATCAGCGCGCCAGCCGTTTGCCCGGGCGCTTCCTCGGGGAAGAAATGTCCGCCTGACATCGCGCGGCCACGCACGTCGTCGGCCCAGTTCCGCCATAGCGCCAGCGGTCCGCCTTCGCCGGCATACCATTCGGCGAGCGCGCCTTGCCCGCTCCACAAGGCCAGCACCGGGCAGGCGATGCGCCGGCAGGCGGCTTTGTCCGCCCGGTCGTGGTCGCGGTCGAGCGTTGCCGCCGCCCGGTATTCCTCGCAGATCGCGTGGATGTGGGCGGGGTCGCGCAAGGCATCGACATAGGCCTGGCGGATGCCGGCTGGAA
This sequence comes from Mesorhizobium sp. Cs1299R1N3, assembly GCF_037179625.1. Classification (NCBI taxonomy): domain Bacteria; kingdom Pseudomonadati; phylum Pseudomonadota; class Alphaproteobacteria; order Hyphomicrobiales; family Phyllobacteriaceae; genus Mesorhizobium; species Mesorhizobium sp. Cs1299R1N3. The sequence goes on along the minus strand of NZ_JAPYKQ010000018.1, from coordinate 51,066 downwards.
AGACATCGGGCGGCGAACCCCAGCCGCCCAGCGCATTGTCGACGATGGCGTCGGCGGCGCCCGCCAGGATCTTTTCCGGCAAGGGCTCGGGCTGCGCCAGCAAGGACCACGGCCAGTAGCCGAGGGCCAGCCGGGCATCCGCCCGGTCCCAGGCGTCGGCCGTGGGCACGATGTCGAGCACGGCGAGTTTTTCGACGCGGTCGGGATGGTCGAGGGCCAGGCGGTAGGCGACACGCCCGCCGCGGTCATGGCCGGCGACCATGAAGGAGGTAAAGCCGAGTTTGGCCATCATCGCCACCATGTCCGATGCCATGGCCCGCTTGGCATAGGGCGCATGAGCGGCGGCCGACGGCGGGCAGGCGCTGCGGCCATAGCCGCGCAGGTCGGCGCATATGACGGTGAAACGCTCGGCGAGCACCGGTGCGATATCGCGCCACATCAGATGGGTTTGCGGAAAGCCGTGCAGCAAAAGCACCGCCGGTCCGGCACCGGCGCGGCGCACGAAAATGCCGGCGTCCCCGATGTCGACGTTTATGGCTTGGAACTGCTCGAACATAGCTGGCCTCCGGCACAGGCAACGACTGGAGGACGGGGTTGGTTGCAGCGCCTTTCGTGCAAGCACCGACCCCGACGGGCCGGTCCCGGGAATAGGCCTCTTCGCCAATTCATCGGGCCAACCTTTTGAGCCGACGGGCGTTGTCTCCATGAAGGGAAGGCCGCCGCGGGCGGCCATTCAACGAAGGAGGCCGAGATGAAACCTCTCGCCATTGCATCATGCGCCGCGATGCTGGCCCTGGCGGTGCCGGCAGCGGCTCAGACGGATCAACAGATACCGAACCAGCAGACCGACAAATGCCGGGCACAAACGGATCAGGGCGGCAAGCAGCAGCCCGGCGGCGGCGACCTCAGCGAAAAGCTCAACGATTGCGGCGGCGTGCTGAAGCCGCCGCCCACCGGCGACCAGGGCATGGCCGCGCCGGCGCCCGACGAAGGTAATACGCCGATAATCAAGCCGGGCGAAGTGCCGCCCCAGCCGCCGAAGCAGTAGAGCTGGTCAGACGACATCGTCATCGAGGCAGCCGAACCTCGCAGATCAGGAACAATGATCGAACCTGGTTGTGGACTTTGCTTGACTTACCTGACCAGGAGGCCGGCGTGATCGCAGAGCGCGGTGAAGGCCTCCTGCCCCTGTGCCACGCCTTCATTGTTCTGCAGCGCCGACTCGATCTTTTCGCGCGCGGCTTGGTAGAAAGGGCCGCGCTTGGCTTGTGGCCAGTCGATCAGGATTTCACTGGCGTCCTGGAGCGTGGCCACCTCACGGATCGTGTCCGACCCATGCGGCTTGACCCGCAGCGGCGTCGACAGCATCAAATCCGCCATTTTATTTCCCGCTATTGGAGGATGCGCGCTTCGCGCGCGGCGTCGATCATCGCCCGCATCGCCTTTTCCGGCGGCGCCCAGCCATCCAGGGCATCGCGGCAGCTGCGCAGTGCCGCCCGGTAGCGCCGGCCTTGGCCGGCCGGCCAGTCACCAAGGCACTCCAGCCCCTCCCAGGCGCTGCGCACCACGCGCTCCTGCTCAGGGGCGAATTTCAGGCGGATCGGTCGGGGAAACATCTTATCGTTCAACAGTCGTCTCCATGAATTGTGCATGTGAGCAGAAGCCGACATGCACCGAGGAAGCGGCGGATAACGTGGCCGACAGGAGAGGGTTCCAGGCCCCGACGATCAATTTTCAATCTCGCTTTCAGTCGCGCGCGACGGCGTCCGACAATGGCCTGGGCGCGGGCAGATCCGCGGCCTGCGCCCGCGGCCGGTCATGCTCGAACTGCTCGGCGCCGGGCAAGGCATGCAGCCAGGCTTCGCGCCGGCCGGTCCACAATTCATATTGCGGTGCCAGGTCCGTCGGCGCGACGTCGAGGCTGCCGAGCATCACCTCGGCTTCGTTGTCGTCGACCCAGGCGACGCGGCTGCCGCAGGTCGGGCAAAAGCTGCGTGTGCCGTATCTGGCCACTTGGCCCGATGTCTCGAAAGCATCGCGCGGCCAGATGGCAAAGGCCGAATAGACCGAACCGCCCGCCTTGCGGCAGTCCTTGCAGTGGCAGAGGCCGACCCGGGACGGCTGGCCGGTGACGACGAACTGCACGCCGCCGCACAGGCAGCTGCCGGTCCTGCGTGTTGTCTCGGACATGGTCGCGGCCCCTCCCTTTTTCGCCAGTCTGGCTTCGTCAGTTTGGCTTCGTCAGTTTGGCATGCCGCGGGCCGGGCGGGACAGATGCTCGTCTGCCATTTCGTTGGCCAGGATGAGAAACCGGGAAAAAGACATCCTGTTCACCGTACCGCCGGGCCCGGTTGACGCGGCCCGCAGCATCCTCCAACGCGACGCCGGCGAAATGGTTGCCGCCTCGCGGCCGCCTTCTTCTATCCGCGCGCGGCCATGTGGTTGTCGAGCTTCTTGCGCGAGGGGCCGTAGCGCTTGATGATGGTCTGCGCCTCGCTCTGCGGAATGCCGTATTTGCGCGCGAAGGCGGCGACCTCGTAAGTCTCCTCGCTCGAGACCAGCTTGCGGTCCTGTTTGGTCTTCGATTTGTCGTCGGGCATGTCGGGCCTCACTTTCTGTAAGCCGCATGGTCGCGCGGACGCCTGGATGTCGCGGTCAGACATAACACGGATCGGCCATGCTGGTTCCATGGCGGGTGGCGGTGACCGCAGGGCACTTGCCGCCGGCCCCGGTTCATGCCGACGGAGCGGCCGGGTCGGCGCCGTGGCTGCCGGGCGCCCCGCACTCGGCGCAGCGCGCGCTGGCGCCGGGGCAGCCGCGGGAATGCGTGCCGGCGGGACAACAAAGGCCGTTCGAACTCGCCCAATGCGGGCACTGGAAAACCTGTCCGGTGCCGGCGCAGCCATCGCACTCCAGGACCGGCGACCGGACCAGATAGGACTTCGTCCCCAACCTGACGCTTGCGCCCAAAACTCGACCCACCCAAAATTACTGCACGGAACACGCCGTGCATTACAGCATGTCGCGGCGAATAGGATTCGCCTGACCTGCTGTAAGCTTCTGATTTTATGCATGTCGTTATCCCGGAACCCAGGACACTTCCGGGCGACATGCATTAGCCCCAGCTAACAATATCATGTTGCCGGTTACGGACAAGTTTCAGGATCGTTAATTGTTCGTGAACGCCCGGCGCGTGTCGCGGCGGCCGGCAAACCGAGAGAAAAATCGCTGGCTGATGTCGGATCCGCGCGCGGCGGCGCGTCCTTGGGGCTGATGAAACTGGAGGAATACAACCATGCCGTCGCAAATCACACAATCGCCCTGGCAGACCGCGGCTCTTCTCGTCGCCCGCCTGATCTTCGCCGCCGTCTTCCTGATGGCGGTGACCTTCAAGTTCATGGGCATGGAGGCCACGGCGGGTTATATCGCGGCTGCCGGTTTCCCGTTCCCGCTCTTCCTCGCATGGTGTGCCGCGATCCTGGAGGTTGCGCTGGTGCTGTGTTTCCTCAGCGGCGCCTTCTTCACGCAGGCCGCGCTGGTCGCCGCCGCCTATGTGCTGTTCCTGGCCCTGGCCTTCCACGGACCCAGCCACTGGGCCGGCAACCAGGCCGAATTCGGCTTCTTCGTCGACCATTTTTCGTTCCTGGCCGGACTGCTTTTCGCGGCGGTCCATGGACCGGGAAGAATTTTGGCGCTGAACCTGGGATGGCCGGGCAGGGCATGAGAAGCCCGCCCGGGGCAGGGCCTAGCGGCCCGCCCGGGGCAGGGCTTAAGAGCCCGCCCGGGGCAGGGCATAAGAAGCCCGCCAGGCGAGGCGTGAGGAGCCTTCACATCTGGTCGTTATAAGGCTCCTTCATCTGGCCGACCATGCGGGCCAGCTTCGAAAAGGACGGCATGTCCGCCTCCGGCTGGCACTGGTTGGCAAGTTCCAGCAGCCGGATCGGGAAGTTGACGGCGTCGCGGCTCGACGCCGACATGCCTCCGGACCGCTCTTCGCCGGTTTCCAAGGCCTCGGCCTTGCGGAGCGCGATGTCGATCTCTTCCGATGTCAGCACCCCCTTTTTGACCAGGACGTGGTTGATCGAGGCGACGGCCATCAGCAGGCCCTCGAGTTGCAGATTGGCGACGTTCATGGCGATTGCTCCAGTGGCTTGGTTCCAAACGCGCGAGCGGCATTTCCGATCCGACGTGGAGAAGCGCCACGGCCTTTTGGCGACATGCGTCTACTCCTCCGTCAGGCGCTCGCCATATTCGCGCCACAGCGCCCTGACCTCCAGGCTGCCGAGGCGCGGGATCGAGGGGTCGCCGCAATCTATGGCAACGGTGCCGATGTCGTAATTGGGGTAAGCGCCGGCGACGAAGCGGATTGCTTCGCCAAGCGAGTGCACCCGGATGATCGGATCCGCCTGGCCCTGGCCAGTGCTGCGCACACCGGAAACCGTGGCCGGAGCGTGCCGCATCCTGAAGACGGATGCCATGGCTGGTCTGTCCATCGTCCTCTCCACAAGGCCGTGCGACGGGAATCATTCCATGAGCTGCCGCTGATGATTTCACAGGAGCCGGCTGATGAAAAGCCGGATGGCCAATTGTGAATTTTTTCCTAGAACCATTGACCGGTTGAGGGCAGCCATGCTATAAATTTGTCCATGGTGCTGATTTGCGCCAGCGACCCGCCACCGAGGCGGGTTTTTGTTTTTTGGCGCCATGCCAGGGGACGTTGCCGCGGTTGCGAATTTGAATGCCGGCGGGACAGCGCCCCCCTCTGGCCTGCCGGCCATCTCCCCTCTTGGGGGGAGATCAGATACAATCGCGACCTTCGCCAACCGCCTGCGCTCCAGGACTGGGCGAGGCGTCCAACCTGCCAATCTCCCCCCAAGAGGGGGAGATGTCCGGCAGGACAGAGGGGGGCGCCGTAGAGCGCTACCTCCGCGAGATGCGAGACAACCCATGACACGCTACGCCACCATCATCACCGGCGACGACGGCCTTGAGGTCGTCAGCGCCATCGGCGAATTCGAAGGGGCGGCGCCTCGGGCGCGCCTCGGCCGTGTCGAAGCGGTTGCGCCCGGCATGGTGCGGGATGCGGTGGGCGGTTTCTGTTTTCCGCAAGCAGGCATCGACAGCCGCGCTGTCGGTCTTGTCATGGCCAGGCTCAAGGCGCGAGCCAATGCTGCAAAACCAGCAAGCGCGGCAAAACCCAGCACGGCAAGGCAGAAGGCTGCCAAGCGGACCAGGAAGAAATCCGCCCGCTCGAGAAAGCCGGCCAGGCGGGCCAAGCAGGCGCTGCCGGAAGCTGCCGCCGGTGATACCAATGCCGTGGTGCAGATCCATGACTGACGAAACCGGGCCGTCGCGCGCCAAGGCAAGGTGGGTAAAGCGCAAACCCGTCAGCTCGCCAGCCACGAAGAGACCTCGCCCGAAGCGGACGAAGAAGACGCTGGGCGACGATTTTCTCACCGCCGTGCGGGCCGATTTCCGCATCCACGGCGCCGGTGTCCTCGCCGAGGTGCGCACCGAGAAGCCGGACCAGTATCTCAAGATCGTGCTTTCGGTACTGCCCAAGGACATCGATGTCGCCATCAACCAACTGGACATGCTGAGCGATGAGGACATTCGCAACCGAATCCGCGCCCTCGAAGCCATCCTCCGGCCGTTCCTCGACGCCGATCCCGGCGCCGCTGATGCCGGCGAGCGCGGAATATCTGGCGCTGCTGGCGGAGCTTGACCGCCGCCAGCGCGCAAACCAGCTCGCCGCCTACAAGCCGTATCTGACGCTGCCCGTGGTCCAGTATGCCCGCGCCACCGGGCTGCCGCTGGCCAGTGACGAAACGACAACGCTGGCGGCTGCTTTCCTCATCGGCGTCTGCGCCATGTGGATCTCGGATATATTGTTTGAGGTGATTGTGCGGAAGTTCAGGCCAGCGGCGGAGGAGTGATCCCGGGCTTTGCCCGGCGTTGAGAATCCGCGGCTCGGTCGAGCCAAAGCCCGCCTTGGCTCGCGCCAAGGCGGGCTTTTTGCGTTTGTGGCTGCTCGACGGCAGTTGCTATATCCCAATGCAAGGCTGCCGAGTTCGTGGCGGCACTGGTCCGGCACAGGCTTGTGGATGCAGATTGAGAGATATGACGGGGACCGCGAGGCGCTGCTGTCGCTGTTTGCCCTTGCCGACGATTCGGCCATGCAGATCTCCCGCTATATCGATGAGGGCGAGGTGCTGGTTGCTCGCGAGGGCGGCGAAATCGTCGGTCATGCGCAGATCATCGATACAGGCGATACCGGCGCCTTCGAACTCAAGAGCATCGCCGTCACTCAAGCGCGGCAAGGTGAGGGACTGGGCAGGCTTCTCGTGGCCGCGGCAATCACTCGCTGCCGCGAGCGCGGGGGCCAGCGCCTGATTGTCTCGACGGCAAGCTGCGACATTGGCAATCTGCGCTTCTACCAATTGCAGGGCTTTCGGATGAGCCGGATCGTGCGGGACGCTTTCGGACCGTCGACCGGCTATCCCGAAGGTATGCTCGTGGATGGCATCCCGCTGCGCGACCAGGTGGTCTTCGAATATGACCTCGGCGCCGATTGAGGATGGCGGATGCCCACCTGCGTTGCAGTGCCATTAGACTAGCGACAGCCATCGCAAGACTAGCGACAGCCATCGCAGACAATCAATAGCCCGCTCCGGTTCGCCGGGCGGCTATTTTGCGTTTCGGCCAGATACCTTGGCAAGTCCTAAGCCAGGATGTTCACGGCGCGGGCCGCGACCAGCGCGATCGTCAGCAGCGAGATCATCGCCTCGGCCATCATCAGCAGCTTGGCGCGTTGGGAGAGCGGCAATGTGTCGGTTGGCGAAAACGCGGTCGCATTGGTGAAGGCGAGGAAGAAATAGTCGACGAAGCCCGGCAGCCAGTCGCGGATCTCGCGGTCGCTCAGGGTCATTTGCGGAAACAGGAAATCGGCATGGGCGCGTGTGACGAGGCCACAGGTCGGCGGCCCGCCCCGGTCGGTGCTCCAGAACCACAAGGCAAAGACGATCACGTTGGTGACCCAGATGTTGAGCGCGTCGACCAGCAGCGTCTGGCCGCTGGAGCCCGCATGGCCGGCCAGCAAGGCACGCACCAGAAGCGCCAGCGAGCCGCAATTCATGACGCTGACGAGGCCGGTCATCACCAGGGCCGTCCTGCGGATCATGACGCGAAACCGGCCAACCAAATACCAGTGCTCCTCCTCGACCGCCTTCTGGGTGGCGACCTGCGTCCAGGCGGTGGCTACGGACAGGGGTACGAGCAGGGCGGCCTCCAGCGCCGGCGCCAGCCAGCGGGGGCCGAACGAAAGATCGTTGATGACCAGAAGCTGCAGGCAGATGATGACAAGGACCGCCGCGCGCGCCAGCCAGAAGTCGAGCGCGCGGTGGTGGATGACGGCATGCTGGTGACGCATCGAGTATCCGGGATGTTCAAGTGGGATCAGTGTGCGGGCTGTTCTGCCCGGCGACGGCAGTGAGAGACCGTAGATCCCGCTCAATCTTGGTCTTGCAATGACCTGCAAGTATACTTTTTTGTAAGCTTTGATGTTTGGGGCTGTTCGGCAAACCAGGCGATGTGGTCTAAGCGCCGCATGGCGGGAATTGACGACTCCATCGATCGTTGGATGCCGGCAGGGCTGCCTGCCGTGGAACTGGACTCGTCGTCGGTCTGGTCCGCCCTGCTTCGGCACCCCTGGGGTTTGCTGGCGCTTTTGTGCCTGGCGCAGACCCTGTGCTGGACGGTGGTGCCAACACTCATCAATCCCGCACCGCCCGGTGATGTCGTGGAAGGCTTCATGTGGGGCCGCGAATGGGTGCTTTTAACCTACAAGCATCCGCAACTGCCCGGCTGGCTGCTCGAGACCAGCCATCTTCTGACCGGATCGTTCCGCTGGCCGCAATATCTGCTCGCTCAGCTGACGATTTCGGCCACCTTCGTCCTGGTCTATCTGCTGGCCCGCGACATGCTCGGACAACGGCGCGCGCTGGCTGCCGTGCTTTTGATGCCATCGATATATTTCTTCGGCTGGCCGACGCCGCAATTCAATCACGACTATGCGCAGATGCCGTTCTGGGCCGCGATCTGCTGGCTGTTGTGGCGCGCCGGCCGCGGCGACGGGCCAGGCTGGTGGCTGGCGCTCGGACTGGTGTCCGGCGTCGGGCTCTACGCCAAGTTCTCTACCGGCCTGCTGCTCGCCTTCGGCGCTCTCTGGCTGCTGTACGAGCCGCGCGCGCGCAGCCGGCTGGCGACACCCTGGCCATGGCTTGGCCTGGCCGTTTTTCTCGTGGTCGCCGCGCCGCTGGCCATCGCACTCTACCGCATGGATTTCCTGCCGCTGACCTATTTCGCCGGCCGCGATGCGTGGGTGAGCGAGCACCGTGCGCGCCTCTACTATATCGGCGTCCAGATCGCCGGGTTTTCCGGCTTTCTCCTGGTGTTGGCGCTATCAGGGCTCTTGCGGCGCTCACCAGCCCCGCAAGAGCCGGTCGAGCGCGGCACGCTCGTCTATCTCCTATGGATGGGGCTTGGGCCCGCGGCGCTGGTCATGGTGGCCTCGCTGTTCACCGGCGCCGGCGAGGCCTGGGGCGCGCCGATGTACAATCTTGTCGGCATCGTAGCGTTGGCCTTTCTCGGTCACCGGCTCGGCGCCGTCGAGATGCGAAAGCTGGCGATCTGCGCCTTCATCTGCATCGTCACCATGTCGGGTGCCTATGCGGCAATCCGCTGGACGGACTGCAATTTGCGCGGGCGCATGGACGCCGTCTGCTGGCCCGCGCAGCCGATCTCGGACGAGGCCGAGGCAGTCTGGCACGCGGCGGCGCCCGGTCAGCTCGACATCGTCGGTGGCGACACCAATCTTGCCATGCTGGCGGGCCTCAATGCCTATGACCAGCCGTCGATCTTCACCGACCTCGATATGCGGTTCGCACCCTGGATCACGAGGCAGCGGTTGCGCGACCATGGCATGCTGATGATTTGGCGTGGTCGTGGCGTGCCGCCACAGTTGCGGGCATGGTTGGACAACATCCCGGTCAAGACGGTTCTTTTCAACTGGTCGCGCGCGGCGCCGCCGGTAGCGATCAGTTTTGCCGCCATTCCGCCTGGTATGCGATATCTGCCGGTCTCCGCCAGCAGCCGAACCCGGCATCCGCGCGTCTAAGGCGGGCAATGTCATGCGCCGGTTCGTTAGGGCCGCCTTCCATCGGTATGACCGAATGGCCGCTCGTCTGACTGGACGAACCAGGCGACAATGCCCATTTATGGGGATATCCAAATTTGTTGTCGCGCAATTCCTCGGGGAAAGCCGCTACACTTTTCCTGGGATTGCCTTTTGAGGAGACGTTACATGGCGACTTCGAGCGAACGTGCAGTGCTTGCCGGTGGCTGCTTCTGGGGCATGCAGGATCTGATCCGGCGCTTCCCGGGCGTCCTCGCCACCCGTGTCGGCTACAGCGGCGGCGACGTGCCGAACGCCACCTATCGCAATCATGGCACGCATGCCGAAGCCATCGAGATCACCTTCGATCCGGGGAAAATCAGCTTCCGCCAGCTTCTGGAATTCTTCTTCCAGATCCACGATCCGACGACGCGCAACCGTCAGGGCAACGATGTCGGCATGAGCTATCGCTCGGCAATCTACTACACCAGCGAGGAGCAGAAGCGTGTGGCGGAGGACACCATCGCCGATGTCGATGCCTCCGGCCTGTGGCCCGGCAAGGTTGTCACCGAGCTCGCGCCGGTCGGTGCGTTCTGGGAGGCCGAGCCCGAGCACCAGGATTATCTGGAGAAATATCCCAACGGCTACACCTGCCATTTCATCAGGCCAAGCTGGAAACTGCCGGTTCGCGAAAAGGCAGTTTCATAAGATTTTTTGGCGGCGGGCAGAAGCTCCCGCTGGTTGCCACAAGACCATATCAATAGCGGTGTTAACCACCGTCCGGCGGTTGACAGTTCGAATCGGCGCGAGGGGTGCCGCCGGCCGGTCGTGGCGGACACTGAAATCGATGCGCATGGAAATCGCGGAACCTCAGTCCGCGATTTCCATGCTTCGAAAACTATTTCCCGCAGTTGCTGTCGTTAACGGTCGGCTCGGTCGCATTGCCATTGGCATCCCTCTGCGCGCCCTGCGGGTTGTTCGGGCAATTCTGGTCCGCGTTGGAATTCATGTCACCCGGCGCGATGGTCGTGCTGTTGGTTGCGCCCGGATCGATTGTATTGGGCGAAGCAGGGGTAGTTGGGTCCACAGTGACCGACTTGCCGCTGCCGCCGGGCCGATCCGCGCCGGCTGCGCTATTGCTTTGCGCCATGGCGGATGTTGCAAGGGCAATGGTGAAGGCCGAAGCCGCGAGGATTTTCATAAGCATGGTTTGTCTCCATTTCTATGAATTCATCGCCAGAGCGGTTCACGGGCTTCGCGGAAGCAACTGACCGCTCTATCTCTTTGTTTTGACGCAATTCCGGCCAGAAACCGCTTCACACTTTTCCTGCGATTGCGTCTGGTGGGACAACCCCTCGGCATTGCGAAGGTTTCAGACAAATTTCCGAGCCGGCGGCACCCGGTTGCGTCTGCGCTGGCGCAATGCTTTTGGCGCAGCTTGCTGAAAAAACAGCTTCCCCAACCGATCGAATGGTGCTTTAACGCCGCCATCCACAGGGGTGCTCCGTACGGTCGGGGCTGAGACGGGGGCGGCAAGCCCACAGACCCTAGAAGCTGATCTGGGTAATACCAGCGGAGCGAGGCGGGCGATGTTTTCAGGTGCACAGGTTTCCCTATATCCAATGGCCGACGATTTTGTCGGCGTCATCCTGGGTGCGCTCGGCGCGCTCGATCCGTATCGCGACAAGCTCAGGATCGAGACCGACGACATCTCGACCCTGCTGGTCGGGCCCCCCGAGGTGTTGTTCCCGGCGCTGCGCGACCTTTTCGTGGCTGCGTCCGGCAGCGGCAAGCATTGCGTGCTGTCGGCCACCATTTCGCGTGGCTGTCCGGGGGAGCCGGACGATCCAATCTGCCGCTCCGACACGTTCGGCGGACCCGCCGGGCCACTCGGACCACGCAAGCAAGCGGCCATCACCGCCGTGCGCGGCGCGCCCGCCACTGGCCAGCCAGCGGCGGCGCAGTTCTCGCTCTATGTGATGGGCACGGACGACCACATGGACGAGATCTATGGCTGCATCGATTTCCTGAAGCAGTCCGGCGTCTACGATCGCTCCAAGAATTTCTGCACCAAGCTGCGCGGCGATGCCGGCGCGATCTTCTCGGCGCTCGATGAAGCGTTCTGCCGCTTCGGGCCAGGCGCCGGCCACGTGACCCTCGACGTCACGGTTTCGGCCAACAGTCCCACTGCCGTCTGAACCGCTCGCGCCGAAGCGCGCGCGCCGTCAAGGTTATCCTCTCGTGGTTTCATCGTCATGCAACCCGCGTCAACTCGCGGGCTTCTTCGCCCAGGCAGCGCCGGCCGTGATAACGATCGGTCTGGTGCTCGTGGCTTGGGAACTCTATGCAAGCCATTCCGGCGTCAAGCCGACGGTTCTGCCGGCGCCCTCGCGCGTCTTCGAACAGGCGATGCTCAATCGTGACGCGCTGCTCGACAATGCCATTCCCACCATCCGTGCCACGCTGATCGGTTTTGCCTGTTCGCTCAGCGCCGCCTTCGCGCTGTCGATGCTGGTCGACTTCTTCCAGCCTTTGCGGCGCGCGCTGTTTCCCGTGTTTATCGTCAGCCAGACTTTGCCGCTGGTCGCCATCGCGCCATTGGTGGTGCTTTGGTTCGGTTTCGGGCTGACGCCCAAGATCATGCTGGTGGCGCTGGTCACCTTCTTCCCGATGCTGGTGGCCCTCGTGCAGGGCTACGAGGCGACCGAGGTAGAGATTGGCCAGATGCTGCGCGCCATGGGAGCAAGGCGCTGGCGGGTCTTCATGCTGGCACGGTTGCCTTCGGCGCTGCCGTATTTCTTCGCGGGCCTCAGGATCTCCATCACCTACGCCGTCGTCGGCGCCATCTTCGCCGAATATGCGGGCGCGGCCAAAGGGCTGGGCATCTACATGCTCAACGCCAAGAACAATTTCCGTCCCGACCTGGTGCTCGCCGCCGTCGGCGTCAGCGCCGCGCTCACCCTCGTCCTGTTCGGGCTGACGGTGCTGCTGCAGCGTCTTGCCATGCCCTGGGAACAAGCCGCTGGCAGGCAAGCCGCCGGAAGAGGCCCGCAAGCATGAGCCGGCTCGAATTGCGGCATATGCGCAAGGCCTTTGGCGGGCTCGAAGTGCTCGCCGACATTTCATTGCGCGTGGATGCCGGCGAATTCGTCTCGATCCTTGGGCCTTCGGGTGCCGGCAAGTCGACGCTGTTCCAGCTTTTGACCGGCGCCGAGCATGGCGAGGGTGAGATGTTCTTCGACGGCGTGCCGCTCGACGATCACGGCAGGCATTTCGCCTTCATGCCGCAGCGCGACGCGCTGATGCCGTGGCGGCGCATCCTCGACAACACGACGCTCGGGCTCGAGGTGCAAGGCGTCAGCCGCAAGGCGGCGCGGACGCGGGTCGCGCCGCTGTTTGCCGAGTTCGGGCTTGCCGGATTCGAGCGGCATTTTCCAGCGCAGCTTTCGGGCGGCATGCGCCAGCGCGCGGCGCTGCTGCGCACTGTCGTGCAGGAACGCGACATGTTGCTGCTCGACGAGCCGTTCGGCGCGCTCGATGCACTGACCCGGGCGGCCATGCAGCGCTGGCTCGAACAGATGTGGCGGCATCATCGCTGGACGGCGATGCTGATCACCCATGATGTGCGCGAAGCCGTGTTCCTGTCCGACCGCATCTATGTGCTGTCCGCGCGGCCGGCCCATGTCGTGCGCGAAATCAAGGTGCCACTGCCGCGCCCGCGTGATCCGACCAGCACCGCCACACGGCAGGCCGGGGCACTCGAGGCCGAAATCCTCGATATTTTGCTCAACCTCCAGCCATCCAAAGGACATGACCATGACTGACTTGACGCGCAGGCAAGCTCTGCTGCTCACCCTTGCCGGCAGCGTACCGCTGATCACCGGATCGAGCCGCTCCTTCGCGGCAACGCGGAAGGTTACCGTCGCGCTCGACTGGACGGTCAACACCAACCACATCGGGCTGTTCGTCGCCCGCGACAAGGGCTTTTATCGCGAGGCCAGCCTCGACGTCGACATCCTGCCCTATAGCGATACCGGTGCCGGCACGCTTGTCGCCAACCGCGTCGCCGATTTCGGCATCAACGGCACCATCAGTCTGTTCACCCAGAGGACCGCTGGGGCCGACTTGGAGGGTGTCTATGCCGTCGTGCGGTCCGAGACAGGCCGGCTGGTGTTCAATGCGGCGCGCAGCGAGATCAAAAGTCCGAAGGATCTGGATGGCCTGACTTATGGCGGCTTCGGCAGTGCCTGGGAGAACGCACTGATTTCAACCATCATCCGGCATGATGGCGGCAAGGGCGATTTCGAGACGGTGACGCTCGGCACTTCCGCCTACGAGGCGCTGGCCAACGGTTCGGTCGACTTCACGCTCGAAGTGTCGACCTGGGAGGGCGTCGAAGCCGAACTCAAGGGCGTCAAGCAGCGCAGCTTCGTCTACGCCGACTATGGCGTCCCCGACGAGCACACGACGCTTATCTCTTCGAGCGAAGCCTATCTCCAGGCAAATCCCGAGCTGGCGTCGTCCTTCATCCAGGCAACGCGGCGCGGCTATCAGTTCGCGGTCGATTATCCGGAGGAAGCCGCCACGCTGCTGATCGCCGCCAACAAGGATGCCCTGAGCAATCCGGCGCTGATCCACGCCTCGCTGAAGACACTGATCGAGGGGCACTATCTGCGCGGGCAAGACGGCACCATCGGCATCATGGATCCGGCCAAGATGGAAGCGATCGGCTCCTATCTCCTTGCTGCCGGCATCCTGCACGACGCCGATGGCAAGATCGTCGCGCAACGTCCTGATTTTGCGAAATATTTCAGCAATGTGTACCTCAAATAGGCATCAATGCTGAAACCGCGAAAGGATCGTCCGATGCTGGACGTCGGGATGTCGCCAAGGTTGCGGCCCCGACAAACCTCCGGTGCGGCCCTCACCTGCGATCCGGTTTGATGCCGATCTGATCTTCTCGGTTAACGGCCCGGCAATGGTTGCATGCGAGGGTCGCCCCGAGGGATCATCGGGATGCTTGCCTTGCTCATGTCAAAAAGCGACACCCTTTCGCCTGCAGCAGATAACCGGTTTTTGTCCGCGGCGCGCAAGCGCGAGATTCTGCTCGACCTGCGCGAAGGTTTCTTTCGTGTCTGCGCCTTGGTGTGCGCGGGGCTGTTCGTCTATCGCGGCGTCTATCAGCTTATCGAGGATCCGACCCGGCTCAATGCCGCGCTGGTGGCGATTTCCGAGATACTCACCTTCACCTGGCTGCTTCTGTCGCGACGTCCGGTGACGCGTGACTGGAATCCGCTGACGGTCATCGTTTCGGTGTCAGCCAGTTTTGGCGTTGCGTTGATCACCCTCCAACCAGGCATTGCACTCGTCCCCCTTTATGTCGCCGCGCCGTTGCAGTTCATCGCACTGTTGTTCGTTATCTGGGGCAAGATCTCGCTGGGGCGCTCTTTTGCGATCCTGCCCGCCAATCGCGGTGTGATGACGGGCGGTGCCTATCGGCTGGTGCGGCATCCGATCTATGCCGGTTACCTCGCCGGCCATGTGCTCTACCTCCTGTCGGCCTTTTCCTTCCACAATCTCGCGGTCTATGCGGTAATTACCTATCTCCAGCTTTACCGCATCTTGCGCGAGGAGGCCTTGTTGTCCACCGTGGCGGAGTATCGCGCCTACATGGAACGCGTGCACTACAGGCTGTTCTATCGGCTATTCTGAGAACAAGATCGCCAAGGCACTGTTGGCGAACCCATTTTGGGCTGTTCAGGGGCGGGTCGCCTCAACATCGCCCAGTGAATCAAAGACTCCCGGCAAAAGCCATGGTTGTCAGCAGTCCGAGCCCGCCGTTGAGGCGGGTTTTTCTGCGTTTCGGGGCCGAATGTTCCGCAGCCGCAATGGTCCGGCGGAACGCCAGCCCCCCGAAAACGTTCTTACCTTGCAACATCCGAAATGGCGCGATGTTGAAACAGCGCGAAAGCGCCCATTCAGGAGCAGGGAAGGCCATGGGTCTAGGAACGATACTGATCATTATTCTAATCCTCGCGCTGCTCGGCGGCTTCAGCGGTCTCGGCGGTGGCCCGTTCTACGGAACCGGTTATTATGGTGGTGGCGGTCTCGGACTTGTGTTGCTCATCGTCATCATCCTTGTGGTTCTTGGACGCATTTAGCAGTTCGATCACGGCGGCAATCGCAATAGCGTGACCACGCTCACGTCGCCGGGCACCGGATTGTGATGCAAGCAAGCCGGCTTGTGATCCGGCATTCCGCGGGACTCGCGTATGGTGATTGCGGTCCACACCCCCCGTGGAAACAAGAGGAGAAGGTCCCACCCTTTCATCCTCCTCCAAGGCTCGCCCCGGCGTCCCCGGAGCGGGCTTTCCTTTTTCATCAAGGCGATTGCCTCGAAGTGCTGGCTCGCCGCAGGGTGATGCTGGGCCACTTGCGGTGAAGCGTCCGCCCGCGCCGATCGCTGACAGAGTTCACATAGCTGTGCGTGCTCTCGACGAGCCGCTCGGCGCGCTCGACAAGGCGTTGCGCTTCCATGCAGTCGGCTGTCATCGCCGGTTTCACAGATGTTCCACGTTGCAAAAAGTGTAGTAAGGCTGAAGCTGCCAATCTCCCCCTGGGGGAGATGCCCGGCGGGGCAGAGGGGGGCGCTGTCCCGCCATAAGGGTAGAGTCCGGAGCACACCGATGACTTTGGAACTGAGTGCGCTGGACAAATCCATGCTCGGCAGTGAGCAAGGCCCTTCCGTCGCCGCCGCCATGAAGATCCTCATCGCCTTTTCCAAAGCCATCGGCGCCGGCAGCCTGCTCGACATCACCGGTGCCCATATCGATGGCTGCCTCTACCACGGCAAGGCAGGACTCGATTTCGTCGAACGGCTGGTCGAGGGCGGCGGCCGTGTGCGTGTCCCGGCGACGCTGAATGTCGGCTCGTTCGACCTTATCCATCCCGGCATGGTGAAGATGACCGTCGCGGAAGAAGTGCCGGCGCGGCGGTTGATGAAGGCGCATCTGGAGCTTGGCTGCCAGGCGACCTTCACCTGCGCACCTTATCAGACCCGCTTCCGGCCTGAATTCGGCCAGCAGATCGCCTGGGGGGAATCCAACGCCATTGTCTTCGCCAATTCGGTGATCGGCGCGCGCACCAATCGCTATGGCGATTTCATCGATCTGTGCTGCGCCATGACCGGGCGCGCACCGGCCTGGGGCCTGCATCTGAGCGAAAACCGGCGCGGCCGTATCCTATTCGAACTCGACATCGCCGGTTCAGAGCCGAGCGACAGTCTGTTTGTCGGCGTCGGACTGATTATCGGGCAAGCCTGTGGCGACCGCGTTCCGGTGATCGCGGGCTTGCCGAAACCGCGTGACGAGGATCATCTGAAAGCGCTTGGTGCCGCGGCGGCAACGACAGGCGCGGTGGCGCTGTTCCATGCCGTCGGCATCACACCGGAGGCCGGAACCGTCGACGAGGCCTTTCAAGGCACGGTGCCCGAGGAGATTGTCCGCATCAACCGTGCCGACATCGACCATGCGTTGTCCAGGCTGTCGATGGTGCCCGATGGCGCGCCGCTCCGTGCCGTGTCGCTGGGCACGCCGCATTTCTCGCATGACGAATGGATGCGCTTGCTGCCGCTGCTGCGTGCGGTCGCGCCTGACAGGGGCATTCCGATCTATGTCAACACGGGCCGCGCGACGCTGAGCCGGCTGCGGGAGGAAGGGTCGCTCGACGGCATGGAGGCGTTCGGCCTGATCCCGGTCGCCGACACCTGCACCTACGTCACCTCGATCCTCGAGCGGCTCGACGGCGTGGTGATGACCAATTCCGGCAAATGGGCGCATTACGCACCGGGCAATATCGGTGTGACCGTCGCCTTCGCCGATATGAATGACTGCATCCAGTCCGCCGCGGCCGGCCTTGTCGTGCGGGGTGCGTCATGACGCAGCCGATTGAAGTGAAGGTCGTTGAAAGAGCCGGGACATTCCAGCTGACCGGCGCCGCCGAGGGGGAGGCTTTGGTGTTTTCGCAGCCGCTCAGCTTCTGGGGCGGCATCGATGCCGAGACCGGCAATATCATAGATCGTTCGCATCCGGGCCTTGGCCAGAATGTCGCTGGCAGGGTCCTCATCATGCCAAGCGGTCGGGGATCGTCATCCTCATCCTCGGTCTTGGCCGAGGCGATCCGCAGAGGCACGGCGCCCGCGGGTATTTTGTTGGAGCGGCCGGACCCGATCCTGGCCGTCGGCGCCATCGTCGCCGAGTTCCTCTACGGGATCAGCATGCCGCTGGTGGTCTGCGACATAGCCGGTATCGGTTCCGGCGAACGCATTGCGGTTGGTGTTCGCGAGGACGGTGGGGCGAGCGTGCGCAAGATCTGAGACTTGCCTCAAATCTCCGGGATGTTCTCCTTGAAGATTACCTGCAGCCTCGGCTGGTGCAATTCATAGGGCAGCCCCCGGACGGCATGGGTCAGGATGTTGAGCGCCTCGCGGGCCTCGACGCGCGGATTCTGGTCGATGACCGCGTCAAGCGTGCCGTCGAGCAGCAGTTCCTTGGTGCCGTCGGTCGCCTCGTGGCCGAGGAAAACCATGGATTGCGCACGACCGCGCTCCTTGAGCGCGCGCGCGATGCCGGTGTTGCCGGCGCCGACATTGTAGATCGCGGCAAGGTCGGGGTGCCGTTCCAGAAGGGCCGATGCCTCCGAATAGGCCTTTTCGCGGTCGTCGAGCATTTCGCGCATCTCGACGATCTGAAGATTGGGCGATTCTTCGGTCAATATGTGCCGGAAGCCCATCTCGCGTTCCTCGTGGCCGCGATAGGACAGCGAGCCGGCGAACAGCGCCACCTTGCCGGGGCGCCCAGAACCCATGAAACGGTTCAGCAGATAGCCGGCCAGCCGCCCGGCGGCGCGATTGTCGATGCCGATATAGGCGACCCTCGGCACATGCAGGATGTCTGAGGCGATGGTCACCACCTTGACGTCGTTGGCCGACAGCGAGCGGATTGCCTCGCGCACCGTTGGATGGTCGAGTGCGATGACGCCGACGCCTTGCGTCTGGCCGCGCAGATCCTGCAGCAGGCGGGCGAGCCGGTCGGGATTGAAGCCCTCTATGGTGGCGACATGGACGTCGAGATCGGGGCGCGCCAGGGCCTGCGCCTCGATGTGGCGGTGCAGCATCTTGATGAAGGAATTGGTGCCCGCCGGCAGCGCGAAGTCGAGCCGGATGATCTCGCCGGGCATGGGTCGCAGCGACGCTCCGTTTGGGTTCTCGGCGATGTAGCCGAGGCGCTGCGCCATTTCGAGCACGACCTCGCGCGTGCGAGCCCGCACGCCGGGCCGGTTGTTGAGCACGCGGTCAACGGTGGCGGCGGAGACGCCGGCTTCCCGGGCTATGTCAGTCAGGGTGGAACGCACCGTCTTTCATCTCCTCAATGCATCAAGATCAAGCAATGCCGGCTGCAAGCCCGATGACGTCAGCCGCCTCGTTATCCGCGATTCTGATGGGAAATGATGTATCCGGCCTTAGCCGATGTGCAAGCCGTTGGGCTAAAATCGACCCGCCCGGTACGATCATGCAGGGAAAGGAAACACATTTCCCATCAGATCGAGGCATCTGGATGGGTATAGGAATCCCAGTATGGTGCATTTCCCTGCCTCGTTGCCAGGTTATGAGGTATTTTGATTATTTATGATGTTGACAGCCTCGGATAGTGCCGTCAATATCCCTCATGGGCTCGTGGAGGAAACATTGGGCCTGAGGGAGGAATCCAATGTCTGATCTGATCCGCATCTCGCGGCGCCGGTTGCTGGCGTCCGGAGGAAAGGCGGCGGTATTCGTTGCTGCCGCAGGTATCGCACCGCAATTCATTCGTCCCGGCCGCGCCTTCGCGGCCGATGCCCTGGCGCCCGGCATGATCGGCGGGCCGACGGGCTTCGATGGCGCCGAGCGCTACCAGTATGGCGCCGACACCCCTGAGGGTCGCGCCGTCGAGGCCGCCAAGGCGCTGAAGGGCGCCGGCAAGGCGCCGGCCAAGATCGTGCTTGGCCTGTCGGACGGCTCGATCGGCCAACTCACCCAGCCTTTCCCTGCCGGCGCGCCGTCGATCAAGGAGCTCTGGGAAAAGGAGACCGGGATCCCGATCGAGATCGTCGGCCTGCCGAACGGTCAGGAATTCACCAAGACCATGCAGGACATCTCCACCAAGGGTGGGGCCTACGATATCTATTCGACCGAGTGGAACCGCCTTGGCGATCTCGCCGAGACCGGCGGCATCGCCAAGCTCGACGATTTCGTCGCCCAGTACAAACCCGAGTGGGACGATCCCAAGACCGGCTATGTCGACGGTGCCAAGGGCGTGTCGCTGCTCAACAAATATCGCGGCTCGAACTATGGCGTGTCGCTGGACGGCGACTTCCAGACCTGGGTCTACCGCACCGATCTGTTCGGCGACGAAGCCGAGAAGAAGGCCTTCAAGGACAAATACGGCTACGATCTGGCGCCGCCGAAAACCTGGAAGCAGCACGGCGATATCGCTGCCTTCTTCCAGCGCCCGGACAAGGGGCTGTTCGGCTCCACCGACCTGCGCAACCAGGGCTGGGGCTACACCAACTGGTACCAGCGCTATGTCTCGATGGCCTCGCCCAACCAGTTTCTGTTCGGCGATGACGGCAAGCCGCTGATCAATTCCGAACACGGCATCGCCGCCACCAACGAATATGTTGAATCGCTTGCCCATCATTCGCCGGACGCCATTTCATGGGGCTGGCCCGAGCAATACGGCAATTTCGCCAAGGGCGGTGCGGCGATGACCTGCGCCTTCTCCAACCTGCCGAAATTCCTAGATAATGCCGGCAACAAGGATTCCAAGGTCACCGGCAAGATCGGCTCGATGCTGCCGCCCGGCCGCGAGATCGACGGCAAGCTGATCAGCCGCTCCGTGCTCTGGTTCTCGCTGACCGGCATGGTCTCGTCGCAGTCGAAGAACCAGGAGGTCGCCTATCTCCTGCTGCAATGGCTGGGTTCGGCCCGCATCTACGCCTGGATGAGCGCCAACCCCGGCGGCTATCTCGATCCGTTCCGGCTTTCGGACTTTTCCGATCCGCTGGTGCGCCAGACCTATCATGCCTACCACATGGACGTGGTGCGCGAGACGGTCGCCCGCACGGTGCCAACCATCAACTATCCCGGCGCCACCGCCTTCCACAACGCGCTGGACGAAAACCTCATGGCCTCGCTGACCAAGGCCAAGACGTCGGAGCAGGCGATGGCCGACACGGAAGCCGAGTGGAAGAAGATCGCGCGGCGCATCGGCGAAGACAAATTGCTCGAAGCCATCAGGACCAACAAGGAGGCTTGGCCGACCGTTCTCGATCCGATCAGCTGATCCGTCTCCCTGGATCAGAGACGGAGGGGAGGGGCGAAAGGTCTTCCCCTCCGCAACCGACGCCACCAGCAAAGCAGCCAGATGAAGCGTTCCGTCCCCTTCGAGATATTCCGCTACGCCGCGATCCTCGCGGCGATGGCTGTCACGCTGGTGCCCATCTTGTGGATGGTGTCCATGGCCTTCAAGCCGATCGCCGAATGGTCGGCGACCGGTGCCGACCTGACATGGTGGCCGAAGAACCCGACGCTCAGCAACTTCCAGTTCGTATTCGGCGAGTCCACCAACAATCTGATCGTCGCGCTCGACCGCACCGCGCTGAAGCCGATCCTGTCGTCGCTTCTGTCGGCGGTGTTCGGCACCGCGATCGCCATGTCGGCCGGCACCGCCGCCGCCTACGGCCTGTCGCGCTTCGGCTCCGGCCAGAACCTGCCGCTGGCGCTGATTCAGCTCAGGCTGTTTCCGCCGATGGCCGTCATGATCCCCGTCATGATCATGTGGGCCTTCCTCAATTTCACCGACAGCTGGTGGGGGCTGGCGCTGATCTACGGCATCGTCACGCTGCCGTTCGCCTTCTGGCTGATGAAGACCTTCTTCGACGACATGCCGCGAGAGATCGAGGAAGCCGCTTTGGTCGAGGGCTGCTCGCGGCTGCGCGTCTTCACCCGCATCACACTGCCGATAATGCGCGCGCCGCTGGCGAGCGCTGCCCTCTTCGTCTTCATCCTCAACTGGTCGGACTATCTGATCGCGTTGCTGCTCACGACGCGCGAATGGGTGACGATCCCGGTCTACATGGCCTCCCTGTCGTCCTCGATGACGGGACAGCTCTACGGCGCCAAGGCGGCGCTTGGGCTCATTGCCGCCGTGCCGCCGGTCATCATGGGAATCGCCATCCAGCGCCATCTGGTGCGCGGGCTCACTTTCGGAGCGCTCAAGCAATGAGCGCCGTGACCGCAACGATTTCGGAGGACGAGATGGGCGCCGTGCGCGGCAGGCCAGCCCTGCGCGACGAAGGCACGCGGCTGGGCTTTCGCCTGACCTTGCCGGCGCAGATCCTGGTGCTGTTCATCTCGGCCTTTCCGCTCTTGATGCAACTCTACATCAGCGTCACCGACTGGTCGCCGCTTTCGGGCCTCGGCTGGTGGAACGCCTGGGAGATGTGGAACAGCTTTGCCAACTACACCGATCTCGCCGCCGACGCACGGTTCTGGATCGCGCTGAAGCGAACGGTCATTGTCATGATCGTCTGCGTGCCGGCGGAATTCCTGTTGGGCCTCGCGCTGGCGACGCTGTTCGCCGACGATTTTCCCGGCAAGCGCATCTTCTATTCGATCCTGCTGATGCCGATGATGGTGGTGCCGGCGGTGGCCGGCTACATGTTCTTCATGCTTTTCCAGTCGGGTGGCCCGGTGAACGACATCCTGTCGGTCATATCCGGCACACGCGTCACCATCGCCTGGCTGTCGGACCCGACCCTGGCGCTGATCGCGGTGATGATCGCCGACATCTGGCAGTGGACGCCGCTGATGTTTTTGATCCTGCTTGCCGGCCTGGTCGGCGTGCCGGAGGACCAGATCAAGGCGGCGACCTTGCTCGGCGCCAATCCCTGGCAGCGCTTTATCACCATCGTGCTGCCGAAAATGAAGACGATCATCATCATCGCGCTGGCGATAAGGGTGATCGAGAACTTCAAGATCTTCGATACGCTCTACATCATGACCGGCGGCGGCCCCGGCGTCGCCACCGAGACGATCTCCGTCTACATCTACAAGGTCACCACGCAGGACCTGATCTGGGGCTATGTGGCGGCGATCGCGCTGGCCATTCTGGTGGTGCTCTCCATCGTCGCCGTGTTCGCCATGAAGCGCATGGCGCGGGCAAGGCAGGTGCCGGCATGAGCACGATCCAGCTCAAGCACCTCACCAAGACATTCGGCGACTTCGCGGCGCTGAAGACGATGGACCTCGATATCGCCGACGGCGAGTTCATGGCGTTGCTTGGTCCGTCCGGCTGCGGCAAGTCGACGACGATGAACATGATCGCCGGCATGGAGGAGCCGACCAGCGGCAAGATCCTGTTTGGCGAACGCGATATGGCCGGCGTGCCGATGGGCCGGCGCGGCGTCGGTTTCGTGTTCCAGAACTATGCCATCTTCACCCACATGACGGTGCGCCAGAACCTTGCCTACGGACCGAGGATGCGTGGTGCCGCCAAGGCCGAGATCGACCGTCGCGTCGGCGCCATCGCCGAGCTGCTGCAATTGACGCCGCTGCTCGACCGCAATGCCGACCGGCTCTCGGTCAACATATTGCAGCGCGTGGCGATCGGCCGGTCCGCGATCATGGAGCCGGCGATCTTCCTGCTCGACGAGCCGCTGTCCAATGTCGACGCGGCCTTCCGCGCGGTCATGCGCACCGAGCTGAAACAGCTGCAGCGTCAGTTCAGGCAGACCATGGTCTACGTTACCCACGACCAGCTCGAAGCCATGACCATGGCCGACCGCATCGCCGTCATGGACCACGGCGTGCTGCAGCAGGTCGGCACGCCGCTCGAGGTCTACAACAATCCGGCCAATGTCTTCGTCGCCCGCTTCATCGGCGCGCCGGGCATGAACCTGCTCAAGGGCAGGCCGGCGGAGAGTGACCGGGGTCTGGTCGTCGATCTCGGGCCGCTGGGTGTCACACCGCCGCTGCCGGACGAGCTGGCGGCCAGCTTGCGCGGCGCACGCGGCGACGTTCTCTACGGCTTCCGGCCGGAAGAGGTGACCCTGGCGCAAGACGGGCGCGGTCTGGCCATGCATGTCACCTTCGTCGAGCGCATCGGCGCGCGCACCATCGTTCATCTCGGCCAGGGCGAGGGCGCCGTGAAAGCGGTGTTCGACAATGATGTCGGGCTGTCGATCGGACAAACCGCGGTCGTCGCGCCCACGGCGTCATCGGTGCGCGTCTTCGACGCCGCCAGCGGCGTTGCGATGAGAGCGGGCTGAACCATGGCCGACATCGTCTTCCGCAATGTCACGAAACGCTACGGCACGACGCTCGCCGTCGACGATGCCTCGTTCACCGTCAACGACAACGAGTTCTTCTGCTTCTTCGGGCCGCCGCTGTCGGGCAAGTCGACAATCCTGCGCCTGGTGCTCGGGCTGGAGACGCCGGATGCCGGCGAAATCCTCATCGGCGGCAAGCCGGTCAACGCGGTGTCGCCGGCCGGGCGCAACGTCGCCATGGTGTTCCAGAACCTGGCGCTGTTCCCGCATATGAGCGCGCTCGACAATGTCCGCTTCCCGCTGGTCGAGCGCCGGGTCGCCGAGCTCGATATCAAGAAGCGCGTCGCCGCTGTCGCGGCCAAGCTGCATATCAGCCATATCCTGCACAAGCCGCCGGCGCAGCTTTCGGGCGGCGAGCGGCAGCGCGTGGCGATCGCGCGTGCGCTGGTGCGCGACCCCAACGCCTATCTGATGGACGATCCGATCTCGGCGCTCGACGCGCGGCTGCGCGAGGAAACGCGCGTCGAGTTGAAGCGCATTCAGCGCGAGCTCGGCAAGACGCTGATCTATGTCACCCACGACCAGGAAGAGGCGATGTCGATCGCCGACCGCATCGCTATCCTGGACAATGGCCGTATCAGGCAGATCGGCGCGCCGGCCGAGATCTATGACCGCCCGGCCAGCACTTATGTGGCGCGGCTGCTGGGTTCGCCGGTCATGAATATCCTCAAATCCGTTCGCGGCGAGAGCGGCGTCGAAGCCGCCGAAGGCGTGATCCGCATTGCCGACAAGACGGCTCCCGCCGATGCCGTCGAGATCGGACTCAGGCCGGAAGATATCAGGGTCAAGCCGTGGGCGGATGGCGGCTCGGGTCGCCCGGCGCGGGTGTTCGAGGTCGAGCCGCTTGGCGGCTACACCGTGGTGACGCTCGCCGCCGGGCAGGCGCGGCTGAAGGCCTTGCTGCGCGGCCAGCCTGACATCAGGCCCGACGCGATGGTGGCGATATCCTGCGAGCCGGCACGGGTGCATTATTTCGGACAGGGCGGAGGCGCGTTGGCAAGATGAATGCGGCCGGGAGGACAGGATTTCGGGAGGAAGGCATGACAAGCAAGGGCTTCGAGCCGGACGTGAAGGTCCGCACGAAGGAATACCGGATCGGCTGCGTCGGCGCCGGCATGATCATGGCCGAATGCCATCTGGCTGCCTACAAGGAGGCGGGATTCCCGGTGGTGGCGATCGCCTCGCGCACCAAGGCGAATGCGCAAAAGGTCGCCGACCGTTGGAGCATCCCGACCGTCCACGATACGCCCGAACAGCTGATCGAGGACGCAAACGTCGAGATCATCGACCTCGCCTTTCCGCCCGACCAGCAGCCGGCGCTGATCCGCCATGCGCTGAAGCAGAGCCACATCAAAGGGATCCTGGCCCAAAAGCCATTGGCGCTGTCGGTCGAGGAAGCCGTCAGGCTGCGCGACGAGGCGGAGAAGGCCGGCAAGATCCTCTCGGTCAACCAGAACATGCGCTACGACCAGTCGATGCGCGTGTTGAAGCAGATCATCGACAGCGGCGCGCTGGGCGACATCGTCTTCGCGCAGATCGACATGCATGCCATCCCGCACTGGCAGACCTTCCTTCAGGGCTATGACCGGCTGACGCTCGCCAATATGAGCGTGCATCACCTCGACGTGCTGCGCTTCCTGTTCGGTGATCCCGACGAGATCACGACGCTGACGCGCAAGGATCCGCGCACGGCGTTCGACCATTCCGACGGCATCACCGTCTCGACCTTGCGCTTCCCGTCCGGCGTGCTCGCCGTGTCGCTGGAGGACGTATGGTCGGGTCCGCGCCAGGGCGGCTACAAGGACGATCAGCACATCAACTGGCGTGTCGACGGCACCAAGGGCGTCGCCAAGGGCACGATCGGCTGGCCGACGGGTGCCGCCTCGACACTGACATACGCCTCGGCCGAGACGACCGGCGGCGAATGGATCAGCCCAAGCTGGGAGACGATGTGGTTTCCGCATGCCTTCATCGGCGTGATGGAGCAGTTGCAGTACGCCGTGAAGACCGGCACGCCGCCGGCGCTCACCGTCGCCGACAACGTCAAGACCATGGCGCTGGTCGAGGCGGGCTACCGCTCGATCGCGTCGGGCCGCACCGTCAAGCTCTCCGAAATCTCGACAAACTCAATCAGCTGAAACCACCGGCAGCTGAAATCACCGGCAGCTGAAATCACTGGCAACTGAATCGCTTACTGGGAGGAATTCACATCATGATGCAGGCAGGCATTTTCACGGGCTATTTCCCATACGGTCTCGAAGAGACGGCGAAGAAAATCCGGGGGCTCGGTTTCAACACGGTGCAGCTCGACCTGCATTTCAGGGATGTCGACCTGTCGGCCGGCCAGATCACCAAGGACAAGGCCAAGAAGGTGCGCGACGTCTTCCGCGACCACAACCTGCCGGTCTGCTGCGTGTCGGGCTACACCAACATCATTCATCCCGACAAGGCCGAGCGCGACAAGCGCGTCGGCTACCTCAAGGAGATCATCCGCAACGCGCGCGCGTTCGGCTCGCCTTACGTGATTTCGGAAACCGGCACCTACAACACCGAATCCGACTGGGTGCATCACCCCAAGAACAAGACCGAGGAAGGGTTCGAGGAGTGCCGCAAGGTGATCGCGGACCTTGCCCAGACGGCCTATGACCACGGTGCGGTGTTCCTGCTCGAAACCTACGTCAACAACGTCGTCGGCTCGGTCGAAGAGACGGTGAAGATGTTCGCGCAGGTCGACCATCCCGGCCTCGGCCTGCTGATGGACCCGACCAATTATTTCGAGACCCACAACATCGACCGGATGGATCAGATCCTGAACCAGGTGTTCGACACGCTGACCGACAAGATCAAGATCGCGCACGCCAAGGACGTCAAGCGCTCGGGCGAGGACAAGTCGGAGAAGCATGCCGACATCGGCGACGCCGACGCGATGGAAAGCCACACCTTCCGCGGCGTTGGCGAGATCGAGCTGCCGGCGCCCGGCCTCGGTTCGCTGAATTACGACCTCTATCTCCAGCGGCTGGCCGAGAAGCATCCGAACATCCCTGTGATCATCGAGCATCTGTCGGAGGACGACGTACCGCGCGCCAAGACATTCCTCGATGGAAAATTCCGCGCCAACGGCCTGTGATGGCCGGCCGCGCCGCCCGGTGCATGGCGGCGCGGCTACAAACAAGGGAGGAAAGAATGTTGAAATTCGCATTGAAATTGGCGGCCGCCGCGACAGTGCTGGCCGGCGTTGTCCTTGGCACGGCGGCGCAGGCGCAGGACGGCCAGAAGACCTTCTATCTCTTGTCGCATGGCGGCCCGTCGGATGCGTTCTGGATCGACTGGAACGCCGGCGCGACCAAGGCCTGCGACCAGCTCAAGGTGACCTGCAAGATCTCCTTCAGCGGCGGCGACATGGCGGCACAAAAAGAGGCATTCAACTCGGCGCTCGCCGCCAAGCCCGACGGCATCGCCACGACGTCGGCGCAGCCTGGCCTGTGGACCGAAGAGGTGAAAGCGGCAAAGGCCGCCGGCATCCCGATCGTGTTCTTCAACACCGACGATCCGGCGACAGGACGGCAGGCCTATGTCGGGGCCGACCTCAGGGAAGCCGGCGTCACCTGGGCCAAATATCTGGTGGACCACAAGATGGTGAAGCAGGGCGACAAGGTCTTCCTGCCGGTCGAGGTTCCCGGCGCCAGCTACCAGCAACTCGAGACCGAGGGCATCGCCAGTGTTTTCGATCCGTTGGGGATCAAATATGACGTGGTCGACTGCGGCACCGATCCGGCCGGCATCATCGCCAAGATGACCGACTACATGGTCGGCAACAATCCGCCGGCGATCATCGCGCTCGGCGATTCCGTGGCGGCCAGCGTCAAGCGCGTCTTCGATGGCGCCGGTGTGCCGGCAGGCAAGATCCCGGTCGTCGGCTGGGGCAATTCCAAGGAAACGGCGCAGGCCGTCAAGGACGGCTTCGTCAACGCCGCCGCCTGGCAGTACCCGTCGGCGCAAGGCTTCATGCCGGTGGCGCTGCTCGGGCTTGCCGCCTCTGGCGAGCCGATCGGCTACGACGTCCACACTTTCGGTCTGTACGATGCCTCCAGCGTCGAGCCGATCCTGAAACTCTACGACAAGAAATGAGAAAACCAGCGCCCGCTGCCAAGGCGGCGGGCGTCTTTCAAGCATGGTCCAAGCAGTCATGACAATTGCCGCAGAAGACGACGCGCCGAGAGTGAAGGGCAGATCCCGCCTGATGCGCTCGCCGCAATTCTCCTCCTTCGTCATCCTCATCATTTTGCTGGCGGTGTTCGCTGTCGCCGACGCCAATTTCCTGTCGCCGCTCAACATCTCCAACATGATGGCATTCCTGCCCGAGCTCGGCATCATCGCGCTCGGCATGACACTGCTTTTGACGGCAGGCGAATTCGACCTTTCGGTAGGCGCTGTGTTTGGACTGGCGCCAGTCGTGGTGATGCTGCTGGTGCAGAATGGCGGCGTGGATATCGGTGTCGCGCTTCTGGCCGGACTAGTGCTGTGCATCTCGATCGGCGCGATCAACGGGCTGATCGTCACCAAGATCGGCATCTCCTCCTTCCTGGTGACGCTGTCGATGCTGCTCGTCGTGCGCGGGGCAGCGCTCTACATCACGCAAGGCTTTCCGCTGAAATCCTGGGACCAGCCGGGCTTCTTCGTGACGCTGCTCGCCGGCAGCTTCAACATCGGTTCGTTCCGCTTCTATACCTCGCTGTGGTGGTTCATCGGCCTGTCGCTGTTTGCCATCTACATCCTGCGTTACGCCAAGCTCGGCAACTGGATCAGCGCCATCGGTTCTAATCGCAACGCGGCGGTGGCGCGCGGCGTTCCCGCCGACACCGTGAAGATCTGGCTGTTCATCGCGACCTCGGTGCTGGCCGGCCTTGCCGGCATGATCAGCGCCTTCCGCATCTCGGCCGCCTCGCCGGTGGCCGGCACCGGCTATGAGCTGGAGGTGATCGCCATGGTGGTGGTCGGCGGCACGGCGCTGACCGGCGGACGCGGCACCATCCTTGGCACAATCGTCGGCGCGCTGATGCTGCGCGCCATCCGAAACGGCATCGTGCTGATTGGCGTGCCGGGGCTCGCCTACAACATCTTCGTCGGCCTTATCATCCTCGCCATGCTCATCCTGCACGCTTTGCTGCAGAAGAACGCCGCAAGGGGCTGACGATGATGCAAGACGTACTTCGGCTGCAGAACCTGCAAAAGTCCTTCGGCAGCGTGCGCGCGCTGAAGAACGCCTCACTGACACTGCGGGAAGGCGAGGTGGTGGCGCTGCTTGGCGACAATGGTGCTGGCAAATCGACGCTGATCAAGGCGATCTCGGGCGTGTTTCCGGTCGACCGGGGCGATATCTTTGTGCGTGGCGAGAAGGTCTCGATCCGCTCGACGCGCGATGCGATGGACCTCGGCATCGAGACCATCCACCAGGACACGTCGCTGGCGCCGGACCTCAGCATAGCGCGCAATCTTTTCCTCGGCCGCGAGCCGGTCAATTTCGGTTGGCTCGGCGTGTTCGCGCCGCTCGATCTCGCGAAGCTGCGCAAGGCCGCTTCAGAATTGCTGAAACGCGTTGGCATTTCCAAAAAGCTCGACGCCGACGCGCTGGTCTCGACGTTGTCGGGCGGCGAACGCCAGTCGATCGCCATCTCGCGCGCCATGCAGTTTGCAGCCAAGGTCATCATCCTCGACGAGCCGACCAACAATCTCGGCGTCGAGGAAACCCACGGCGTGCTGCGTTTCGTCAAGGAGGTGCGCGACGCCGGCCATTCGGTGCTGCTCATCACCCACAACATCCACCATGTCTTCCAGGTCGCCGACCGCATCGTCGTCATGCGGCGGGGCGAGATCGTCGCAGAACAGACGGTC
Organism: Mesorhizobium sp. Cs1299R1N3; assembly: GCF_037179625.1. Classification (NCBI taxonomy): domain Bacteria; kingdom Pseudomonadati; phylum Pseudomonadota; class Alphaproteobacteria; order Hyphomicrobiales; family Phyllobacteriaceae; genus Mesorhizobium; species Mesorhizobium sp. Cs1299R1N3. The sequence goes on along the minus strand of NZ_JAPYKQ010000018.1, from coordinate 21,575 downwards.
GCCGACACCGATCTGCTGACCGTGGAAAGCATCATCACCGGCGCCGACATGTCGGCCCTGCTCAAGGAGGCGAGGGCAAAGTGAAGGGCGTCGCATGGTAGAGCTCTACGGCAAGACGCTGTCGCGCCGGCAAGTGGCCGAGCGATCAGGCATGCTGTCGCAATTCGCCGGCGTGCGGCTGATGACGCTCGGCGACGGTGTGGAGCGCGGCATCCGCATGCTCGAATTCCGCACCGGCTCGGGCCTGCGCTTCACCGCGCTGGTCGACCGGGCGCTCGACATCGCCGATTGCGACTATAGGGGGCAGGCGATCGGCTGGCATTCGCCGAGCGGTTTTCGCAACCCCGGCCTGCATGAGTATGAAGGGGAAGGGGGGTTGGCCTGGGCGCGCTCTTTCTCCGGCCTGCTGGTCACCTGTGGCCTCGATCATATTCTGGCCCGCGAAGACGTGCCGGCCGACAGCTACAACTACCCGGGCAAGAAGACGGTGCTCCATTCGCTGCATGGCCGTGTCGGTACGATCCCGGCGCGGCTCACCGGCTATGGCGAGCGTTGGGACGGCGACCGCTGCGTGCTGTGGGCCGAAGGCCTCGTCCAGCAGTCGACGGTGTTCGGCGAGGATCTGCATCTCATCCGCCGCATCGAGGCCGATGTCGGCGGCAACGAGATCCGGCTTTCCGACCGCGTCGTCAATCACGGCTTCAACCGCACCCCGCATATGTATTTCTACCACATCAATATCAGCCATCCCTTGCTGGATGAGGGCTCCCGCTATCTGGCGCCGATCCGCGACGTCGTCTGGGCCTGCCATGCCGGCGAGCGCTACGAGGCACAGGGGGTCGGCTATCGCGCGGCGCCGGCGCCGCAAATGGGTTTCAGCGAGCAGGTCTGGCAGCATGAGATGGCTGCCGATGCCCATGGCGAGGTGCCGGTGGCCGTCGTCAACGACCGTATTGGGCTCGGTCTCGAACTGGTGACGCGCAAGGACCAGTTGCCGTGTGCCTATCAGTGGCAGAATTTCCAGGCCGGGCAGTACGCGCTGGGCATAGAGCCATCGACACACCACGTGCTCGGTGATCTCGCCGCCCGCGAGCGCGGCGAGATGATCTGGCTGGAGCATGGCGAAAGCCGGGCGTACGACGCGGTGTTCCGGGTTCTCGATAGCGCCGGTGAGATCGCAGCGGCCGAAGCCAGGATCGCGGCTATCGCCCGACAGCCCGTGCAGGATTATCCTCAGCCTTCCGGAAACTTTCCAAGACTGGCCGGCAGGACATGAGCGCGACATTTATCCAAAGCAAGCCCTCCGGCCGGCGGACCGGACTGCCAGCGGTGCGCGACGGTTGGAGGTCAGTGTGACGACGATGGCAAAAAAGCGCGACTACAGCCTTGTCGGCGAAAGCACCAGGGCGGCGATCGAGACCGGGCTTGCCTCGGCCGAATGGTACCACACCGACGTCCCGCGCAAGGCGATGAAGGAACTGATGCAGCGTTCCGACGGGCCGGCGATCCGCGACACCATCATCTGGATTGTCGCGATCCTCGGTTCGGCCGCCGGTATCGTCTGGTTCTGGGGTTCGTGGTGGATGGTGCCGTTCCTGTTCGTCTACGGCGTGCTCTACGGCTCGTCGAGCGACTCGCGCTGGCACGAATGCGGCCATGGCACGGCCTTCCGTACGCGCTGGATGAGCGATGTCGTCTACCACATCGCCTCGTTCATGCTGATGCGCAATCCCGTGCAATGGCGCTGGAGCCATGCCCGCCATCACACCGACACCATCATCGTCGGCCGCGACGCCGAGATCGCCGTCATGCGTCCGCCGGATCTGTTGAAGGCCGCGCTTGCCTTCACCGGCATTCTCGATTTCCGCTATTCGCTGCCGACGCTGGTGCGCCAGGCATTCGGCACGCTGTCGGCCGAGGAGAAGAGCTATATCCCCGAGATGGAACGGCATAAGGCCGTGGTCGCAGCCCGCTGGCACGTCGCGATCTATGTGGCGACAATCGCCCTCGCGATCGCGCTGAGGTCATGGATACCGCTGGTGCTGATCGGTCTGCCGCGCCTCTACGGCACCTGGCACATGGTGACGACCGGCCTGCTGCAGCATATCGGCTTGGCCGACAATGTCGTCGACCATCGGCTCAACACGCGCACCGTCTACATGAACCCGATCAGCCGGTTCATCTACTGGAACATGAACTATCATGTGGAACACCACATGTTCCCGATGGTGCCCTATCATGCGCTGCCCAGGCTGCACGAACTGATCAAGCATGATCTGCCCGAGCCGAATCCCTCGATGTGGCATGCCTATCGCGAGGTCTGGCCGATCCTGCTCAGGCAGCTGAAATACGAGGACTACTACCTCAAGCGCGAATTGCCGCCGACGGCGAGGCCCTATCGCGGCGAATTCCACGAGGTCGATATGTCGGCGGCGGCCGAATAGCGATCGCGAATGGTTGCAGGAGATTGAAATGGCCGATTGGGTTGAAGCTTGCGCGGTGGACGATGTCGAGGAAGAGGATGTGATCCGCTTCGACCATGGTGGGCGGAGCTTCGCGATCTATCGCTCCCCGGATGACGAATTCTTCGCCACCGATGGTTTTTGCACGCATGAAAGGGCGCATTTGGCCGACGGGCTGGTGATGGACGACATCATAGAATGTCCCAAGCACAATGGCCGCTTCGACTACAAGACTGGCCAGGCCAAGGGCGCGCCGGTCTGCGTCAACCTCGCGACCTACCCGGTGAAGGTCGAGGCCGGTAAGGTGATGATCCAGATCTGAAGCGCGGGCATGATCAACCGATCGGCATCGCGATGGTAACCAACAGAGGGACGTTTTAATGAGCCGAAAGAGACCGACCGTCGCCGATTTGCGCGCCATGAAGGGCAAGCGTCAGCTGACCATGTTGCGCGTGCTGACCCTGGACGAGGCGGAGGCCGCCGAGCGGGCAGGGGTCGACATCGTCTCGGTGCCGCCCGAACTGGTGCTCAATCCGCAATACCGCGATGCGGCACCCAGCCTGTTCACCATGCCCGGCGACAATTTCTTCGAAATCGGCACCGCGGATGATTTCGTTCGCTGGGCCTTCCGGCTCTATAAGGCAAGCGCCGACGCGGTGTATTGCAGCGCCGGCTACGCAACCATCAAGCGGATGGCGGACGATGCCATTCCCGTCATCGGCCATGTCGGCCTCATTCCTTCGCGCGCGACCTGGACCGGCGGTTTCAAGGCGGTCGGCAAGTCCGCCGACACGGCGATGCAGGTGTTCGAGGCGGTGAAGCAACTGGAGGCGGCCGGTGCCATCGGCGCCGAGATCGAGGTGGTGCCGGTCGAGGTCGCCAAGGCGATCTCGGAGCGCACTTCGCTGATCATGCTGTCGATGGGCGCGGGCACGGGCTGCGACGCGCAATATCTGTTCGCCGACGACATCCTTGGCCAGAACAGGGGTCACATGCCCCGCCACTCCAAGGTCTATCGCAACTTCGCCCCTGAGTATGACCGGCTGCAGGCGGAGCGAGTGGCGGCATTTTCCGAATATGTCGCCGACGTCAACAGCGGCGCCTATCCCGAGGACCGGCACATCGTGCACATGGATCCGGCCGAGCTACGCCTGTTCCTCGACAAGGTCGGCCGGGGATAAGGCCGGCTGCCACGCACCGCCGGCCAGTGCGGCGTGGAGTGCTTCCGTATCGACGCCGAGCGGCCGGTCCTCCTTCAGCGTCAGAACGAGCGCGCGTATCGCCGTGTGGACAGCTGATGTGCGTGGCGCCAGCGTCAACCCTTCACGCAAGTCGATTGCCTGTGCCGCCGCCATCAGTTCGAAAGCGATCAGCCGGCGCCACAGCGCGATCATGTCCGCGCATTTCGATATCGCCAGCGGCGTCTGGGTGGCGTGATCCTCGACGCCTTCCGAAACCGGCAGGAAATCGAGCATCACCGGATTGGCTTTGTGGCGGATGGCGGCCAGGATCGATGTCGCCGTCTTCTGCAACGGCACGAAGCCTGCCGAGGCGCCACCGACCGGCGACAGGTACTTGGGCAGGCCGTTGCGGCCCGAACCGGTGAGCTGGATGAAGCGGGCGGCACTGGCGGCGGCGCATTGCGCGATTGCGAGGCCCAGCGTCTCGAAGGCGAGCGCCAGCGCCGCCGTGTGGAAGTTGCCAGTCGACATCACCACGCCGTCGTCGCCCAGCACCAGCGGATTGTCGGCGGCGGCATTGAGTTCGATCTCGACGGCGCGTCTTGCCTGGCCGATCGCCTCGATCAGCGCGCCATGGATCGAGGGCATGCAGCGGATCGACAGCGGATCCTGTATGGTGGTGGGCGCCGGCGCTTCGTCGCGGGCGAGAAGATCGTGCAGCGCCTTGGCGGCTTCCTGCTGGCCGGCGGCCGGCCGCGCCATGTGCAGGCGGGGATCGAGGATGGCGCGGTTGGCGCCGATCCCTTCCATGGTCAACGCGCCAGCCTGCTGCTGTTGGGCAAGAGCCGACAGCGCGTCCGTGACAACAAGCGCGCCGCTGCCGGCGGAGACGGCGGATGCGTTGATCAGCGACAGCCCATCCTTGGGCGCCAGGCCGATGGGGCCGAGGCGGGCCATCATCAGCGCCTTGACCGCCGGCATGCGCCTTCCCTGATAGTCGGCTTCACCTTCGCCGATCAGCAGGCGAGCAAGCGCCGTCATCAGCACCAGGTCGCCGGCGCCGATCGAGCCCAGCGACGGCATCACCGGATGGACGCCGGCGTTGAGCGCATCGGCCAAGGCGACAAAGACTGACGGGGAGAGGCCGGATCCGCCGGCCGACAACATTGTCAGGCGGGCGAGCATGGTGGCACGCACGGCCTCGACCGGCAGCGCTTCACCGACCGCGCCGCTGCGGCCTTCGAGCAACTGGCGCTGGAAGGCGCTGGCGTCACCCTCGACCGATGTGCCGAGATTGGCGCCGAGCCCGGTGTTCAGGCCGTAGATCTGCTGGCCGGAGGCCGCGGCCTGATCGAGCACTTTTCGCGCCTTCTCCAGCCTGCCAATGACATCGGGTCCGATTTCCACCTTGCGCGCCTCGCGGGCGACAGCGGCGACATCGCCGATTCTGACGCCAGCCCCGGTGAGGACGAGCGTGCTCATGCGAAGCGCAACCTTTGGCCGATGCCTTGCGCCTGTGCCTTGGCCAGCATCGCCTTGCCGAGCGCAATGTCGGACAGCGACAGGCCGCGATGCCAGAACAGGATTGTTTCGTCGTCACTCTGCCGTCCCGGCTTGAGGCCGGCGGCGATCTGGCCGAGTTCGGCATGCAGCGTTGCTTCGCTCAGCCGTCCGGCCTCGACATGGGCGCGCAGCGAGCCGAACTTGCCTCCTTTGCACTGGCCCCAATCGTCGACGACCATCTTCTGCATGATGTCGGTCAGCGACAGCTCCACCGCGCTCATCGTGCCATAGGGGACGACCAGCGCACCCGGCTTGATCCATTCTGTCTTCAGCAACGGCTGCGGCTCGGGCAGGCGCGATGCTTCGACGACAATGTCGGCGCCCTTGACGCAGCTCTCCCAGTCGGCGACCGCAGTGACGGGTTTGCCAAGATCGGCGGAGAGTTTTGCTGCAAAGCCATCGCGGCTTTCCGGCCGGCGCGAATGGACGCGGATTTCGTCGAAATCGAAGAGATGGTCGAGCAGGCGCACGTTCCAATAGGCGGTGCCGCGTGCGCCGATATGGGCGAGCACCTTCGAATTCTTGCGAGCAAGGTGTTTGGCGCCGATGGCGGTGACGGCGCCGGTGCGCATGTCGGTGATGACGGTGGCGTCGAGGATGGCGCGCGGCGTGCCGGTGCGCGGGTCGAACAAATTGAGGATGCCGAATTCCGACGGCAGGCCGTGAAGATAGTTGTCGACATAGTCGCCGACGATTTTCACGCCGGCCGTGTCGAGCGGCGCCACGTAGCCGCGCAAAACATTGAAATGGCCGTGGAAGGATGGGTCGGGTTCGAGGTGGACACGCGGCTCGATCACCGTCTGGCCCTTGCCTTGCGCAACGAGCCCGGCCTCGACCGCGCCGATGATCTCGGCATCGGTCATGGCAAGCGCTTCGATGTCCAGGGCATTGAGATAGTCGATATAGATGGGCTTCATGCGCACGCTGTTCCTCGGCCACCCCGCCCATCCATAACAGGCCGCGGCGCGACACGAAAGTTTGTTGGCTGTTGTCTGGACGCAGTCGGCCAAATGCTGTTCTAAGCGGTCCGTCATGACTGCCATTTCCGAGACCGAAGCTTCAGCCGACCCAGCCGGGAATTCGCGGCGTGTGGCGCTGATCGTCGCCATCGCCTTTTTCATGCAACTGCTGGATTCGACGATCATCTCGACCTCGCTGCCGCAGATGGGCGCCTCCTTCGGCGTGCCGGCGGTGGCGATGAGCATCGGCATCACCGTCTACATGCTGACCATGGCGGTGTTCGTACCGCTGTCGGGCTGGCTCGCCGACCGTTTTGGCGCACGCAACATTTTCCTCGCGGCAATCGCGCTGTTCACGCTGGCTTCGCTCGCCTGCGGCTTTTCGCAGAACCTGACCGAATTTGTCGTTGCCCGTGCCGTGCAGGGCCTGGGCAGCGCGCTGATGACACCGGTCGGCCGCATCCTGGTGCTGCGCAACGCGTCGAAATCCGAATTGCTCAACGCCACTGCGCTGATCACCTGGCCGGCGCTGTTCGCGCCTGTCGTCGGGCCGGTGCTTGGCGGCTTCATCACCACCTATCTGTCCTGGCACTGGAATTTCTTCATCAACATCCCGCTCGGCATGATCGGGCTGGCGCTGGTCGCCCGTTTCATCCCGGGCGACCGTGAAGCCGATGCCAAGCCACTCGACTGGCCGGGTTTTTTCCTGACCTCGCTGGGGCTCGCCTGCCTGCTCTATGGCCTCGAGCGCATCGCGCATCCGGAAGATGGCGCCTGGCCGACGGTGGGGCTGATCGTTGCCGGCATCGTCGTCGGCTGGGTCGCGGTGCGGCATCTCCGTCGCGCGCCGTATCCGCTGCTCGACCTCTCCTCGTTCAGGGTGCAGACCTTCGCCATCTCGACGCTTGCCGCCGGCACCATCTTCCGGGTGGCGATCAACGCCACGCCATTCCTTTTGCCGCTGCTGTTCCAGGTCGGCTTCGGGCTATCGCCGGTCGATGCCGGCATGATGATCCTGGCCTATTTCCTCGGCAATCTCGGCATGAAGACGGTGACGACGCCGACGCTGCGCCGCTTCGGCTTTCGCTCGGTGATGGTCGTCAACGGCATCATCGCGTCCGCATCGATCATGGCGTGCGCGGCGATCTCGCCGCAGACGCCTCAGGGCCTGGTGGTGGCGTTGATGCTGATCGCCGGCCTGACGCGCTCGATGCAGTTCACCGCGCTCAACACGCTGGCCTTCGCCGATATCGCGGCTGGGCAGCGCAGCTCCGCGGCGACATTGTCGTCGATGCTGCAGCAGGTGGCGATGCTGTTCGGCGTTGCCGTGGCGGCGGCGATCCTCAACCTGTCGCAGATCGCCAGGGACCGGCCGGCGCTCGATCTCGTCGATTTTCGAGCAGCCTTCCTGGTGATCGGCGTCATCGGACTGGTTTCGTCGTTCCGTTTCCTGGTGTTGCCGAAGACCGCCGGCGCCGAGGTCTCGGGCCATATTGCCGGAAACTGAAATCGAATTTTCCCGCCGATCGCAGGGGTTAAATTCCGTCTTCGCCTTTCGGCTTGATGCGGTATCTTCGCAGGCACCGACGATGACGCAAACAATTGCCAAAAGCGCAGGAGTTTCCGGGCATTGCGCCAGATTCGGCAATCAATGCGTCCACTTTGCGAATCTCATCGCCAGCCCGCCTTTTGAACGCGGATTCATTTGACGAAGCGGCGCTGAGCCGATTAGCTTTCTCTCCCAGGGATGGCAGCGCTGCCACCGGGGTGAAAGCAGACAATGAACATCGGCGGCTGGCTGAACTTCAGGAGCCTGAATCAGGAAGGCATTGTCTTTGCCATAGCGGTGGTGCTGTTCGTTGCCGCGGCTATAGGCCTGCCTGGCTTCATCGATCCCAACAATCTTGTCGCCATCGTCCGCTCGGTCTCGGTGCTGGGTATTCTGGCGCTGGGCATGGCGGTCGTCATCATCGGCCGCGGCATTGACCTGTCGGCGGTGGCGATCATGGCGATGTCGGTCGCCTGGTATCTGCAACTGCTCAATACCGGAACGCCGGATGGACTGGCCTTCACCTATGTGCTGGCCGGCGTGCTCGCCATCGGCCTGCTCAACGGCTTTCTCGTCGCCTACGCCGATGTGCCGGCGATCTTCGTCACGCTGGCGACCGGCTCCTTCGTCTTCGGCTATGTCCGTTCGCAATTGATCACCCAGGACGCGGTGCCGGTGCCGCAGGGCCATTGGGTGGAACTGCTCGGCGGCCTGCGCTTCCTCGACGTCCCGATCGAGGTGTTCGTCTTCGCGGGTCTCGCCTTCCTGTTCTTCCTGTTCCTGCGCTACACCAAATGGGGCCGCTATATCTATTTCGCCGGCGACAATCCGGTCGCGGCGCGCAATATCGGCATTCCGGTACGGCCGATGCTGGTGCTGCGCTATGTGCTGTCCGCTTTCGTGGCACTGATCGCCGGCCTTTTGACCGCGGCCAGCCTGCATTCGATCAACACGCGCGTCGTCAATTCGACGCTGCTCTACGACATCGTGCTGGTGGCGGTGATCGGCGGCATCGGGCTGTCGGGCGGGCGAGGCGGGGTGCGCAACGTGCTGGTCGGGGCAGCACTCATCGGCATCCTGCTCAACGCCATGACTATCATCGATATTCCGCTGCTCTACCAAAACCTGATCAAGGCGGCGATCCTGCTTGGCGCCATCATCGTCGACGGCATCATCAATCCACGTGACGAACAGACAGCGCAGCAGGGCGACATTTAGAGCAGATGGGCTAGCCCATCTTGCTCGGGGTACCCGGCGCGATCGGGGGCGATCGGCCGGCAATGAAAACCGAACCAGAGGATGACACATGAAACTGATCAGAACACTCATGGCGGCGGCCACGGCCCTTGCCGTCACCGCCTTCGTGGCACCGACCTTCGCCGCGGACGATCCAGGCCCCGCTGCCTATGCGCAAGCGCTGAAAGGCAAGCGCGTCATGCTGGTGCCGCTGGCGATGGGCTTCGACCTGGCGCAGGGCTGGGCGCATTACCTGAAGAAGGAGGTCGAGGCCTGGGGCGGCACGTTCGAGACGCGTGATCCGAACTGGGTGGTCGATGCCGGAGCGCAGGCGATCACCGATGCGATCTCGTCGGACACGAGGCCCGATGTGCTGATCATCCATGCGCCGGACCTCAACTCCTATTCCAAGCTGATGAAGAAGGCGCAGGCCGCCGGCACCTATGTGATCCTCGTCGACAATCCGGCGAATTTCCCCGCCGACGCCTTCGTCGGCAGCGACTGGGACCGGCTCGGCCAGCTCGAAGCGGAGGCCGCGATCAAGGGCTGCGGCGAGAACTCATCCAAGAAGATCGGGCTGGTGCAGGGCGACCAGGCCAACTCTTCCAGCCTCTACCAGTATGCCGGCATCATGAAGGTGCTGGACAAGCATCCCGACTTCAAGGTCGTGGCCAAGCCCGACTCCAACTGGGATGCCACGACCTCGCGCAACGTGACGACGACCATGCTGCAGCAGAACCCGGACATCTGCTCGATCATCGACTTCTGGGATGGTGACGCGACCGGCGCATCCGCCGCGATCCGCGACGCCAAGCTCGACGGCAAGGTGTTTTTGGTCACGACCGGCGGCGGCGAAAAGGCGGCCGACTGCGACAAGCTGCAGGACGGCACTTACGGTGCCGTTGTCATGACGGAACTTGCCCGGCAGTCGGGCGACATAAACGCTATCATCAAATTCCTGCTGCAGAGCGGCCAGCCGGCCGGCACCTCGCACACCTACATCTATACGCTGGAGAAGGCGACGACGAAGGCCGATCTCAAGCCGGACAGCTGCTGGGACCTGAAGGCGCTGCAGGCCGAAGCGGCGGCGAAGTAAGCCGATTGCCTTCAACCGATATCAGCAAGGTGGCCGGACAATTCCGGCCACCTCTTCTCTTTCCTTGTTCTCTCGTGCCCGCAGTGACCTGATGACCTTTCGCGAACGCCTGCAGTCCTGGCGCTACAATCTCGTGCCCGACCATCTGGTCGGCGAGATCCTGACCAAGCGCTGGACCGACAACGCCATTCCGTTCCTGGCGCTGGTGGCGACGCTCGGCGTATTCGGCTCGATCATTCCAGGCTTCTTCAAACTCTCCTCGCTGCAGGAATCGACCCGGCAACTCGGCGAATTCTCGATGGTGGTCACCGGCATGACGGTGGTGATGCTTGGCGGCGGCATCGATCTCTCGGTCGGCTCGATCTTCGCGCTGTCCTGCTTTTCCGCGGTCTATGTCTTCTTCATCCTCGAACAATCGATCTGGCTGGCGCTGGCCGCCTCGCTCGCCACCGGTCTCGTCTTCGGCGCGATCAACGGCTATCTCGTCGGGTACCTGCGGCTGCGTGCCTTCCTCACCACGCTGGTCACCTTCATCTTCGGACGGGCGCTGTTCGACATCCTGGTCACCACCTATGCCGCCGACGTACAGCTTTCGACCGCTACGTCCGACGTGCTCGATTTCATCGGCGACAGCACTTTCTGGGGCCTGTCCGTTTCGGTGTGGCTGGCGATCATCCTTGCCATCGTCACCCATATCGCGCTGACACGCTCACGTCCCGGCTGGCATGTGCTGGCGGTGGGTGGCTCCCGGCGCTCGGCGCACAATGCCGGCATCCGGGTGCGCCGCACCGTGTTCATGACCTATGTCTTTTCCGGTTTCTGCGCCTCGATCGGCGGCTTTCTCATCGCTTGCCGCCTGAGCGGGGCAGGGCCGGGCACAGGCCTCAACCTCGAGATCATGGCGCTGACGGCGGCGGTGGTCGGCGGCGTCAGCCTCGGCGGCGGGCGCGGCTCGGTGATCAAGGGCCTGATGGGCGCCATCATCGTGCTCACCATGACCAATGGGCTGATCCGGCTTGGCTACGGCACCGGCACCAACCAGATGGTACTGGGCATCATGCTGGCGGTGGCGGTGACCATCGACATCCGCTGGCTGAAGAACCGCCACAAGGTGCTCAACGAGGTCTATGTCGCGCCGGTCTATCTCAAGATGGGCAAAACACAGTCCGCGGTGCCGGGCTCCGGCACGCCTTATGCCCTCGACAACCGACTATCGGCTGCGGACCATATCGGGCTCGGTGAGCTGGAAGGGCCAGAAGACGTCATCCTCGACCGCGATGACAATCTCTATTGCGGCACGCGCCATGGCGAGATCGTCCGCTTCTTCGCGCCGGACTATGTCAGGTCGGAAGTGTTCGCCCATATTGGCGGGTTTCCGCTGGGGCTGGCTTTCGACAAGTCGGGCAATTTGATCAGCTGCGTCGGAGCCATGGGGCTGTATTCGGTTTCGCCGCAGCGCGAAGTGAAACGGCTGTCGGCGGAGACGTCGCGCTCCTGGACGTCGATCGTCGACGATGCGCGGCTGCGCGATCCCAATGATTGCGACATCGCGCCGGATGGCCGCATCTATTTTACGGACTCGACCAAGCGGTATGATGCCCATGATTGGGCGCTGGACTCGATCGAAAACCGCGCCACAGGCCGGCTGCTGGTCTACGATCCCAGGGATGGGTCGACGAAGACGCTGCTCGACGGCTACCGCTACACCAATGGTGTCTGCATGGCGCATGACGGCAAGTCGCTGTTCTTCGCCGAAAGCTGGGCCTGCCGGGTGCACCGCTATTGGCTGGACGGGCCGAAGGCCGGCACCGCCGAATGCGTCATCCGCGACATGCCGGGTTATCCCGACAACATCAACCGGGCGTCGGACGGCAATTACTGGATGGCGTGGCTGGGCATGCGCACGCCGAGCTTCGACCTCTCGCTGCGCCATCCCGACATGCGCAAGCGCATGACGCGCCGGCTGCCGCAGGACGAATGGCTGTTTCCCAACATCAACACCGGCGGCGTGGTGAAATTCAACGAAAAGGGCGGCATCGTAGAGGCGATGGGCGACTTGACAGGCGGTGCGCACCCGATGGTCACCTCGATGCGCGAGCACAAGGGATATCTCTTCGTCGGCGGCATCCTCAACAATCGCATCGGCCGCTACAAAATTGCCGGCGCCGACCCGAGCTGGACCAGCCCCGCCTCCTACTGGGGAGCGAAGCCATGATCCTCGATCCGATCCTGGATATGTTTCGTGGCAAGGCGGTGACCATCCCGCCGCTCGACGGCGCCTTCCGCCCCAACACGCGGCTCGATGATGCGCCGGCATTCGCCGAGCTGACCGAGCCGGACAATCTGCTGCTTGCCGATGGCCGGCTGCTGGCCTCCAGCGGCAACGCCGTCTGCGCGATTACTGTCGGTGTAGCACCTGTCGCAGTCGAGATCTTTCCGTCTCCAGTCACGGCGCTGGCGCTGTCGCCTTCAGGCGAACTGACGGTGGGGCTGGAGAGCGGCAAGCTGTTGATCGCGGGCAGGGAGTTGTCCTTGCCGGCAGGGATTGGCTGCATCACCGCGCTTGCCTATGCAGGAGATGGTACGCTGTGGCTGGCCAATGGTTCGGCCGAATTCGCGCCGTCGCAATGGGCCGCCGACCTGATGAAGAAGGGCGCGTCCGGTTCGCTTTGGGCGCGGGCGGCGGGTGGTGAGTTCCGCAAAGTGGCCGGCGACATCGCCTTTCCCTATGGGCTGCATCCAGTCGGGCGAAATGTGCTGGTCAGCGAAAGCTGGCGCCACCAGCTTGTCCGCTTCGATGGCGCGACCGGCAACCGCTCGACGGTGCTGACGCATCTGCCCGGCTATCCCGCGCGGCTGTCGCCTGCTGGCGAAGGCGGGGCGTGGCTGACGCTGTTCGCCCCACGCAACCGGCTGATCGAATTCGTGCTGCAGGAGACGCATTACCGTCAGGACATGATCGACCAGGTGCCGCCGGCCTACTGGATTGCCCCGGCGCTGGCATCAAACCGCAGTTTCCTCGAGCCGCTGCAATGCGGCGGCATCCGCACGATGGGCATTCACAAGCCGTGGTCGCCCAGCCGCTCCTACGGGCTGGTGGTCCGGCTCGACCGGGAGATGCAACCACAATTCAGCCTGCACAGCCGCGCCAACGGCACGCGCCACGGCATCTGCAGCGTGGTGGAGAAAGGCGGCGAGCTGTTCATTGCTTCCAGGGGTGGCGATTGCGTGCTGGCCGTCGACCTTGCCTCGGGAGGTTTCTGATGGAACCGATCGTTCGCCTCGAAAACGTCACCAAGAATTACCGCGGCGTGCCCGCGGTGAAGAACGTCAGCTTCGAGCTACGCAAGGGCGAAATCCATGCGCTGCTCGGCGAGAATGGTGCCGGCAAGTCGACACTGACCAAGATCATCGCCGGTGTGGTCGATGCCACGTCGGGCAAGATGTTCCACAAGGGGCGGGAGATCGCCTACGCCTCGCCGCATGCGGCGCTCGAGGCCGGCATCGCCATGGTGTTCCAGGAGACCAGCCTGGTGCCGTCGATGACGGTGGCGCAAAACCTCTATCTCGGTACTGAAAAATTCCTCAACCGGCTGCGTGGCACGTATATTTCAGCACAGCAGTTCCTGCAGTCGCTGAATTTTCCGGTCGATCCCAACGCCATGGTGGCGACGCTGGGCGCCGCCAAGCGGCAGATGGTCGAGATCGCGCGCGCCGTGCACCACAATGCCGAGATCATCATCTTCGACGAGCCGACGGCGACGCTGACGCCAGAGGAGAAGCGGCATTTCTTCGCGCTGATCCGGCGGCTGAAGGCGAACGGTGTGTCGATCGTCTTCATCAGCCATGCTCTCGAAGAGGCTCTGATGATCGCCGACCGCATCACCATTCTGCGAGACGGCGAACTGGTCATCACTGACGACACATCAACCTTCGACCGCGACAAGATCGTCGCCGCCATGGTTGGGCGAACGCTGTCGGGACAGATTTATCGCCAGCGCGACGAAGCCAAGCTGCGCAAGGCCGGCAAGAAGGTGCTCTCGGTGCAGGACATCTCGATGAGCAATGTCGTGCGCAACAATTCCTTCTCGATCTTCGAAGGCCAGATCACCGGCGTGTTCGGGCTGATCGGTTCCGGCCGCACCGAGACCTTCAAGATCGTGTCGGGCATCTACAAGCGCGATTTTTTGCGCGGTGGGGCGATCGAGCTGGACGACAGGCCGGTGCGCTACCTCGTACCGAGCGAAGCGGTGGCGGACGGCATCGTCTATGTCACCGAGGACCGCAAGAGCGAAGGTATCTTCGAAACGATGGGCATTGCCGAGAACCTGTTCGGCGGGCTGCTGGCGGCGGGCCGCGAACAGGCCTGGGTGATCAACCAGCAGGAGATGCGTCAGCTTTCGGCCGAATGGACCAAGACGCTGAACATCAAGGCGATCAACGACAATGCGCGCGTGGTCGAGTTGTCCGGCGGCAACCAGCAGAAGGTGGTGATCGGCAAGGGGCTGGTACAGAAGCCGCGCATCGTCATATTCGACGAGCCGACGCGCGGCGTCGATGTGGGCGCCATCGCCGAGATCCACCAGATCATCAACAGGCTGGCCGGCGAGGGCCTCGCGGTCGTTGTCATCTCGTCCTATTTGCCGGAGATCATGAACCTGTCGGACCGGATTCTCGTGTGTCGGCAGGGCCGCATCGTCGAGGAGTTTTCCCCGGCGGAGGCGACGGAGGAGAAGATCATGTATGCGGCGGTGCATTAGGGTGTGTTCGAGGAATACCCGATATGTCTGACAATCTTTGCTGCAGACTTCGGAGATTAGCCGACACGACGATCACTTCGTCATCCTGGGGCGAAGCAAGGAGCGAAGCGACGCGGCGCAGACCCCAGGATCCATGCCGGGACTCCGGTGCGTTGCCACGGGGCAGGATTCTGCTCCGCTGCGCTCTACAACTAAGGTCGCGGCATGGATCCCAAGGTCTCCGCGACGGAGCTTCGCTCCTGCTTCGCCCAGGGATGACGAAGTTTTAGGTGCTTCGGCCAACCTTCAAGGTCCCGTGCATTGAGCGCCAAAACTGAGTCAAAAAAGTTGGTTAGCCGTATTTGCTCGAGACGTGATTCGACGGCCTAATTCATCGATACAGACGAAAGGACCAGACCATGGCCACCACAAGACTCCTCAGCGACGCCGAGGTGGAGAAGATCCCGGTAGTGAAGGCGGTGTTCGACGACATCAGGGCGACGCGCAAATCGGACTTCGTCAACAATTTCTGGCGGGGGCTCGCCAATGATCCGGCGGCGTTGAAGCGCATCTGGGAGCAGCTGAAGATGGTGATGGTCGCCGACAGCGCCATCGACCCACTGACCAAGGAAATGATCTATATCGCGGTATCGACGGCCAATGGCTGTTCCTACTGCGTTCATTCGCACACGGCGGCAGCGCGGACCAAGGGCATGACCGATGTACAGCATGGCGAACTGATCTCGATCATCGGGCTCGCTGGCCAGACCAATCATCTGGTCACGGCCATGCAGATCCCTGTCGATCCGCAATTCGAGGTGAAGTGAGGGAGCTTCCGGGCAGGACTTCCATGGACAAAGTCACAACATTTCCAATTTCGCTCCGCGGATACGAGATCGAAGGGCTGGCTGGTATTGACGCGTCGAGGCTGGTGCCGCTGTACCAGGCCTGCTCGGACTATGTCGTGCTGGAAACAGGTCAACCGCCCAATGCGGCCAATGCAAAGGAAGAGTTTGAGAGCTTTCCACCGAACAGGGTGGAAGCAGACAAGTTCGTATTCGGATTGAAAACAATCAGTGGTGAACTTGTCGGATTGCTGGCCTGTGATCGCGATTATCCGCGCGCGGGGTGCTGGTGGATTGCATAGCTTATGATCGACAAAGCGTTTCGTAGGGGAGGGTTGGGGCGGGTACTTTGCCACGACTTTTTCAGATGGCTGAAGTCCCAGCAGGTCGAACGCGTGGAACTCGGCGTGATCACCGAGAATGAACAAGCCCTTCGCTTTTGGCAAGGACAAGGCTTCGAACAGGTGCGGTTGGCAGGGCCGGTCACTATCGGTGCCAAAACGCATATGGTCCACGTCCTGGGCCGGCTGCTGTGAACACGCCATGCGTTCGGCAGGCGTGGAAGGAAAATTTGTCCCCAGCCTGTTAAGGAAGTGACATGTAACGGCTCTAAGGAGACCCCACGCGAAGTCGCTCGCCGGTGGTTTTTCCGGCAGCCGGCTTTCGCAGTGGAGCCGGCATGAAAATCGTCCAGATCACCGATACCCATTTCAGCCCGACCAAGCCGCATTTCAACGGCAATTGGGAGCCGCTGGCCGCGTGGATCGCGCAAAGCGGCGCCGATCTCGTCATCCACACCGGCGACCTCAGCGTCGATGGCGCCGACAAGGATGCCGACATCAGCTTCTGCATGGACCTGATGCGGGAGATTTCGGTCCCGATGCTGCTCGTGCCTGGCAATCACGATGTCGGCCATCTGCCCGGCTCGTTGCAGCCGGTCAATGCGGAACGTCTTGAGCGCTGGCGCCGGCTGGTCGGTCCCGATTACTGGATGGAGGACGCTGGAAACTGGCGATTTATCGGCCTCGACAGCCTGCTGATGGGCTTTGATGATGCCGAGGAAGAGGCCCAGTTCGAATGGTTGCGGACTGTGCTGGAAAGCCGCGGCGGCCCTCGCGTCGCGCTTTTCGCCCACAAGCCGTTGTTCATCGATCAGCCGGGTGAGGGCGACACCGGCTATTGGAGCGTCAGGCCGGCACAGCGCCAGCGTCTTTATGACCTGATCGGTTCCCATGATGTTGCATTGTTCGCCAGCGGTCACCTGCACCGGGCATGGCAAGGCAAATACGAAAACACCGCGCTGGTATGGGGGCCATCGGCAGCCTTCGTCGTCGGCGACATGGAGCGCGACATGCCGGGCGAGCGGCTGCTCGGTGCGGTCGTGCATGATTTCGGCGACGCAGTCACCAGCGAGATCGTCGCAATCCCAGGTATGAGCGTCCCCCTCCTCGACGACGTGGTCGAGGAGGTCTACCCGCACGAGGCGCACAAGGTCCGCGGGAAGGTCGCATCATGAGCGCGCTCTCGCTTCGCGATCTGAACAAGTCCTTTGGCGGCAATGCCGTCCTGAACGGCGTCAGCCTCGACGTCGAAGCGGGCGAGTTCATCGCCTTGGTCGGCCCCTCGGGCTGCGGCAAAAGCACCCTGCTGCGCATCCTCGCGGGCCTTGATCATGCCGACAGCGGCGAGATTTTCGTCGGCGGCAAGGACATGTCGGCGGTCGCCGCGGCCGATCGCAACATCGCCATGGTGTTCCAGTCCTACGCGCTCTATCCGCATCTGACGGCCAGCCAGAACATCGCGGTTCCACTGGCCATGAAGCGGCTGAGCCGGACGCAGCGGCTGCCGTTGGTCGGCTCGGTCCTGCCGGGCCAGAAAGAGATCCGCGCCGGGATTTCGCGCGATGTCCGCGAGATGGCAACCGTGCTGAAGATCGATCATCTGCTCGACCGCAAGCCGGGACAGATGTCGGGCGGGCAGCGGCAGCGCGTGGCCTTGGCACGCGCCATGGTGCGCCACCCCAGCATCTTCCTGATGGATGAGCCGCTTTCCAATCTCGACGCCAATCTGCGCGTCCATGCCCGCGGCGAGATCGTCGAACTGCACCGCCGCGCCGGCGTGCCGACGCTCTATGTGACGCATGACCAGGCCGAAGCGCTTTCGATGGCCGATCGCGTGGCGGTGATGATTGGCGGCAACCTGCTGCAGCTGGCCGCGCCCGAAGCGATCTACAACGATCCCGCCCATATCGAGGTTGCGCGCTTCGTCGGCCAGCCAAGGATCAACGTCATACCGGCGCTCGCCGAAAACGGTCGGGTCAGTTTCGAGGGCATCAGGCTGGCCTTGCTGGAGAAGGTGGCGAATGGCCCGGTCAGCCTCGGCATCCGGCCTGAATTCGTCAAACTGTCTCCCAGCGGGCGGAGCGGCCTTGCCGGGCGGATCGAGCGTCTGGAATTCCTCGGGTCGGAGGTCGTTGCCTATTGCCGGCTCGACGCGACCGGCGACATCGTCATCGCCAAGCTGGCGCCGCACGAGGCGAGGGAGCTCATTGCGGGAATGCCGGTGGTTGTCCTTCTGGCACCTGAACAGGCGATGGTCTTCGGGCCGGAGGGGCGGCGGCTGCGCACCGCGAGTGCTACGCCCGCACGCCAGGAGCCGGCCTATGTCTAGTATCGCGCTGGCGGGCAATGTCCCGAGCGCCGCGGCCCTCCACAGGCGCAGCGAGGATCGCACCGCCTGGCTGCTGGCGGCTCCGGCGATCGTGCTGTTGCTGCTGTTCGTGCTGCTGCCGGTGGTCGCCGTTATTTTTCTCGGCTTCACCGATTTCGAGCTCGGCTATGGCAAATTTCGCCTGGTCGGCTTCGAGAACTACGCGCATCTCCTGACCGACCGCACCTTCCGCAGATCGCTGTGGAACACGTCAGTCTATACCGCGATCGTTGCGCCGGTCTCGATCGTGCTCGGTCTCGGCGTTGCCTTGCTGATCGAAGGCGAACCGCGCGCGCGCGGCTTCTTCCGCACCGTCTATTTCCTGCCTGTGGCTTCGCTGATCGTCGCCATGGCGACTGTCTGGCAGTACCTCTTCCATCCGACGATCGGACCGCTCAACGCGCTGCTTGCGCTCGCCGGCATTCCCGGTCCGAACTGGCTCGGCGCCTCGAGCACCGTGCTCTACAGCCTGTCGATCATCGGCGTCTGGCAGTCGGTCGGCTTCAACATGGTGTTGTTCCTGGCGGGCCTGACGGCGATCCCGCGCGAACTCTATGCCGCCGCACATGTCGACGGCGCGAAATCGGCGCTCGACCGGTTCTTCCTGGTCACCTGGCCGATGCTCGGGCCGACGACGCTGTTCGTCGTCACCATCAGCATCACCAATGCGGTGAAGGTCTTCGAAACCGTGAAGATGCTGACCGATGGCGGCCCCAACAAGGCCTCCGAAGTGCTGCTGTTCACCATCTACCAGGAAGGTTTCGTCTATCTGCGCGTCGGCTATGCCTCGGCAATGACGGTCGTCTTCCTGGCGATCCTCGTCGTGCTGATGCTTCTCCAATACCGCGTGCTCGACCGGCGGGTGCACTACACATGACCAGCATCCCGGCCGGCCGCATCATCCGTTTCGCGCTGCTTTCGCTCGGCGCGCTGATGATCCTTGCGCCTTACATCTTCATGATCTCGACCGCGGGCAAGACGCAGAGCGACATCTTCACTTCGTCGCTGTCGCTCATCCCCGAGCATTTCTATTTCGCCGAGAATTTCGCCAAGGCGCTGAGCAAGGTGCCGATGGCAACGCTGCTGTGGAACGGCGTTGTCGTCTGCGGCCTGATCTTCTTCTTCCAGGTGCTGGTCGCCATTCCTTGCGCCTACGCCATGGCCAAGCTGAAGTTCCGCGCCGCTCGGCTGATGATGGTGCTGGTCATGCTCGGCCTGCTGGTGCCGATCCATGCCACGGCGCTGCCGCTCTACGTCGCCTTCGACAGGATGTCGCTGCTCAACAGCTACACCTCGCTGGTGGCGCCGTTCACCATCTCGGTGTTCGCGATCTTCATGTTCCTGCAGTTCTTCCGCGCCATGCCTGACGACCTCATCCACGCGGCGCGGCTCGACGGCATGTCCGAACTCGGAATCGTCGCGCGCGTCATCGTCCCCAACGCCTGGCCGGCCGTCACCGCGTTCGCGATCTTCTCGGTGGTCGCGCACTGGAACGATCTCTACTGGCCGCTGATCGTCGTCAGCAAGCAGGGCTACGCCACGCCGCCGCTCGGCCTGATGTATTTCCGCGCCGCCGAGGCAGGCGACGACTATGGCGCGCTGATGGCCGCCACGCTGATCATCACGCTTCCACTCGTCGTCGCCTTCCTGTTCGCACAGAAGCGCTTCGTCGAAGGCATCACCATGACCGGTCTCAAAGGCTGACCGGGTCGAACCAGGAGCACGAGCATATGAAGCAATTTCCCAGGATTCTCGCAGCGGCGGCGGTTTCGCTGGCGTTCGCCCTTCCGGCCTATGCCGACACGACGCTGACGGTTCATTACCCGATGCCCGGCTTCTTCAAGAACGTGATGGACACGATCTCGAAGAAGTTCATGGAAGAAAATCCTGACATCAAGATCCAGTTCGCCAGCCCGTCCGCCACCTATGAGGAAGGCATCCAGACCATCCTTCGCCAGGCCGGCACCGACGAAATGCCCGACATCACCTTCATCGGACTCAACCGCCTGCGGATGCTCAACGAGCGCGACGTTGCCGTCGATCTTGGCCCGCTGGTCAAGAAGGAAGGCAATATGGCGGAGCTCGGCTTCTCCGACACGATCCTGAAGCTGGCGCAGGTCAACGGCAAGCAGGTCGGCCTCGCCTTCGCCACCTCCAACCCGATCATGTATTACAATGCCGACCTGGTGAAAGCCGCGGGCGGCGATCCGGACAATCCGCCCAAGACCTGGGACGAGGTCA
This sequence comes from Mesorhizobium sp. Cs1299R1N3, assembly GCF_037179625.1. Lineage (NCBI taxonomy): Bacteria > Pseudomonadati > Pseudomonadota > Alphaproteobacteria > Hyphomicrobiales > Phyllobacteriaceae > Mesorhizobium > Mesorhizobium sp. Cs1299R1N3. The sequence goes on along the minus strand of NZ_JAPYKQ010000018.1, from coordinate 995 downwards.
TCGCGCTCGGCGGCAAGATCAAGGCGCTCGGCAATGGCGTCGACGGCATCGATTTCCGCTGGCAGGGCGACGACTGGATGTTTTCGGCGCTGCTGTTCGGCGCTGGCGGAAAGATGCTGAACGAGGACGAAAGCAAGGTCGCCTTCAACGGGCCGGAGGGCGAGAAGGCAATGGAAATCCTGCAGCGGATGGTGAAGGAGGGCGGCATGCCGGTCTTCACCAAGCCGGCGGGCGAGCAGGCTTTCGCGGCCGGCAAGGTCGGCTTCGAATTCCAGACCACCGGCGCCCTGGTCAACACCATCAAGAATGTCGGTGACAAGTTCACGCTGCGCACGGCCAAGATCCCGCTGATCGATCCAATCAACGGCCATCTTCCGACCGGCGGCAACGCCGTGGTCATCCTGACCAAGGATGCGGCAAAGCAGGACGCCGCCTGGAAGTTCGCGAAATTCGCCGCTGGTCCCTACGGCGCATCGGTCGTCGTGCCCGGCACGGGCTATGTCCCCAACAATGAGCTCGCGGCGAAAGCGCCGGAATATCTCGGCGATTTCTACAAGAAGAACCCGCTCTTCCAGGCCGGGCTCAGCCAGATGCCGCGGATGATACCGTGGTATGCTTTCCCGGGCACCAACGGTGTGAAGGTGACGCAGACCATCGTCGACAATCTGTCGCGGATCGTCGACCAGTCGGCGACCCCGAAGGAAGCGCTCACTGACGCGGCAAGCGATGTCGAAGGCATGCTGCCGACGCAGTAAGGGCTGTGGTCTTCCCTTCTCCCCTTGTGGGGTCCGAAGGGCGGGCGAGGCCCGTGACTCGCCCAGGAAGGTGGCCTCGCGAAGCGAGGTCGGATGAGGGATATTCCAGGGAACGGTTGTGTGCGTCAAGTTCTGCAAAATTGGGCGGCCATGGTGCTGGTCATGCGGCTTGGCGTAGAGCGAGTTTTTTGTGCTCGCGCAGATCGTCCATATTGATGTATCGGTTGGCCTCCATCCAGT
>NZ_JAPYKQ010000017.1:0-110791 GCF_037179625.1 Mesorhizobium sp. Cs1299R1N3 | reverse complement strand
GGCCGGGGCCGCGGGCGCGGTTCCATTGGCGGGTGGTGTCGCGGGCGGGGTGCCCGCCGCAGGCGTGGTCGCGGCTGGCGCGCCTGCCGTGGGCGTACCTGCAGCCGGCGTATTGGCAGCCGGCGCGGGAACCGCCGGCGCTGCCGTGGCGGGCGCATTCGTTGCCGTTGGCGGTGTCGTCAGCGCGGCGACGGATTCGCCCTCGCCTATGCCGCTCTGCCCACCCCCCGGGCCGGGGTCGGTTTCGCCGCCTTCAGGCGTCAGCCGCTGCGTGAATTTCGTGCCTTCCGCTCCGGTCGCGGGCCCCGGTGGCGCGGCCGCGGCATCGGTCGCCGGCTTGGCCGGCTTGGCCGGCGTCGTTTTCACAGGTTCCGTCTTGGCAACGACCTTGCTGCCGTCCAGGCCCAGCATCCTGCCGAAGGCGTCCTTGTTCAGCCAGATGCCGTAACCGCCGCCGGCAACGACCAGCAATGCGACGACAGCGGCGATCAGCCCGCCATAGCTGCGCTTGCGTTCAGCCGGGCGCGAACGCTCGAAAGCGTCGGCGCCCGCCGGCGCTTCGTCATCGGCAAAGACATCGTCCTGGTCGTCGTCCCGATTCGCGTCCATCCCCGACAAGGTCTTTTCCGAAAAGTCCGGAGCGGGCTGCACCGGGGTCGGCCTTTGCCAGCCTGGCTCGGATTTGGCGGCTGGAGCAGGCCGGTAGGGCTCGGGATTCGCCACGGGCTGCGCCGGTTTGTACGGCTCCGGGCTGGCCGCGGCAGGGGCGGGCCGATACGGAGACGAAGCGGGAACCGGTTCGGCCTTGACTGGCTGCTTGACGTGGCTCGACTGGTTCTTGTTACGGTCGATGGAGGAAAAGATGTGTTCCAGTTCCGCGAGCGGATCCGTCTCCGGAACGCTTTTGACGTACTCACGCTCGACGCCGGCAATGGCGTCGTCCAGCGAGCGTTTCTGTTTGTCTATGGCCTCGGGAGCCAGCGGCGGCGAATATGCCGCAAGCTTCTTCGCCAGCATGGCGCGCACGCTGTTATAGATGCGCGTACGCTTCTCGGGCGTCTCGTCGCCGTGCTTCTCGAACGCGTTTTTCAGAACAGCAACGAAATCTGCCATGCTTCAGTCGACCTGTATTTTGCCTCCGCGCCGGCCCCCGCAAATCAGCCGCGATGCCCGGAAAGGCTTCAGAAACTAGTCTTGAAACGGATCGGTCACAAGTATCGTGTCGTCCCGTTCCGGGCTGGTGGAGAGGAGCGCGACCGGCGCGCCGATCAACTCCTCTATGTATCGGACATATTTGACGGCCTGGGCCGGAAGATCGTTCCAGCTGCGTGCGCCGGCGGTGGTGCCTTTCCAGCCTTCCAGCGTCTCGTAGATGGGTTCGACGCGGGCCTGCGCGCCCTGGCTTGCCGGCAGATAGTCGATCGTCTCGCCGTCGAGCCTGTAGCCGGTACAGACCTTGATCTCGTCCAGCCCGTCGAGCACATCGAGCTTGGTCAGCGCGATGCCTTTGATGCCGTTGACGGCGACCGCCTGGCGCACCAGCACCGCGTCGAACCAGCCGCAGCGGCGCTTGCGCCCGGTGACGACACCGAATTCATGGCCGCGCGTGCCGAGGAACTCGCCAACCTCGTTCTTCTGCTCGGTCGGGAACGGACCTTCGCCGACGCGCGTCGTGTAGGCCTTGGTGATGCCGAGAACATAGCCGACGGCGCCCGGGCCGACGCCGGAGCCGGCTGCGGCCTGGCCGGCGACCGTGTTGGACGAGGTGACGAACGGATAGGTGCCGTGGTCGATGTCGAGCAGCGTGCCTTGCGCGCCCTCGAACAGGATGCGCTCGCCGGCGCGGCGCTTGTCGTCGAGCACCTTCCAGACGCGATCCATATAGGGCAGGATGTTGTTCGCGACCGAGGTCAATTCCTGCATGATCGCGTCATGCGTGACTTCGGCGTGGCCGAGGCCGCGACGCAGCGCATTGTGGTGCGTCAGCAGCCTGTCGACCTTCAGGGGCAAAGTTTCCAAATCCGCCAGATCCATCACCCGAACCGCGCGCCGGCCCACCTTGTCCTCGTAGGCGGGGCCGATACCGCGTCGGGTCGTGCCAATCTTCGTTCCGGAATTCGAAGCGGCATCCTCGCGGAATCCGTCCAGTTCCCGGTGTACGGACAGGATAAGCGCCGTGTTTTCGGCTATTTTCAGGCGATCCGGCGTCACTTCCACGCCCTGCGCCTTGAGCTTCTCCACTTCGGCGACGAAAGCATGCGGATCAAAGACCACGCCATTGCCGATGATGGACAGCTTGCCTTCCCGCACGACGCCCGAAGGCAGCAGCGACAGCTTGTAGACCTTACCGTCGACGACCAGCGTATGACCGGCATTGTGGCCTCCCTGGAAACGCACCACCACATCGGCACGCTCCGACAGCCAGTCGACGATCTTGCCCTTGCCTTCGTCGCCCCATTGCGAGCCGACGACCACCACATTGGCCATGTTTCTTTTCCCTTGAGACGCCGCCGCGCGGCTTGGATATGGTTCGAAACGACAGGCCTCTATAGCGTCAAGACCTCGCGAGTGCGACCTTTCTTTGCCGCCAAAAATGCCCTGAGGCACAACAATTTCCGGCTTTGACATCATTTACTTGGGCTGGTGGGGGCAATAGGCCGGCAAACACCGCGGCCCATCCCGCGGCCGGAAGCCCGCGATGCATCGAAACGCCTACATATTCCTGCTGCTCACCACCTTGCTGTGGGGCGGCAATTCGGTGGCCGGCAAGCTGGCGGTCGAACACGTCTCGCCGATGACGCTGGTCTTCCTGCGCTGGATGCTGGCCGTGGCGATCCTGCTGCCGATCGGCTGGCGCACGATCCAGGAGGATTGGCAGGCCGTGCGCAGGCACTGGTTCGTGCTGGCGGCGCTGGGCGCCAGCGGATTCACCCTGTTCAACACCATCTTCTACACCGCGCTGAATTACACCACGGCGATCAATGTCTCGATCGAACAGGCGGCGATGCCGATCCTGATCATGACAGCCAATTTCGTTTTCTTCCGCCTGCGCGTGAACTGGGCGCAGATCGCCGGGGTGGCGCTGACCATCTTCGGTGTCATCCTGACGGCCTGTCATGGCGATCCCCGCCGGCTGCTGACGCTGGAACTCAATTTCGGAGACGCCATCATGCTGGTCGCGGTCGTTCTCTACAGCGGCTATTCGGTCGGGTTGCGGCTGAAGCCGGCGATGCGCTGGCAGAGCCTGATGCTGGCCATGTCGTTCGCCGCGCTCATCACCTCGCTGCCCTTCTTCCTGTGGGAAGCCGCCGCCGGCAAGGTGATCGTGCCCGATACGCGCGGCTGGGCTGTCATCGTCTACACGGCGATCGGCGCTTCGGTGATCTCGCAAATAACCTATATCAGGGGCAACGAGCTCATCGGCGCCAACCGCGCTGGCCTGTTCATCAATCTGGTACCGATCTTCGGCACGCTGCTTTCGGTGCTGATCGTTGGCGAGACCTTCCAGCTCTATCAGGCGCTGTCGCTGGTTCTCGTTCTGGGCGGCATCGGGCTCGCCGAACACAGCGGGCGCAAGATGGCTTCTGGCCAGAGCAATTCCAGGAAGCGCGCGTAGCACTTTCCCTAGAGATTGCCATGTAAAGAGTTGAAGCGGTTCGGCGATTCCATCAAACATTGAACCGCCGACTAGAGGCTTCCAAATCAAGCCACCGTCGGCAACGGCGCATCCGCCGGGTGGTTCCAGCAGTCGTGGAAACGCCCCGCATGCATTCCGGCAAACGGGGCGTCGTGTGCTTGTCGCCTGGGGAGGTGCGGAGAGCTAGATCCCGCCCACGTCGAACTGGAGGCGCTTTGCCGAGTCGATCGACATGTGGCCTCGCACCTGCTCCAGCACTTTTTCCGGGAACGGCGCGTCGAGATAGAGCAGCGCGATGGCGTCGCCGCCGGGTCGGTTGCGCCCAAGCTGGAAGTTGGCGATGTTGACGCCATTCTCGCCGCACACCGTGCCGAGCAGCCCGATGATGCCTGGTGCGTCGGCATTGGTCGTATAGAGCATGTGCTGGCCGACCTCGGCGTCGAGATTGATGCCCTTGATCTGAATGAAGCGCGGCTTGCCGTCGGAGAAGCAGGTGCCGGCGATCGAGCGGGTCCTGTGCTCGGTCTTGACGGTGAGCTTGATATAGCCGTCGAAGACGCCCGACTTGTCGCGCTTGACCTCGGCGACGATGATGCCACGCTCCTTCACCATGATCGGTGCCGAGACCATGTTGACGTCGGCGACCTGCGGCCGGATCAGTCCGGCAAGGGCGGCACTGATCAGCGCACGCGTGTTCATCGTCGCGGTCGAGCCGTCGAACAATATCTCGACCTCGCTGATCGGATCCTCGGTGACCTGGCCGACAAAGGCGCCGAGCACTTCGGCGAGCTTGACGAACGGCTTCAGCCGCGGCGCCTCTTCCGCCGTGATCGAGGGCATGTTGATGGCGTTGGAGACCGCGCCCTTGATCAGATAGTCGGCCATCTGTTCGGCGACCTGCAGGGCGACATTCTCCTGCGCTTCCGCCGTCGAGGCGCCAAGGTGTGGTGTTGCCACCACGTTATCCATGCCGAACAGCGCATTCTGCTCCGCTGGCTCGACCTCGAACACGTCGATGCCGGCGCCCGCCACCTTGCCACCCTTCAGCGCCGCGACCAGGTCGGCCTCGACCACCAGCCCGCCACGGGCGCAGTTGATGATGCGCACGCCATTCTTCATCTTGGCGATGGCTGCCGCATCGATGATGTTGCGGGTCTTGTCGGTCAGCGGCGTGTGCAGGGTGATGAAGTCGGCGCGGGCGAAAAGTTCGTCCAGTTCCACCTTGTCGACACCGAGTTCCTCGGCGCGCTTTTCCGACAGGAACGGGTCGAAGGCGATGACATGCATCTTTAGCCCGACGCCGCGCGTGGCGACGATCGAACCGATGTTGCCGCAGCCGATGATGCCCAGCGTCTTGCCGGTGATCTCGACGCCCATGAAGCGGTTCTTCTCCCACTTGCCGGCATGGGTCGAAGCGTTGGCTTCCGGGATCTGGCGGGCGAGCGCGAAGATCATCGCCACGGCGTGTTCGGCCGTCGTGATCGAGTTGCCGAAGGGCGTGTTCATCACGATGATACCCTTGCGGCTTGCCGCCGGGATATCGACATTGTCGACGCCGATGCCGGCACGGCCGATGACCTTGAGATTGGTGGCGGCGTTGATCAGCTTCTCGGTGACCTTGGTCGCCGAGCGGATGGCGAGGCCGTCATAGCGGCCGATCACTTCGAGCAGCTTTTCCTTGTCCTTGCCGAGATCGGGCAGATAGTCGACCTCGACGCCGCGATCCTTGAAGATCTGCACGGCCGTGGGAGAGAGTTTGTCAGAGACGAGAACGCGGGGCGCCATGGCGGCCTCCTTGAAAATGGGATTGATCCGGGAATGGGCGGCCCTCGGGCCGCCACGGAGAGTTTCAGGCAGCCGCTTTCAGCGACGCCTTCTGGCTGGCAAAAGCCCAATCGAGCCAGGGCATCAGCGCTTCGAGATCGGAGGCCTCGACGGTTGCGCCGCACCAGATGCGCAATCCCGGCGGGGCATCGCGATAGGAACCGATGTCGTAGGCGACGCCTTCCTTGTCGAGCATCGAGACAAGCCCCTTGGCGAACGCCGCCTGCCCATCAGCGTCGAGCGCCGCGACATCCGGGTCGCTGAAGGACAGGCAGACCGACGTGTTCGAGCGGGTCGCCGGCGCGACAGCGAGATGGCCGAGCCAGGATGAGCTTTCCACGAACCGGTCGAGCACGGCGGCATTGGCATCGGCCCTGGCAATCAGCGCATCGAGGCCGCCGATCGACTTCGCCCAGTTCAACGCGTCGAGATAGTCCTCGACGCAAAGCATCGACGGCGTGTTGATCGTTTCGCCCTTGAAGATGCCCTCGATCAGCTTGCCGCCCGAGGTCAGGCGGAAGATTTTCGGCAACGGCCATGAAGGCTTGTAGCTCTCCAGCCGCGCGACGGCACGCGGCGACAGGATCAGCATGCCATGCGCGCCCTCGCCGCCCAACACCTTCTGCCAGGAGAAGGTCACGACATCGAGTTTCTCGAAATCGAGCCTTTGCGCGAAAGCCGCGGAAGTAGCGTCGCAGATGGTCAGGCCCTTGCGATCGGCGGGAATGAAGCCGCCGTCCGGCACACGGACGCCCGAGGTCGTGCCGTTCCAGGTGAAGACCACATCGCGATCGAAATCGATCCTGCTCAGATCCGGCAGTGCGCCATAGCCGGCTTCGATCTTGCGGACATCGGCGAGTTTCAGCTGCTTGACCACGTCGGTGACCCAGCCGGAGCCGAAGCTTTCCCAGGCGACCATGTCGGCGCCGCGTTCGCCGAGCAGCGACCACATCGCCATTTCGACGGCACCTGTGTCGGAGGCCGGCACGATGCCGATGCGGTAGTCGGCGGGGACCTTGAGAATCTCGCGCGTCAACGCGATCGCCTGCTCGAGCTTGGTCTTGCCGATTTTGGCGCGATGGGAACGGCCGAGCGCGGCGGATTTCAGCGCCTCGACCGACCAGCCGGGACGTTTTGCGCAGGGACCTGAGGAAAAATTGGGATTTGCCGGACGGAGTCCGGGCTTCGCATGCGTCGTCATCGTGGTCTATCCTTCCAGATAGTGGCCCCTCGTTGGGGAGGGGTGGCCCACGGACGGCGATATGCGTTCAGGCCTCGGGCGTCAAGAGGAAAGTTTTTGTCGCACCCGGGATACCACATGCATGTCGCACAAAAGGGCGCGGTGGTTTGGGCGACATGCAATCAAGCAGAAATGTCTGCGATCAGGATTTCGTGATCCAAACGCAAACGGCGGACCACAGGGATCCGCCATCAAAGTCCCGGTCTTTCCCAGGCCTTACCAGAGGTCGTAGCGCAGCCCGAGCTTGACCGTCTGGTAGTCTATGCCCTTGTGAATGTTGAAGGCGCCATTGTCATAGGCGACATATTTGCCGTCCGGCACCGAGAAATACTCATAGCCCAGATCGACGGAAACGTTCTTGGTAACCTGATAAGACAGCCCGGCGCCGATCGAGTAGGCGAAGTTGAATTTGGCGGCCGTATCGGTTTGGCCATCATACCCTGCGGGGTCATTGCAGAAAAACCCGCCCGTTCCGGCGGAATTTACCGGTGTTTCCACACAATCCTTCGCGCCGATGCTCTTGTAATATTTGTTGTACGCAAGGCCGATACCGCCGCCGATATAAGGAGTGATCCCGACATAAGTGCCGAGATCGACATAGCCATTGGCCATGAGGCTGTAGGCTTTGTTGCTGCCGTTGTCGATCTGGTCGCACAACTGCGATGCGGGCGCGGAATTGATGGTTCCGAAACCGTCATCTACGAGCGTCGTGCCTTTGCAAGTGGTGGCAAGTTTCTGATGATCGGCGAATTTATTGGTCGGCAGAATCCCGCCATTCAGTTCCACCCGAAGATAGTCGTTGACGTGATAGCCCATGCCGACGCTGCCTGTAAAAAGGCTGCTCTCGGACGTAAAGCTGTTCAGGGGCCCGCTCGAGACCTCCTCGTTATCGAATGGCTTGCTGAACGCATAGCCGACATCGCCGCGCAGGTACCAGCCCGAGCCGACTTCGACCGGCACATAGTCGGGTGCCTGGTCGACATAGATCGGCGGATCGTAGTCGGCGGCTATTGCAGGCGTCAGCGGCAACAGGAATGCGGCAAGCGCCAGCCCCATACGCGATATTGATATCATGGTCCCCGGCTCCCGAATTCGGCGCGTCGCATAGGTGACGGCACCATCGTTTCAGGAAGCATTGTTAACCATAGTGGTTAAGTCGCGGTTAAGGCTAACAGAGCGTTAGCGAATTGATTTCGCTAATGCATGTCGCCCAAAATGGCCTGACTCTGGAGAAGCCGGCATGCAGGACAGCAAAGGTCTGAAGTGTGCCGCTTGGATCTATTTCGATGCGAAGTCTGAAGTACTTCCCTGGCGACAGCCCAGACAAAAACCGCCCGGCTGGGCCGGGCGGTTCGCATATATCAGGTCGTGCAAGTCTTACTTGGTGTAGATCGGCTCGGGTTCGGGCTGGTAGGCCACCACCGGTGCGGCGCAACCGTTGTTGCCGCCGAACTGGTAGCGCAGGCCACCCCGCACCTCGTGGGTGTTGAAACCATGGTCGAAGCCGGGCCCGGCGCTGCTCGTGTCGTATTCGAACATGCGGCCGCCCTGGATATGGGAGAAGCGGTAGCCAGCATCGAGGATGACCTTGTCGGTCAGGCAGTAGGAAGCACCGGCCATGACCGCGTAGGCGAAACGCCAGTTGGACGCGCCAGGATTGGTCTCGGTGGTGTTCGGATCGTGGACGGTATCCCACTTGATGCGCGCACCGCCGATGCCGGCGCCGACATAGGGCGTGATGCCGTGCCAGGTGCCGATATCCACATAGGCATTGGCCAGCAGCAGCAAGGCGCTCATCTTCGACACTTCGGTCGAGGTCGAGGTGAGATCCGAGGTTCCGCCATTGAAATTCGACTTGAACCAGTAGTCGGCGGTCAGGTCGGTGCGGAAGTGTTCGTTGATCTTGTAGCCGACGCCGCCGCCGAGCGAGAAGCCGCCCTTGAGCTTGCCATAGTCGAAAGTCTTGCTGCCGGCGACACCGACAGGAGGTCCGCAGGGGCAAGGGGCGGCCCCATAGGTGATGTAGTCGATGTCGCCCACCTTCGACTTGTGATAGTCGATGTCGCCGCGGATATACCAGCCGCCGACATCCACCGGCTGCTCGTAGACCGGTGGCGGTGCCTCTTCGACCTGCGGCTCCGGCAGGTCGGCTGCGAACACCGGCCAGGCCAAACCCGCGAACAGCAGCGCGAACAGGGCCTTTCTTGCTGTATTGAACATGCTTGTCACCCCTAGAAACCTCGGAACGGCGATCGTGTCCGAATGAGATTGGCTTTCAGGCGTGGATAATGAATTGCAAAGGTTAAAAGGCGTTTAACCCTGTCGATTAACCACGAATCTCTAAAGTTCCAGGGATTCGGCGATGATTTCGACAGAAGGAGACCAGTTGTGGCCAACAAAAAAGCCCGCCGGAGGGGCGAGCTTCGATGCAACCAAGGCGGCGCGACGCCTTCCCCGGGGCGGCGATCAGGCGGCGCTGCGCGTTTCCGAGATCACCCCGACGATGTCGTTGACCACGGCCTCGACCAGCTGCGGATCGTCGCCCTCGGCCATGACACGGATCAGCGGCTCGGTGCCGGATGGACGGATGACCAGCCGCCCGGCCTTGCCGAGACGGTGGCGGGCGTCTTCGATCGCGGCCTTGACCGGGGCTTCCTCCAGCGGCTTGCCGCCGGCGATGCGAACGTTCTTCAACAGTTGCGGCACCGGCTCGAACTTCTTCGACAGTTCGCTGACCGGGCGGCCCTGCCGCTTGATGCAGGCCAGCACCTGCAGCGCCGAGACCAGACCGTCGCCCGTGGTCGAAAAGTCTGACAACACGATGTGGCCCGACTGCTCGCCGCCGACATTGAGCCCATGCGCGCGCATATGCTCCACGACATAGCGGTCGCCGACCTTGGTGCGGTGCAATTGCAGCTTCATGTCGCCAAGAAAGCGTTCGAGGCCGAGATTGGACATGATCGTCGAAACGACGCCGCCGCCGGCCAGCCGCCCGCTCTGGTGCCAGGACTCGGCGATCAGCGCCATGATCTGGTCGCCGTCGACGATGGCCCCGTTCTCGTCGACGATGACGACGCGGTCGGCATCGCCATCGAGCGCGATGCCGATGTCGGCGCGCACTTCATGCACCTTCTTCTGCAGCCCGGCCGGATGGGTCGAGCCGCATTCCCTGTTGATGTTGAAGCCGTTGGGTTCGACATTGATGGCCACGACCTCGGCGCCAAGTTCCCACAGCGCCTCGGGCGCCACCTTGTAGGCCGCGCCATTGGCGCAGTCGACGACGATCCTGAGGCCCGAAAGCGACATCGAGCGTGGCAAGGTGCGCTTGGCGAACTCGATGTAGCGGTCATGCACGCCGTCGACGCGCTTGGCGCGGCCAAGCCCGTCGGAATCGGCGAGCGCCAGTTCGATATCCTTGTCGAGCATGCTCTCGATGCGTTCTTCGATCTCGTCGGAGAGCTTGTAGCCGTCAGGCCCGAACAGCTTGATGCCGTTGTCGTAATAGGGATTGTGCGAGGCCGAGATCATGACGCCGATGTCGGCACGCAGCGAACGCACCAGCATGGCCACCGCCGGCGTCGGGATCGGGCCGAGCAGGAACACGTCCATGCCGGCGGCGCAAAGGCCGGCCACCATCGCGTTCTCGATCATGTAGCCGGAAAGCCTGGTGTCCTTGCCGAGCACAACCCGATGGCGATGGCTGCCGCGCTGGAACGAAAGACCGGCGGCCATGCCAACTCGCATGGCGATTTCGGCGGTCATCGGAAACTTGTTGGCGCGCCCGCGAATGCCATCCGTGCCGAAGTAATTCCCTGCCATGCTAACCGGTACCCTCGATTGTTCTTAGCCGGCACGTCATGCCACAATTGGCCGCCGCGCCTCGATCACATTGTGTGATTATATGTTACCAATCCTTAGAAAATCATTGTTGTGCACTGCACACAACATGGCGGCAGCTTAGCATGGAGACGCGGTTGCGTCACAATATACCAGTTTTGCGAGCCATTCGGCGCGGATGCACCCCGAGAATTCTTGCTTCGGCGGCCGTCAGGTCAAATGATTTCATCACCTTGTCGTCAGAACGCGATTTTCGGCGATATATACGCCACTTGGCATCTGGCGCAACCGACCGTTGAGCGTTATTGATTCGCTGGGACGTATAATGGGCTGCAGCCACGGAGAAACGCTATGCTCATCCACCGAATTGCTACTCTGACCGGCCTTGCGGTCGCGACGTTGTTCCTGGCCGCGCCAGCCAACGCGCTGACGATGGCCGAATGCAGCACGAAGTATAACGCCGCCAAGGACGCGGGGACACTTGCCGGGGCGACCTGGAACCAGTTCCGCAAGGCACAGTGCGGTACCGACGCCGCGGCCACCACCGACACCAAGGCGGCCACGACCAAGGCTGCTGAAACCAAGGCTGCTGAAACCAAGCCGGCCGAAACCAAGCCGGCCAAGACCACCAAGGCTGCCACCGCAGCCGCCGACAGCACGGCCAAGGGCCTGACCGCCAAGGAATGCAGCACCAAGTACCAGGCGGCCAAGGCCGCCGGCACGCTGAACGGCATGAAGTGGAACGACTTCCGCAAAACCGAATGCGCCGCTGGCGCATCCGCCGCCGCTGACACCACCAAGCCGGCGACCACCAAGGCTGCGACCACGACCGCCCCGGCCGCCGCTGCTGGCAAGGGCCTGAGCATGGCCGAATGCAGCACCAAATATCAGGCTGCCAAGACGGCGAACACGCTGAACGGCATGAAGTGGAACGACTTCCGCAAGAGCGAATGCGGCGCCAGCGCCTCTGACGATGATACCGTGCCGGCTCCGAGCGAGGCGACCTACACCAAGGAACCAGCAAAGCCGACTGCTGTGGCGCCGAAGGGCGTGACTTTCCCGACCGCCATCTCGCCGAAATTCGCCAGCGAGACCCCGGCCAAGGGCCGCATGCACACCTGCCTCGAACAGTACTACGCCAACAAGGACGCCAACACGCTTGGCGGCCTGAAGTGGATCCAGAAGGGCGGCGGCTTCTACAGCCTCTGCAATGCCAAGCTGAAGAGCTGATCGACCGTATCTGAAAAAGCAAAGCCCGCGAGCCGCAAGGTTCGCGGGCTTTTTTGTTCGGCATTGGCCAGGCTCAACTCCCTTGCTTGGAGAGGAGCCCGACCAGACTTGAAAGATCGGCGTTGGCCATGCCAGCCGCCACACCGCGTCGCATAAGATTTTGCATCGGCAAGACGAGTTCGGTGCTGACATCAGCCGCTTTGCTGGCATCGACCAGATTGACATAGGCATCTGCCTGCATGCCCAGATTGGAAACGACATTGGCGGTGTGGTCGCCGCTGTCGATCTGTTGCGCCCATTTCGGCAATCCGCCTTGCATCGCCTGAAGCCACGATGTCAGCAGCGGCATGAATTCGCCGGCGGGGATTCCAGCCTTGCCCGTCAATGCCAATGCCTGCAGGACACCGGCGAACAGCCCGTACATGCCGGCCAGGAGCGAGATGTCGTAGAGTGGCGCGAGACCGGCATCCTCGCCAAGATACTTGCTGGTGCCGAGCGCATCGAGCCGACCTGCATGATCGTCGAACGCTTGCCTGGAGCCACTGTAGAGTATCAAGGCATTCTGCCCGCCGATCATCGGCGGTACCGCCATGATGCCTCCGTCGATATAGTGGGCACCGCATTGGGCGGCCCAGACGGACATCGCTCGCGCCTGTTCGGGTGTGCCGTTGGTGAGATTGATCAATGTGCGGCCCGAAAGCGCGTCCCCTGCGGGACCGAGCACCTCATGGACAGTGTCGTAGACCAGAAGGCATGCCACGATCAGCGGGCTCGACCTGACCGCCTCCTCGACATTCCTGGCCACTATGGCGCCCTTGGCCGCCAAGAGCTCCGACTTTGCCGCTGAGCGGTTCCACACCGTCACCGCGTGTCCCTTCTCGAGAAAGGCTTCGGCGAGCGCCGTGCCCATGGCGCCGAGGCCGATTACAGCAATATCGCTCATCCTGCTTTTCCTTTGTTCGCTTTGCCGGTTATGCCGGCAGAGGGCTCAGATCCTGGCCAAGGCCGCCATCCACGGTCAGCCGGGCACCCGTGGTGAAGGTCGCGTCGAAAGCCAGGAACAGCACCGCACGCGCCACCTCCTCGATCGTGCCGTGACGCTTCATCGGCGTGACCTCGTCGCCTATCCTGATGAAGGCCGCACGCTCCTCGGCGGAAGCGCTGGCCACACCCATTGTCGGTGTGTCGATGAAGCCGGGGCTGACCACATTCACGCGGATCCGGCGCGGCAGCAGTTCGGCGGCCAGCACCTTGGCGAAGGCGCGAAGTGCTGCCTTCGACCCGGAATAGACACTCATGCCGCCGGTGCCGGATTCGTCGGCGACGGACGAGGTGAAGACGATGGCGCCGCCATCCCTGATGAGGGGCAAGAGCCGCTGAACGGTGAAGAAGGCCCCCTTGGTATTGATGTTGAAGATGCGGTCGTAGCTGTCTTCGGTCACCTGCGGCACCGGCTCCAGATAGGCGATCCCGGCATTGACGTGCAGGAAATCGATCTGGCCGAGCTTCTGCCCGACCTCCGCGCCGAGTGTAACGATAGCGGCCATGTCGCCGATGTCGGACCGCAGCACATGGGCGCGCGAAAACAGCCTGGCGCGTGCGGCATCGATGTTGCGTTCGTCACGGCCGGTGACCAGCACCTCGGCGCCGCCCTCGACCAATGCCTCGGCGACAGCGAGCCCCATGCCGTGGGTTCCGCCGATCACCACAGCTTTGCTGTTTGCGTATCGTGTCATGATGCATCCTTTTGACAAAATCCTGCCCTCGACGGCCTTTGCAGGCCGAAGCGGGATACCGATATGGTGTTGTGGTGCTCGCCGGTGTTTGCGATCTGGTCCGAAGCTATGGGCCGACTTGGTTTTTCTCAAGTACCGACAAAAATGTAAGCCACCCACCGATTGCTCAGAATTGGATGAAACATGGGAAAGAAACAGCCAGATAGTTGCGGACTTGGACCCGCACTCGAGGTGATCGGCGGCAAATGGAAAGCGTTGCTGCTCTGGCAGATACACAAAGCGCCGGCGCGATTCGGCGAGCTGAAGCGCCTGGTGCCCGACATCAGCGAAAAAATGCTGATCCAGCAGCTGCGCGAAATGGCGGCGGACGGCATCGTCCATCGCCAGGTCTTCCCCGAAGTGCCGCCCAGGGTCGAATATTCGATCACCGACTTCGGCATCGAGTTGGACAATGCCCTGATTCCGCTCGCCAGATGGGGCAAGCAACATGCGGTGCGGACTGAAAGGCGCTCCGGCAAGGCGGATGTGCCCGCGCCGCACGCTTCGTGACCAGCACCGAATAAAAAAACGCCGCGGTTTGAAGCCGCGGCGTTTTTCTTGAAACCTGTAATCTAAGCTCAGCTAGACGGCTGCGGCTCCATGCCGCCTTCGGGCTCGGGGCCCTTCTTGCGGCGGCCGGACTTCGGCACGGCCGAGCCACGGCTCGGCGGCGTGTCGTCGCCAAGGTCGCGCGAGGGCTTCTGCCCGGCGATCAACTGCTTGATCTCCTCGCCGGACAACGTCTCGTATTCGAGCAGGCCTTGCGCCAACGCTATCCATTCCTTCTTCTTCTTGGTCAGGATGGATTTAGCCGTCGAATAGGCTTCGTCGATCAGGCGGCGCACCTCGCCGTCGATGATCTGCGCGGTCTCTTCCGAGATGTTCTGCGTACGCGCCACCGAATGGCCGAGGAACACTTCCTCCTGGTTGTCACCATAGGCGACATGGCCGAGCTTGTCGGAGAAGCCCCAGCGCGTTACCATGGCGCGCGCCAGCTTGGTCGCCTGCTCGATGTCGGAGGAAGCGCCCGAGGTGATGTTCTCCTTGCCGAACTTGAACTCCTCGGCGACGCGGCCGCCCATCATGATCGCGAGGCGCGAGATCATATATTTGTAGCTCATGGAATAGCGGTCGCCTTCCGGCAACTGCATGACCATGCCGAGCGCACGGCCGCGCGGGATGATGGTCGCCTTGTGCAGCGGATCGGCCGACGGCACGTTCAGCGCCAGGATGGCGTGGCCGGCCTCGTGATAGGCGGTCAGCTCCTTCTCGGCCTGAGTCATGGCCGACGAGCGGCGCTCGGCGCCCATCATGATCTTGTCCTTGGCGTCCTCGAACTCGGCCATGGTGACGAGGCGCTTGTTGCGCCGCGCCGCCATCAGCGCGGATTCGTTGACCAGGTTCATCAGGTCGGCGCCGGAGAAGCCGGGCGTACCACGAGCGACGACCTTGAGATCGACATTGGGCGCCAGCGGCACGTTGCGCACATGCACCTTGAGGATCTTCTCGCGGCCGACGATATCGGGGTTCGGCACCACCACCTGGCGGTCGAAACGGCCTGGTCTGAGCAATGCCGGATCAAGCACGTCGGGCCGGTTGGTGGCGGCGATCAGGATGATGCTTTCGTTGGACTCGAAGCCGTCCATCTCGACCAGCAGTTGGTTCAGCGTCTGCTCGCGCTCGTCATTGCCGCCGCCGAGGCCGGCACCGCGATGGCGGCCAACGGCGTCGATTTCGTCGATGAAGATGATGCAGGGCGCATTCTTCTTGGCCTGGTCGAACATGTCGCGGACGCGGCTGGCGCCGACGCCGACGAACATCTCGACGAAGTCCGAGCCCGAAATGGTGAAGAACGGCACGTTGGCTTCGCCGGCGACCGAGCGGGCAAGCAGCGTCTTGCCGGTGCCGGGAGGGCCGACCAGCAGCACGCCGCGCGGAATCTTGCCGCCGAGGCGCTGGAACTTCTGCGGATCGCGCAGGAACTCGACGATCTCTTCGAGATCTTCCTTGGCCTCGTCGACGCCAGCGACGTCCTGGAAGGTGACGCGGCCATGCGCCTCGGTCAGGAGCTTGGCCTTCGACTTGCCGAAGCCCATGGCGCGCCCGGAGCCGGACTGCATCTGGCGCATGAAGAATATCCACACGCCGAGGATGAGGATCATCGGCAGCCACGAGATCAGGTAGCCGAACAGCGAATTGGAGCCATCGGTCTCGGGCCGCGCATTGATGGTGACGTTCTTGTCCTGCAGCCGCGAGACCAGCTGGGGATCGCCGGGCGAATAGGTCTGGAAGCCACTGGAATTGTCGGTGTAGGTGCCGGTGATACGGGCGCCCGCGATGGTCACCGTCTTGACCCGGCCGGCCGCGACATCCTGCAGGAACTGCGAATAAGGCACATCGCTCGAAGCCCCGCGCGTCTGCGGCGTCTGGAACAGATTGAAGAGGGCGATGAGCAGGACCGCTATGATCGCCCAGAGCGCGAGATTGCGATAGTTCGGATTCATCAATTGTCCCGTTGGCGTCCGCGAGCGGACAGCATCATGAGAGGAAACTTGCGCCTAACATAGGGAGAGCGTCCCCCCTTGCCAAGCAGAACAGCATGTCTGGGTTAAGCTTTCGCCCAGCATCAACCGGCACTGTGGCCACGCAATGGCAAGGCGGGAAGCGGCGCCGCGCCGATCAACCCGGCGACGGCGCGTGCCAGGGCCAGATCGAAGGACGGCAGGAAGCGGGCAAAGGGGCTAACGATCGGCGAGGCCGCGAACCCTTGCGGTGCGGGCCAATCAGGCGCCGGACCAGCCTTCCCGAAGGCTTCCAGCAGGGCTGGTTCAGCCGCCAATGCCGCGCGCAACAGGCTGGGCGGGGTTTCGCCCCGGCCTGCAGCCAGCCGCTTCGCCGCCGCCGCCCCGAATGGCGCGATCAACAATGCACCGCTGGCGTCGTTCAACGTGATTTGGCGGCGGCCATCCCAGATAGCCGCGTCGACCGCCGCCGCTGCCGCCGGCAAGCCCCGCATCTCTCGGCGCAGGAAGATGCCGGCGCGCCTGAAGTCGACCACCGTCCGCGACAATGTGGCGCAAAGAAACCCGGCCTTCAGCCGGGCGAACAACGCCTCGCTGCGAGCCAGGTCCGGCAGGAAGGCAATCCCGCCTGACGTCGCCAGGAGAATGCGCAGCGCGTAGACGGCCGCCCGGTCGTCGCCGGCGCCGAGCAGGGCCGGATCGAGCCGGATGAGGCCCGCTGCCGGCTGGCTGGCAAAGCGCTCGACCAGGCAGGCGGCCTCCGCGCCAAGCCGCGTGCGGGCGCCGGCCTCCTGTGCCGCCAACGCCAGCGCGTCGTTCATACGCTGCGCGCCGGCCTCCCCGGCAAGGGTTGCGCGCATGCGCGGCCGCTCGAAGGCCTCATCGGCATTGGTCGGGTCCTCGGTCCAGCCGACCTGTTGGCGCCGCAGGAAATCGCGCAACGCGTGGCGCCGCACCCCAAGAAGCGGTCGCACGATCCAGTCGCGCCAGTCATGCAAGGTGGCGGGTGCCATGCCGGCAAGGCCCCGTCCCTCGTCGCGGGCCGCACCGTTGCGATCGAGCCGCATCAGCACCGTCTCGGCCTGGTCGTCCGATGTATGTCCGGTCACGATCAGGCCGATGCCTTCCGTCCGGGCGGCGCTGGCCAGCAGCCGGTAGCGCGCCTCGCGCGCCGCCGCCGGGAGGCCGGTCGACGGTTTTTCTCCGGACCAGGCCAGGATACGGTGGGCGATGCCGCGCTCCGCGCAAAGCTTCGCCACGGCCTGTGCCTCATCGGCCGAACCCTGCCGCAAGCCGTGGTCGACCGTTACAGCCAGCAGCCTGGCGGACGGTGCGGTTCGGTCGAGATGCTGTTTGAGAAGAAGAAGGAGCGCAGTCGAGTCGCTGCCGCCCGATACGGCCGCAACAGCGCCGTTGGTAAAATCGATATGCGAAAAAAGTCTCGTCGAAAAATCAGGCCCGGGGTCGAGCATCAATGCATGTCGCCAAAAGGCGGTCCCGGGTTTGGGACTGCGACATCCCTGGGAAAGATCAGCACGCAGCCAGTGCCTTCTCCTGCTTGACGCGTTCCTTGAGTGTGCTGGAAATATCAGGATAGCGCTTGCCGACCTCGCTGAAGGTGGCGCAGGCGACATCATGCTGCTTGAGGCCGACCAGCGACACGCCGAGCTTCAACAGCATGTCGGGTGCCTTTTTGGCCTTGGGATAGTCCTTGCTGGCGGCGAGGAAGACTTCCGCCGCATCGCGGTATTTCTGCTGGCCAAGCAGCGATTCCCCCAGCCAGTAATGTGCGTCCGCCGCCTTGGCGTCCTTGGGGAAGCGGGAGATGTGGTCGCGGAAACCCTGTTCGGCGGTGCCGTAGTCGCCCGACAGGATGAACTGGTAGGAGTTGCGGTAGAGCTCTTCGGGATTGTTGGTGGCGGGCAGCGCCGCGACCACCGTCCCGCCGGACTTGCCGGCCTTGGCCGGTGCGCCGTTGGCTGGTGCCGTGTCCTGTGCCGGCGCGGTTGCCTGCGTGTTGCCGCCGGCATCGACCACATTGCCATTCTTGTCGACGGTGATGGACCCAAAGGTCTTTTCGGGCGCTCCCTTGCCGGGGATCACCTTGCCGGGGTCGCCGTCGGGTGATTCGACAATGACGTCCTCGACCGTCTTGCCACTTGTGGATTGATCGCCGCCGGGCGCGGCGCCGGCATCAGCCGGCGCCTGGGTTGCCGGGGCCGAGGCCACGTCGGCGTTGGTCCCGGTGGTGGCGTCTGATTTCTTCTGCGCCGGCGGTTGTCCGCCTTGCGAGCCGCCTTCCAGCTGCTGGAAGCGGAACTCGTTGTCTTCCTGCTGTTTGCGGATCTGCTCCTGCATTTGCAGGATCTGGAAATTGAGTTCCTCGACCTTGCCGGTCAGCTGCCGCAGCTGGTCCTCGAGCCCGGTCACGCCGGCGCCGCTCGACTGCGCGAGCTGGACCTGATCCTGCTTTTTCTTCTCACCGAAAAGGCTGGGCAACTCAAGTGTCGGCAGATGGAAGGAAAAACCGCTCTCGGTTGATTGCCCCGAACCGCTCGCTAAAGCGGTTACGCCTGATAGGAGCAGCAGCGCAAGCGTGCCGCTCAGAACCGATCTCAAATGCATGTGCCTCTCGCCGTCCAATCGTTAGCTTGTTCGCGCCTTCCAATCGATGTGAGACCAGCCAAGCGCCCTCGGCTCATAGCAGGGCGCGAGACTTCGGCCAAATTTTGTTTCGGGCCTCCGGATATGAAAAAGGCGGCCCGGAGGCCGCCTTTCGCAGAAGTGTGTTGTATTTTTGCCGATCAGGAACCAGCGCCGCTGAGCGTGGTCACGGCGCGGCGGTTCTGCGACCAGCAGGAGATGTCATCGCATACCGCGACCGGACGTTCCTTGCCGTAGGAAATCGTCTTGAGGCGGCTGGCCGAAACACCCTTGGAGACCAGGAAGTCGCGAGTGGCCGCGGCACGGCGGGCACCGAGCGCCAGATTGTATTCGCGCGTGCCGCGTTCGTCGGCATGGCCTTCGACGACGATGGCATACTGCTTGTACTGGTTCAGCCACTGCGCCTGACGCGAAAGCGTCGTCTGCGCGTCGGCCCGGATCGAGGTCGAGTCCGTATCGAAGAAGATACGGTCGCCGATGTTGACGGTGAAGTCCTGCGCCGAGCCGGGTGTTGCAGCACCGGCGCCATTGAGGCCAAGGTCAGCGGCGCTGTTCGGCGTCTTCTTCGAGGCGCAACCGGCGACGGCGAGCATCGCCACCAGCGCGATCATGACCGGGTTTCTGGTAAGTGCTGCGATACGGCCCATGCCGCCTCTCCTTCGTATTCGAGTGATTTCGTTGATCACCCAGTAACCACGTTTGGGTTAACCGGCATTCAAGAAACACGGTTAAAATTTGGTTTAAGCTGCCCGTCCGCAGCCGTTTGTCATGAGCCACAGTTGGCGCGGACCCTAGGCGGAAATGCGGCCAAAACGCGACGAAGGCGTGGAAAAAGGGGCAATGCAAAGGGGAATTGAAGAGTTGGAGAACTGAGGAATTGAAGAAGGATGCTCACCTTAGCTTCTCTCTGAGGTTCACCAGCATTCCGTACACACGGGCATAGAATTGTAGCCATTCGTCCCGTTGCGCCTGTGAGATGTATCCAAGGTCGAACGCGTATGAAATCCACGTCTCGACTTCACTGCACGATCCCATGGCCATCGAAATGAACCGGGCGAATTCGGCTTTGGAGTGGGTTTGTTTGGCAAAACCCTCGGCCAGATTGGCGCAAATCCCTTTGCTGGAACGCCGCAGCTGATCAGCCAGCGCGTATTGCTCTATTTTGGGGAAAGCCAGCGTGGCCTTGTGAACCGCCAGAGAGACTACGTAAGCGCGCTTGTAGACCTCTAGATCCCTTGCTCGCTTAACGTAACCTTCTGCTTTCTCCATCTCTTCAATTCTTCAATTCGCCAATTCCTGGCTTATTCCAGCAACGGCGACCAGGCCGGATCCGAAGCAAAATTCGATGTCGGGATCGGCTGTTCGTTGCGGCCGGTGAGATCGACGGAAACCAGTTTCGGGCCGCCATTGGAGTCACGGAAGAACATCAGCACACGGCCGTTCGGCGCCCAGGTCGGGCCTTCCTGCTGAAAGCCGGACGACAGGATGCGCTCGCCAGAGCCGTCGGTCTTCATGACGCCGATCTGGAATTCGCCGCCGCTCTGCTTGGTGAAGGCGATGAGGTCGCCGCGCGGCGACCACACCGGCGTCGAATAGACGCCGTCGCCGAAGGAGATGCGGGTCTGGCCCGAGCCATCGGCGCCCATGACGTAGATCTGCGCGCGGCCGCCACGGTCGGAGGTGAAAACCACCTTGCTGCCGTCGGGAGAATAGGAGGGCGAGGTGTCGATGGCGGTCGAGTTGGTCAGCCGCGTCGTCGAGCGGCTGCGCAGGTCCATGGCGAAGATGTTGGAATTGCCGTCGTCGCGCAGCAGGCTCATGATCACCTTCTGGCCGTCGGGCGAGAAGCGCGGCGCAAACGTCATGCCTGGAAAATTGCCGACCAGTTCGCGCTGCCCGGTCTCGATCTGCAGGAGATAGACCCGCGGCTGGCCGCTTTCATAGGACATGTAGGTGATTTCCTGCCGGTTCGGCGAGAAGCGTGGCGTCAGCACGATCGACCGGCCATCCGAAAGGTAGCGGATATTGGCGCCGTCCTGGTCCATGATGGCGAGGCGCTTCTTGCGCGCGTTCTTGGCGCCGGACTCGTCGATGAACACGACGCGCGTGTCGAAATAGCCCTTCTCCCCGGTCAGCCGCTCATAGATGGCATCGGCGATGATGTGGGCGACGCGGCGCTGATTGGCATCGTTGGCAAAGAACTGCTCGCCGGCCATCTGCTGTCCGGCAAAGGTGTCCCACAGCCGGTACTGGGCGCGGATACGGCCGTCGGCCTCCTTGCTGACGCTGCCGGTGACCAGCGCTTGCGCGTTGATTACCTTCCAGTCTTCGAAGCGGGGTGTTGCGTCCGGATTGGCGATCTTCTCGATGAAGGCGCTCTTGTCGATCGGCGCGAACAGGCCCGAGCGCTTCAGATCGGCGGTGACGATCTGGGAAATCTGGGCGCCAAGCGCATCGCCACCCTGGAAATCCGTGATGGCGATCGGCAGCGGCTCGACATTGCCTTTGTTGACGTTGAGTTCGACGAGCGCCAGCGCCGGCAGCGTGCCGGCAGCGGTCATGCCCATCGCCATCGCGGCAATCATCAGGAGCGGCTTGAGGATTGATTTCATGTCTTCTCGCTTCTCATACTGATTTTCGGATGTCAGGGCCTACAGGCCAAGCATCTCCCTTGGGTCGAATGTGACCCGGATGTCGTTCCAGATATCTTGCTTGCCGGCGGGAACCTGCAGGCCGGCCATGTCGCATTTCTGAACCGCGCGCACCGCACTCTCATCGAACTGCCTGTTGCCGCTCGATGTTTCAACCGACGGGCGACCGTCGAGCTTGCCTGAGTTGTTCAGATTGAAACGGACGACGACGACGAAATTCTCCGACCCTTCAAGCCCGGCTGGCAAGGTCCAGCAACCGCCCAACTGGCTTTCCAGGGCGCCCTGCTCCGACTTCGACAGCTTCTGGCCTTGATCCTTGTCGCCACCGAGCGACGCCTGCTGGGTCGAGCGCTTGGCGCCGCCGCCGGACGGCTTCTGCTTGTCGAGCAGGGCCGAAATCTCATTGGCGTTGAACTGCTTGTCGTCGGACTTCGGCTTCGACGAGGCTTCCTTGACCGGCTTGTCGGCATCCTTGCGGTCAGGCGCCTTGGCGCTTTCGGCCTGTGCCGGCTGCGGCTTTGGCCGCGCTTCCGGCGCGGGCGCCGAATTCGGCAATTGGGTCTCTTCTGTGGGCGGGTCCTTGGCTATGGCCTCGGCGACGGCATCCGGCTTGACCTCAGGGGTCGGATCGATAGCAGCGGTCTTGTCCTGCGGCGGCGGTGTCGGCGCCGGCTTGGCCGGCGTCGGCTTGGGCTCCGTCTTCTTGACCGACTCGGGCTTGACCTCTTCCTTGGGCGTCGGCGCTGGCGCCACTTCCGTCGCCGGAATGGGCTTGGGCTTTTCCTGCGGCTTCGGCACGTCCTCGGTCTTCGGGATTTCCTTCGGGGTTGGCGCTGGCGCCGGGGCCGACGTCGTGTCGACGGGTTTCGGCTTGGCTTCCGGCGTTATCGGCTTGTCGGTGTCGACGCTGTTTTCGCCCACCTTCTGCGCATCCGGCACGACGTCGGGACGCTGCGTCGGCAACGGCGCCGGCTTTTCATGCATCACGGCCTTCTTGTCGCCCTGTAGCGTCTGCGCAATGGCTTCCATCGGCACGATATCGACCGCAACCGACTCCACGTCGGCCGACGGAAGCGCGGCCGGCGCCGACAGGGTGAACAAGCCGAAGGCCAGCACCGCCGTGTGCAGGATCACCGATGTGGTGAGGCCGGTCCTCATCGTGCGTCTATTGATCCTGTTCCTGCAGTGAAACCAGGCCGATGTTCTTGTAACCAGCGGCCGAGATGCGAGCCATGACCTTCATGGCCGTGCCATAGTCGGTCGATTTGTCGCCACGAATGAAGATACGCTCTTCATAACCGGTCTTCGAGATCGCCTGCAGTTTGGCCACCAGTTCCTCGATCGGAATCTCGGTTTCCTGCAGGAATATCTTGCCGGTCGCATCGATCGAGACGGTGATTGGCTGGGTGTCGGCATTCATCGCCTTGGCCTGCGTGTCCGGCAGGTCGATCGGCACGCCGACCGTCAGCATCGGCGCGGCGACCATGAAGATGATCAAAAGCACGAGCATGACGTCGACCATCGGCGTGACGTTGATCTCCGACATCAGCGCATGGTGGCGGCCGCGCCGCCGGTGGCCGCGCCCGCCGCGCCCTCCCATGCCTACGGACATACCCATCTCGTTACTCCTCAGGCCTTAGGCGCTACTTTTTCATCGATTTGGCGCGAGAGTATGGCGGAGAACTCGTCGGAGAACCCCTCCATGCGCACAGCGATCTTGCTCGCATCCGATGACAGCTTGTTATAGGCGATGACCGCCGGAATAGCGGCGAGCAGGCCGATGGCCGTCGCCAGCAGCGCTTCGGCGATACCGGGCGCGACCACCGCGAGGCTGGTGTTCTTGGAGCCCGCGATGGCCTGGAACGACGTCATGATGCCGATGACGGTGCCGAACAGGCCGATGAAAGGTGCTGCCGATCCGGTCGTGGCAAGGAAGCCGAGGCGTCCCTCCAGCTTCTCCATCTCGCGAGTCAGCGCCAGGTCCATGGCCTTGTCGATACGGGTCTGCAGGCCGAGCGGCGACTTGGCGCCTTTCTCGAAACTCTTCTTCCATTCACGCATGGCGGCGACGAAAATGGCGCCCATGCCTGTCGTCTTGCGGTCGGCGAGCGTGCGGTAGAGTTCCTCCAGCGACTGCCCGGACCAGAAAACCTGCTCAAAGCGGTTCAGTGCCAGCCGCATGCGGCCATAGGCGACCAACTTGTCGACGATGATCGCCCAGGTCCACACCGAGGCGCAGAGCAGCCCGATCATGACCAGCTTGACCACCCAGCTGGCCTGCATGAACAGGGCCCAAATCGACAATTGCGCGCCCGGTTCGGCGAGTGCGATATTTTCCATCGTTACGTCCTTAAGATTTTCCGGGCGAAGCTGGCGGCTGGCCCCTGGCATCCCTTGTGGTCGGTTCGCACGAAGCTACCGGACACCCCAAACCGTGCCGTTAGCGGCCTTTTCGGGGCAAATATTGGTGAAAGGAAGGCGCTGGATAACGCCAATCTTCGCCAATCTCTTCATGAACCGTTATGGTTAAGGATGGGTTAGTCTATCAGGCGCGGCGCATTGCCGCGCCCGGGCATCGCAGGCCGGCATCACCTGAATATCAGCGTACCCGAGGCATGAAGGCCGCGACCCATTCCCTGGGGAAGCGCCTCGGCCGGCCGGCCTCGCCGATGATCGCCGCCTCGACCTTGGCCTCGACCAGCACCTCGTCGCCGCGCTTGAGCTGCTGCGCCATGAAGATGCGCGCGCCTGAGATGTCCTGCGTGCGGGTGTCGACGGTCAGTATGTCGTCGATGCGGGCGGGGATGCGGAAGTCGATCTCCATGCGGCGTACCACCCACACGATCTTCTCGCCATGCTTGCCGTCGGCGAGCTCGGTATGATGCACGCCGGTGAGCCTGAGATAATCGGACCGGCCGCGCTCGAGGAATTCGAGATAGCGCGCGTGATAGACGACGCCCGAGAAATCGGTATCGGCATAATAGACCCGTGCCATCAGCCGGTGGCCGAACTCGGTCAGCGCGCCGGAAAGCCCAGCCAGCAATGCCGCGGATTCACCATGATCGCCCATTGCGCTTCCCTTTTTGATGCCGACGCGGCAGGTATTTTTGGCGCATGAACCCGATGGCACTGTTGACGGCGCGGATCAAGACCCGTGCTGGCGTCGTCGAAGCGTTCGATGGCGAGAAGGCCGAGCCGGACGCAATCCGAAGTCTGCCCCTGAAGTGCCGGTCAGCCGAGGTCGATCTGCAGGATTTCCGGACGCATGCCGAAACGGATGGGCAAATTGCTGAAGCCGAGCCCGCCCGAGACGATCAGGTTGCGGTCGTTCTCGATGACATGGCCATAGGCGTATCGATTGCCGAACTGCGACGGCACGATAGGCGAATAGCCGAACAGCCGCACCTGCCCGCCATGGGTGTGTCCCGCTAGCGTCAGCGACACGCGCGACGGCACTTTTGGAAAAATGTCCGGTTCGTGCGCCAGCAGGATGACAGGCGCGGCGTCGCTGATTTTAGCCAGCGTGCCGTCGAGATCGTCCAATCGCCTGGGACGCTCGTGCTTCTTTTTCCGCAACAGCGCCAACTGATCGGCGAGGCCGGCGATCCATACGCCATGTCCGTCCTTTTCCAGACGCACGACGTCGTTCTCCAGAACCGGGATGCCGACCTTCTCCAATGCCTTGCGCGCGATCGTCGGACCAACTCCGGCACGCTGCGCGAAGCCGTCGGCCCACCAGTCGTGATTGCCGAGGATCGACAGCACGCCGAGCGGTGCCTTGAGGCCCGACAGGGCGCCCGCCCATTCCGGCGGCGTCACCCTTTGTGACAACAGGCGAATGCCGGCGATGTAGTCGCCGAGCAGCACGATCAGGTCCGGCTGCAGAGCATTCGCCTCTTCGGCAAGCGAAGCGATCCGCTCCGGCGTCATCCACGGCCGGCAGGCGTGGATGTCGGCGAGCGCGACGACGCGAAGCTTCAATCCGGCGGGCCAATGCGGTGGCGTGAGCGCATAGCGCTTCACATGCGTCAGCAGCATCGGCTCGATGCCGACGGCGTAGGCACTGAACGAGGCGACCGACAGGAATGACCCGCCGATGAAGCGCAGGAACCCGCGTCTGGTTATCATTGAGTGACTCCGGCACCTCATTTCGGCATGCGCTGATGCCTGTCCTCCAAAAGCGATCTCGATTTGGGAGGACGACGTGCAAGAGGCAGCGAGCCCGATACAATCCAAGAATACGCCTGCAAGCCGGCGAAGATGAGGAGAATTTGCGCAGGTCCGTTCACTGATGCTTGATCGGCGTGAAAAGCGGCGTCGGAAGCTACTCTTCCTGGAACAGGTTGATCTGCTGCTGCGCCAGATCCTTCGGCGCATCGAGGCCGAGATGGCGCCAGGCATTGGCGGTCAGCATGCGTCCGCGCGGCGTGCGCTGGATGAAGCCCTGCTGGATCAGATAGGGTTCGATGATGTCCTCGATGGCGTCGCGCGGCTCGGACAGGCCCGCCGCGATCGTCTCGATGCCCACCGGCCCGCCGCCGAAATTGCGCGCGATCATGCTGAGATAGCGGCGGTCGAGCGCGTCGAGGCCGAGCGCATCGACTTCGAGCCGGGTCAAGGCTTCGTCGGCGATCAGGCGGTCGACATGGCCGTCGCCGGCAACCGAGGCGAAATCGCGCACCCGCCGCAACAGCCGGCCGGCGATGCGCGGCGTGCCGCGCGCGCGCCGCGCGATCTCGAGCGCACCGTCGTTGCCGAGCGGCATCTGCAGGATGCGAGCGCCGCGCCGCACGATCTGCTCCAATTCCTCGACCGTGTAGAAATTGAGCCGTACCGGAATGCCGAAGCGGTCGCGCAACGGATTGGTGAGCAGGCCGAGCCGCGTGGTGGCTGCCACAAGGGTGAAGCGCGCAAGGTCGATCTTGACCGAGCGCGCCGCCGGTCCCTCGCCGATGATCAGGTCGAGCTGGAAATCCTCCATCGCCGGATAGAGGATTTCCTCCACTGCCGGGTTGAGCCTGTGGATCTCGTCGATGAACAGCACATCGCCTTCTTCGAGATTTGTCAGCAGTGCCGCGAGATCGCCTGCCTTGGCGATGACCGGCCCGGAGGTCGAGCGGAAATTGACGCCGAGCTCACGTGCCATGATCTGCGCCAGCGTCGTCTTGCCCAGCCCCGGCGGTCCGACGAACAGCACATGGTCGAGCGCCTCCTTGCGGCCCTTGGCGGCCTCGATGAAGACTTTGAGGTTTGCCCGCACCGCCGCCTGACCAACGAAATCGTCGAGCGTCTGCGGCCGCAACGTCTGCTCGGCGTCCTCGCCACGCTTTTCCGGTGCAATGAGACGGGGGGAAAGGCTCATGCCAGCAATTCCATGCTTGCAATGGACCTTGCAGCCCGCTGATCGAAAGTGACCGTGTGGGAACAACCTACATTTCGGTTGTGCTCGGCGATTAGCGCATCGGCAAAGTCAACTTGCGGCATGTTGGACCTGTCGAGCGCGATCACGATGGCATCGAAATCCTCGAAAACCAACGTTCTGATTTTCAGCAGTCTTTGGATTGCCGCCAGGACTTGTTCCCTGGACATCCTGTAACGAGAAATCAGCGACCAACTGAACTCGACCAGGACGATCAGGCTGACAAAGCCTGGGGTATCCTCACTAAGGCCTTTGCCGAAAGCCAAGGCTTTTGCCCTTTGCTCGGCATCATCGTTCAGCACCATTCGAAGCAGAACGTTCGTATCGATGCCTATCGACGTCACGCGTCGCCCTCATGCCCGCCCTTCGGCGCGTCCCCGACAACATGCCGTCCAACAGCGTCCCGAACCGCGGCATCGATTTCCTCGAGTGAAGCCGGACCGTCGGGCGGATCTCCCAGGAATCCGGCGAGGTCAGCAAAGTCGAGATTGCGCGGCGTTCCGATCAAGTAGCCATCCACTACCGTCCAGGCGATCATGTCACCCGCCTTGAGCGACAGCGCATCCCTGACATCCTTTGGGATGGTAAGCTGGCCTTTCGATGTCAGGCTTGCGTAGGCGCCCATTTTTCTTACTTTCGAAGAAATTACTTACAAAACATATTATAGCTGGAATTTAGTGTTCAAGCAATCACCGCGCCAGTTCCTTCAGCCCGAAGCGGATGAGTTTCGACGCATCGGCGCCCTCGCCCGCCGTCTTCAGCGCCGCCGACACCGCATTGGCGGCGGTGTCACGCGAATAGCCGAGGTTGACCAGGGCCGAGACCGCGTCGGTGATCGGCGCCGGCGCCACGCCTTCGCCGAGTTCCTGTTTGAGCCCAATGGTGCCGGTGGCGGTGCCCGCATAGGCCGGTGCCTTGGCCTTCAATTCGGTGACGATGCGCTCGGCCACCTTCTTGCCGACGCCAGGGGCGCGGGAAACCATGGCGATGTCGCGCAGTGCAATGGCATTGGCGAGGTCGGCCGGCGCCAGCGTCGACAGGATGGCCAGCGCCACCTTGGCGCCGACGCCCGGCACGTTGTTCATCAGCAACCGAAACCATTCGCGCTCGAGCTGCGACTGGAAACCATAGAGCCGCAACATGTCCTCGCGGACATAGGTCTCTATGAACAGCACCACCGCTTCGCCGGGCGAAGGCAGTGCCGCCAGCGTGCGGGTCGAGCAATAGGCGACATAGCCGACGCCGTGGATATCGACGAGACAATGATCTTCGTCGACCTCGTCGAGCGTGCCCTTGAGCTTGCCGATCATCCCCAACAGCCTCTCATGATGCCAATACCGCCAGCCGATAGGCAGCACTCTGCCGGTGGTGCGCGTGGCAAATCGCGATGGCCAGCGCGTCGGCGGCGTGTTCGGTGTCGAAGATCGCCTTCGGCAGCAGCACCTTCACCATCATGTGGATCTGCTTCTTGTCACCGTGGCCGACGCCGATCACCGCCTTCTTCACCGCATTGGGCGCATATTCGGCGACGACGAGGCCCGCCCGCGCCGGGACCAGCATGGCAATGCCGCGCGCCTGGCCGAGCTTCAGCGTCGCAACGGCGTCCTTGTTGACGAAGGTCTGTTCGACGGCGGCCTCATGCGGCATGGCCTGATGCAGGACTTCGGCAAGCCCATCATGCAGTTGACAGAGCCGCGTCGCCAGCGCTGCCTTGTCCTCGGAGCGCACGGTACCCGAAGCGACAAAACGCAAGGAATTGCCGAGGCTCTCGACAATGCCCCAGCCGGTGCGCCTGAGCCCCGGATCGATACCGATGATGCGAATCGCGTCCCCCATCCGGTGACTTTACCCCCGGCGGACAGCGATGCCAGCGAAATGTGAACAAACCAGAAACAACCCTTGCCAATTCAAGGGGAGCGATTGCGAGATCGCTTAATTGCGGGCGAACGCCGTGTTGAGCAGGCTGATCTGGTCCGAAACCGGATTGGGCCGGCGGGCGACGGGCTGCATGTCGACCACCGCGCCGGCGCCGTAGATCTCTTCATCCATGCGGCGCACCAATGCCTGCAGGCGCAGCGACCGGTTGACGAGGTCGAGAAAATCGTTCGGCAGTTCGGCCCAGCCGGCCGCCTCGTCATGGGCGGAAGCGGTGTCGAGGCGCACCTTGGACTTTTCCGATGCGACCTGGTCGCGGGTCATCTCGCCGGAATTCGCCGCGCGCTGCAAAAGCAGCCACGAGGCAACCTGCATCAGCCTGGTGGTCAGTCGCATCGATTCGGCCGCGTAGAGCGTGGCCGCCAGCCGCGACAGTTTCTTGGCCTCGGCCCGGCCCTTGCCGTCGAGATACTCCGCCGCCTGTTCGACCAGTCCCATGCCTTCCTGGTAAAGCGGTTTGAAGGAGTGCGAAAAAACCCGGCGCTCCGCCAGCTTCACGGTTTTCGCAATGCCCTTCGAAGGCTCGTTCATTGATAACGCCCCTGCACTCGCAACCGGCCGATTCGGCTCTCTGCCGATACACCCGGGACCCTATATAACTGAAGCTTGAAAATGCGCTTCGTCCGGGGTGAAGGCAAGCACATGTTTAACAGAAGGTTAACGGGGAACGGCCGCGCGGAATGCCGCCGGAATGCGGACAAAAAAAGAGCCGCGGATAAGGCGGCTCTCAGGAGTTTAACAGGGAGGCGTCAAACAAAGTGGCTCCAACCACTCGGTAAGAATCCAGATCACTGGATGGACATAGTAAACGCCTGTAAAGCTTAATGAACCCTTAACATCCCTGATATTTTTTAACCCAACCCGTGCTCCTGTGCCGTAACAGCACAGCCGCACAGGTCCGGTTTCAACCTTCCCTCAGGCCTTTTTCCACACCACCGGCAAGGCAATGAAGGCGAACAGCAGAATGCCTGCGTAGAAGCCGATCGAAGATATCCCCAGCAACGGCTCGATCCCCGGATTTCCGGCAAGCAGTATATAAAGGCCGATCATGAGCCCGATGCCGCTGATTGCCGTCAGCCAGAAATGGACCAGGGCCAGCGTCTTTTGCCCGGCAGCCGGAAACAGGTGGTAAAAGAACGCGAAGACCGCCGACATCAGCCAGCCCGCCACCATGGTGTGGGCGTGGGTCGGCATCTGGCCATGATCTTCGCTGATGGCCATGTGGATGCCGAGTGCCATGCCGCACAGCGCATAGATGATCGCCAGCGTGAAGAAATTCCGTGCTGTCCCTTGCATATTAGTCCCCCGAATTGCCTTTTCCCAAGCTGGGAATGAGTTGATCGTCAGGCGAGCGCTGTCGCCGCCGCACTTCCTGCGTCGGCACTAGCATCGGCACTGTTTCCGGACGATGTCGCCCCCCCGACGCTCCCGGCATAGCAGAAAATCGGGCGGTGCGTTCATCATATTAGTCGCTCCTTTCGTTAGCCGGCAGTCTGAAACACGGCCGGCTTTTCCACGACATCGTTCGGAAACAACCGCGGCGCTAAACGCGGCGGCATCTGATCGGCGAAGGGGCAATGGCCTGCCTCGCCATCATTATTGGACATGGGGAGAAAGTCATGGATTGGTATTCCATCGTCAAATTGCTGCACATCGTTTCGGCGATGCTTTGGGTCGGTGGCGGCTTCACGCTGATGGTGCTGGCGACGCTGGCGGATCGTGCCGGTAACATTCAGGGAACGCTGCAGGCGATGCGCGCCACCGGCGAGCTGGGCAACCGCTTCTTCGCGCCGATGTCGATGCTGACATTGGCCTTCGGCTTGATCATGTGCTCATTCTGGGTCGGCTTCTCCGATCTCTGGATCCTGATCGGCCTTGCCGGCTACGCCACGACCTTCTGCATCGGCATGTTCGTTTTCAAGCCGACAGCCGACCACATGACCGCGATGATCGCCAGGGACGGCGTGACGCCCGCGGCACTTGCCTACGGCCAGCGCATCCTGCGGGCGGCGCGCTTCGATTATGCGGTCATGCTGGTCATCGTCACCGACATGGTGCTGAAGCCCACCCTGCACGACGTCGCCATTCTCGCCGGCATGGTTGTGGTTCTTGCCGCCGGCGCCACAATGGCGCTCGGCCGGACACGTCGCATGGTGCCCAACGCCGCCTGACCAGAGCGGATCGCCTGAAGGGGCGCCGGTCTACATCAGGCCGGCAATCCCGTCCCACAGAAGCTTCACAGCCACGACCGCCACGGTCGCATAGGTGAAGGGATAAAAAACCTCCGGCCGCATGCGCCGCACCAGCCACGCACCGGCGATGGTCGACAACGGCGCCAGCGGCATCAGCACCGCCGACGCCGTCAGATTGGCGGTGTCGAACTGGCCGAGCGCGAAATAGGGAATGAGCTTCAGCGCGTTGGTGGCGGCAAAGAAGATCGCTGCCGTGCCCGACAGCACCTTGGGGTCGAGTCGGATCGGCAAGGCATAGACTTGAAAGGGCGGGCCGCCGACATGGGCGACGAAGCTGGTGAAGCCTGCGACCGTGCCCCATATGGCCGCGGCCACGCGATTGGGTGCGGCCATATGGTCGGAACCATGACGAAATTGCAGGTAAAGCCAGCGCAGGACGAAGATGATGGCGACGGCACCGACGATGAGCCGCACCGCTTCCTCGGTGACGAGTGCCGCCGTCAGCCAGCCAAGCCCGATGCCGATGATGGCGCCAGGCATCATGTCGGCCAGCATCTTTCTGTTATAGACGCCCCACCATGTCCACACCGAGACGATGTCCATCAGGCACAGGATCGGCAGCAGGATGGCGGCCGCCTGCACCGGCGGCATGGTCAGCGCCATCAGCGGCACGCCGACAAAGCCGACGGCGCCGCCAAAACCGCCCTTGGACAGGCCGACCAGAATGACCGCCGGGACGGCGGCCGCGTAGAACCACGGATCGAGAAGCAGGCCTGACATGGGGAGGGCTGGTCTGGAGGGAAAGCGGATCAACGTCTGAATAGACTGGAATCGCCTGCTCGGCGACCGTAAATATCGACTGGCCGCGACATATCGGGCCAACGGGCTTCGAACGCTTATCGGTGCGCCGAAACCAGCAGGAACATCGGCCGCTCGAGCTCTTCCGCAAGGTCCGGCCGGGCCGCGATCTGCGCGTCCGTCGGACGGAATTCCTCGACATGCTCGATTGTGAAACCCGTGCGGATCAGGGTGTTGAGCGTTGTGCCGATGGTGCGGTGATGTTTGACCACCCCCTTGGCCAGCCAGTCGGTCTTGCGCGGCCCTTCCACCAGATACCGGTCGACAGGCCAGGTCCTTTTCCCTTCCCCATCGCTCGACCAGCCCGGATTGGTTGGGGCCATGTAGATCGGATGTTCCGTCGAGAAGACAAAATGGCCGCGGGGCGACAGGGCCTGGTGCACGGTCCTGAACAGGCGCTCAATATCCTCGACATAGTGCAAGGCGAGCGAACTGTAGGCGAGATCGAAGCCGCCTTGCGGCAGGCTTAGCTGGTCGAGGTCGGCTCTCTCGTAGGTGACGCTGGCGTCCGGGCCGGCCGCTCTCGCACGGGCAAGCATCTTCTCCGACAGGTCAAGCCCAAGGACTTGCCTCGCCCCTTGCTCGTGCGCCCAGCGGCAAAACCAGCCGAAGCCGCAGCCGAGGTCGACGATCCTGAGGCCTGCCACGTCAGGCAGCATCGCACGCAGCGCCGGCCACTCGGCGGCGCCGTTCAGGCCTTCGATCGAGCGGCCAAGCTGGCTGTAGCCAGCGAAGAAATCCGGCTGATCGTAAATGTTTTGCGCCATGTTTTTCTCGCTCCTCGGACAGCCATCTGGCGGAAGACTGACATTTGGTGTATTCTGGTGTACTCGCCGCGCCTTTCCACCATGGCCACGCGGGTCAAGCCTGTGAGCCCGACGGCAACCCCAGTGGCGGCGGCCGTCGCCGGATCGGCTGTGCCTTGATGATGGCGGTGCTGGTCTCGGCCTTGTCGGCGATACGGTCGAGAATGCCGTCGAGGTCGCCGATCGAGCGCACGTACAGCCGGGCGACGAAACAGTCGTCGCCCGTCACCTTGTCGCATTCGCCGAACTCGGCAATCTCCTCGATCAGTTTCTGGACGATGTGCAGCTTGCCCGGCAAAGGTTTGATCCGCACGATCGCCTGGAGCGTATAGCCGAGCGCCAGCGGATCGATCTCGACGGTGAACGCCCGGATGACGCCCCGCTCCTCGAGCCGCCGCAGCCGCTCCGAGACGCTCGGCGACGACAGCCCGACCTGGGCTGCCAGATCCTTCAGCGAGGTCCGCGCATCCCTGACCAGGATTTCCAGCAGATTTCGGTCGAAGTCATCCAGCATTTATTTTTCTCGCGGATTCCAAGGTGCCAGCCTAAGATAATTAGGCAAAGCCCTCATATCTCCTTTTCATAGAGATGGAAAGCCTCGGCATCGCATGAGATTATGCCGCCTCAACGGGTTCAGAGGCTTATCATGAACGATACTGTACGTGGCACGGCCGAAATGTCGGCCGCAATGGCGATCCTGGGAACGATCGGATGGTTCGTCATCATGTCCGGCCAGCCGATCATGGATGTGGTGTTCTGGCGCTGCGCGTTCGGCGCGCTGACGCTGCTCGTCATCTGTGCTTCGCTTGGATTGTTGCGCAACAGGCTGTCGTTGCGCATCATCGGCCTCGCAGCGCTTGGTGGTGCGGCGATCGTCATCAACTGGCTGCTCCTGTTCAGCGCCTTCTCACGCGCCTCCATCTCGATCGCCACCGCGGTCTACAACACGCAGCCCTTCATGCTGGTCGGCTTCGGGGCGCTGTTGTTCGCCGAGCGGCTGACATTGACCAAGCTGACCTGGCTGGCAATCGCCTTCGCCGGCATGGTGCTGATCGTCGGGGCCGCCCCTGACTCCGGCGATGTTGGTACGAACTATTTCGCCGGCATTCTCATGGCCCTGGCCGCCGCCTTCTTCTGGGCCGTCGCGGCCATCGTCACCAAGAAGCTCAAGGGCACGCCGCCGCATCTGATCGCGCTCATCCAGGTCTGCGTCGGCGTGGTCATGCTGGCGCCCTTCGCCAATCTCTCGCATCTTCCCGCCGACCCATGGAGCTGGGCCATGCTGGCGACGCTCGGCATCGTCCACACCGGCCTGATGTACATCCTGATGTACGGCGCCATCCAGAAGCTGCCGACGCATCTGCAGGGGTCGCTGTCCTTCATCTATCCGGTCGTTGCCATCCTGGTCGATGTCACCGCCTTCGGCCATCGGCTGCATTTCAGCCAGGTCGTCGGCGCCGCCGCCATCCTGATCGCTGCCGCCGGCATGAACCTCGGCTGGACATTGTGGAAATCGAGACCGTCCGCCGCGAGCCCGCAGCCGGTCAAGTAAGGCGGCATGCCGGCTACCCGGCCGGTCAAAAATTGCGATCCTGGCTGCCCGCCTGTTCAAAGCGGGCAGTTTGCTCTATGCCGCAATCCAACCATCTTCGCCCGGCATAGGCGAAACCCGGGATCGAAGAACCATGAATGACGCAACGCCCCCCAACCGCTGCCGCATCGTACTGATCGCGCCGCCCGGCGTGCCGGCCACCCGCATCGCGGCCGCGTTCGACGGCGGCGACATCGCCTCGCTGATCCTGCCCGAGAACGGCATGGACGAGGCCTCCTTCCAGGCCTTTGCCGAACAGGTCGTGCCGGCCGCGCAGGCCGCGGGCGTGGCCGTCATCATCGCTGGCGACACCCGCATCGCGGGCCGGGTCCAGGCCGACGGCATCCATGTCGAGGTCTCCAAGGCCGAGCTCGCGGAGACGATCGAGCATTTCCAGGCGAAGATGATGGTTGGCGCCGGCGGTGCCAAGACCCGCGACGACGCGCTGGAGCTTGGCGAAGCCAGGCCCGATTACATTTTCTTCGGCCGCTTCGGCTACGACAACAAGCCCGAGCCGCATCCGCGCAACCTGTCATTGGGGCAATGGTGGGCGCAGATGATCCAGATCCCCTGCATCGTCGAGGCGGGCTCCGATCTTGCCTCAGTCGAGACGGTGGCCGCCACCGGCGCCGAGTTCGTCGCACTGTCCAGCGCCGTGTTCGCCGACGGCGTCGATCCGAAGGCGGCGATAGCCCGCGCCAATGCGCTGCTCGACGAAACAGCGCCGCGCTTCGAGGATTGACGTGTCCCTGGCAAGGCTTTCCCTTCAGGCCCTGCTTGCGGCGGTGATGATCCAGGCCGCCGCCGCCGAAACCGTACCCTTGCCGCAGCCCAAGCCTGAAACCGGCGTGCACACCGACAAGCCGATCGAAAACCAACTGCCCCAGCCTGCCACCACGGCGGAGCCCGCACCGCTGCCCTCGGTCGACAGCGTCAATCCCGATCGTTTCGGCGCCAAGCCGGCCGACGCCGCCTATGGCGCGTTCCAGCGCGGGCTCTACAAGACCGCCTACAATCTGGCGCTGGTCCGTGCGCAGAATGGCGACCCGGCCGCGCAGACGCTGGTGGCCGAGATCCTGTCGCGTGGGTTGGGTGTGCCGTTGAACTCGGCCGAGGCCGCGAAATGGTACGCGCTTGCCGCCGAGCAGGGCGTGCCGGAATCGCAGTTTCAATATGCGCTGATGCTGCTCGACGGCCGCTACGTCAAGAAGGACGCGAAGGGGGCCTATGCCCTGATGCAGGCCGCCGCCGAAGCCGGCAACCAGCTGGCGCAATTCAATTTCGCGCAGATGCTGGTCCAGCAGGATCCCGGCGACGCCGGCCTGGCCAAGGCGGTTTCCTATTATGAGCGCGCCGCGGCGACCGGTCTCGCCGATGCGCAATACGCCATGTCTCAAATCTATGCCAACGGCGTCGGCGGCAAGCCGCGCGACGATGCACAGGCACGGCGGCTGCTGGCGCAGGCTGCCCGTCAGAACTATGACACCGCGCAGATCGATCTCGCCGCCTGGATGATCGAAGGCCGCGGCGGCGCGCGCGACCTGAAATCGGCTTTCGGCTGGACGAAGCAGGCCGCCGAAGGCGGCAACGTCGCGGCCCAGAACCGGCTGGCAAAACTCTATATGCAGGGCATCGGCACCGATCCGGACCTCGTGCTCGCCGGCGCCTGGTACATCGTCGCCCGCCGCGCCGGCCTCATCGATCAGGAAATGGACGATTTCCTGCAAGGGCTGAGCGACGACCAGACCAAGCAGGCCCTGCAGAAGGCGAACCGCCTGCCCTGAGGACAGCGCGCACGCTTATTGCATGTGATCCAGGACGACTTTGCCGAAGGGCGAGCCGTGTTCGAGATGGCGGAAGGCGCTGGCTGCCTCACGCCACGGCAAGACCTTGTCGATCACCGGCGTCAACCGATTGACGGCAAGAGCCCGGTTCATCGCCTCGAAGGATTCGCGTGAACCAACCGGTATCCCGCGTGCCCGGACCTGGCGGCGGAAGATGTCGAGCGGGTTGACTGCCCCTTCACTACCGCCGAGATAGCCGATTACGTTGATCTGGGCACCCCGCGCCGAAGCCCTCAGCGACTGGGCGAAGCTTTGCGGCCCGCCGACTTCGATGATGTGATCGGCGCCCCGCCCACCGGTGAGCGCCAGCACGGCTGACGCCCAATCCGGGTCGCTGCGGTAGTTGATGCCGTCACGGGCGCCAAGCGCTTTTGCGCGCGTGAGCTTGTCGTCGCTGCTTGACGTGACGATGACGCGTGCGCCGGCGGCGGCGGCAAACTGCACCGCAAACAGCGAGACACCGCCTGTGCCCAGGCTCAGCACCGTCTCGCCGGGTTTCAAGCAGCCTTCGGTGAACAGCGCATGCCAGGCTGTCACGGCGGCGCAAGGCAGTGTCGCGGCCTCGACGTCGCTCAGGTGCTCTGGCGCAAGGACGGCCGCCTGTTCATCCAGCCTGGCGAACTCGCTGAGCAACCCGTCGATGGGACCGCCCCGTTGATAGGAGGGTTCGGCCATGGCGAAACTGCCGCCGATCCAACGCTGCCAAAATGTAGCGCAGACGCGGTCGCCGACCTTGAAGCGGGTCACTTCGGCGCCAACTGCAACCACTTCGCCGACGCCGTCCGAAAGGGGAACCAATGGCAGCGCAAAGGCAGTGTGGTAACTGCCACGGGCGATTTCCACGTCGCGGTAGTTCAGTGCCGTGGCCTTGACCTTGATAATCATCTCCTGGCGGCCCGGTTCCGGCATCGGCCGCTCGACCAGCCTGAGATTGTCGATGCCGCCCAGGTGCTGCAATTCGATCGCCTTCATTGTCTTCTTTCCGTTTGGAGGTCCCTGGAAAGGAAAATCGCTTGCCTTGCTTATGATTTCAAATTCATAATAATCAGAATGATTATGCATTTGGAGCACCGCTAGAATGCTGGAGGAACTGCGCACGCTCGTTCTGTTCGCCGAGGAAGGCTCTATTCAGAATGTGGCCCGGCGCCTGCCTTTGACGCAGCCTGCCGTCACCCGTCAGGTGCAGCGACTGGAGGATCTGCTCGGGACAACGCTTCTTGATCGCCGGCAGAAGCCGCCGCGCCTGACCACGGCGGGACTGGAGGTGTTGGAGCGCGCGAAAGACATACTGGCGTCAATC
This sequence comes from Mesorhizobium sp. Cs1299R1N3, assembly GCF_037179625.1. Classification (NCBI taxonomy): domain Bacteria; kingdom Pseudomonadati; phylum Pseudomonadota; class Alphaproteobacteria; order Hyphomicrobiales; family Phyllobacteriaceae; genus Mesorhizobium; species Mesorhizobium sp. Cs1299R1N3. The sequence continues at coordinate 73,466 of NZ_JAPYKQ010000017.1, read as the reverse complement.
GACGCTCTGAAAGCCTTCGCCGCCGACACCGAACCGCAAGGCGTGCTGCGTGTCGGCTTGGCACATGGCTTGTCCGACGGGGGCGTTGCGGGCGGTATAGCTCGCGCGGCTGCGACGTTTCCAAAAATATCCTTGCGGCTCAAGACCGGCTGGAGCGCGGATCTGATCGAGCAGTTCGAGCGCGGCCTGCTCGACATGGCGATTGTTCTACGACCCGCCGGTCATCAAGGCCCGGACGTGCTCGGCACCGAACGTCTCGCCGTCATAGCGCAGGCCGGCGCTACCAAATCCCGTCTTACGGACACCGCCTGGGCTTCCATGCCTTGGGTGCTCAGTCCCGAGCCTTGCGACGCACGTCAGAGACTCCTCGCCATTTTGGGCGGCGAACGGCATCGGCTCGTTGTGGCGGCGGAAATTCAGGACCCGGCGATGCAGATGGAATGGGTACGTCGGGGACACGGCCTCGGCCTCATGCCGTCGCGGCTCGCCGCGCGCGGACTTCCCGACGATCTCGCGCTTGTCGATACTGGAGATTTGGACCTTTCATTGCAGGTCGTGGCACTGCGCTCTCCTCACCTCAACCGCCTGGCGAAGGCCGCGCAGGCCATTGCAACGACCGTCGGCGACGTCCTCGATATCGAGACCTGATGCCGGCTTGCCGGCTGGAGCCGACCCGTCCTCCCTTGCCTCTCCGGGCGATTTGTGGTCTTGGAGCCCTAAATCGCTTGTCACGGCGAACATCCCAACCAACGGTCTGGCCGTTGGCAGCATCCCGGATCCCATCATCATGGCCAAGATCAATGGCAACGAAATCCGTCCCGGCTATGTCATCGAACACGATGGCGGCCTCTGGGTGGCGGTCAGGACCAACACCGTCAAGCCCGGCAAGGGCGGCGCCTATAACCAGGTCGAACTGAAGAACCTCATCAACGGCACCAAGCTCAACGAACGCTTCCGTTCGGCCGAGACGGTCGAGCAGATCCGGCTCGACCTGAAGGATTTTTCCTTCCTCTACGAGCAGGAAGACGCGCTGGTGTTCATGGATACTCAAAGCTACGAGCAACTCGAACTTAACAAGGATTTCGTCGGCGACCGCGCCGCGTTCCTGCAGGACGGCATGATGGTGACGGTTCAGCTCTACGAGGAGCGGCCGATCGGCATTTCGCTGCCCGACTATGTGACGTTGACCATCACCGAGGCGGATCCCGTGGTGAAGGGCCAGACGGCGGCGTCCTCCTACAAGCCGGCTGTGCTGGAAAACGGCATTCGGGTGCTGGTCCCGCCCTTCATCGGCGCCGGCGAACGCATCATCGTCGACACCAACGAAATCACTTACGTGCGCCGCGCCGACTGATGCATGTCGCCCAAAGGTGGCCCTGGTTTTGGGTCACCGGCATGCATCGAGACAGAGCTTAAAGCGCCGCACCAGGAAGAAGCACTATGGCACGCTCCGCCCTCCTCAACGTCATGGTCCAGGCCGCAATGAAGGCCGGCCGCTCGCTGTCGCGCGACTTCGGCGAGGTCCAGAACCTGCAGGTCTCGATGAAGGGCCCCGGCGACTATGTCAGCCAGGCCGACCGCAAGGCCGAGGACATCGTGTTTGCCGAATTGTCGAAAGCGCGCCCGGGCTACGGTTTCCTGATGGAAGAGCGCGGCACGGTCATTGGCGATGACAGCCAGCACCGCTGGATCGTCGATCCGCTCGACGGCACCACCAATTTCCTGCACGGCATTCCGCTTTTCGCCGTCTCCATCGCGCTTGAGCGCCAGGGTCAGATCGTTGCCGGCGTCATCTACAATCCGGCCATGGACGAGCTCTATACGACCGAGCGCGGCGGCGGTGCCTTCATGAATGACCGCCGCCTGCGCGTCGCCGGCCGCACCAAGCTTGTCGACACGGTGATCGGCTGCGGCGTGCCGCATCTCGGCCGCGGCCATCACGGCAATTTCCTGGTCGAACTGCGCAACGTCATGGCCGAGGTCTCCGGCGTACGCCGCATGGGCTCCGCCTCGCTCGATCTTGCCTATGTCGCCGCCGGACGCATGGACGGGTTCTGGGAAGTCGGCCTGTCGGCCTGGGACATCGCCGCCGGCCTGCTCTTGATCCGCGAGGCGGGCGGCTTCGCCTCCGACATGGATGGCGGACAGGACATGCTCGACACCGGCACGGTCGTCGCCGGCAACGAGATCATCCAGCGCGCATTGCTGAAGACGGTGAAAAAGCCGCTCCCGCCGCGCTGAACCGCCGCAGTCGTAAAACCGCAAACAAAGCTTGAAATACTGTCCGTCGGTCGCCCAGATTAAGGGTGATGCAGGACGATAGATGACCGACACCCCGCCACAGATCGACATCCCGTTCATCGGACGCTGGCACTATTCGCGCGCCGAGATGATCGCCGACGGGATCGTCCATGCGGTGGGCATCGTGCTGGCGATAGCGGCCGGTTCGGCGCTGCTGGCGCTCGCCGCCTCCCGGGTCGGGCCCGGCGAGTACATCGCAGCCGCCTTCTATGTCGTCTCGCTGCTCACGGTGCTTTCGGTGTCGCTGACTTACAATCTGTGGCCGGTGACCTCGCCCGCGAAATGGATTTTGCGGCGTTTCGATCATGCCGCGATCTATCTGTTGATCGCCGCCACCTACACACCCTTTCTCGCCCAGCTGGGAAACTCGCCGCTGGCGCGCTGGATGATCGTTCTGGTCTGGGCCGCGGCCGCAACGGGCATTGCCATCAAGGTGTTTTTCCCCGGCCGCTTCGACAGGCTGGCGATCGTCTTCTACCTTGCCATCGGCTGGAGCGGCATCGTCCTTGTCAAACCGCTTGTCGAGACGCTGCCGACCACGTCGATCGTGCTCATCGTCGCCGGTGGCGTCGTCTATTCCTGCGGCGTGATTTTCTTCGCCTGGAAGGCGCTGCGCTTCCACAACGCCCTGTGGCACGGCTTCGTCGTCACCGGCGCCGGCCTGCATCTGGCGGCCATGGTCGATTGCCTGATCATCAACCGCCTTTGAAGCGCCGGCTCCAAAAGCCACCTGTGGCAATATTGCCAAGCACCATTCAATTTGGTCACAATTCCGTTTAGAGTCGCCAACTACGTGATCGGCGGCAGCGGCATCGGAAACGGGGCACGGATGGCTTTTCTCAGATCCTTCGGCATGGGCAGGCGCTCCGACGTGCTCATCTACGACCCGCACAAATTGTCGAGCCCTCAGGTCTTTCTGCTGACCATGGTCATCTTCCTGGCCATCGTCGCCTTCATCGCGGCCATCCTGACCCGCCAGGTCACGACGGCATTCGTCACCAATCCCGGCCTCAACGGCCTGATCGTCGGCGTGCTCGTCGTCGGCATCCTGCTGGCCTTCACGCAGGTCGGGCGGCTGTTTCGCGAGGTGCGCTGGGTCAACTCCTTCCGCGCCGGCTCCGAGACCACCGAACCGGTGCTGCTGGCGCCGATGAAGGCGATGATCGGTCGCTCGTCGTCCGTGGCCTTTTCGACCTCCTCGATGCGCACAATGCTCGATTCCATCGCCACGCGCCTCGACGAAAGCCGCGACACCTCGCGCTACCTGGTTGGCCTTCTGGTGTTCCTCGGCCTGCTTGGCACCTTCTGGGGCCTATTGAATACAATCGGCTCGATCCGCGAGACGATTGAATCGCTCGATCCTGGCACGGGTGATGCCGCGGCGGTGCTCGATTCGCTGAAGCAGGGCCTGTCGGCGCCGCTGGCCGGCATGGGCACCGCCTTCTCGTCCTCGCTGTTCGGCCTCTCCGGCTCGCTCGTGCTCGGCTTCCTCGACCTGCAGGCCGGCCGCGCCCAGACGCGCTTCTACACCGAGCTCGAGAACTGGCTGTCCTCGGTCACCGATCTGTCGTCCGACATTGTCGTTTCCGACCCGGCCAAGGCCGAATCTTCCGACGAGATCCGCGTCCTGTCGGAACGGCTGCGCAGCATGCAGGAGAACGGCGGCGGCTCCAATCCGCGCGTCGCCACCGCCATGGCCAATCTCGCCGACGGCATTTCCGGCCTGGTCAAGAACATGCGTTCCGAGCAGCAGATCATGCGCGATTGGGTCGAGGCCCAGTCCGACGAGCAGAAGGCGATGCGCAACACGCTGGAAAAGATCGCCGACGCGCTGAAGAAGCCCGGGGTGCACTAGCATGGCGCTTGCCAGGGGCCGGCGTACCGATCGCCGCATCGACTATTGGCCTGGCTTCGTCGACGCGTTGTCGACGCTGCTGCTCGCCATCATGTTCCTGCTCACCGTTTTCGTGTTGGCGCAGTTCCTGCTCGGCCGTGAAATCTCCGGCAAGGACACGGCACTGTCGCGCCTCAACTCGCAGATCAACGAACTGACCCAGCTTCTGGCGCTGGAGCGCTCGACGGCGCAGGACAAGGAGGATTCGCTCGCCAATCTGCAGGCGTCCCTGTCGGCGGCGCAGGCGGAAAAGAGCCGGCTCGAGCAGTTGCTGGCGCAAGGTGCCGGCGCCGGCGACGCCGCCAACCAGCGTGCCGCGCAGTTGGGTGGTGAACTCGACAACCAGCGCCAGATCAGCCAGCAGGCGCTGAGCCAGGTCGAGATCCTCAACCAGCAGATCGCGGCCTTGCGCAAGCAGATCGGCGCGCTCGAGGATGCCCTCAACGTCTCCGAAACGCGCGACCGCGATTCCAACACCAAGATCGCCGATCTCGGCCGTCGCCTGAACGTGGCGCTGGCGCAGCGTGTGCAGGAATTGAACCGCTACCGCTCCGATTTCTTCGGGCGCCTGCGCGAGATCCTCGCCGACCGCGAGAACATCCGCATCGTCGGCGACCGCTTCGTGTTCCAGTCGGAAGTGCTGTTCCCGACCGGCTCCGAAGTGATCAACGACGCCGGCAAGGTCGAGATGAAGAAGCTCGCCGATGCCATCATCGAATTGCAGAAAGAGATCCCGCCGGAGATCAACTGGGTGCTGCGCGTCGATGGTCATACCGACAACAAGCCGCTGTCCGGCAATGGCCGTTACCGCGACAATTGGGAGCTGTCGACGGCGCGCTCGACCTCGGTGGTCAAGTTCCTGATCGAGAACGGCGTGCCGGCCAACCGGCTGGTCGCCGCCGGCTTCGGCGAGTTCCAGCCGCTCGACCCCGCCGACACCGACGAAGCGCGTAACAAGAACCGCCGCATTGAACTGAAGCTCACCGAACGTTGATCCATCATCACGCGAACTCACGCGAATTTGTTCGCCGGCTCAACTCTAGGGCGCAAGCGGCGGCCGGCAAGGCCTGAAAAGATTATTTTTTTTTAATTACACTTCGCGCGGAAGCGCTCCTAGCTTGCTGCGCAGGGCCGAGAACCGCCGGCGATGCCTCCCATCGCGACGCGACGGAACTGGACGACCCAAACTGGTCGGAAGGCGAAGCGGCGCGGCCGCTCTCCCTTCCCGGCAGGAGGAACCTCCCATGAGCACTTCAGCATCTCTCAAGACCGCAACCCTTGCCGCGATTCTGATCGCGGCCCCGCTTGCCGGCGCCTATGCCGCGGGCCACCACAAGGGCGCACTCGATGCGACCGATCCGACCGCCATGACGGGCCCGCGTGTCGAGGCGCTCATTGAGCAGGTTCGGGGTGTCCATCAGGGCATCGTCGACGCCAGGCAAGCCAACAACATCAACCCGGCCGTCGCGGAGCGCCTGGAAATGCGCACCGCGCGTATCGGTCGGGCCGCCGAGAAGATAGCCGCGTCGGATCACGGCAGGATACCGGCCGCGCAATACCATGACCTGCTGCGCCAGCTCGACACTGTCGACCAGCGTCTGATGGTCAACACCGGCAGCGGTTTCCTGATGGGCGATGGCGCCGACGGCGGAAACTATCCGAACGGCTGAGGCGATCCTGCCTGGAAATGTCCTTGAGGAAGGGACCAACTGGCGCCTTCGGGGACCCCAATCCCGCAGGCGTCCTTTTCCTTACCAGCCCATCCTGCCTACCAACCGAGCCAGACCGCGATCAGGGCGGCCGCCGCCGGCATGGTCTGGATGTAAAGGACCTTGCGGCCGACCGTTGCCGCGCCATAGAGACCGGCAATGGCCACGCACAACAAGAAGAAGACCTTGACCTGGAACCCGCCGGCGCCGAGGTAAAGCCCCCAGATCAGGCCGGCGGCGAGAAATCCGTTGTAGAGACCCTGATTGGCGGCGAGCACCTTCGAGGCACTGGCGAATTCCGGCGTCAGGCGGAATGTCTTGTGCCCGCGCGGCGTGTCCCAAAGAACCATCTCGAGATAGACGATGTAGACATGGATCAAGGCCACCAGCCCGACCAGGATGTCACCGATCATTCTGCTCCCCCTGCATGCGTCGCCAGCAGCATTTCATGCTCGACCACGCCTGTGCAAGCTGCATCTGCTGAATGGGATCTGAGGGTTGCCAAGGCTTTTGCGTTGGTGTCTTTTCGCGCCGTCCTCAATCACGGAAGCCGCCATGTCCTTTCACAAACTCGACGACCTCGGCCATAAGCTCGAAGCGCTTGAGCATGCGCTGGCCATCCTCGGCGCCGATGAAGCGACCCATATGGCCGTCGGCGGTGGCGAGAAGCGCGCCGAGGCGATGGCGGCACTGGCCGGCATGTATCACACCAGGGCGACCGCGCCGGAAATATCGGACTGGATCGCCGCCGCCGAAGCCGAGGCATTGGACGATGAGCAGCGCGCGGCCCTGACCGAACTGCGGCGGCAGTACACCAACCTGACCTGCCTGCCGGTCGAATTCGTCGAACGCCAGACAACGGCGCGCATGCGTTGCGAGCAGCTGTGGCGCGACCTGCGCGCCAAGAACGACTGGGCTGGCTTCCAGCCGGCGCTCGAGGGCGTGGTGGCGCTGGTGCGCGAAGAGGCGGCCCTGCGCTCCGACGTGCTCGGCCTCGCGCCCTATGACGCGCTGATGGAACAATACGATCCCGGCAACCGCACGGCCGACATCACTCCCGTCTTCGCCGACCTGAAGGCCTTCCTTAGAGGCTTCGTGCCGGAGGCGCTGGCGATCCAGGAAGCGCGGCTGCGCAAGCATCCGCTGAAACCGCTTTCGGGCACCTATGCTATCGACCGGCAACGCGAACTCGGTCTCGCCATGATGGCGGCGGTCGGCTTCGACCTGACGCACGGCTCGCTGTCGGTGTCGCACCATCCGTTCTGCGGCGGCGTGCCCAGCGACGTGCGCATCACCACCCGCTACAAGACATCGGACTTCCTGTCGGCGCTGATGGGCGTGCTGCACGAGACCGGCCATGCGCTCTATGAGCAGAACCTGCCGAAGGCATGGTCGCACTGGCCGCTCGGCAAGGCCCGCGGCATGGCCGTGCATGAAAGCCAGAGCCTGTTCGTCGAAAAGCAGATCGGCCGCAATCCTGCTTTCTGGCACTGGGCGCTGCCGGTGGTGGAAAAGCATCTCGGCGAAACCTGGTCGCTCGATGATCTCCTGCCGCATGTGCATCGCGTCGAGCGCGGCCTGATCCGCGTGGATGCCGACGAAGTAACCTATCCGCTGCATGTCATACTGCGCTACGAACTGGAGCAGGAACTCGTCTCGGGCAGGCTGGAGGTGGCTGATCTACCCGAAGCCTGGGACGCCAAGATGCGCGACTATCTCGGCCTCTCCACCATTGACAATCCGGCCGATGGGCCGATGCAGGACGTGCACTGGCCGGGTGCCGCCTTCGGCTATTTCCCCTCCTACACGCTGGGCGCGATGATGGCGGCGCAGCAATGGGCCGCGCTGGTGCGCGAACATCCTTCCGCCGATGACGACCTGGTGAAGGGGAATTTCGCGGCCATCAACGACTGGCGCCGCAAGAAGATATGGTCGCAGGGATCGCGCTGGTCGACGCCGGACCTGCTCGAACGCGCCACCGGCGAAAAACTCAACGCCGTTTACTTCGTCAATCACCTGAGGCAGCGCTACGGTGGATGAGACCGGCCATATCGAGCCCCGCTATTCCGCCGCGCCCCTGAAGGCGCTGGCGCCGGTCTCGAATTGCAGCTTGGCCAGCCGCGCATAGATGCCGCCCTTGGCGACCAGGCTCTGATGCGTGCCTTCCTCGACGATGCGACCGCCATCCATGACTAGGATCCTGTCGGCCTTGAGCACGGTCGCCAGCCGGTGGGCGATGACGATGGTGGTGCGGCCTTGCATCAGCCGCTCGAGCGCCGTCTGCACCAGCGTCTCGCTTTCGGCGTCGAGGGCCGAGGTCGCCTCGTCGAGCAACAGGATCGGCGCGTCGCGCAGGATGGCGCGGGCGATCGCTACCCGCTGGCGCTGGCCGCCTGACAGCGTCACGCCGCGTTCGCCGACCTGGCTGTCGTAACCTTTCTCGAGCTTGAGGATGAATTCGTCGGCCAACGCATCCTTCGCCGCCGCCTCGATCTCGGCCTCGCTGGCGCCTGGCCGGCCAAAGCCGATATTGTCGCGCGCGCTCGCCGCGAAGATGGTGACGTCTTGCGGCACGATGGCGATGCGCTGCCTGACCGCGACGGGGTCAGCATCACGCACGTCGACGCCGTCGATCAGGATCCTCCCGGTTTCGGGATCGTAGAAGCGCAGGATCAGCGAAAAGACGGTGCTCTTGCCGGCACCGGAGGGACCGACGATCGCCACCGTCTCGCTGGGTTTGACCGAAAAGCTCAAGCCATGGACGGCGGCGCGGTCGGGCCTCGCCGGATAAGAGAACGAGACGTCGTCGAAGATGATCGCGCCCTTCACGATTGCCGGCATCGGCTTCGGCTCGGCCGGCGCCTGGATCGCCGGCGTCTCGGCCAGGATCTCGGTCAGCCGTTCGGCCGCACCCGCTGCTTGCGCGAGTTCGCCCCAGACTTCCGACAGCGCGCCGAGCGCGCCGGCGGCGAACACCGAATAGAGCAGGAATTGGCCAAGCGTGCCGGGTGACAGATTGCCGTCGAGCACGTCGCGCGAGCCGAACCACAGCACCGCGACGACCGACGAGAAAATGGTGAAGATGGCGAAGAAGGTGAGGAAGGACCGCGCGAAGATCGAGGCACGTGCCGCCTCGAAAGCGGCTTCCACCGCGCCCGAAAAGCGACCGGTGACCAGTTTCTCATTGGTAAAGGCCTGCAGCGTGCGCACCGCGCCGATCTGCTCGCTGGCATAGGCCGTCGCCTCGGCGAGCGTGTCCTGTGCCTGCCGGGATTTGCGCCTAACGGAGCGACCGAAGGCGACCAGCGGCAGCACGATGATTGGAATGGCCGCTATGACCAGGCTGGACAGTTTTGGGCTGGTGACAACCATCATCGCCACGGCGCCGAGACCAAGGATGACGTTGCGCAGCGCGACCGAAGCCGTGGCGCCGACCGCCGACTTGACCTGCGTGGTATCGGCGGCGAGCCGCGACACGATCTCGCCCGACTGGGCAGTGTCGAAGAAGGCCGGCGACAGCGTCGTCACATGAGCGAAAACGTCGCGCCTGATGTCGGCGACGACGCGCTCGCCGAGCGTGATGACGAAATAGTAGCGGCCGGCCGAGGCGGCCGCCAAAAGCGCCGCCATGGCCACCAGCGCGGCGAAATATTCAGCGATGATGGTGGATCCCGCCGGCGTGAAGCCATGATCGATCATGCGCCGCACCGCCAGCGGCAGCGCCAGCGTTGTCATCGCCGCGACTGCCAGCGAGACGACGGCGCCCGTCACCATTTTCCGGTAGTGGCCGATATAAGGGAACAGGCGCCTGAGCGGCTTGAGCGAGCGGCGGCGCTCGTCTGCGCTGCTGGATTGCGCCATCTCGGTGTTTCCTCTAGCCGCCTTGTTGTATGCGCCTCAATATGCGCGAGCCACGGCCTTGTGATTCAATTTCGGCTGATGTATAGCCACGCCGACCGTTTTAGAAGCCGTGGCTCCTCAATAGCTGCGGCTTCGAGTTTTAAAAAGGGGCGCATCGACGCAGGCTTATGCCAGTCAGCCGCGCCAGCAAGCCAGGAACCGAGCCATGAAGAGCGCTATTCATCCCGACTACCACACCATCAAGGTCGTCATGACCGACGGCACCGAATACACGACCCGTTCGACCTGGGGCAAGGAAGGCGATACGATGAACCTCGACATCGACCCGACCACCCACCCGGCCTGGACCGGCGGCCAGCAGACCTTGCTCGACCGCGGCGGCCGCCTGTCGAAGTTCAAGAAGCGCTTCGAAGGTTTCGGCCTCTAAGCCAGACTGCCTTCGCAGTTCAAAGACCCGCCCTCGTGGCGGGTTTTTTGTTGACCTGGCCGAAGGCTGAGTTTTCGGCTCTCTATTCCGCCAGCAATTCTCTGAGCGCCATGCGCTTATAGGCTGCGACCAGCCTGTCGCCCTCCTGCCGCTCGACCGAGATCGCCAGCCGCATGGCCGCCTCGCCCATCTGCCAGACGAGAAAGGCCGTGGTCTCCAGGGAGACGGGGTCGGCGCCGGGACGTAGCCGCTTCAGCACCGCACCGAGGAATTCGGCATTGGCCCGGCTGTCGGCGAGCTCGAGCCGGCGCAGCGCCTTGTCGGCCTGCGTGCCCGACCAGATGTCGCGCATCACCGGTTCGGCGAGGAACAGTCGGTAGTAGATATCGACCAGCTCCGAAAACGCTTGGCCCAGCCCCTCTGCATCCGTAACATCCTTGAGCGCCGCCGAGATGCAGGCTTGGCTCTCCACCGTGTAGCGCTCTGCCAGCGCCCAGACAATCGCCCGCTTGTCCGGAAAGAACTGGTAGAGCGATCCGATCGACACCCCTGCCCGTTCAGCGACTTCACCCATGCGCATGGCATCGCTGCCTTGCTCGGCGATCAGCGCCGAAGCGGCGGCCAGCATGCGCTCGACCCGCTCGCGGCTGCGCTGCTGGCTTGGTGCCCGGCGCGCCGAAGCGATCTGCTCGTTGGCCGGCGTGCCTTCCATGACTGTCTCCAACAAATGCGCCCAGCAATCGCCTCGAATGACTTGACTCGCAAAATACGAGGGTTTATCACATTTTGCAAATGTGAGGATTAATCACATTTGCAAACAGAGGAACCCGCCGCAACCGGCACTTGGAGCAACCGACATGATTGTCAAACTTCTTCCCATCCTCACCTTCATCGCGGCCCTGGGCGCAGGCGTGGTCGGCGGCGTGTTCTTCGCCTTCTCCAACTTCGTCATGCCGGCGTTCGCTCGCCTGCCGGCGGCGGGCGGCATCGCCGCCATGAATTCGATCAACGTCACTGTCATCACGCCGATGTTCATGACGGCACTCTTCGGCACCGGGCTGGTCTGCATCGTGCTCATCGCCGGCGCCATCATCGGCTGGAACCAGCCGGGTTCGTTCTGGCTTCTGGCCGGCGCGCTGATCTATCTCGTCGGCAATCCGATCGTGACCATGGCCTTCAACGTGCCGCTCAACGATGCGCTGGCCGCCGTCGATCCGGCCAGCAGCAACGGCGCCGCCGTATGGACCAGCTTTCTCCGGGACTGGGTGATGTGGAACCACGTTCGCACGGTCACCGCCATCGTGGCCATGGCATCCTTCTGGCTCGCCGCGCGTTGACATGTTTACGGGCCGCCGCAGCTGGGCGTTGTGGCGGCCATAAACATTGTCGGGAGAAGCGCCGTGAACGATCCCTATTCGACCATGGCCGTCGGCATTTCGATCGGCGTCGGCCTCGGCGCTGCCCTCGGCGTGGCGATGGATGACCCCGCCGTCGGCATCAGCATGGGCATAGCGATCGGCGCCGGTATCGGTGCTGTTTTCGGAAAGAGGCGCGGCAAGTGATCGTCCCGCTTTCGCGGGAAGATATCAGCTCTTCGCCTTGCGGTCGGCGTGACCGAGATCACGATCCGGATCGATCACGTCGCGGACCAACTGCTTGAGTTTCGCCGCGTCCGGAAAGCCGCCGTCGCGCTTGCGATCCCAGACCAGTACATCGTTGCACGAGATGGTGAAGATGCCGCCCGTGCCGGGCACCAGCGTCACCTCGCCGAGATCGGTGCCGAAGGTGGAGAGCAGCTCCTGCGCCATCCAGCCGGCACGCAACAGCCACAGGCATTGCGTGCAGTAGGTGATGACGACGCAAGGCTTCCCCGACGCGTTCATTGGTCTGCCTCGAGAACGCGCACAGTCGTGCCGGCAGCCCGGTCATGTATTGGCTCGTTGCCGAATGCGATGGCCAGCGCGATCCAGCACGGCCAGAGAAAAGCTAGGGCAGACGCGGCAAAGGCGATTACGATTTCCAGTCGGGAATAGTTCAGCACGGATGCCGGAACGGTTTTCCAGGTCTCGAAAGCAAAGAAAGCTCCGACCAGCATGGCAGGCAGATAGCCCAAGAATTTTACCACCTGCCGACGAACGGCTTTTTGCAAAGCGAGGCCTTCCCTTTGCCAATCCAATTCGTCATGGACGAAGAGTGCCAGGACCCCCTTGCCAAGCGACCGGCTGAAGGCCCCCTCCATAACAAGAAGATAGGTTGCCAGGACCAGCACTTGGAGGAAGCCTAGATCCAGTGCCGCAGGTCGAAATTTTCCCTTTGAATCAAGGTCTATCGAAAGCATTGAGACTGCCTTCGATTGAGAGTCTGTACTTGTGCAAGCTGCCCATCTGGCCACCGGAAAACCGAAGAAGGATGTCGCACAAACCTGCCAATCGTAGCGGGAAAGTGAAGGATCGTCTGTTCCGTTCAGACTTGCGGACTGGCACGTTTTCCAGTTCAGCCAGAAGCTGCCTTTCACACCGCCGTCGGTCAACAGAAACAAGGCCGCAACCAGCGAATAAAGAGCGACGAAGATGACAAGATAGTCGATAAGCGAAGCGAAAAGCCGTCGCCAAAAGCCACCGCGCCGAGGCCAAGCAATCGCATTGGCACGTTGAATCCCTTCGTCAGTCATCTCCCCTTCTGCCGACAACTGACCGATCTATACTTTAGGCAAGGACCCCTTGGCTATATGTCCGCGTACACTTCCGCCCGCGTGGCGCTCTGCAACTCACGCCGCGCTGAGCTTGGCCAAGATTTCGTCGTCGACTTCGAAGTTGGCGTACACGCTTTGCACGTCGTCATCGTCCTCGAGCGTCGCAACCAGCTTCATCAGCGACTGCGCCCGTTCTTCGTCGACCGGGACATTGTTCTGCGGCTTCCAGATCGCCTTGACCGATTCGGCCTCGCCGAGCGAGGCTTCAAGCGCCTTGGACACTTCGCCGAGAGTCTCGAAGGCGCAATAGATCGTGTGGCCTTCCTCGTCCGATTCGACATCGTCGGCACCGGCTTCGATGGCCGCGTCCATGATCTTGTCGGCACTGCCTGCCGAGGCCGGATAGTAGATTTCGCCGGCGCGGTCCCACATGAACGATACCGATCCGGTTTCGCCGAGCGCGCCGCCTGCCTTGGTGAAGGCGGCACGGACATTGGACGCAGACCGGTTGCGGTTGTCGGTCAGCGCCTCGACGATCACGGCGACGCCACCCGGCCCATACCCTTCGTAACGCACGGCTTCGTAATTCTCGGCATCGCCCATCGAGGCCTTGTTGATGGCGCGCTGGATGTTGTCCTTCGGCATCGACACCGCTTTGGCGTTCTGGATCGCCAGGCGCAGGCGCGGGTTCATCGATGGATCGGGCGTCCCGCTCTTGGCCGCAACGGTGATTTCGCGCGCCAGCTTGGAAAACATTTTCGACCGCACCGCGTCCTGACGGCCCTTGCGGTGCATGATGTTCTTGAACTGTGAATGGCCAGCCATGGCACCCCTGTCGTGTTCGGCTAGAGCGTCTTGCCGCGAGATGCGTCACCTCGCCTTTGCAAAAGGCTCGAATTCAAAATTTCAGAACGTCCTGATGCGTCAGTGGACGCGCGGCGCTCTTTGTCGGAATGGCCGGCTTATAGATAAATCGGCTCAATTCGTCCAGCCGCGCCGTGCTGCGGCGATCCCGGCCGTGCCTATGCTTCCAGATCGGACTTCAGCCGGTCGATGATGCTGAGCGCATGACCGGCATACTGGCTGATCCAGCGGTCGTGGATCTGCTTGATCGGCAGCGCGTTGAGATGGTTCCAGCGCTCGCGTCCATCACGACGCGCGACGATCAGATCTGCCTCCTCCAGCACCTTGAGATGGAGCATGACGGTGCAGCGGTCGATGTCGGGAAAGGCATCGCACAGCATGCCGGTGGTTTTTGGCTCGTCTTTCAACCGATCCAGCATTTCGCGCCGGCGCGGATGCGCCAGCGCCTTGAAAACATTGTCGTCCTGCGATCGGCTTGACATGTTATGTTTATATAACATATCGTTGTCGCGATCAACCAAGGAGCTGTGGATATGTCTCTTGGATTCAGGGTTTCAGGGCGCATCGGTAAACCGGTCGCCGAAGTCTTCGACGCGGTCGTCAATCCGAAGAAGCTCAGCGGTTATTTCACCACCATCGGCGGCGCCAGCGCGCCATTGGTTGCCGGTTCGGATGTCGTCTGGTGGGGCAAGGTGCCGGTCGAGGTCGATGAAGTGGTCAAGGACAGCCGCATCGTGTTGCGCTGGGATGCTACCGACGCCGACGGCAAGCCCACCTACAAGACCCGCATCGAGATGAATTTCGAGCCGCTCGACGATGGCGGCACCTTCGTCACCATCGCCGAGAGCGGCTGGCAGGAAGGCGCGGTCGGCCTGAAGAAGTCCTACCTGAATTGCGAGGGCTGGTCGCAGATGCTGGCCTGCATGAAGGCCTATGTCGAATACGGCATCAATCTGCGCGACGGTTATTACCGCAGCGAGATGAAGGGCGAGCCCGCCAGCGAAAACAACATTTAAAAAACGGAGCCCAACCATGACCGTGAAGATCACCGGCGGCATCAACATCGCCATGAAGGTGCCATCGCACCAGTACGAAGCGACGCTCGCCTTCTACCGCGACGTCGTCGGCCTCAAGCCGTTCACCACCAAGGCGCCGGCCATCGGCTTCGAGCTTGGGCCTGTCAGGCTGTGGATCGACGAAGCGCCGATGATGAGCCAGGCCGAGATCTGGCTGGAGCTTTTCACGCAGGATTTTCCGGGCACCGCGGATCATCTGGCCAAGGCGGGCGTTGTGCGTTGCGATGCCATCGAGCCATTGGGCTTGGGTTTCCGAGGCGGCTGGATCACCAATCCGGCCAACATCATTCACATGGTGCGCGAACCGGACGCCTGGTGAGCGCATATTCGAAAAGGAGATCGCCATGGAGATCCGTGAAACACCGACAGCCGAAGCCGCCATGCTGATCCGGCGGCCGGTCGCTGATGTTTTCGAAGCCATCGTCGATCCGGCGATCACGACCCAATTCTGGTTCACCCATGGCAGCGGCCGGCTTGATGGCGGCAAGCCGGTTCAGTGGGAGTGGCGCATGTATGGCGTCTCGACGACCGTCGATGTCAGCGAGATCGTCAGGGACAAGAAGATCGTCATGACGTGGAGCGATCCGCCGACCACGGTGGTCTGGACCTTCACCGAAATGCCTGGCGAGGCGACCTTCCTCGAAGTCCACAATTTCGGCTTTGCCGGCAAGGGCGACGAGCAGGTGAAACAAGCGGTCGGCTCAACCGGCGGCTTTGCGCTTGTGCTCGCCGGCGCCAAGGCCTGGCTGGAACAGGGCCTGACGCTGGGCCTGATCGCCGACCGTCATCCGAAGGGCGTTCCGGGGCATTAGATCAATTCCAGCAAAAGTGCGAAGGCGATCCTGTTCTCGCCGGAAATGCCGAGGCTCGCCCGGTCCGGTCGGTCTCAGTGCTCGTCGCCGGATTTCGCTTTCTTGCGCCGTCGCTCCAGCATGTTGAGCCCTTCGACCAGCGCCGAAAAACCCATCGCGGCGTAGATGTAGCCCTTGGGCACATGGTAGCCCATGCCGTCGGCGATCAGCGTCATGCCGATCATCAGCAGGAAGCCCAGCGCCAGCATGACGATGCTCGGGTTCTTGGCGATGAAGTCCGCCAGCGGTCCGGCGGCCAGCATCATCGCCGTGACAGCCACGATGACCGCGATGTACATGATGGCGATCTCGTCGGTCATGCCGACGGCGGTGATGATGGAATCGATCGAGAAGACGAGGTCGAGCAGCAGGATCTGGAAGATCGCGCCGGCAAGCGAGATCTTGAGCGTTTCGCCCAGCATCGTGTCCTGATGGTCGTCGGGATCGACCGTGTGGTGGATTTCCTTGGTCGCCTTCCAGACCAGGAACAGGCCGCCTGCGATCAGGATCAGGTCGCGCCAAGAGAAGCCGTGGCCTAAGGCCGTGAACACCGGCGTCGTCAGCTGAACGATGATGGAAATGGTGGCAAGCAGCACCAGGCGCATGATCAGCGCAGCCGAAATGCCAAGGCGGCGCGCACGAGCCCTCTGCTCCACGGGCAGCTTGTTGGTCAGGATGGAGATGAAGATCAGATTGTCGATGCCAAGCACGATCTCGAGCACCACCAGCGTCAGCAACGCGACCCAGGCGGTCGGGTCGGAAACGAATTGAAAATACGGCGCCAGGAATTCGATAAGCTGCATGGAGGTCGTCCCCTACGATCTAGAGCAGTGTCGCCGGCAATTGGGTATTGCGAACGCCTATATCAATGTCATGACCAGAAGGAGGGAGCCGTTTCCTCCAGCCGGGGGCCGCGACGAAACGGCGCGATCTTCTCGGTCAGCCCGGTGCGGTCGGAGATATTCACGCCGACGCCGCACAATGTCGCCGGGCCGACCGCCGCTTCGAAACGGCCTTTCGGTACTTTCGACAGGAACCGGTTGAGCGGTTCTTCCTTGTCCATGCCGAGCGAGGAATCGTAGTCACCGCACATGCCGGCATCCGACAGGTAGCCGGTGCCGCCATTGAGTATCTGGTGATCGGCGGTGGGCTGGTGCGTGTGGGTGCCGACGACCAGGCTGGCACGACCGTCGACAAAATGCGCGAAGCACATCTTTTCCGAGGTTGCCTCGGCGTGGAAGTCGATCACTACCGCATCCGCCTGCTCCCCGAGCGGACAGGCCGCAAGCTCGCGTTCGCCGGCCTGGAACGGATCATCGAGCTCGGGATGCATGAATACCCGGCCCATGATGTTGGCGACCAGCACACGCGCGCCGCTCCTGGCGATATAGACGCCGGAGCCGCGCCCTGGCGTGCCTTTGGGAAAATTGGAGGGCCGCAGGAAACGCTGCTCGCGCGGTGCGAAGGCCAGGGCGTCGCGCTGGTCCCAGACATGGTTGCCGGTGGTCACGACATCGCAGCCCGACGCGATCGTCTCGCGAAAAATCTCTTCGGTGATGCCGAAGCCGCCGGCGGCGTTCTCGCCGTTGACGATGACGAAGTCGAGTTTGAAGTCGGAGATCAGGCCAGGCAGTTGTTCCCACACTGCGGTGCGGCCCGTCTTACCGACCATGTCCCCGAGGAAGAGAAGTCTCATCTATGCCTGATCCCGAAAAGTTGCATGACTTTTCGGCAAAGATCATGCGTTTCAAAGAACTATCTACAATTTTGGCGCAAAGCGGCGCAACCCGCTCTCGGTGAGTATTTCCGCGATGACCACGTCATGGGCTTCGTCGGGAACTTGCGAAACTTCTTGGCAGTCGAAGGCGATGCCGACCAGCCGGGGCGCATGCCCCTTGTCGACGAGCTTCGCGATCGCGCGATCGTAATAGCCCGCGCCATAACCGATGCGGTGGCCGCGCGCGTCGAAGGCGGCGAGCGGCACCAGCATGACCGAGGGGTCGAGAACTTCGGCCTCCGCGTGCGGTCCGACCGTGCCAAAGCCCATGTCGACCATCGGCGCGCCACGCACCAGCTCGCGAAAGACGATGGTGGTCTTGTCGAGAATGGCGGGCAGGCAGAGCCGTGCGCCCTTCTCGCGCAAGGCGAACATCAATGGCCTGACATCCACCTCCGAGCGCATTGGCCAGAAACCGGAGACGATCTGACCGGATCCGACCTCCAGGCGGTCGCGCGCCGTCTCCGCCATTTCGAGCGCGGCCTCGACCCGCCAGAATTCATCAAGCGCGTCGCGGCGGGCGAGTGCCTCGAGGCGCAGCCGTTTTTTAAGGTCTTTGGGAGAGATCATGCGGCCAAGGTAGAAAAGGTCAGAGCTGTGTGAGGTCTCAAGAGCGACGTTTTCCACCGCGTCATCCACCGAGATGCGTGGACGCCTTGCGACAAGTGACGATCCACACAACCGGTGGAGAGGTCGATCCCGGGTGCCTACAAAGTAGGTGGGCGCCGTATGAGAAAACCCACGGGTCTTCCCAGGGACAGCTCCCTAAGGATCATTAAGGCCCCGGGGAAAAGTGTCTCCTGCCGGGAAGCGCAGACCGCCTCCGCCAATATAGGCCTATGGTGGCCCATGCGCCAGAGAGGGGGCGCTCTTTCCGCGCCGATTTGGCCTCATCGCCGTTGCAAACCCGCCCTTGCGCGGACCAGAGAGCCTCCTTACGGTCCCCGGTACGAACCGAGGAGCAAAAATGCGTTTCGAAGGCACGGCGGCCTATGTCGCCGACAAGGATCTGATGGTGGCGGTCAACGCGGCGATCGCGCTGGAGCGGCCGCTGCTGGTCAAGGGCGAGCCCGGCACCGGCAAGACGGAACTTGCCCGCCAGGTGGCGGCGGCACTCGGCCTCGACCTCATCGAATGGCATGTCAAATCGACGACACGGGCGCAGCAAGGTCTTTACGAGTACGATGCCGTGTCACGGCTGCGCGACAGCCAGCTCGGCGATGTCAGGTTCAACGACATCAAGAACTACATCAAGCGCGGCAAGCTTTGGGAGGCGTTCGCGGCCGGCAAGAAGGTCGTGCTTCTGATCGACGAGATCGACAAGGCCGACATCGAGTTTCCCAACGACCTGCTGCAGGAACTCGATCGGATGGAGTTCTTCGTCTACGAGACCGGCGAGACCATCCGCGCTGCGGTGCGGCCCATCGTCATCATCACTTCCAACAACGAGAAGGAACTGCCGGACGCCTTCCTGCGCCGCTGCTTCTTCCACTATATCCGCTTTCCCGATGTCGACACGCTGCACAGGATCGTCGATGTCCACTACCCCGGCATCAAGCAGAACCTGGTGCGCGCGGCGCTGACCCAATTCTACGAAATCCGTGACGTGCCGGGGCTGAAGAAAAAGCCGTCGACATCGGAGGCGCTGGACTGGATCCGCCTGCTGGTCGCCGACGACATCGCGCCAGAGGATTTGCGCGCCGACGCCAAGAACGCGCTGCCCAAGCTGCACGGCGCCCTGTTGAAGAACGAGCAGGACGTGCACCTGTTCGAGCGGCTGGCCTTCATGGCCAGACGGCAGGGGTGAAGATCGAGCGAAGGTCCGCTGCGAGCAGGCTTCGGCCGCTCATTCGGCGGCAGCAAAGCCTCTCTCCTGCGGCGCGACACGCTTCGGTCCAAAGATGACGAAGCCGATGACCGCCAGGGCAAGAACGCCAATCCCGCAATAGAGCATGACCCAGCCGAAGCCATTGACCAGGGCGGCATGCACAATGGCGCCGGACGGGTCGAGGGTTGCGAGGTGAGGCGTCTCCCGTGCAAGGCCATCCAGATTTCCGGCTGCGATCCTTTCCGCCAACGCGCGCAATTCGCTGGGGTCGAAAGCCCCGCCGAATGCGTTGCGGAGATAAGAAGCAATCCCACGCGTCAACAAAAGGCCGAGCACCGCTATGTTGATCGCGAGCGTGATCAGGCGCGCGCTGATGTCGATGCCCGAAGCCATCCCGGCGCGATCGGCCGACACCGCCCCGGTGGTGGTGTTGGTGGTCGGCGAATTGGTCAGCCCGATACCGATCCCGGCGATCAGAGTGCCGGGCAGCATGGTCAGCCAGTTGGCGCCCTCGAGCCCGGACCCGATCCACATGGCGATAAAGCCGATCCCCAGGGTCAGCAGGCCGAGCGGGATCGCGATCCGCGCCTGATAACGCGCACGCAGGCGCTCGGCGATCGGCGGCATCACCATGAAGGGCAGCGTGTAGACCAGCAGCAGCAGGCCGGTCGTGGTGCTGTCGTAGCCGAGCACGCCGGAATAGTAGATCGGCAGATAGATGATGAACGGCCAGTAGCTGAAATTCATGCCTATGGCGCCCATGATCGCACCCGAAAACTGGCGGATGCGGAAGACCGAGAAATCGAACATCGGATAGGGATTGACCCTCTCGGCGACCAGGAACGCGATGAAAGCCGCAACCGACGCGACAATCACGGCAATACGGGCGCCGGCCCCGAGATCAGCACCTTGCGTGATCAGATAGGAGAAGCCGAACACTGCCGCCGACAGGGTCAGCAGGCCTGCCAGATCGAGCTTATGGGCGTTGTGATCGCGCGATTGCGTGACCCCGGCACCAATGAAGGCGAGCGCCAGGATCGCCAGCGGCACGTGGATGAGGAAAACCCATTGCCAGTTCGACAGCGCCACGATCAAGCCGCCGATCGCGGGCCCAAAACCGAGCCCTATGCCGGAGACGACGCTCCAGGCGACGAAGGCCTTGCCGCGCGCCTTTCCGTCCTGGAATTGGTGCGACAGCACGGCCACGCTGCAGGTCAGCATTGCGCCACCGGCAAGGCCTTGCAGAAAGCGGGCGGCGATCAGCAGCGGCGCGCTCGTTGCCAGACCGCACATCAGCGAGGCAAGGCCGAAGGCGACGGTGGTGATCACCATCACGCTCTTTCGCCCGAAACGGTCGGCCAATGTTCCCGTCGCCATCAGCACCGTCGTGCAGGCAATGGTGTAGGCATTCATGATCCACTGCAAATCCTTGAAATCGGCGGCGAGCACGCTTTCCAGCTTCGGCAGGATCACCGGCACGCTGGAGATTTCGAGCCCGAACAGGAGAGACGCAAGGCACACGCCGGTCAGCGCGATGGTGTTTCGTTCAATTTGAAACGGCATGTCGATCACTTTCCAGCGAGACAGGGAGAGGCGGCACTCTTCAAACCGCGGTCAGGCTGACATAGCGGTCAGGCTGACATAGATGAGACTTGACCATGAAAAAAGGCTATGGTTGGCTATATCAGAAATGACAAATTGGCATGATACCGATGGAAGGCCTGGAATGACCACCCTTGACGTCGACGCCGTACGCACCTTCGTGATGGTGGCCGATCTGCAGAGCTTCACCCGCGCCGCCGAAGCACTTGGCAGCACCCAGGCGACGATCAGCGTCAAGCTGCGGCGTCTTGAGGAAAAGCTCGGCGCGCGGCTGATCGAGCGCACCCCGCGCCGCGTCAGCCTGTCGGCGAGGGGCGCCGTTTTCCTGCCTTCCGCGCGCGACTTCCTTGCCGCGCATGAGCGCGCCATGGCCGAGTTTTCCGAAGCGCCCTGCCGGCTCGCGCTCGGCTTTGTCGATCATGTCGCTGGCCCCGAACTTTCCGTCCTGATCGCCCAACTCCACGCGCACGATCCATCGCTCACGCTCAGTTTGAGGATCGACACCAGCACCATTCTGAAAGAGGCGTTCGATCGCGGCGAACTCGATGCGATCATCGTGCACCGCGAGGGCGACAGCCGTCCGGGCCGGACCTTGTCGCGCAATCACTATGGCTGGTTCGCGACGCCTTCCTTCGAATGGCAGCGCGGGACGCCGCTGCGCCTCGCTCTCCTGAGCACCATATGCAGTTGTCCGGATCGTGTGCGAGCCGTCGAGACGCTGGACAAGGCTGGCATCGCCTGGGAGGAGGCATTTGTGGGTGGCGGCGGCGCGGCCGTCAACATTGCGGTATCGGCGGGCTTTGCCGTTTCGGCGCTGGCCCACCGCGTCGTTCCTCCCGGCCTGGTCGAGATTGGCCGCAAGCTCGGCCTGCCGCCGCTTGACCCGTCCGAAGTGGTCCTGCATTCGCACACATTGGCGCCGCGGGCGCGCGAGGCGCTGCACGTGCTGGCCACCGCATTTCGCGAGTACAATTCGGCCGCGGTTTAGGCAAAGCTGTATCCGCCCTGATTCCGTCCGGAACAGATCAGACTTTGGAGG
The DNA here is from genome assembly GCF_037179625.1 of Mesorhizobium sp. Cs1299R1N3. Taxonomy (NCBI): domain Bacteria; kingdom Pseudomonadati; phylum Pseudomonadota; class Alphaproteobacteria; order Hyphomicrobiales; family Phyllobacteriaceae; genus Mesorhizobium; species Mesorhizobium sp. Cs1299R1N3. Next base: position 51,545 of record NZ_JAPYKQ010000017.1, on the reverse strand, counting down.
AACCGAAATGACCGAGATCACCGTCCGCCCGCTTGCACAATCCGACCACGCCGACTGGCGGCGCCTGTGGACCGACTATCTGACCTTCTACGAAACCACGCTGCCGGAAGAGGTCTACGCCGTCACCTGGAAACGGCTGTTCACCGAAGGCGAGTTCGAGCCGAAGGGTTTTATCGCTACTCTCGACGGCAAGGCCGTCGGCCTCACCCATTATCTCTACCACCGCTCCGGCTGGTCGGAGAAAAACAATTGCTACCTGCAGGACCTGTTCGCCGATCCGCAGGTGCGCGGCAAGGGCATCGGCGCGGCCCTCATCGAGGCGGTGAAGCAGGAGGCCGGCAAGATCGGGGTGAAAAATGTCTACTGGATGACGCACGAGACCAACGTCACCGCCCGCAAGCTCTACGACCGCGTCGCGCGCAGGACAGGCTTTATCGAGTATGATCTGCTCTGACGATAAGTGATTGAAATAGTCACCATCGCGAACAATCGCCTGGTGTCGCGCGGTCGATCGCCCGGCTCGCCGGATAGATCTGAGGACGGAACGCATGACGCACTATGTGGGAATTCTCGGCGGCGCGGACGATGTTTGGGGGGTGCGGGTCCCTGATCTTCCCGGTTGTCATGGCGGCGGCGCAAACCCCGAAGAGGCGATTGCCGATGCGACATCGGCTGTGCGCGAATGGGTCGAAACACGATTGGCAAAGGGCGTTTCCTTTCCCAAGGCACGCACGCTGGCGGATCTGTTGAGAGCGGACGAGATCGATAGCTCTGCGGGCGAATCCGCCGTCATGATTCCGGTGCTGATCGATTCAGGGCGGCCCGTTCGAGCCAATCTGTCGCTCGATGCCGGCCTGCTGGCGGCCATAGATGCCGAGGCCAGCCGTCGCGGCCTGACGCGCTCTGCCTTTATCGCAAGCGCCGCACGAGAAAAGATCGAGGGCCACAGGTAACAGCCGGCATGTTCATCCCCTTCTTCCTCGAACTGAAGGCAGCGCGTGTTCCCGTTTCGCTCAGGGAATACCTCTCTCTGCTGGAAGGGCTGGAAGCCGGACTGGTCGACTATGATGTCGAGGGATTTTACTACCTTGCCCGCGCCGCCCTGGTGAAGGACGAGCGTCATATCGACCGCTTCGACCAGGTGTTCGCGCATGTCTTCAAGGGCATCGAAGCGCTGGGTGGCCCGGATGCCGTCAATGTCGCCGACATTCCCGAGGAATGGCTGCGCCGGCTCGCCGAGAAGCACCTGACCGAGGAGGAGAAAAAGCTGGTCGAGGCGCTTGGCGGCTTCGACAAGCTGATGGAGACGCTGAAGCAGCGGATCGAGGAACAAAAGGGCCGCCACCAGGGCGGCTCGAAATGGATCGGCACCGGCGGCACCTCGCCCTTCGGCGCCTATGGCTACAACCCCGAAGGCGTCCGCATCGGCCAGCATGAAAGCCGCAACCGCCGCGCGGTGAAGGTCTGGGACAAGCGCGAGTTCAGGAATTTCGACGATGCCATCGAACTTGGCACCCGCAACATCAAGGTCGCGCTGAAGCGGCTGCGCCGCTGGGTGCGCGAAGGCGCGGAGGAAGAGTTCGACCTGCCCGGTACCATCCACGCCACCGCCGAGCACGGCTACCTCGACGTCAAGACACGGCCCGAGCGCCGCAATGCGGTGAAGCTCCTGATGTTCTTCGATGTCGGCGGCTCGATGGACGACCATATCAAAAGCGTCGAGGAACTGTTTTCGGCCGCCCGCGCCGAGTTCCGCCAGCTCGAATATTTCTATTTCCACAACTGCATCTACGAAGGCGTGTGGAAGGACAATCGCCGCCGCCATGCCGAGGTGATTCCGACCTTTGACCTCCTCCACAAATATGGTCCGGACTATAAGGTCATCGTCGTCGGCGATGCCTCGATGAGCCCATACGAGATCGCCCACCCCGGGGGCTCGGTGGAACACTGGAACCCCGAGGCCGGAACCGTTTGGCTCGGCCGGCTGCTGCAGCAATGGCCGAACGCGGTGTGGCTTAACCCCGAGAGCGAAAAGAACTGGGGCTTTACCCATTCGATCGCGATGATCCGTGACATCTTCGGCGGCCGCATGTTTCCGCTGACACTGGCCGGGCTCGAAGGTGCTACGAAGCAGCTTTCAAGAAAGCACTGAAGGACCACGGGAGATCAGATGACCTGCTTCCTCTGCTTGCAATGCGGCGTCCAGTTCGCGGCGACGGAAAAGCCACCGCGACACTGCCCGATTTGCGAGGACGAACGGCAGTATGTGCGCTGGGAGGGCCAGGCCTGGACCACGCCGCAACAACTCGCCGCCGGGCATCGGCTGGTGATGAAGGACGACGCCGGCGTGCTCGCGTTTGGCATCGAGCCGCGCTTCGCCATCGGCCAGCGGGCGCTGCTGGCGCAAACGCCGCACGGCAATGTGCTATGGGACTGCATCTCGATGGTAAGCGACGAGGCGGTGGCGGAGATCAACCGCCGCGGCGGTCTTGCCGCGATCGCCATCTCGCACTGCCATTACTATTCGGTGATGGTCGAATGGAGCGAGGCGTTTGGCGGCGTGCCGATCTATCTCCATGCCGACGACCGGCAATGGATCATGCGGCCGCATCGCTCGATCGTCAGTTGGCAAGGCGAGACGCTGGCCATCAACCCGTCGCTGACACTCATCCGCTGCGGCGGCCACTTTGCCGGCGGCCAGGTGCTGCACTGGAAACGCGACGGTGCCGATGCCCTGCTGACCGGCGACATCCTGCAGGTGACGCCGACACGCCGCCATGTCAGCTTCATGTACAGCTATCCGAACCAGATCCCGCTCAATGCTGCCGCCATACACCGCATCGCGGCAGCCCTTGCGCCGTTCGCCTTCGACGACATCTACGGCGCATGGTGGAACCAGAACATCATCGGCGATGCGAAGACGGCGCTGGCCGCCTCCGTCACGCGCTATCTCGCGGCAATCGCCTGAGGAATTCCAGGTGGTCCGCTCGAAAATGCGGGCAAATGCCGTAACAAACGCCTATCTTGTTGCGAATATCCGGTTGCAACCAAGAACGAGCCGCCAAGGCTGAGGAGATCAAATGGACACCCACACCTACCCAGTAACCCGCACCGACGCCGAATGGCGCGCCCGGCTGACGCCGGAGCAGTACGCGGTCATGCGCAACCATGGCACCGAGCGGCCGGGGAGCTGCGCCCTGCTCTATGAGAAGCGTGCCGGCACTTTTTCCTGCGTTGGCTGCGACCAGCCGCTGTTCCAATCCACGCTGAAGTTCGAGAGCGGCACCGGCTGGCCGAGCTTCAACGATCCCGTTCCGGGCTCGGTCGAGAACACGGTCGACCGCAGCTACGGCATGGTCCGTACCGAATGCCACTGCTCTCGTTGCGGCAGCCATCTCGGCCATGTCTTCGAGGACGGCCCGCCGCCGACCGGCCTGCGCTACTGCATCAATGGCGTGGCGCTGAAATTCGAGCCTGCGGCCTGAACAGGCGTCATCGTTTCTCGCGAAGGGCGGCTCCGGCCGCCCTTTTTCGTACGGGTCGCCTCGTCAGACGACGATCGTGGCGATCAGCCAGAGCGCTGATCCCAGCATGAAGAGCGAAGCCCTGGCACCGCCGGCCTTCTCAGCCGTGCGCCAGACCGCCAAAGTCAGGAAGACGTTGTAGGGGACCGGTGCAAAATGCACCGCCAGGACAAGGCCGAGCGGCATCTTCAGCCCAAGCAGGATCAGCGCCGCAGCAGACGACGCAATATTGATCACGGTCCCGACAAGCATCATGTCACGCCAGAACAGCCGGTCGACCGGCACCTCGCCAAGCCAACGCGAGCGGAAGAAATCCGCGATCACTTACCCTGCCCAAGCACTTCGGTTACGGCGTGCTCGACCCGTGAGCATTCCGTCACCAGCCAGTCGGTCATGGCAGGCCAGTTGTCCTCGGGAAAGCAATTGACCCGCCACATCGAATTGATGCCGAGGCCTTCGCAGCTTTGTTCCGGCCTGAGTTTCAGCCTGTCTTCGATTGCCGGCCGGAACGGCTCCAGCCGCGACCAGCTTTGCGTGGCGCCGAACTTCTCGTTGCGGCCGAAGAAGACGCCGACATGGTTCTGCGCCGGCGCGACATACATGGAAAGGACCAGTGCGAAGTCGGGCAGCCCGCGCTGCCAGAACCAGGGTCCGCGCCGCGCCAGCCGTGCTCTTTCTTCCGGATGCCGTTCGGCAAACAGCGACCAGAAGCCGCGATGGCGGAATTCCGAGGCGCGACGGCCGCCGAAGTCGAATTCGCTCATGGTTCGAACCGTTGAGGGCGCCGCACTGACGCCCCAGACTGTGTCCAGTCTTAGACCATGCCGAGCGCGGCCATGTACAGATCGAGGATGGCATCCTCCTCCTGGCGCTCGGCCTGGTCCTTCTTGCGCAACCGGATGATGGTGCGGATTGCCTTGGTGTCGAAGCCGGTGCCCTTGGCCTCCGCGAAGACTTCCTTGATGTCGTCGGATATCGTCTTCTTTTCTTCCTCGAGCCTCTCGATGCGCTCGATCAAGGCACGCAGCTGGCCGGCGGCAACAGTCTGGCTGGTCTCGGTGATATCGTCGGCCATGTTTTCTCCAAAATCGGTTCCGCGCCGCGACTCGGGGAACGTGCCGCGGCGAATTTCAGCGGTTCGATGCCCGACCCAGGCCGGCGGGTCAAGCCGTTATCGAACAGCTCGCCAAGCCTGCCGCCAGAAGCCGACAGCCTGCTCGTTCCTTGCGAGCTCTCAGTTGAACGCGATCAGCAGATCCTTCGCATCGATCTGGTCGCCGGCCTTGACCAGCACCTCGGCAACCGTACCGTCGCGCTCGGCGTGCAACGCCGTCTCCATCTTCATCGCTTCGATGGAGAGCAGCACGTCGCCGGCCTTGACCGCCTGGCCGGCGGCGACCGCGAGCGCCGAAACCACACCCGGCATCGGCGCCCCGACATGCGCCTCGTTGCCGGGCTCCGCCTTGCGGCGCGCCTTGGCTGCCGAGGCACCGTGCGCGCGGTCGGGCACCTTCACACGCCGCGGCTGGCCGTTGAGCTCGAAGAACACGGTGACCATGCCCTTGTCATCGACATCGCCGAACGCCTGGCAGCGCACGACCAAGGTCTTGCCTTTTTCGATATCGACGAAAATCTCGTCTTCCGATTTCATGCCGTAGAAATAGGTCGGCGTCGGCAGAACGCTGACCGGGCCGTAGGTTTCCTGCGCGGCGACGAAGTCGGAAAACACTTTCGGATACATCAGCCACGAGGCGAACTCGTATTCCGACAGCTTGCGCTCGAGCTTGTCCTCGATCTCCTTGCGGCTCTTCTCGAGGTCGGCCGGCTTCAGCAACGAACCGGGCCGCGCCGTGATCGGCTTGTCGCCTTTCAGTGCCTTCTTCTGCAGCACCCGCGGCCAACCGCCCGGGGACTGGCCGAGGTCGCCGCGCAGCATCGAGACGACCGAGTCCGGGAAGGCGATGTCGCGGGCCGGGTTCTCGACATCGGCAACGGTCAAGTCCTGGCTCACCATCATCAGCGCCATGTCGCCGACGACCTTCGAGGACGGCGTCACCTTGACGATGTCGCCGAACATCAGATTGACGTCATGATAGGTCTGCGCCACTTCGTGCCAGCGTGTCTCCAGCCCCAGAGAACGGGCCTGTTCCTTCAAATTGGTGAACTGCCCGCCCGGCATTTCGTGCAGGTAGACTTCCGAGGCCGGCCCTTTCAGGTCGCTCTCGAAGGCGGCGTATTGGTTGCGAACGGCTTCCCAGTAGAACGAGATCTTGCGGATCCATTGCGGGTCGAGGCCCGGATCGCGTTCGGTGCCCTTCAGTGCTTCCACGATCGAACCCAGACATGGCTGCGACGTGTTGCCGGAGAAGGCGTCCATCGCCGCGTCGATGGCGTCGACGCCGCTTTCCACCGCCGCCAGCACGGTTGCCGCCGACAGGCCCGATGTGTCGTGGGTGTGAAAATGGATCGGCAGGTCGGTCGCCTCGCGCAGCGCCTTGAACAGCACGCGGGCGGCACTCGGCTTCAACAGGCCCGCCATGTCCTTGACCGCGATGATATGGGCGCCGGCGGCCTGTAATTCCTCGGCCAGCCCGACATAATATTTCAGGTCGTACTTGGCCCGCGCCGGATCGAGGATGTCGCCGGTATAGCACATCGCTGCTTCGATCAGCTTGCCCTCGGCGCCCACGGCGTCCATGGCGACGCGCATGTTCTCGACCCAGTTCAGGCAGTCGAAGACGCGGAACAGGTCGATGCCGCCGCTTGCCGCCTGCTTGACGAAATGCTGCACGACATTGTCGGGATAATTGGTGTAGCCGACGCCGTTGGCGCCGCGCAGCAGCATCTGCAGCAACAGGTTGGGGGCTGCTTCCCGCACCAGCGACAGCCGCTCCCACGGATCCTCGGTGAGGAAGCGCATGGCGACGTCGAAAGTGGCGCCGCCCCAGCATTCTAGCGACAGAAGCTGCGGCAAGGCGCGCGCATAGGTGCCGGCGATCCCGGCAATGTCATGCGTACGCACGCGGGTGGCGAGCAGCGACTGGTGGCCGTCGCGCATCGTCGTGTCGGTGACCAGCACTTCCTTCTGCTCACGCATCCAGGCGGCGAACTTCTCCGGCCCGAGCACGTCGAGCTTCTGCTTGCTGCCGCTCGGCACATTGCCGTTGAGATAGGGCACCACGGGCGGCGCCGCGTCGGCCTTTGGCGTCGGCCGCCCGCGCGTCTCGGGATGACCGTTGACGCTGACGTCGGCCAGGTAGTTGAGCAGCTTGGTGGCGCGGTCCTGGCGCTTGACCTGCTGGAACAGCTCCGGCGTCGTGTCGATGAACCTCGTCGTATAGGAATTGTCGGCGAAGCTCGGATGATTGATGATCGCTTCGAGGAAAGTGAGGTTGGTGGCGACGCCGCGGATGCGGAACTCGCGCAAGGCGCGGTTCATGCGGGCGATCGTCTCTGCCGGCGTCGGCGCCCAGGCCGTGACCTTCTCCAGCAGCGGATCGTAGAAGCGGGTGATGACCGCGCCGGAATAGGCCGTGCCGCCGTCGAGGCGGATGCCGAAGCCGGTGGCGCCGCGATAGGCGGTGATGCGGCCGTAGTCCGGAATGAAATTGTGTTCGGGGTCTTCGGTGGTGATGCGGCACTGCAAGGCATGGCCGTTCAGCCGGATGTCCCTCTGCGCCGGTACGCCCGATTCCGGCGTGCCGATGGCGAAGCCGTCGAGGATATGGATCTGCGCCTTCACGATGTCGATGCCGGTCACCATCTCGGTGACGGTGTGCTCGACCTGGATGCGCGGATTGACCTCGATGAAGTAGAACTTGCCGGTATCGGCGTCCTGCAGGAATTCGACGGTGCCGGCGCCGATATAGCTGGTCTCGCGCGCGATCTTCAGCGCGTAGCCGCAAAGCTCCTGGCGCAGGTCCTCGCTGAGATAGGGCGCCGGCGCGCGCTCGACGACCTTCTGGTTGCGGCGCTGGATCGAGCAGTCGCGCTCGAACAGGTGCACGGCATTGCCGTGTGTGTCGCCAAGCACCTGCACTTCGACATGGCGAGCGCGCTCGATCAGCTTTTCGAGATAGACCTCGTCCTTGCCGAAGGCGGCTTTCGCCTCGCGCTTGCCTTCCATGACCTCGCGGGCGAGTTCGGCCTCGGAACGGATGGCGCGCATGCCGCGGCCACCGCCACCCCACGAAGCCTTCAGCATGACCGGATAACCGACCGTCTTGGCGAGTTCCTTGACCGCCTCCAAATCGTCCGGCAACGGATCGGTGGCCGGCACCACGGGCACGCCGACCTCGATGGCGAGATTGCGCGCGGCGACCTTGTTGCCCAGCCGGCGCATCGTGTCGGGCTTCGGCCCGATGAAGCTGATGCCTGCTTGCGCGCAGGCCTCGGCGAATTCGGGGCTTTCCGACAGCAGCCCGTAGCCGGGGTGGATGGCATCGGCGCCCGAAAGCCTGGCGACGCGGATCACCTCCTCGATCGACAGATAGCTCTCGATCGGCCCCATGTCCTTGCTGAGATGCGGTCCGCGCCCGACCTGGTAACTTTCATCGGCCTTGAAGCGGTGCAGCGAATATTTGTCCTCCTCGGCCCAGATCGCCACGGTTTTGAGGCCCAGTTCATTGGCCGCGCGAAAGACACGGATGGCGATTTCTGACCGGTTGGCGACGAGGATCTTCGTGATGGCCAAGGACTGGGCTCCAGCAGCGGAAGGGACGGGAGATCGAGGCAATGATTAACGGGAAAATGCTGCAGTGCAAACAAAATCGACGCCGGTTTAAACCGATTTAAATCAATTATCCGGCCAACACTCGCACGCATTCGTTCGAACGGACGGAACAATGGCGACAATTTCGATCCTGGATGCGATCTTCCCAACCAAGGAAAGCTGACGGGAATGTCACCGCTGCCGGCGCGTCAAAGAAAATGCCCGGCGCGAGGCGCCGGGCATCATTGGTTTCGGATCCGAATGAATTACGACTTCGGGAACCAGGAATACTTCCCGTCGTCCTTCTTCTTCCATTCGTACATGATGTAGCCCGGCAGCTTCGGGTCGCCCTTGGCGTCATAGGCGAGATCGCCCAGAACGGAGGGGAACGGCCCGTTTTCATGCATCGCCTTGGCGACGGCCTGCGGATCGTTCGTCTTGGCGGCGGCGGCCGCCTCGGCGACCACCTGCACGGCGGCATAGGCGTAGAGCGTGTAGGCTTCCGGCTCGAAACCCTGCGCGCGGAACTTCTCGACGAGTTCCTTGTTGGCCGGGATCAGCCGCGGGTCGGGGCCGAACGTGTTGAGCGTGCCGGCGACGGCGTCGCCCGCGATGGCGGCGAGTTCGTCCGTCACAATGCCGTCACCCGACATCATCGGCGCCTTGAGGCCCTGGTCCGCGGACTGACGGATGATTAGGCCGGCCTCGGTGTGCAGGCCACCCCAGTAGATCAGGGTGACGCCGGCTTCCTTCATCTTGGCAATCAGCGCCGAGAAGTCCTTGTCGCCGACATTGACGCCTTCATACATCACTTCCTTGACGCCCGCGGCGTTCATCGCCTTCTTGGTTTCGTCCGCGAGGCCCTGGCCGTAAGGGGTCTTGTCATGGATCACGGCGACTTTGGCATCCTTGAAGTTCGCGGCGATATAGGCGCCGGCGATGCTGCCCTGCTGGTCGTCGCGTCCGCAGGTACGGAACACATTCCACAGGCCGCGCTCGGTGAACTTCGGGTTGGTCGCGGCCGGCGTGATTTCGACGATATTGTTTTCAGCATAGACTTCGGAGGCCGGGATCGACACGCCCGAGTTGAAGTGGCCGATCACAAACTTGACGCCGTCGCCGACGAACTTGTTGGCGACCGAGATGCCCTGCTTCGGATCGGAGACGTCGTCGCCGACTTCGAGCTTGATCTGCTCGCCATTGATGCCGCCCTTGGCATTGATATCGGCGACCGCCGCTTCGGCGCCCTTCTGCAGCTGTGCGCCGAAGGCCGCGTTCGGACCGGTGATCGGACCGGCGACGCCGAACATTACATCAGCCCACGCGTTGCCGCCGAACGCGACGAGCGCGGTCAGGGCTACGGCGGACAAAAGTGACTTTTTCATTTAAACGCTCCCATTAACGGAGTGGGCGTGGATGAAGCTTTCATGCGATGCCCACCCTTATCGCAGAAAGCATAGTTTGCCGATTTTCAGGCACTTGTCACGCCGATTCATCCCTGACGCGGCGTTAATGATGAACGTCAACCTTTCGGTTTCCAGCTCAAGATGGAAGCTCTTTCATAGAGCCAATTATACTGTGTGACCATCTGGTTGGTTCGTGTGTATTGATAGCCGACGAAGCCCAGTATCATCAGCACGATGGTATCGACGATATAGTAATGCAGCGAGAACATCGTGCCGTCGAACAGCGCATGATGGATGAAACGGATACCGATACCGAGGCCGAGCATGTAGGCGAACAGTTGGATGAAGCTGCGCCATGTCTGGGCACTGGCCTTGCCGGTCATCCAGGCCGCCCAGCCGCCGAGCAGGCAGGTGACGAAGAAAAACTGCCAGATCGACGGTTCCTCGTAGAGAATGCCTTGCATGGGAAGTCTCCTGAACTCAGTGATGTCCGCCTTCGAGATAGGCGGCGCGCACTTCCGGATTGGCGAGCAGTTCCTTGCCGGTGCCGCTCATCGTCACATTGCCGTTGACCATGACATAGCCGCGCGTGGCGAGCTTGAGCGCGCCGAACGCGTTCTGCTCGACCAGGAACACGGTCAGCCCTTGGGTGCGGTTCAATTCGCGGATGGCATCGAAGATCTGCTTGACGATCAGCGGCGCCAGACCCAGCGACGGCTCGTCGAGCAGAAGCAATTTCGGCCGCGCCATCAGTGCGCGTCCGATCGACAGCATCTGCTGTTCGCCGCCCGACAAGGTCCCGCCACGCTGGGCGATGCGCTCCTTCAGTCTGGGGAACAGCGTGAACACCTTCTCGACGTCCTCGCCATAGTATTTGAGGTTATCAAGGCTGGCGCCCATCTGCAGGTTTTCCATCACTGTCATGCGCGGGAAGATGCGCCGGCCCTCGGGTGACTGTGCGATGCGCATGCGTGCGATTTCGTGCGTCGGCAACTGGGTAATATCGGCTCCGGCGAAGGTGATGGTGCCCGTGCGGGCCCGCGGAGCCCCGAAGATGGTCATCATCAGCGTCGACTTGCCGGCGCCGTTGGCGCCGATCAGCGCCACGATCTCACCTTGCTTGACGGTGACGTTGACACCGTTCAGCGCACGGATGTTGCCGTAATAGGTCTCCACGCCCTTGATATCGAGCAGCGTTGTCGTGGCCATCACTTGCCCCCTCCACGCTTGCCCTGAACGGGCTTGCCTGTGCCCGCGGCCTTGCCGGAAGCATGACTGGTCGCCACCTTGCCCGCATCGACGCGGCGCGAGAATTGCGTATCCTTGCCCTGACCGAGCAGCTTCGCCTGCTTGACCCATTCCTCGCGCGCGATGCGTCCGTCAAAGGCGAGATAGGCCTCGACCGCCTCGACATCGGCCTTCTTCCAGGCGCCGATCTGATCGAAGTGGAAGATGCCGTGTTCGTTGAGCTTCTTCTCGTTGACCGTACCGATGCCCTTGATGCGGGTCAGATTGTCGGCCTTGCCGCCACGGGGGGCAGCAAGGCGGTTCGAAACGCCTTCGGCCTTCGCGGCAGGCGCCTTGGCGGCCGTTTTCCTTGGTGCCGCTTTCTTCGGCGCGGGCATGGCTGGCGCCGGTGCGACAAGCCTGCTTGCCACGGTGGCGGCGCGGGCGTCGACCTGCGCTGCTTTCGAAGCGCCTTTCGACACGGTCACCCGCTCGCCTTCGCTATGGCCGACGGTGTCGCTCACCGGCCCGGCAAGATACGACGACGACGTCCCCGGGCCATGCGCCGAGTCGGGGCCGGTATCGAGCTGTTCGATGACATCCTCGTCGCCGACCTCGGTCAGCACGGTCTCGACCTCCTCGTCGTCGACGCCGAGATAGGCGGCGATAACACGCGGGTCGGTGCGCACCGACTGCGGATTGCCGTCGGAGATCTTGCGGCCATATTCCAGCACCACGACGTGGTCGGAAATCTGCATGACCACCGACATGTCGTGCTCGATCAGCAGGATCGAAGCGCCTGACGACTTCTTGATGTCCATCAGCAGCTCGTTAAGCGCCGCCGATTCCTTCGGATTGAGGCCGGCCGCCGGCTCGTCGAGGCACAGAAGCTCAGGACCGGTGCACATGGCGCGCGCGATCTCGAGCCGCCGTTGCGCGCCATAGGGCAAGTCGCCGGCCGGATCGTCGGCACGATCGACGAGATCGGCCTTTTCCAGCCAGTGCTTGGCGAGTTCCACCGATTCGGCCGAGGCCCTGCGGTAGCCGCTGAAGCCGAACAGGCCCAGGATCGTATAGCCCGAAGCCTTCATCAGCTTGTTATGCTGGGCGACGAGCAGGTTCTCCAGCAGCGTCATCCCCGAGAACAGGCGGATGTTCTGGAAGGTGCGCGCCACCTTCGCGCGCGCCGGGATCTCATGGTTGGGCAGCCGTTCCAGCAGGTAGCTGGAACCGTCGGCCCGGTTGAGCGTGATCATGCCTTCCGACGGTTTATAAAAGCCGGTGATGCAGTTGAACACGGTGGTCTTGCCGGCGCCGTTTGGGCCGATCAGCGCGGTGATTTCGCCGCGCCTGGCGGTGAAGGACAGGTCGCCGATGGCGACCAGGCCGCCGAACTTCATCGACAGATGATCGACCTGCAGGATGGCATCGTTCATTTGCGTGGTCGCATTCATCAGCCGTGGCCCTCCTTGGTGAAGGAGCCTGAGACAGATCTTCGTTCCCTGAGGAATGCTGTCGGTTCACGGCTGCCGACGAAGCCGCGGGGCTTCCACAGCATGACGATGACCATGGCCATGCCGAACAGAAGCATGCGGTAGAGTTCCGGTGTGAAATCGGGCCCGAAGACCTGCTTGAGGAAGTCGAGTTCGCGCAGCGCCTCGGTGCCGCCGATCATCACCATCGCGGCGACGGCGATGCCGACCAGCGAGCCCATGCCGCCGAGCACGACGATGGCCAGGATAATGGCCGATTCCAGGAAGACGAAGGATTCGGGGCTGACGAACCCTTGCCGCGCGGCGAAGAACGAACCGGCGAAGCCGCCGAACATGGCGCCGGTGGCAAAGGCCGTCAACTTGGTGGTGGTGGTGTTGATACCGAGCGAGCGGCAGGCGATCTCGTCCTCACGCAAGGCTTCCCAGGCGCGGCCGACGGGCAGGCGCCGAAGCCGGATGGTGACGAAGGCGGTTAGCAGGCAGAGCCCAAGGATCAGGTAGTAGAGGAAGATCTTGTAGTAGGCGCTGGACGTGGCGATGTTCAGCACCTTGGCGATGTAATTCGGGTCCGACACGTTGAACGACATCAAGCCGAAGAAGCTGACCTTGGGAATGCCGGAGATGCCGGCCGACCCATTGGTGACCTCGCGCCAGTTGATCAGCACGAGGCGGATGATCTCGCCGAAGGCGAGCGTCACGATCGCCAGATAGTCGCCGCGCAGGCGCAGCACGGGAAAGCCGAGCAGCACCCCCCAGAGCGCGGCCATGGCGCCCGCGGCGGGCAACAGTACCCAGAACGACAGGCCGAAATGCGTGGCGAGAAGCGCATAGGCATAGGCGCCAAGCGCATAGAAAGCGACATAGCCGAGATCCAGCAGACCGGCGAGGCCGACGACGATGTTCAGTCCCCAGGCCAGCATCACATAGATCAGGATCTGGATGCCGAAATTATCGACCCATTTCAACGAACCCTGCAGCCCGGTGGCGACCGACCAGGCGTTGAGTGACAGCACCGCGACGACGAGGATCGGGTACAGCACCAATGCCGAGATGCCCAATTTGGTGAAGTTGGCATGGATGAAGGCGCGGAAGTAATAGATCACGCAGGCCAGCACATAGATGACCGCCAGGGCACGAAGGAATTGCAGGTAGCCGGCCGGTTCTGCCCCAACCCATCCGGCGAGAGAGCTGTTGAACACGAACAGCAGCACCATGGCGACGACCGCTCCGATGAAGGTCGGCAGGGTGAAGAAGCGGGATGCCACACTTGCCGGCATGAGGCCGGTGGCGACATCGGCGATCTTCTGGTTAGCCATGAAGGGCTGGCCGTAGGCGACATAGAGGAAACGCCCGACGGCCGTGGCGATCACCACCGCGGCAAGCAGGCCCCAGCGCTGCACCACGACCAGTTCGTTGGAAATGTTCTGGTCGGTTCTGAGGCCGATGAACAGCACGAACAGGCCAAGCGCTATCGCGCCGGCATAGAAGGCCTCGCGCAGCGCGCGCTGCATGGGGCTGGCGACGATGTCGCGCTGTGGAGATACGGTCACGGCCATGGTCTCAGACCTTTTCGACTTCTGGCCGGCCCAAGATGCCGGAAGGCAGGAAGATCAGGACGATCGCCAGGATCGAGAAGGCGGCGACGTCCTTGTAGTCGATCGAGAAATAGGCCGACCACATGCTCTCGATGAAGCCGATGAGGAGGCCGCCCAGCACGGCACCTGGCAATGAGCCGATGCCGCCAAGAACCGCCGCCGTGAAAGCTTTTACCCCGGGCGTAAAGCCGTCCGAGAAGGCGATGACGCCGTAATACATCAGGAACAGCGTGCCGGCGACGGCCGCAAGGGCTGCGCCCATGATGAAGGTGATCGAGATGGTGCGATCGACGTCGATGCCGAGCAGTGCGGCCATCTTGCGGTCCTGCTCGCAGGCGCGTTGCGCCCGGCCGAGCGAGGTTTTGTTGACCAGGTACCAGAACAGCGCCAGCAGCAAAGCGGTGACGATGACGATGATGATCTGCTTCAGCGACATGCTGACGCCGTTGATGTTGTAGACCTGGCTGACCATCGGCGGGATCGGCTTGTTGCGGGGGCCTTGCGTCACCTGGACGAAGTTCGACAGCGCGATCGACATGCCGATGGCGGTGATCAGCGGCGCCAGCCGGAACGAACCGCGCAGCGGCCGGTAGGCCACCTTCTCGATGGTCCAGTTGTAGAGGCTGGTGAGCAGCATCGCCACGATCATCATGACCAGCAGCGCGATGACCACGGGCACCGAATAAAACAGCGCGCCGAGGATGAGGAAGACGATCAGTGCCGTGAAGGCGCCCACCATGAAGATGTCACCATGGGCGAAATTGATCATGCCGATGATGCCGTAGACCATCGTGTAGCCGATTGCGATCAGCCCATAGATCGATCCCAGCGTCAGCCCATTGATAAGCTGCTGGACAAAATACTGCATGTGTACATGGCTCCCCTGGAATGTCGCCCATGCAGACGCATTCCTTTTCGTATTTCCCCTAGTCGTAAAGTTTCGAGCCCGGATTGCAACGTGATTTTTTCGACCGCTCCGCGTGGTTCCAAGTCACGTCTTCCCGATCGCCCGTTTTTCGCACCCAGCCCCTGGACTATCGCGGACCCTACCATTGGCATAACGCAATGTCTTTGACGATTGGGCCGCATCATGCGCTCCGTTTCGAAGAAATCACCGTCAAGATTAGGTGATGAGAAGAATCGTTGCGTTCCTGACATGGTTCGTTTTTTCGTCACACTCCTTTCCGTAAGGTCAGGATTCTCCTACTTGACCACGAAACCATGCGCGAACGGGTCGCGGTCGTCGATGAAGATGGTGTTCAGTCCGGTCATGCGCGCCCAGCCGCCGATCGAGGGGATGATCGCCGGCTTGCCAGCCACGGTGACCTCTTTTTCGACCTTGCCCTTGAACAGCGAGCCGATGATCGATTCATGGACGAAGGCGTCGCCTGCCCTGAGCTTGCCCTTGGCATGAAGCTGCGCCATGCGCGCCGATGTGCCGGTGCCGCAGGGCGAGCGATCGATCGCCTTATCGCCGTAGAAAACGGCATTGCGGGCATCGGCGCCCTCGACCGTCGGCTTGCCGGTCCACAGCATGTGCGACAACCCGGCGATGCCGGGGTTCTCCGGATGCACGAAGGAATACTTCTCGTTGAGCCGCTGCCGCACCACCGGGCTCCAGGCGATGAAGTCGCCGGCGGAATAGTCGGCCATGTCGCGATAGTTCGCCTGCGGTTCGACGATGGCATAGAAATTGCCGCCATAGGCGACATCGACGGTTATTTCACCCAGCCCTGGACATTCGACTGTCAGCCCTTCGGCATGGAGGAAGGACGGCACATTGGTGATGCGCACCTCCTCGACATACTCGCCGACCTGCTTGTATTCGGCGATGACCAGGCCGGCCGGCGTGTCGAGCCTGAGCACGCCCGGCGTCTTCGGCTTGATCAAGTCGTGCTCGATGGCCATCGTCACCGTGCCTATGGTGCCGTGGCCGCACATGGGCAGGCAACCGGACGTCTCGATGAACAGGATGGCGATGTCGCAATCCTCGCGTGTCGGCGGATAGAGGATCGAGCCGGACATCACGTCATGGCCGCGCGGCTCGAACATCAGGCCGGTGCGGATCCAGTCATATTCGGCGAGGAAATGCGCGCGCCGTTCCATCATCGTCGAGCCCTGCAGCAGCGGCCCGCCGCCGGCGACCAGCCGCACCGGGTTGCCGCAGGTGTGTCCGTCGATGCAGAAGAAGGATTTCTTGGCCATGTCGCTCCTCGAGATCAAAACCGTTGTGGGCTGAAGGGGGCCAGATCAACGGACGAAGTCTGCCCCAGAACGAATTCCCTGATCAACCGCCCGGTTGCCGCGGCCTGGGTCAGGCCGAGATGGCCGTGACCGAAGGCGTAGATCACCGACCGGCTTCGTGTCGCCTTGCCGATGACGGGCACCGAATCCGGCAGCGAGGGCCGGAACCCCATCCATTCGCGTCCGCCCGAGGGATCGAGCCCCGGAAGGAATTTCCGCGCCTTCTGCAGGAGCGCTTTCGACCTGTTGAAATTGGGTGGTCGCTCGATGCCGCCGAGTTCCACGGCACCGCCGACGCGCAGGCCCGTTTCGAGCGGGGTGATGACGAAGCCATGACCGGAAAAGATCAGCTGCCGCCTCACGTCGAAAGCGCTCGTCGGCAGCGTCGTGTTGTAGCCGCGCTCGGTCTCCAGCGGAATGCGATCGCCGAGCTGCCGCGCCAGCAGGTGCGACCAGGCGCCCGCGGCAATGACGATGTGCCTGGCTTGTCTTGTCGAGCCATCGGCCAGCGTCAGTGTCGCACCATCCTGATTCGCGGCGACGCGGTCGATGCGGGCCATCTCGAAGCGGGCGCCCTTGGACTGCGCGTAAGCCCACACCGCCTTGCCGAGCAGTTTTGGATCGGCGACCGTCTTCCATCCCGGCACGAAGGTGCCCTTGACGAAGCGCGGTGACAACCCAGGCTGCAAGCCCGCGAGGTTTTCACCTTCTACATGGCGGAAGCCGATGCCGAAGCGCTCGCGCGCCGCCCAGCCCGACAGGGAGGCGCGGAACTCGGCTTCGCTTTCGTAGAGCTCGAGCGAACCGTCCTCGCGCAGCATCGGCCGCGTGCCGGACCGATCGAGCAGATCCATCCATTCGGCCTCGGCAAGCTTCATCATGCCGGCCTGGGCCGTCAGGCTCGCCTCGTATTTCCCTGGCGCGCCGGCGCGCCAGAACCGGATCAGCCAGGGCAGCAGCTTGGGCAGGTAGGCGGGCGGGATGCTGAGCGGGCCGAGTGGATCGGCCAGCCATTTCGGCAGCTGCCTGATCATGCCCTTGTGCGCCAGCGGCAGCACGTCGGAAAAAGCAAAGGCGGCGGCATTGCCTGAGCTCGTCTCCTCGCAGATGCCGGTGCGATCGAAGACCGTGACATCCAGCCCGGCCTCGGCGAGGAAGGCAGCCGCGCAAATACCGATGATGCCGCCACCGACGATGGCAATGTCTTTCCCTTCTCCCCGTTCACGGTTAGAAGGTGCCCGAAGGGCGGGGCGGCGCCCCGCTTCTGTCGATTTGGTACTTCCTGTCACGTGGCGCTGCCCTTCACCTGGCTGCCGGCATCTTCTCCTTAGAACTGTGGCAGTGTCGGCCGTACCGCCAGCGCATCCTTGACGATCTTCTCGACGGTCTTGCGGCGTTCGCCCGACAGCGGCATGCGCGGCATGCGGACGCGATCGTTGGTGTTGATGGCGAACACTTCGGCAAGCTTGATGTTCTGCACCAGATAGGTCGAGACATCGAGGTCGAGCAGCGGCCGGAACCAGCGGTAGATGGCGAGCGCCTCTTCGCGGCGGCCGTGCTTCATCAGCTGGTAGATGGCGACGGTCTCGCGCGGGAAGGCGGTGACCAGGCCGGCCACCCAGCCTATGGCGCCCACCGACAGCGCCTCGAAGGCGAGGTTGTCGACACCGGTGAACAGGTCGTAGCGGCTGCCCAGGCGGTTGATGATCTCGGTCGAGCGGCGGATGTCGTCGGAAGATTCCTTGATGGCGACGAAGCGCTTGTCCGATGCCAGCTCCTCCATCTGGTCGACGGTTACGTCGACGCGGTAGGCGAGCCGGTTGGAATAGATCATGACCGGCAGGTCGCCGGCCTGGGCCACGGCGCGCAGGGCTGCCACGGTCTCTTCCGCGTTGGTGTGGTAGATCGGGCTCGGCACCACCATCAGGCCGTTGGCGCCTTCCTTGGCGGCGCGCCTGGCGATGCTGGTCGCCTCGCGGGTGCCGGCCTCGTTGACGGTCAGCAGCACCGGCTTCTTGCCTGCGATCTTCTGCGCGGTCTTCAGCACCTCGATCTTCTCGTCAGGCGACAGCATCGGCCCTTCGCCGAGCGAGCCGCAGACGGTGATGCCGTCGCAGCCCGCCTCCATCTGCAAGCTGAAGCAACGTTCCATTTCGGCGTGGTCGAGCCGGTCGTCGGCGGTGAATTTGGTCGTGACGGCGGGGAAAACTCCGGTCCACATGGCTATTTCTCCATCTGATATATCAGCCGTATATCTGTTAGGAAAGCCGCTGTCAATGCGGAATCCGTTATGATATATTCTAGATATATCAGGAGACCGGCTTTGATATCCATGGAAGCAACCACCCTCTCCGAGCCCGCGGCGACCAAGGCCTACCGTGTCCTTGAGCACATGATCGTCACGCTCGAACTGGCCCCGGCGAGTTTTGTCACCGAGGGCTCCTTGATCGAGCGGCTGGCGCTCGGCCGCACGCCGGTGCGCGAGGCGATCCAGCGGCTGGCCTGGGAAGGGCTGCTCGACGTCAGGCCCCGCGCCGGCATCGCGATCGCGCCGCTGCATCCGGGCGACTGGCTGCGTGTGCTCGATGCCCGGCGCGGCGTCGAGGTGGTGCTCGCACGATCAGCCGCCCGTTTCGTCACCCGCGAGGCCGCCGACCTGTTTCACGAGGCGGCGCTCGCCATGCAGAAGGCAGTGATATCTGGCAATGTGCTTGCCTTCATCCAGGCCGACAAGGCGCTCGACGAGGCGCTGGCGCTGGCCGCCGACAACCCGTTCGCCGCCCGGCTCGCCGCCCCCCTGCAGACCCACAGCCGCCGCTTCTGGTTCCGCTACAAGGCGGACACCGGGCTGGCGGAATCCGCCGAGCACCATGTAGCACTGATCCGCTCGATCCTGGACGGCGACGAGGAAGGCGCCGCCAAGGACGCCAAGAAACTGATGGCTCTGCTGCGCGGCCATGCCGAGGTGGCCGCGACGCGCTAACTGCAAAAATAGTTCAGGCGCCCGGCAAGGCCGCCTTGATCGTTGGGCTGTCCCAGCCCTCGCCGACCGACAGGATGCAACTCTGGCCCTTCGTGTCGGAAGCCAGAACCGTCCAGCTGCCTTGATCGGAAACGAACACTTCGAGGACCACATTGGGATTGATCAGGCCGCGCCCGGCTTCGCTTTCGTGGAAGTTCTCGCCGAGCGCTTTCACGATATCGGCGCGTGCCGCGCATTGCCCGGCCGCATTTGCCTGAGCAGCGCCGGTGCACATCGCCATCGCCGCAACGAACAGTGTCGCCGTAAGACGTCGTGTCATCTGACACCTCCTTGCGCCGGACGATGCAATGCCACCGGCCCGCCGTGCGGCGCCCTGGTTGTCTGCCGGGCCTCCTCCACGGCAGGATTGCAGCCCTAAGTCCCGCGAGCCCCCGCCGGTTCCATCACATTAACGTTTGCAAACAAAAGGCCTAAGCCCGGAGACTTAGGCCTTGAGTAAAATCGCGTCTTCTCGTCCGGTCAGTCCATCGTCGGGATGACGAACTCGCATCATCCTTGATGCCTGCCCGCGCCCGCAGCGAGGACGCGCAGACGAAGAAAACGTCCGGCTAGTTCATCGTCGGGATGACGAATTCGGCGCCATCCTTGATGCCGGCCCGCGCGCCCGCAGCCGAAGGCGAGGACGCGCAAGCTAGAAATCGTCCGGCTAGTTCATCGTCGGGATGACGAATTCGGCGCCATCCTTGATGCCCGACGGCCAGCGCGAGGTCACCGTCTTGGTCTTGGTATAGAAGCGGAACGCGTCCGGGCCGTGCTGGTTGAGGTCGCCGAAGGAAGACGCCTTCCAGCCGCCGAAAGTGTAGTAGGCGATCGGCACCGGGATCGGCACGTTGACGCCGACCATGCCGACCTGAACACGGCTGGCGAAGTCGCGCGCCGCGTCGCCGTCGCGGGTGAAGATGGCGACGCCATTGCCCATCTCGTGATCGTTGGCGAGCTTGATGGCGTTCTCATAGGTCGGCGCGCGCACCACCGAGAGCACCGGTCCAAAGATCTCTTCCTTGTAGATGCGCATGTCCGCCGTCACGTTGTCGAACAGGCAACCGCCCATATAGTAGCCGTCCTCATAGCCCTGCATCTTGAAGCCGCGGCCGTCGACGACGAGCGTGGCGCCTTCCTTGACGCCGGTATCGACGTAGCCCTTGACGCGCTCCAGCGCCTGGGCGGTGACCAGCGGGCCGAAATCGGCGGCCGAGTCCGTCGACGGTCCGACCTTCAGGCTCTCGACGCGCGGGATCAGCTTTTCCATCAGCCGGTTGGCGGTGTCGTTGCCGACCGGCACGGCCACCGAGATCGCCATGCAGCGCTCGCCGGCCGAGCCGTAACCGGCGCCGATCAGCGCGTCGACGGTCTGGTCCATGTCGGCGTCGGGCATGATGATCATATGGTTCTTGGCACCGCCGAAGCACTGCACGCGCTTGCCGGCCGCCGTGCCGCGCGAATAGATGTAGTGGGCGATCGGCGTCGAGCCGACAAAGCCGATGGCCTTGATGTCGGGATCGTCGAGGATAGCGTCGACGACATCCTTGTCGCCGTTGACGACGTTGAGGATACCGGCCGGCAGGCCGGCCTCGATGAACAGCTCGGCAATGCGCATCGGCACGCCCGGATCACGCTCCGAAGGCTTCAGGATGAAGGCGTTGCCGCAGGCGATCGCTGGTGCGATCTTCCAAAGCGGGATCATCGCCGGGAAATTGAACGGCGTGATGCCGGCGACGACGCCGAGCGGCTGGCGCATCGAATAGACGTCGATGCCGGGACCGGCGCCGTCGGTGAACTCACCCTTCATCATATGCGGCGCGCCGATGCAGACCTCTACGACTTCGAGGCCACGCTGGATGTCGCCCTTGGCGTCGGCGATGGTCTTGCCATGTTCGCGCGCCAGGATCTCGGCCAGTTCGTCATAGTCGCGGGCGACCAGTTCGAGGAATTTCATCAGCACGCGCACGCGGCGCTGCGGATTGGTCGCCGCCCATTTGGGCTGCGCGGCCTTGGCATTCTCGACCGCCGCGCGCAGCTCCGCCTGCGAGGCCAGCGCCACCGTGCCGCGCACCGTGCCGTCCATCGGCTGCATGACGTCCTGCTTGCGGCCGCTGGTGCCGGCGACACGCTTGCCGCCGATGAAATGACCGTAGTCGATCATGATTTCTCTCCCTTTATTTGTGATGCCGTATTGTCCGCCTTTGCGGCGGCGAAGGCAACGCGAGGGAGAACGCAACCGTTGTGCGGAAAATAGATAACAAGCGAGGGCTGTGCATCAATTGCCGCAAATGGTAAGGTATGCTGGACATCACTGGCATGGTTATATTGAGTTCTGTGGAACGCGACGTTGACGATTGCCCGCCGGAGCATCCCGATGAACTGGGATGACGTCCGCATCTTCCTCGCCGTGGCGCGTGCCGGCCAGATTCTTGGCGCCGCGCGCCGGCTGGAGCTCAACCATGCCACAGTCTCGCGCCGCATCGCGGCCCTTGAGGAAGCACTGAGGACAAAACTCTTTCGCCGGCTGACCACCGGCAGCGAGCTGACGCCGGCCGGCGAGCGCTTCCTCGATATCGCCGAGCGCATGGAGGGCGACATGATCGCCGCGCGCTCGACCATATCAGGCGAAGGAGATGACGTGTCCGGCACCGTGCGCATCGGCGCACCCGACGGCTTCGGCGTCGCCTTCCTGGCCAAGCGGCTGGGCGAACTCACCGCCCTTCACCGCGAACTCACCATCCAGCTCGTGCCGGTGCCGCGCTCCTTCTCGCTGTCGCGGCGCGAAGCCGATATCGCGATCACCGTCGAACGGCCGACCGAAGGCCGGCTGGTGGCGGGAAAATTGGTCGACTATTCGCTCGGCCTGTTCGCCTCCCGCGCCTACGCCGAAGCCCATGGCTTGCCCCAAACCGCCGCCGAACTCGGCCAGCACACACTGATCGGCTATGTGCCGGATCTCATCGTCAGCCCTTCGCTCGACTATGCCGCAGAATTCAGCGCGGACTGGCGCACCAGCTTCGCCATCTCCTCGGCACTCGGCCAGGCCGAAGCCGTGCGCTCGGGCGCCGGCATCGGCATCCTGCACACCTTCGTCGCCCGCTCGATCCCGGAGTTGGTGGCCGTCGATGTCGTCGCGCCTATCCGCCGCGCCTACTGGCTGGTCTATCACGAATCGGTCAGGCCGCTGCGCCGCGTCCAGATCGTCGCCAGCTTCATCACCAAGGCGGTCGAGCGCGAGCGGGGCCTCTTCCTGTAGCAGCGCCGTCACGGCGAAACAGCAAGGTTTCCACACGCCGCCTTTTCCTTGCCACAAAACCGCACAGTGTGGCATCACCGGTCGCCGGCCATGGGTGGCTGTCGGGTGGGGAAATCTTTCAGAAAGCTGGCGCGGATATACATGCGAGCCGTTCTTGCCATCCTGCCGCTGCTGTTCGTCTCCGCATGCGCCAACCCATGGACAAAAGTGCCGGAAGCCGAATTGCCCAAACCGATCCGCTACGTCATGGCGCGCCCGTCGCCTTTCGTCATCGGAAATTACTGCGGTCCCGGCACCCGCACCGGCGATCTGTCGGCCCGGCCGGTCGACCGCCTCGACGCCGTTTGCCGAACCCATGACGCCTGCTACATCGCCCGCCGCAATCATTGCGACTGCGATGGCGCCCTCGTCGCCTCGGCGAGGGCAATTCGCGACGACAAGACGGCGCCCCGCAAGCTGCGCAGCGAGGCGGAACTGCTGATTGCCACCTTCACCATCCCTGTCTGCAAGGTTTTTCCGCAAGGTTTCATGCCGCCGCGCGACCCCGCACAGTTGAGCGCCATGAAGGCCGGAGCCGCCGGGTGAACGTCCGCACCGCCGTCATGCTCGCCCTGTTCGGACTGGCCGCCCTTGCTGGCTGTGCCGGCGCAGGCGGCAATGCCTGCGACCTCCTGGAGGGACAGGAGGCTTGCGCGCGGCCCTCGCTGTCGGCCAGCACGCCCGGGGCACAGGTCGCGGCGGCGCAGTTTTTCGGAGATACCGGCGACAGCGACTATGAACGACGGTTCCTGGCGCTGCTTGCCAACAACCAGCTCGGCGCCATGGACCGTGCCAACGGCACCGGCCCCTTCGGGCGCAACCGCCGCGATGTCCAGAACCGCGATGTCCAGGCGACATATTCGACGCTACGGCAACTGGCCGGACCGGTTGCCAACATACATCTGCCGCCAGCCGGCATAGGCAGCGGCGACGGCCATTTCGACGGCCGCTGGCGGGTGTCGCGGCAGACGCTCTATATCGATGCGGCGGCGCGTCCTTCGGCGCCCAAGACCTTCGATTTCTCCGGCCTGCAGGCGCGCAGCACCGAGATCGTCGTGCGCCAGGCAGGCAAGCAGCCGGCCGACATCGAGGGCACTTGCGACGGGGCATTGGCGATCCGCGCCGCGGGAACCTCACGCATCATTGCCGCCGGCGCCACATTCGGCTTTCGTCTGTTGGGCGAGGACGACACGGTCAGCCTGTTTCCGGGTGACAGCCTGAACCGGTGCACGGCAAGGATCCGCTCCAGCCTTGCGGCCACCGGCGCGCCCCTCACCATCCGGCGCGAAGAGACCAGCGATCCGGCGCTCGCCAGCTTGGACAGCCGCTACCAGCGCTGCCCGGTCCCCAGCGGCGCCGGCATCGACGCCCTCGAGCGCGCCTTCTATGCCGGCCGCTGGCTGTCGCAGACCTGCGCCATGCCGATCGGCGAGCCCAGGCTGCTGCGCAAGTCGCGCGACGGCTTCAATGCCAAGGTCGAGGCGCTGATGGGCGCGCCGCTGTCCGATGCGACAATAGACAACGGTGACCCCGAACTGCCGCTCGATTTCTCGAAGGCGCCAACGCTGAAGCTGATCTATCTGTCCTCGCTCGAGTTCAAGGCGGACTTTTCCGGCCGTATCTTCGAACGATTGATCCGCCATCATGCAGCGCTTGGCACCAAGGTGCGCATCACGGTGACCGACGTGCTGGAACGCGACAAGGACGACGCCATGCTGCACCGCC
Source organism: Mesorhizobium sp. Cs1299R1N3 (assembly GCF_037179625.1). Lineage (NCBI taxonomy): Bacteria > Pseudomonadati > Pseudomonadota > Alphaproteobacteria > Hyphomicrobiales > Phyllobacteriaceae > Mesorhizobium > Mesorhizobium sp. Cs1299R1N3. The sequence continues at coordinate 27,300 of NZ_JAPYKQ010000017.1, read as the reverse complement.
TGGCGGCCGAATTCCCCAATGTCGAATTGCAGGAATATCGCTGGCAGGCGGACCATGGCGCGCCGATCGACGAGCAGATTTCACAATTGCACAAGGTCCATCATATCAAGATGCTGGCGACGCTGGCGCAGGACCCCGCGCGTTCGCGCGTCATCATCGGCGGCCGCAACATCCATGACGGCTTCCTGTTCCACCAGCCCATCGACCTGTCGCGCTATCCGGACCTCGAGCAATATGGCAAGACCGACGGATTTTCGCTGAACTACTATTCGAACTGGAGCGACTTCGACATCGAGTTCGCCGACCGGGCGACGGTCGAGACGCTGGCCGCGCATCTGTCGACGATATGGCTGCGCGACGCCGACACCAACCTGGCGCGCCCCTTCTCTGTCCCGGTCCACGAAGATGGTCACCCCCAAGGCAATGCCCGGCATTTCATCTCGGTGCCCTATGAGGATGATCATGCGCTGGAGGCTTATTTCGTCGAGCTTGTCGATGCCGCCCAGCACCGTATCCAGATCGTCAACCCTTACCTCAATTTGACCCCCAGCCTCGCCGAGGCCTTTGACCGGGCACTCGCCCGCGGCGTCAGGATCGACATTGTCGGCCGCATCGACCTCAAGGGCGACATCGGCGGCAAGTTCCTTACCGCGCTGAACAAGCTGTTCGTCGAAAAATATGGCGACCGCATCGACATCCGCGAGTTCAAGGCGCCTGACGTGGTGCTGCATTCCAAGATCATGATGATCGACGAAAGGCTGGTCGCCATTTCCTCGGTCAACCTCAACAACCGCAGCTTCTTCCACGATTCGGAGAACGGCATGATGGTGCTCGACCCCGCCTTCTACGCCAGGATGAAGCCGGTCTATGATGATTATCTCGCGCACTCGAACCCGGTTTCCACCAAGGTGACGATCCCGTGGGCCTACCGGCTGCTGTTCGACGAGGCGTGGGTCAAGCAGGCGTTCTGATGCATGTCGCCCAATAATGGCCCCGGTTTTGGGGCTACGACATGCATCAAAGCAAAGAACAAAGCGCGTCGGCCAGACGCGCAGGCCGCTATTTCAGATAGCGCTCCTGCGCCAGGGCACGCACGTCGATGTCGGGTACCCGGTTCGACATGATGTCGGCCAGCACCTTGGCCGAGCCGCAGGCCATGGTCCAGCCGAGCGTGCCATGGCCGGTGTTGAGAAAGAGGTTCGACAGTTCGGTGCGGCCGATCAGCGGCGGTCCGTCCGGCGTCATCGGCCGCAGCCCGCACCAGAAAGTCGCTTCGCGCATGGCGCCAGCGCCGGGAAAGAGATCGCCGACCGAGTGTTCGAGGGTTCGGCGCCGCGATTCGTGCAGCCTGAGATCGAAGCCGGAAATCTCGGCCGTGCCGCCGACGCGGATGCGGTCGCCGAGCCGAGTGATTGCGACCTTGTAGGTTTCGTCCATCACCGTCGACACCGGTGCGGCGGCGGCGTCCTTGATCGGCACCGTGATCGAATAGCCCTTGACCGGATAGACCGGGATCGGCCGCTTCATCCGGCGCATGAGGCCCGCCGAGTAGCTGCCCAGCGCCATCACATAGGCATCGGCGGTCTTGAAACCCTTGCTTGTGCTGAGATTGGCGACGCGATTGCGGCTGCGGATGACGCGCCAGATCGTCACGTCGTATTCGAACTTGACGCCGCGCGCCACGCAGAGCTCGGTCAGCTTGTCGGTGAACATCTTGCAGTCGCCGGTCTCGTCGTGCGGCAGCCTCAACCCGCCGACGAACTTATCGCGCACCGCGGCCAGCGCCGGCTCGGCCGCGATACAGCCGTTCGGATCGAGGATCTCATAGGGCACGCCATATTTCTTCAGCACCTCGACATCGCCTGACGTGCCGTCGAGCTGCTTTTGCGTGCGAAACAGCTGCAGCGTGCCCTGGGTCCGCTCGTCATAGGCAATGCCCGTTGCTTCGCGTAGCGTCTTCAGCGTGTCGCGACTGTATTCCGCCAGCGGCACCATGCGCGATTTGTTGATGGCGTAGCGCTCGGCGGTGCAGTTGCGCAGCATCTTGACCAGCCATGTCCACATATGCGGGTCGAAGGCCGGCCGCACCACCAGCGGGCCATGCTTCATCAAGAGCCACTTGAGCGCCTTGAGCGGAATGCCGGGGCCGGCCCAGGGCGAGGCATAGCCGGGCGAAATCTCGCCGGCATTGGCAAAGCTGGTTTCCAGCGCCGGGCCTTTCTGGCGGTCGATCACCGTCACCTCATGGCCGGCCTCGGCGAGATAATAGGCCGTGGTCACCCCGATGACGCCACTGCCCAGCACCATGATCTTCATTCATTCACTCCTCACGCCATGTCCTTCATGCCGATGGACACGGCCGCATCTGCGATTCGCACACGATCGCCGGCGAAAATCGATTCCGATCTTCGCGACCTTGCGCCATGGCTTTCATGCCGCCGACGGACCGGGGTCGTCATCTCTCTCTGTCTGCCGCATTCCTGCCGTCCCGCCAAGAGGCCGGATAGAAATGTCGGCGCTGTAGACGAGGGTCAGTCCGTGCGGCCGCGGTCCGCCAGCGGCGGCTCTTTCCCGGGCTGCCCGCCGCGCGGCTTCCGGCTGATAGAGCACCGCCTTGATCCGGATCAGTTCGCGCCTGCCGTCGGGATGCTCGAGCGAAGCCGTCTGGCCTTGCGCCATGCCAACCATGCACAGCCCGCGCCTGGTTGCCACCGACAGGCTGGAGCCGACTGGTCCACGTATTTCGCTCTGCACCAGGGTGCGCGTCTCGGCCACACCGGCATCGACGCAAAACACCACCCGGCTGTTCAGCGTCACGATATCGGCTTCGATCGACTCGATGGGCACGACGCCGGCATTGGAAAGCTTTTCTTCGATCATCCGGACTATCGGATCCGCGAGGGCCCGTCGGCGCCCAAGCATCACTTCCAGGAGGGCGAAATCCTTCGTCGTCAGGCGGCAGCTTCCGTTTTTCATCACCGCCTCCACGATCAGTATTCGCCGCCGCAGACGGGCGTATCGACGGCCTCCACGATCACCGACAGTTTGCGGCCGCCACGACCGCTCCAGCACACCACCTGCCCGATGCTAGCGCCGACCAGCGCCGTTCCCATCGGCGTTAGCACCGAGATCCGGTTTTCGGCAATATCGGCGTCGCCTGGATAGACCAGCGTGATGTGCTTGATATCACCGCTTTCGCCGCGAACCGTGACCGTCGATCCCATTCGCACTACGTCGGTCGGCATTGCCTCCGCTTCCGTGATCACTGCCCGGTCCAACTCCGCGAGCAACTCTTCAGCCGTCTCGGGCGCGCGGTCGAGCACGGTGCGCGCCAGACCGGTCAACCTGTCATGGTCGGTGTCGCTGATCAGAATCTGGGCGGATGGACGCAGTCCCGTTGCATGTTGCATGACAAACCTCATGGATCGGCGCATTGGACAGATGCGCGCTTGCCGCCGCGCTGACGGCGGCCTGATGAAAGCCGGCAGCCGCGGAAAGCGGTGCGGCTTGATGGCGATGGGTGGATGTATGGATGCCCCGGGACGGACGAACGCCGGAAGGCGGCCGCGCCGGGGCTACGATCCCGCGATCGGGCAGACCCTGAACAAGGTTCTGATATAAGCGAGGTTGCTCATGCGCCGAACCTTGCCGACAGGCGTCCGCTTGTCAAGCGCGGCCAGACCGCTCAACCGCTGACATAGTGCCGGTGGAAGCGCGTGCCGAGACTGGCCAGGATTTCGTAACCGATGGTGCCGGCATGGCCGGCGGCGTCGTCGACGCTTTGCGAAGGGCCGAGCAGTTCGACGAGATCTCCTTCGCGAAGCTTGCCGGGCGGCAGGGCGGAAATGTCGAGAATGATCGAATCCATCGACACGCGCCCGAGGAAGGGCAGGCGCGCCCCCTCGAACCAGGCGGCCGACGCTGACCGCCGCAGCCAGCCATCCGCATAGCCGAACGAAATCGTCGCCAGGCTGAGCGGCCCTTCCGCGTGATAGGTGTGGCCATAGCCGATGCCGGTGCCCTGTTCGACGCTGCGCGTCTGCGCCACCTTGGCCTGCAGCCGCACCACGGGCAGCATCGGATTGGGTTCGGCAGGCGTCGGATTGATGCCGTAGAGCGCGGCGCCAGGGCGGGCGAGATCATAATGATAGGACGGTCCGAGAAAGATGCCGGAGGAATTGGCGAGCGAGGCGGGCGCCTCGGGCAGCATGGCGCGCAGCCGCTCGAACGCCAGCCGCTGCTGTTCATTGGCGGGATGGTCAGGCTCGTCGGCACAGGCCAGGTGGCTCATCACATATCTGACGTCGATGCCGTCGAACGCGGTGGCATCACCGGCCACCGCCTCGACTTCGGCTGGTGCCATGCCAAGCCGCGACATGCCGCTGTCGACCTGGATAGCGGCCGGGAGTTTTCGGCCAACGCGATGTGCCGCCGCGCGCCAGGCTTTCAACTGCGCGCCACTGTTGACGACCGCGCAGAGATCGGACGCGACCGCTTCCGGCTCGGAGCCTGGCGGCAGTCCGTTCAGCACGTAGATCTCAGGTCCGGCCCCGATTGCCTTGCGCAGCGCGATGCCTTCCGCCAGCAGCGCGACGAAGAAGACGTCGCAGCCTTCTTCCGCCAGCACCGATGCCACTTGGCTCGCGCCGAGACCGTAGCCGTCGGCCTTGACCACGCCGGCGTAGCGCACGCCGCCCAGCCTTGCCTTCAGCCGCCGGTGGTTTTCGCGGATCGCACTGAGATCGATGGTGAGAATGGCCCCGGCCGCCGCCTCGCTTACGGCAGCGCCATCATCGGGCGGCAATCTTGTGGGGGCGTCGTTCATGGCGACCCTCCTTGTAGCGGATAAGATATCAATAGGACCGCTGGGCCGGCACGGCAACAGCGGCCCTCGAACCACGGCCGACGCGCGACATACTAGGGAACCAGGTGCCGGAACGCCGCCACCACATCTTCATAGACCTGGCGTTTGAACGGCACGATCAGGTCGGGAAGATCCTGCATCGGCCGCCACGACCACTTGTCGAATTCGGCGATATGGCCGCCCGGCGGCGGGTTGATCTGGATCTCGCTGGTATCGCCATGGAAGCGGAAGGCGAACCATTTTTGCGTCTGGCCGCGATACCTGCCCTTGAAGGCGATACCGACGAGGTGGTCCGGCAGATCGTAGTTGATCCAGTCCGGCGCTTCGGCCAGCATCGAGACGCTGCGCATGCCCGTCTCCTCATAGAGCTCCCGCTCCGCGGCCTGCAGCGGATCCTCGCCCATGTCGATGCCGCCTTGCGGCATCTGCCAGAGCTGCGTGGTGCCGGCGAATTCGCTGTCGGGTTCGGCAATGCGATGCCCGACCCAGACCAGCCCCTCGCCATTGAGGATCATCAACCCGACACAGGGCCGATAGGGCAGCGTTTCGCGGTCGACTTTTTTGGCCATAGGTGAAGTTCCAGCCGTTTTGAGAATTCGCTCTGGTGAGGCAGGTGGCGAGTGATTTCGAGAACCGGAGCGGAGCGTAGTTAAAGTACGCGAGCACCGGAAGCGCGGAAAGCGCCGCCAGATGCCCGCCGGAGTGGAATTATCAAGACGGCTGTTAGCCTTTTTGTGGATCGACGGCCACCGCTGAAATCGGCACGATCTCGACGCCGCGCTTCTTGGCCTCGGCCACCCATGACGACACCGTGTCGACCGTCAGGTCGAAAGCCGAGCCGATGCCGACGGCCGTGCCCTTCGCACGCGCGGTCGCTTCGAGACTGTCGAGTTTCTTCAGGATGGCGCCGCGATCCTGCACCGCGTCGATCACTGTGTCGCCGGCGACGAAAGGCACGCCATCCTTCAGCGCCACGTCTGGCGCCAGGCTGCGCGCCGACGAGCCATCGTCGATATAGGCGAGGCCCCTTTTGCCGAGCTCGGCCATGAACGGCTGCATCGCCGCCGCGTCGGAGGAAAAACGCGCGCCCATATAGTTCATGACGCCGGTATAGTTCGTCGTCCGCGACAGCGCCCAGTGCAGGTTTTTCAGATTCTCGTCGGGGGTCGCCGCCACCGTCAGCGTGTTGCGGCCGGGGTTGACGTGGGGATAGTCGAACGGTTCGAGCGGCACCTGCATGACGATCTCATGACCGCTATGCCTCGCTGCCTGCATCCAGCGGCCGATGCTGTTACCCTGTGGCGCGAAGGCCAGCGTCACTTCCGCCGGCAGCTTGGCAATGGCCGCCTGGGTGCCGGTCTGTGAAACCGCGAGGCCGCCGATGACGATCGCCACACGTGCGCCGCGTGTGCCGGACCATGGCCGCGCATAAACGTCGAACGGCCGCCGGCCATCGGCGGAGCGCATCGGCAAGGGTCCGGTTTCACTGGCTTCTATCAGCGCCCTGTCGGGAATATGCGCGATCTTGAGGTTCTGGCCGACGGTCGACGGATCGCGAATGACGATTGCCGCCTTGGGTGGGCCATCGCCTTCTTCAGTCTGCACATGGATGATCTGCGGACCGCCCGTCTTCGCCGGCGTGTCCACTTTTGGCGTCGCTGCCGGGGCCAATGCGGGAGACGACGCGGCGGGCGCGGCCGCTGCAGTCACTTTCGGCGTCGAAACGGCGACTTCCTGCGGTTTTCGAAACGGCTTTTCCCGGAGCGCGATCGCGGCCGAGACGCCAACCACGGCCAGCACGACCGCGCTCGCCGCGATCACGCCTATGCTGATCTTGCCGGCGGCACGCGGCGCCCGGACAGTCTGTCCAAGCGGGCGTTCGATGTCCTTGCCGATATCAGCCAAGCCCTGTCCCCGGTGCACGGTTCCGAAGACGACCTCCTTCGGCAACAGATGCACGAAATCATCAATCCTGGCGCCCGCCTGGCGCCGTATATGGAGGCCTGGTCCTGCCCCCCGAATCAAACTGCCGGAACCTTTCGGTCCCGGCAGCATCGCATTGCTTCGTTCAACCGGCCAGACCGGTTGCCGACCTTACTGATTGAGCACGGCCTTTTCCGGATTGGGCGGGAAGGACGGATCGGTCTTCTGGCCGCGCAGCAGCTGCTCGGCATAGATGAGCTGCAGGTCGTTCTTCGGATCCGGCGGCACATAGGCTGCGGAACCGGAGCCGGTCTTGCTCTCGTCGGCACCCTTGATATGGCCCTTGAGATCGGATTCGCCGCGCGTCAGGTCCCTGCCCTGCAGTTCCGGCGGCAGCGGCTGGTCTACCTTGATGTCGGGCGTGATGCCCTTGCCCTGGATCGATTTGCCCGACGGCGTGTAATAGAGCGCCGTCGTCAGTCTGAGCGCGCCATTCTCGCCGAGCGGGATGATGGTCTGCACCGAGCCCTTGCCGAAGGACTGCGTGCCGACCACCGTGACGCGGCGCAAGTCCTGCAGCGCGCCGGCGACGATTTCCGAAGCGCTGGCCGAGCCGCCATTGACGAGCACGATCATCGGCTTGCCGTTGATGTCGTCGGTCTGCTTCGGCTTGGCGTCGAAGCGGGTGACGTCCTTCGGATCGCGGCCGCGCGTCGAGACGATCTCGCCGCGCTTCAGGAAGGCATCCGACACGCTCACCGCCTGGTCGAGCAGGCCGCCCGGATTGAGGCGCAGGTCGAGCACATAGCCCTTGAGCTTGTCGTCCGGCACCTGCTTCTTGATGGTGTCGATGGCGTTCTCGAGGTCGTCATAGGTCTTTTCGGTGAAGGAGGTGATCTTCATGTAACCGATGTCGTTCTCGACCCGGAACTTGACCGCCTTGACCTTGATGATGTCGCGCACCACCGTCAGTTCGATCGGCTTGTCGGCGCCCTGACGCAGGATGGTGAGCTTGATTGGCGTGTTGACCAGGCCGCGCATCTTGTCGACCGCGTCGTTGAGCGTCAGGCCGCGAACCTCCTCGCCGTCGATCTTGGCGATATAGTCGCCGGCCAGCACGCCCGCCTTGGCAGCCGGCGTGTCGTCGATCGGCGTGATCACCTTGACCAGGTCGTTCTCCATGGTGACCTCGATGCCGAGGCCGCCGAACTCGCCCTTGGTCTGCACGCGCATGTCCTGCGCCTGCTCGGCGTTCATGTAGGAGGAATGCGGGTCTAGCGACGAAAGCATGCCGTTGATGGCGTTCTCGACCAGCGACTTGTCGTCGGGCGGGGTCACATACTGCGCCCGCACCCGCTCGAAGATGTCGCCGAAGATCGCCAGTTGCTTGTAGGTCTCCGACCCTGCAGCGTTCGCCGCCGAGCCGGGTGCGCCATAGACAAGGCTCATGGCGGAGGCGCCCATCAGCGCACCGGCAATCAGAAGCGACAGTTTCCGCATCATTTCACGTCCTTCCAGAAAAACGGTCCGCCCACCATGGGGCCGGATCGACGGGTTTTCCATCCTTGCGGAACTCGACATAGAGTTCCGGCGTGGCATTTCCATTCTTCGAAACCGAGGTGCTTGCCACCCGGGCTTCTCCCATCGCACCGACCGGCTCTCCTGCGAGCACTGACTGGCCAGTCGCGACGCTGATTCTGCTCATCCCAGCCAGGACGACATGATAACCGTCGCCGGCATTGAGGATCAAGAGCTGACCATAGGAGCGAAACGGCCCCGCATAAAGCACATTCCCATCCGCCGGCGCGGTAACGATGGCTCCCGATTGTGTCGCAACCATGTCCCCAAGCATCAAGGCGCCGTTACCGTCGTCGGCGCCGAACCGGCGTCTGATGCGGCCCGTGACCGGCAAGGCGATCTGTCCCTGCAGTGCCGAGAAAGGCGTCGCAGCGGTCAACCTGTTGCCTTCGGGAACCGGCAGCGATGCCGTCTGGTCGCCGCCGGGCTCGGCCTTTGCCGCATCGGCTGCCTTCGCGGCATCCGCGGCCTTGCGGTTCTTGTCGGCCTGCGCTTCGAGCGAAGCGATCAGATCCTTCAGGCTGCTGGCCTTGGCCGCCAACTGCTCGGAACGTTGCTGTTCGGCCGCCATCTGCGCCTTCGTGTCGGTCTCGAGCTTCTGCTTGGCCTCCAGCAGCATGCCGAGCCGCTTCTTCTCCGCCGCCTGGTCGCCGACCGCTGCCGTCAGCCGCGTCCGCTCGGCCTCGATCGAGGCCGTCACCCGGGTCTGCTCCTTGAGGTCGGCCAGCAGACTGTCGGTCTGCTGGCGCAATTCCGGCACCACGGCGCCGAGCAGGATGGCGCTGCGCACCGACGACAGCGCGTCCTCCGGCTTGACCAGGATCGCCGGCGGCGGATTGAGCCCCATGCGCTGCAGGGCGCCCAGCACTTCGGCCAGCACGTCGCGTCGCGCCGCCAGTGAAGCGCGGATCTTCTGTTGCTGGCCCTTCAGCCCTTCCAGCTTGGCGCCGATGTCCTCGATGTCCTGGCCGAGCTTCTGCTCGGTCATCGCCGACTGGATCAACGCGGCGGTGATCGAGGCATGGTCCTTCTTGACCGCCGCGATATCGGCGGCGAGCTTCGCCAGCCGTTCCGACGACAGCGTTATTTCCTTGGAAACCTGCTCGTATTCGGCGCGGCTCTGGTCCGGATCGGGCGCCATGTCGAGCGTGTTCTCGGCCCGCACCGCATGGAGCCACAGAAGCACCGCCGCCGCCGCGATACCGCAGCGCGCGCGCCAGGAGCTCCCGGTCGATGAGCCCGTCGTCGATTTCCAGCCTTCAGACATTCGCGATCGATTCTATCCGCGGCTTCGTTAACGAATCATCAACCATGTTAGCGCCTGTCGCCCAAGGGGTTCGCAATAACGCCCTGCAAAGCAAAAGCAGCACCCAGAATGAATTTTACGCGGCATTGGGGCTAAATTCGGTGCGATCCGGCGGCTTTCAGGATCTGTGATAGGGATGGCCCGACAGGATCGTCGCCACCCTGTAAAGTTGTTCGCCCAGCATCACGCGCACCAGTTGATGCGGCCAGGTGAGCGCCCCGAACGACAGCACCAGCTCGGCTTGGTCACGCAGCGGCGGATCGTGGCCGTCGGCGCCGCCAATGGCGAGCACCAGCGCCTTGCGTCCGCCATCGCGCAACTGCCCGATACGGCCAGCGAAATCCTGCGAGGACAGGCTCTTGCCTCTTTCATCGAGCAGGATCAATGCCGTGCCTGGCTGCAGCTGCGCCTGAAGGCGCGAGCCTTCGTCGCGCTGCCGCTCGCTGGCGCTCTGCGCGCGGCCCTCGGCGATCTCGGTGATGCCGGCGAATTCGAGCCCCACGGCGGGTCCGCTCTTGGCGAAGCGCTCGAAATAGCGGTCGGCCAACTCCCGCTCGGGGCCGGCTTTCATTCGGCCCACGGCATGAACTGAAATCTTCATCCTCGCCTCTATAAGCCGCTAGTGCATGTCACCCAAGGGTGGGAGCCGGTTTTTCGGCATGGCATGCATCAACAAAGGCGGCCTAGTGGAGGGTCTCTTCCTCGAGGTCCGGCGCCTGCCACATCTTTTCGAGATTGTAGAATTCGCGGACTTCGGGGCGGAAGACATGGACGATGATATCGCCAGAATCGATCAGGACCCAGTCGGCACCGGACAATCCCTCGACGCGCGCAGTGCCGAGGCCGGCATCCTTGAGCGCCTTAAGGAGATGATCGGCGACAGCCGCGACATGACGGTGCGATCGACCCGACGCGACGACCATGTAGTCGCCGAGGCTCGATTTTCCCTGAATGTCGATTGAGACAATATTTTCGGCCTTGGAGTCTTCCAGACTGGCAAGGACTGTCTTGATGGCACGGGACACGGCGTCGTCTACGCTGATCCTGGCCGGCGAAGGCATGATATCGGCCTTCTTCCGCAGTGCTGTTCTCAGTGTATTTCCTTTCGCAGCAAGAACAACCAAATCACCCCTTGAAGCAGGTGACACCCCTTAGATAGGCAGAGTTCCGTTGCAGTTTCAAGACGGAGCCCCAACTCACGCGAACTCGCCGACTGGTATATTGTTCCACGCGAGACGCAGAAACATCGGAACCCAGGCGTTCCGCAGCGGTTATCGGCTGACCGACCAACCGGAATCCCGCCATGCCGATCGACCCGCAGAACACCCTTCTCACCGTCCAGGCCGGCCTCGCGCAGCTGAGTACGCTGATCGTTTCCTATTCCTTCTCCGCCATCGGCGCCGTCATCCTCCTGGTGGTCGGCTACATCGTTGCCAACCTTGCCGAGCGCTCGATCTCGGCTGGCCTCGGCCATATCCACGGTTTCGACGCGACGCTGCGGCATTTCTTTTCCAAGATCGTCCGCTACGCCATCCTGATCCTCGTTGTCATCATGGTGCTCGGCCAGTTCGGCGTGCAGACCGCATCGATCATCGCAGCGATCGGCGCCATCGGCCTGGCCATCGGTCTCGCCCTGCAAGGCACGCTGCAGAACATCGCCGCCGGCATCATGCTTCTGGCGCTGCGGCCGTTCCGCATCGGCGAATCGGTCGAGGTCGGCGCCATTGCCGGTTCGGTCGAGGAAATCGGCCTCTTCGCCACCAAGCTCAGGACCGCCGACGGCGTCTACATACTGGCCCCCAATTCGACGCTGTGGAACCAACCGGTACGCAATTTCACCCGTAATGGCGTGCGTCGCACCGACATCACGCTCAGCATCGGCTCCTGGAACGACATAGACGGCGCGCAGAAGACATTGCTTGGCATTGCCGGCGCCGAGAAGCGCATCCGCCGCGAACCGGCGCCGATCGCCTTCGTGGGCGCACTCGGCGATACGACCGTTTCGCTCACCTTGCGCTTCTGGACCGCGGCGGCGGACTACTTCGCCACCCAGATCGATATGACCAAACGCGCCAAGCAGGCCTTCGACAGCGAAGGCATCTCCATCCCGCTGCCACCCCCGGAAGCACCGTCGCCAGAGACCCGCAAGCAGTAATCAACCGCCTCTGCGGCGGGCCTCTTCGTCCGGCGCGAAGGCGAGTTCCACCGGCAAGGGTGCTTGCGCCGACATCGGCGCGAAACTGCCCGTGGCGGCCGCCGGAACGGGCCGCACCGCGATCACCCGCCACAGCACGAACAGGCAGAATGCCGAGGCGATGACGATGCCGACATAGATGAAGGTTGCCGTGCCGAAGACGGCGGAAAGCGCCGTGACGATGCCTGGCACGATGAAGCCGGCGAGCGACCAGGCGAACAGCATCGAGCTCGACAGGGCAAGCAGTTCATCCTTCCTGGCGCGGTCGGCGGCATGCGCGCTGGAGAGCGCGTAGATCGATTCCGCCGCCCCGTCCCAGATCAGGTAGATCACCAAGAGGGCCATCAGCGCACCGCCGTCGAAGGCTACGGCCAGCACGCTGGCGAAGACCGCGAGCGCCGCGGCGCCGGCAAGCACGTAACGCCGATCAGTGCGGTCGGACAGCCAGCCAAGCGGTATCTGCAGGATCAGCGTGCCGACCGGCATGGCCGACAACAGCAGCGCCACGTCGGCCTGGCTATAACCCTTGGCCGTGGCATGGATGGGGGCGAAGCCTGAAATGATCATCGACAGGCCGCCGACCGCCAGCATGCCAGCGACGCCGACCGGCGAAATCCGCCAGGCCTGGCGCAGCGCCACCGAAGCAGCCTGCGGCGCCGGCGGCTGGGCAAGGCGCGTCATGCCGACAGGCAGGATCGACAGAGCGGTGAAGGTGATGCCGATCAACGACGCCGCGGCCGTGTGGATGTCGATGACGGCAAGCGTCGCATAGCCGACGCCAAGGCCGGCAACGTAGGCGACGTAGAACACCGCCATCACCCGGCCGCGTATGGCGTTCGGCAGCGCGTCGTTGAGCCAGCTCTGGGCGACAATGAACAGCCCGCATATGGCAAAGCCGTAAAGTGCACGCGCCACGATCCACAGCAGCGGATGCGGTCCGGCTCCGATGGCCGCATTGGACAGCGCGATCAGTGCCGACAGCACCATGAAGGCGCGTGCGTGGCCGACCCTGCGCACCAGCGGGCCGGTCAGGATACAGCCGGCAAGGCCGCCGGCCGACAGGCCGGTGACGATCAGCCCTGCCCAGACCGGGTCGAACCCCTCCACGCCGAGCCGGACGGGGATATAGGCGAACATCAGCCCGTTGCCGATGGCAATCAGCGCCATCGACACGATGACGCTGGCAATCGCGATCAGCGGCGTCGGTGCACTGCCCTGTTTCGGATCGATTTTGGGGTGGGTTTTCTTTTGGACCGCCATGGCTGATCAGCATCGCCCATCGGTCAGGCGGACGCCGCTGTAAAAACGACATGGCCGGATGGACGAGATGCTCAACCCTTCGTCATTTTCCGGATCGCGGTCGACGACAGCGAGGAACGCGGACCGTGGATGAAGGTCCAGGCCGGCGCCTTCATGCGGGCGAGCAGCGGCGCGTCGCCCTCGTCGATGCGGGCGTAATCGAAGGTCTTGGCAACCACCGACGACAGGAACGACAGCGTGGCGCCCGGACGATCGATGACCGCGATCGGAAAGGTGAGCACAATCTCGCGCCATCGCTGCCAGTGATGGAAATCGCGCAAACTATCCGCGCCCATGATCCAGACGAAGTCGACGCCGGGATTGCGCGCCTTGACCAGAGCCAGCGTGTCGGCGGTGTAGCGCACATTGTGTGCCGCCTCGAAGGCCGTGACCTTGATCTTCGGATTCCTGGCGATCTTCTCCGACAGTTGCAACCGCTCGACCAGCGGTGCCAATTCCCTGGCGCTTTTCAACGGATTGCCTGGGGTCACCATCCACCACAGCTGGTCGAGCGCCAGGCGCCGCAAAGCGATTTCGGCAACCAGCGCATGGCCGGCATGCGGCGGGTTGAACGAGCCACCGAACAGGCCGACGGCGAGGCCTTTTTCGGCGTGCGGCATCTTGAGGTAGGCGGAAGAGACCGTGGGCTGAGGGGACGAAAGCATGGTGCTAGGCGCCCCCCTCTGCCCTGCCGGGCATCTCCCCCGCAAGGGGGAAGATCAGCAGTTTCAGCGAAGGCGCAGATCTTGCAACATCCACAATCAGCGAAACCGGAAATGTCAGCCGATCTTCCCCCTTGAGGGGGGTGGGGAGTGGTCCGCGCAGCGGACGGAAAGCCAATTGCTTGGCTTTCCGGATAACGAACGCCCGGAGCGACAGCGAAGGGCCGGGTCCGGCCGGACGGAGGGGGGTGCCTGGGCGCAAAGTTTCAGGCCTGGTGGGCAAAAGACATCAAGGCCTCACCTGTCCTGATCCGCGTACGCGATATTTGAACGAGGTCAGCTGCTCCACGCCGACCGGTCCGCGCGCATGCATCTTGCCGGTGGCGATGCCGATCTCGGCGCCCATGCCGAATTCGCCGCCATCGGCGAACTGCGTCGAGGCGTTGTGCAGCAGGATCGCCGAATCGATCTCGTTGAAGAACCGTTCGACGGCCTTCGCGTCCTCGGCGACGATCGCCTCGGTATGGTGCGAGGAGAATGTCTCGATATGATCGATCGCACCGCCGATGCCGTCGACCAGCTTCACCGCGATGATGGCGTCGAGATATTCCGTCACCCAGTCGGCATCGGTCGCCGGCCTGGCGCCGGAGAAGATTTTCAACACCTCGGCATCGGCATGAATTTCACAGCCGCCAGCGCGCAGCGCGTCGAGGATCGGCACCAGATGGGTGGTGGCGATGGCGCGGTCGACCAGCAGCGTTTCGGCGGCACCGCAGACACCCGTGCGCCGCATCTTGGCGTTGACCGCGATCCGCACCGCCATGTCGAGCTCGGCGGAGCGGTCGATATAGAGGTGGCAGATGCCTTCTAGATGGGCAAAGACCGGCACCCGTGCCTCGCTCTGCACCCGCTCGACCAGGCTTTTGCCGCCGCGCGGAATGATGACGTCGAGATTGCCGCCAAGCCCCTTGAGCATTTCGCCGACCGCGGCGCGGTCCGTGGTCGGCACCAGCTGGATGGCATCCTCGGGCAGACCGGCCGCCTTCAGTCCCTCGACCAGGCAGGCATGGATCGCCGAGGAGGAATTGAGCGAATCCGAACCGCCGCGCAAAATCACCGGATTGCCGGCCTTGAGGCAAAGCGCACCGGCATCGGCCGTGACGTTCGGCCGGCTTTCATAGATGACGCCGACGACGCCGAGCGGCGTACGCACGCGCTCGATATGCAAGCCGTTCGGCCGCTCCCACGCGGCGATGATATCGTCAATCGGATCCTTGAGCCCGGCAATTTCGCGAATGCCGTCCGCCATGGCGCGGATGCGCGCCGGATCGAGCTTCAGCCGGTCCATGAAGGATGCGGACAATCCCGATTGCTCGCCGTTCAGGACGTCGATGGCATTGGCATCGAGAATGTCTTGTTCCCGGGCGACGATTGCCTCGGCCATGACGGCAAGCGCGGCGTTCTTGGCGGCGGCGGTGGCGATGGCCAACGGTCGGGCGGCAGCGCGGGCGCGGCGGCCGATGTCGGCCATCAGCGCCACGGTGTCATCCCCGGATTTTTCATGCAGCTTCAGCATGGCTCATCCTCCGCTTATGTCGCCTTCAGCCCGCACTTGGTCACTGGCCTGTACTTGGTCACTGGCCCGTACTTGGTCACTGGCCCGTACTTGGTCACTAGCCCGTACTTGGTCACTAGAATGACTCACCACAAGATCGTCGCGGTGGATCATCGCCGAACGCGCCTCGTAACCGAGCACCGTCTCGATCTCGGCCGTCTTCAGGCCTGCGATCCTTACGGCATCGGCGGCATCGTAGGCAACCAGCCCGCGCGCGATCTCGCGGCCCTCGGGCGACAGGATCGCCACCGTGTCGCCGCGCGAGAAATTGCCACTGACCAGTTTGACGCCGGCCGGCAGCAGCGATTTTCCCGAAATGAGCGCGCCGATGGCGCCGGCATCGACCGTCAGCCGCCCGGCCGGTTCGAGCTGGCCGGCGATCCATGTCTTGTAGCCTTTGACAGGATTGGTGCTCGGCTTGAAGAATGTGGCGCGCTCGCCGCGTTCGATCGCCATCAGCGGCGACAGCCGGATGCCCGAGGTGATGATCATCGCGGTGCCGGCGGCGGTGGCGATCTTGCCCGCATCGAGTTTCGTGCGCATGCCGCCGCGCGACAGCTCGGACGAGGCGGCTCCCGCCATCGCCTCGATATCAGGCGTGATGCGGTCGACCACCGGGATGAACTTGGCTTGCGGGTCGCGGGCCGGCGGCGCGGTGTAGAGCCCGTCAATGTCGGACAGCAGCACGAGGAGGTCCGCGCCCATCATCGTCGCCACGCGCGCGGCCAGCCGGTCATTGTCGCCATAGCGGATTTCGGAGGTCGCCACCGTGTCGTTCTCGTTGATGACCGGCACCGCCTTCATCTTGAGCAGCGTCGAGATCGTCGCGCGTGCATTGAGGTAGCGGCGACGCTCCTCGGTGTCGCCGAGCGTCAAAAGGATCTGGCCCGACTTCAGGCTTCCCTTGCCGAGTGCGTCCGACCAGGCACCGGCCAGCGCGATCTGGCCGACCGCGGCCGCCGCCTGGCTTTCCTCGAGCTTCAGCGCACGCTTGCCGAGGCCGAGTATGGTGCGGCCAAGCGCGATGGCGCCCGACGACACGACCAGGATCTCGGCACCGCCATTGGCAAGCACGGCGATATCGTCGGCGAGCGAGTCGAGCCAGTCGCGCTTCAGGCCGCTCGCCCGGTCGACGAGCAGCGCCGAGCCGATCTTGACGGTGATGCGCCGGTATTTCCTGAGCGACTGCATGGTCCTACTTTTCCCAGCGCGTCTCGACCGGGGCGGCAATTTGCGCGCGGGCTTCGGCGATCACCGCCATCAGCGCGCGCTGCACCGCCTCGACGCCCTCACCGGTGACAGCGGACAGCAGCATCGGCGCACGCCCGGCGGCCCGCTTCAAGGAAGCGACCTTCTTCTTGCGCGCGTCGGCGTCGAGCGTGTCGACCTGGCTCAGCGCCAGGATCTCGACCTTGTCGGTCAGCCCGTGGCCATAGGCTTCGAGTTCGGCGCGCACGGTCTTGTAGGCCTTGCCCGGATTTTCTTCCTGCGCCGAAACCAGATGCAGCAGCACACGCGTGCGCTCGACATGGCCAAGGAAGCGGTCGCCGATGCCGACGCCTTCATGCGCGCCTTCAATCAGACCCGGGATATCGGCGATGACGAATTCGCGCGCGTCGATGCGCGCGACGCCGAGGCCCGGATGCAGCGTCGTGAACGGATAGTCGGCGATCTTCGGCTTGGCCGCGGTGACGGCGGCGAGGAACGTCGACTTGCCGGCATTGGGCAACCCGACCAGTCCGGCATCGGCGATCAGCTTCAGCCGCAACCAGATGTTGAGCTCCTCGCCCGGCAAGCCGGGATTGGCGCGGCGCGGCGCCTGGTTGGTCGAGGTCTTGAAATGCTGGTTGCCGAAGCCGCCATTGCCGCCCTTGGCGAGCAGGAAACGCTGGCCAACCACGGTCATGTCGCAGATCATCGTTTCGTTGTCTTCCTCGAAGACCTGCGTTCCGGCCGGCACTTTCAACGTGACGTCGGCGCCTTTGGCGCCGGTCATGTTGCGGCCCATGCCGTGGACGCCGGTCTTGGCCTTGAAATGCTGCTGGTAGCGATAGTCGATCAGCGTGTTCAGCCCGTTGACCGCTTCCAGCCAGACATCGCCGCCACGGCCGCCATCGCCGCCATCCGGTCCGCCGAACTCGATGAATTTTTCGCGCCGGAACGACACCGAACCGGCGCCGCCGTCGCCGGAGCGGACATAGACCTTGGCTTGATCGAGAAATTTCATGGGATCGCAGTTTCTTTTATTGGCCTTGCGGCATTGCTCTAAACCTTGGGCCTTGCTCTAAACCAAGGCGCGGCGAAGGGCGAGGCCGTTTTATGACGATGGCCGGCGCGGGGTTGGCCGGAGAGATTGCGGCATGAAGCTTGTAACCTACAACATCCAATACGGCATCGGTCTCGATGGGCGCTACGATGTCGGGCGTATTGCCGATGCCGTGCGCGGCGCCGACGTGATCGCCCTGCAGGAGGTCACCCGCAACAACCCCAGGAACGGCAGCCGCGACATGGTCGCCGAGATCGGCGAGGCGCTGCCCGAATATTTCGCCGTCTACGGCAGCAATTTCGAGGCCAATATCGGCTCGCGCATCGAGGACGGCCGCGCCATCACCACCACCTTCCAGCTCGGCAACATGGTGTTGTCGAAAACCCCCATTCATCTGTCGCGCAACCTGCTTTTGCCGCGCAGCCGCAGCTTCGAGATGATGAACTTCCAGCGCGGCGCGCTGGAGGCGCTGATCGAGACGCCGCTTGGTTTCATCCGCTTCTATTCCATCCATCTCGATCACCGCAGCCCGGTCGAGCGCGCCAGCCAGATCCAGTTCCTGCGCCGGCGCCTGTTGAACTACGCGCTCGAAGGCGGCGCGCTGTCCGGCGTCGCCGAGATCGGCCTGCCGGAACTGCCGCATCCCGAAGCCTTCGTCGGCATGGGCGATTTCAACATGCTGGCCGGTTCGCCCGAATATGTCGAACTCGCCGGCCGGCCGGACCATGAATTCGGCATGCCGCTGACCGCCGACTTCGCCGTCGATGCCGCCATGCGCCTCGATGTCGCCGGCGACGATCTCGTCTCCTGGGTCGATCCCAAGGACCCCGCCAACGCCAGCCGTCACAAGCGCATCGACTACATCTTCACCAGCGCGTCGCTGGCCCGCTCGCTGAAGCGCCTGTGGGTCGACCGGAAGGCGAGCGGTTCGGACCACCTGCCGGTCTGGGTCGAGTTGGGTTGAGCCCAGTCCAGCCCGGCACCCTTGGTATCGAGCTGGACCCCGATGTGTGTTGAGATTCAGGTCAGGCCGAGCCGAAAACATTGGTTTTCGAGAACCGGAGCGGAGCGTACTTATCGTACGCGAGCACCGGAAGCGCAGAAAATCAACGTTTGCAGGCCGGCCTCACCTGAATATCAGCACACATCAAAAATGCACCCAGTTGCGCAGGCTGGTCCAGGTCTTCCTGTCGAGCCGGTAGCGCTCGACCGGCACCTGGCCGGCGACGATCGAGTTCAGCATGCCCTGGCCGGCATACTGGAAGCCGCATTTGTGGATCACCCGGCGCGAGGCCGGATTGATGACCCGCGTCGAGGCATGCAGCACCTGGATCGAGGTGCTCTGGAAGGCGAGATCGACCAGCGCGTGGGCTGCTTCGGTCGCATAGCCGCGCTTCCAGTGAGGCTCGCCGATCCAGTAGCCGAGCTCCAGCCCGCGATCGGTGGTGTTCAACCCGGCGCAGCCGACGAAAGTATCGGTGCCGGCCAGCGTCAGGGCATAGGCGATACCGGCGCGGCGTGACTTGGTCATGGCGAGGAAAGCGCGTGCCTCGGCTTCGCCATAGGGATGCGGCATGCGCGCCAGCATCTCGGCGACGTGACGATTGTCGGCAAGCTCGACCAGTTGCGCGATATCCCGCTCGTCTGGAGCCCGCATCACCAGCCGCTCGGTGACCAGCACCGGGCAATCTATCGCGTAACTTTCGTCTTCTGAGTCTTCCGCTTCGGCAACCATTTCAAAGTCCTCCAGGCAAAAGAAAAGGGGAGATGGAAACCCATCTCCCCTGATCCTTTTCCTGGCTTTGCCAGACACCGGTTCCCGAGATGGGTGCCGGTGTTCTAGTGCGGAACCGGCTACTCCGCGGCTTTGGTAATCGGATTGACCGATACGTAGGTTCGGCCGTTGGCTTTTTTGTTGAACGTCACGGCGCCTGTTTCGAGCGCGAAAAGGGTGTGGTCCGTGCCCATGCCGACATTGACGCCGGGATGCCAGGTGGTGCCGCGTTGACGAATGATGATGTTGCCCGGGATGACGGCTTCGCCGCCGAACTTCTTCACGCCCAGACGCTTGGAATGCGAGTCGCGACCGTTGCGCGACGAGCCGCCAGCTTTCTTGTGTGCCATCTAACTAACTCCGTTGCGCCGCAAGGCGCCTAAAAGGCCTTATGAACGCGTTCGCGTTCCGTTTCAAGTCCGATCCGGCGACCTAATCGCCAGAAAATTACTTCGCCGCCAATTCCTTGGCCTGTTCGCGCCAGTCCTTGATCTGGTCGGCGCTGAAGGGCATGTGCTCGTCGATCTTGGCGACGTCCTTGTCGGTCAGCTTGGCGAGCTGCGCGAAGGTGATGATGCCCTGCTCGGCGAGATCCTTGGCAGCGACCGGGCCGATGCCCTTGATCACGGTCAGGTCGTCCGGCTCGCCCTTCGGCGCCTTGAACAGCGGCGCGGCCGCGGTCTCGGCTGCCTTGGCCTTGGACTCCTTCTTCGGCGCGGCTTCCGCCTTCGCTTCGGTGGCTGCCTCTGCCTTGGCTTCCTTCTTCGGCGCCTTGACCGCTGCCGTCTTCGTCGGCTTGGCGCCACCCAGCAGGATCTCGGAGATCCGCACGGTGGTCAAAAGCTGGCGATGGCCGATCTTGCGGCGCGAATTCTGGCGGCGGCGCTTCTTGAAAGCGATGACCGTGCGGTTCTTGCCCTGCTCGACGACTTCGGCGGTAACCAGAGCGCCATCGACGAACGGCGCGCCGAACGTGACATTCTCGCCCTCGCCATGCGCGAGCACGTGGCCGATCTCGACGATGTCGCCGACATTGGCTTCGACTTTTTCGATCTTCAGGAGATCGTTGGCGGCAACGCGATACTGCTTACCGCCCGTTTTAATGACTGCGAACATTTTTTGCCTTTCGCTGTTCGGTCGGCCTTGATGAGCCGCCTCTGGCGGTTCGGCCGTCTTTTTGTCAGTCTGCGGGTTCAAAAAACAAGCGGCGCGGAAGAACCCTCCACGCCGATTGCGCGCTGTCCCTAACCGAAGGTTGAGTGGGAGTCAAGGCAAGTAGCCCTTGCCGAGACTGTTATTGGCCGCTCGGCGATGCAGCCATGGCAAGCGGCTCCGGCGAAAACGACGGCAAGGCATACGCACCCGGAAAACCCGGTGACGACGGCGACGACTGCCAAGGCCACCAATGCCGCACCCCGCCGATGAGCGGCGGACGCCATCTTAACCCCACTGCCTGAACACACTGCTTGCCGGCAAGCCAAATATCGCTGGATTTGGCCTTGTAACCTGCCCGTTCAGCCGTTATCTAGTGCGCCGCGCCGGCAACGGCCGACCATGACCGCGGAGAGGTGGCAGAGTGGTCGAATGCACCGCACTCGAAATGCGGCATGGGTGCAAGCCCATCGGGGGTTCGAATCCCTCCCTCTCCGCCATCCTGCTTTGCGCTACGCGCTTCGCAGGACAAGTCCGGCGAATTCTTCTCAGCGCGAAGCAGGATGCCGTCCGAAGCCTTGGCGACGGAGGGCAGCTCCGGGGAAGACCTATTCCAGCGTCGCCAGGCGTTCGATGAAACGGCCTTTGCCGGCATGGCGATCCCGGATCGATTGAAGCCGGAGGTGGAATTCCTCGCCACGGTCCTGTTTTTCGGCGAGCGCCTGGAGATCGGAAAGAAGGGCTGCGGCCCTGTCATATCCGGCGGGATTGCGCCGCCCGATTTTATCCTCGACGTCTGTCCAGACGCTTTCGCCCCGTCGGCGAATGTCCTCAAGCCGTACTTCACGTGCCTTCTCGGCCGCCTCCGCCTCCAGTTGCCGTCGCGCTTCCGCCAGTTCCGCCTCGGCGCGTTCCCGGGCAAGGCGGATCTCACGGGCGCGGATCAGCAGATCGGCAGCTGTGCGCGGGCCGCCGGGCGAGGTTGCCACCTGGGGTTCGGAGCGCGCCCGAACCAAGGCCCGCAACTCGGCGGACACATGCGGTTCGCCGTTGAAAACCCGTACAAGCAGGCTGCTTTTCTCAGCATCGCTCATTGCCCCGATGATCCGCCCCCGAAGCGCCTCGTCCGTCGCCGCGCTTCGTTCCGCCGCCGCCCGGAGAAGATTCTGGTCGATGCAGAAGAATTCGGCGAACGCTTCGAGCGCGCCGGTCAACGGTCCTATCCCAGGCATCGGCTCCGGTTCGTCCGGCTCGATCGCTTCGGCTTCCACATCCAGGAGCCAAATCAGATAAAACAGCCTGAGGTCGCCTTCGAGCACATCGGCCCGAAGCGGCGACAGCATCGCTAGCCAACTCTCGCCGTCATCCCAATCACCCGGCTCCAGCTCGTCGCGCCAGATGCTCAAGATGACGTTCTCACCAGCGATCCTGAACGTGGAACAGTCGCTATTCCCGAGGAATGCGCCGAGGCGCTCCCCGTCGACCAGCCGTGCCGGCAGCTTCATCATGAGGCGGCGCGAGCCCCAATTCGCCAGATAGAGATGGAGATCGAACCAGCGCTCCAGGAGTTCGTCCGGATCGCCTTTGAAATCGCCCCACTCGTAGGAATTGGTAAAGCTGGTGGCCGTGGTCCGCGCCCGTGATGACAGCTCGCGCAGAGCCCGGCGATCCGCGTCGCTGAGCGGCCGATCGATCGCCTGAAATTCGTAGTACTGATATTCGCTCATTGCCGCTCAGACCGGATGCAGGAGGCCGTATGCTTCAAGGATTCGCAGGGCTCCAGCAAGGCTTTTTGATCCACGACGCCGCGGCCGCACGCCAGGTTATTCTCACCAGAGTGAGAGACCTGCAGGGGGCCCACAGGTCGGCCGTGAACGCCAACCTTTCGCACCCTTCAAAAGCATGGATTAAACGCAAAAGCTGCTTGAAAGGTGGACCATCCGGCGTAGCTTTGGCAGGCAAGAAGCGTGCGAGGGTGACATGAGGAAGGAAGAAGTCGAGAGGCTTTTCGGCGGCGGCAGGGACGATTTCGACCTTGGTCCGATCGAAGACTACCTGCATGCCGTGGCGACCGAACGGGAGGTGCCCGACGTCGCAATCGGGCTCTGCACGATGAGGATCGAGGAATCCGCACCTCCGCTGCGCGCGGTCCTTGAACGCGCGGCCAACGCACAGCCTTTGTCGGGCGATGAAGAGATGCTGCTCTTCAGGGGCCTGTATATTCTCGGCGGCGCTCGGGACAGCCAGGCATGCCAACCCTTGCTGCGTCTGTTGCGCCGCCCGGGAAAGGAAGCCGACCGGCTGCTTGGCGATGCCATAACCGAAACCCTGTCGCGCATCATCGTAGGCGTATTCGACGACGACGCCGACGCGCTGTTGGGCGTCATTGCCGACCGCTCCGTCGACGATTTCATTCGCGACGGTGCATTTGGCGCGGTGACCTTTTTGACCTGGGAAGGTCGCATCGAGCGCGACCGGACACGGGATTTCCTAGAGCGATTCTACAAGGAGAGGTTGGCCGACGACTGGGATTATGTGTGGGTCGGCTGGCTGCAGGCCATCGCGATGCTTGCCCTGCGAGACCTCGTTCCGCTTGTCTACAGCGCCTGGGATGAGGGCCGTATACCGGAAGATGCGCTTGAACGCAGCGATTTCGAAAGCGACCTGCGGGAAGCCGAGCAGCAACCCGGCGACATTGGCCGGTTCGACCGCGCCAGTCTGAGTTACATCGAGGATGTCCTTGTGGCGCTGGATTGGACCCGCGGCCTTGGCGACGACGATGATTTCGAGCTCGACGAGGACGATGGCTGGCAGTCCTCATTGCCAGACTCGGTCTGGTCGAATGTAACGCCGGTCGCGAACCCGTGGCGCGACGTCGGACGCAACGATCCGTGTCCTTGCGGCAGCGGCATGAAATTCAAGAAATGCTGCCTCACCAGCTGAGGTGCCGAATTTCAAAGACCGTTCGATCCGATATTGCCGTCATTCTGTGGCGTGCCCTGCAATCACGCTCAGAAAAACCTCGCCAAACTCCTTGAGCTTCGCCCCTCCCACGCCGTTCACCTCGGCGAAGGCGTCGAGGTCGCGCGGGCGGCGGTCGGCCATGTCGATCAGCGTGCGGTCGGAAAACACCACATAGGCCGGCACCTGGCGCTCCTTGGCCAGCCGCAGCCGCAGTGCCTTGAGAGCGGCCAGCAGCGAGGCGTCCACGCCCTCGGCGCCGGCGGCGGAGCCTTCCCCGGAACGCTTCCTGCCACGCGCCAGAGGATCCCGCGTCTCGACGCGATACTGGAATGCAACCTCGCCGCGACCGAGCGCGCGGCCGCTTTCGGAGATGGCGAGGCCGCCATGGCCCTCGGGATCCGGCATCAGGAACCCACCGGCGACCAGTTGCCGGATCAGCGACAGCCACACTGGCTTCCTGTGCGCGGCGCCGGTGCCAAAACTGCTCACCGTTTGATGGCCTCTGGCCAGCACCTTCTCGGTCTCGTGGCCAAGCAGGATGTCGATGACATGGGCCGCGCCGAAGCGCTCGCCGCTCTGCGCGACCGCCGCAAGGATTTTCCGCGCCTCGTCACTGCCATCGGCGCGCGGCGCCTGATCGAGGCAGTTGTCGCAATTGCCGCAGGCTTGAGCCTCTTCGCCGAAATAGCCGAGCAGCACCTGGCGCCGGCATTGCGCCGTTTCGCAATAGCCGATCAGCGTGTCGAGCCGGTGGTGCGATCGTCTCTTGTGCTCGGGTGAGGCGTCCTCGTCGTCGATGAACAGCCGTCGCGTGCGGATGTCGCCAAGACCGTAAAGCATATGCGCCTCGGCCTCGCGTCCGTCGCGGCCGGCGCGCCCGATCTCCTGATAATAGGCTTCCAGGCTGCCCGGCATATCGGTGTGGAAGACATAGGCGACGTCGGGTTTGTCGATGCCCATGCCGAAGGCGATGGTCGCCACCATGACGACCCCGGACAAGGTCATGAAGGCGTTTTGATTGGCTTCACGCAGTTCCTTGCTCATGCCGGCGTGATAGGCAAGCGCCCTGACGCCGTTCTTCTCGAGGAAGGCTGCCATCTCCTCGGTCTTCTTGCGCGACAGGCAATAGATGATGCCGCTCTTGCCCGCATGGCGCTCGATGAAGCCGAGCAGCTGGCGCTTGCTGTCCTGCTTGGGCGCGATGGCCAGCTTGATGTTGGGCCGGTCGAAACCCAGCACCAGGGTTTCGACCCGCTCGGCGAA
This sequence comes from Mesorhizobium sp. Cs1299R1N3, assembly GCF_037179625.1. Taxonomy (NCBI): domain Bacteria; kingdom Pseudomonadati; phylum Pseudomonadota; class Alphaproteobacteria; order Hyphomicrobiales; family Phyllobacteriaceae; genus Mesorhizobium; species Mesorhizobium sp. Cs1299R1N3. The sequence goes on along the minus strand of NZ_JAPYKQ010000017.1, from coordinate 2,440 downwards.
CAGCCGGGCGGCGATATCGGTGCGCGTGCTCTCGTCGGCCGTCGCCGTCACCGCGATGATCGGCACATTGGCGAAGATGCCGCGCAACCGCGACAGGTCTTCATATTCGGGCCGGAATGCCGGGCCCCATTGCGAGATGCAATGCGCCTCGTCGATGGCGATCAGGCTGACGTCGAGCCTGGAAAGCGCCTCGAGCATGCGCTCGGTCATCAACCGCTCCGGCGCTAGGTAGAGCAACCGCGTCTGGCCCGACGCCACACGGCGCCAGGCCGCGACATTGGCCTCGCGGTCGAGCGAGGAATTGATCGTATCGGCGGCGACGCCGGCAAGCCGCAGCGCCGCGACCTGGTCCTGCATCAGCGCGACCAGCGGTGAGACGACGAGGGTGAGCCCGCCCAGGACCAGCGCCGGAACCTGGTAGCAAAGCGATTTTCCGGCCCCCGTCGGCATGACGGCCAGCACATGGCGCCCGCCGAGCAGAGCGTCCATGACGTCGGCCTGGCCGGGCCGGAAATCGTCGAAGCCGAACACGTCCTTCAGGACGCGCCGCTTGGGATCCTCGGCCCGGATACTCGCCGCCTGTGCCTGCATCACGCTGCCGCCTGGCTGGGAGCGGTTTTTCGGGGATTGGAGAGGATGTGGGAACCGATCAAGAGACTCTCCGTGTGATGCCCTGGAGTAGCGCAGCCGTCACCGGGCCGCAACAGGGCCGGCTCGTTCTCTGCCCCTGTGTGAGATCGCGCTTCCCCTGCGGTATCTGCGCCCTGCTGGATTCCTCGGCGCCACGATGTAAGCTCGACCCGACATGCCAGGGAGGGTGCGATGCTGCAGACCAGACAGGATGTCCTCGGCGAACGGTTCCGGTTGCAGCGTGCCGCCTTCGAGAAGCAGCCCTTTGCCGACCTTGGCCTTCGTAAAGACCGCCTCAAGCGCCTGCTGGCGCTGACCGAGCAGCACGAGACTGAGATCTGCGCCGCGATCGACGCCGACTTCGGCGGCCGCTCGGCGCACGAGACGCGGCTTGCGGAACTGTTTGTCGTGCGTGCCGGCATTCGCCATGCCCTTGCGCATGTCGGCGGCTGGATGCGGGAGCGTCGTGTCGCCACCACCTTGCCCTTCCTGCCGGGTAAAAACCGCCTTCTGCCGCAGCCGCTTGGGGTGGTCGGCATCGTATCGCCCTGGAACTACCCCTTTCAGCTCGCCGTCGCGCCGGTCACGGCAGCGCTCGCCGCCGGCAACCGCGTCCTGGCAAAACCCTCCGAACTGACGCCTGCTTTCTCGGAACTGCTGGCCAGACTGGCCGGCGAGCACTTCGCCCCGGATGAGCTCAGCGTCGTCACCGGCGATGCCGAGATGGGCAAGGCCTTCGTCTCGATGCCGTTCGACCACCTGCTGTTCACCGGTTCGACCGCGGTCGGTCGCCAGGTTGCGATCGCCGCCGCCGCCAACCTGACCCCGGTCACGCTCGAACTCGGCGGCAAGTCGCCGGCGATCCTCGACGCCTCCTGCGATCTCGACACGGCAACAGCCAGCGTCGCCTATGGCAAGCTGTTGAATGCCGGGCAGACCTGCATCGCGCCGGACTACCTGTTGGTGCCCAAGGGACAGGCAGGCACGGTCGCGGCGAAGCTCGCAATCGCGGTGGCGCGGCTCTACCCCACGCTGCGCGACAACCCCGACTATACCGCCATCATCAGCGACCGGCATTACCAGCGCCTGTGCGCCATGATCGCGGAAGCCCGCGAGGCCGGCGCCGATGTCACCGAGATCAACCCGGCCGGCGAAGACCTCGGCACCGCGGGCCGGAAGCTTTTGCCGACCCTGGTCAGCAACGCCGGCCCCGACCTGCGGCTGATGCGCGAGGAGATTTTCGGCCCGGTGCTGCCGATCGTCGAATACGCCACGGTCGACGACGCGATCGACCATGTGAACCGGGCCGACCGGCCGCTGGCGCTCTACTGGTTCGGCAACGACAGCACCAACCGCCAGCGCATCCTGCGCGAGACCGTCGCCGGCGGCGTCACCGTCAACGACTGCATGCTGCATCTGGTGCAGGAGAACCAGCCCTTCGGCGGCGTCGGCGCCAGCGGCATGGGCGCCTATCACGGAGAATGGGGTTTCCGCACCTTCAGCAAGGAGAAGCCGGTCTTCCTGCAGTCGCGCTTGAGCGCGGGAGCCCTTCTGCGGCCGCCCTATGGCAAGACGTTCGAACGGCTTTTCGGCCTGCTCAAGCGCATCACCTGACGAGGCGCGGTTGTCTCCTTGCGGGATCGACGCCATCCTGTGACGAGTCCACCCGTGTTAAGTTTATTTTGGTAGTGTGCTGAGAGTTCTGCAAATTCGCTGAGAGAGGGCGGTCATGGCAGGCTGGTGATGTTCAACGTCACCTGATTCCCGCGAAGGAACGCCACCATGACCAAGATTGAGAGTAAGACCGCCA